>NZ_JBIWJO010000005.1:0-418422 GCF_044765245.1 Micromonospora sp. NPDC093277
GCGCTACCTCGCCGGTCAGTCCGCCGGCCAATGCGGACCCTGCCAACTGGGCCTACCCGACCTGGCCCGCGCGATGAGCACACTCAGCGACGGCAGCGGCGGCAGCGCCGCGCTGGAACGCATCCGCACCGCAGCCGGTGGCGTCCGCGGCCGCGGCGCATGCAGCCACCCCGACGGCACCGCCCGCTTCGCGCTGTCCGCGATCGACGCGTTCACCGAAGACATCGCGGCACACCTCGCCCGCGGCGGCTGCGACACACCCGTACGCGGCGTACTACCACTACCCGAAACCGAGGAAACCACAGCCGGCCGGCTCCTTGTCGACTGGTCCCGGTGCGACGGACACGGACTCTGCGCCCAACTCGCGCCCGAACTGATCACCCTCGACGCGAACGGATACCCGTCCCTACCCAACACCCCCGTCCCACCATGGCTCAACAGCACCGCCCGCAAAGCAATCGCCATGTGCCCAGCCCTCGCCCTACGACAGGAAACCTGACGCCGGACGGCGGGCAGGGACCCGGCGCATGCCCGGAACCGGCCGGCGAAGCAACGGCCGATCCGCGGCCATCCCGATCACAATCCGTGCGACTGCTGCGCCCACTCCCCCTGCCCTTGACGGATCCACCGTCGCCGAGCGGTCAGATCGGCGCGGGCGCCGCCAGAAGCGCGCGCAGCTCGCGTACCGCTGCCCGCCCGGCGCGGTTCGCGCCGACTGTGCTCGCGGATGGCCCATAGCCGACCAGGTGGATCCGGGGGTCGGCGACCACCCGGGTGCCGTCCACGACGATGCCGCCGCGGGGCCCCCGCAGCCGCAGCGGGGCCAGGTGGTCGAGCGCCGGCCGGAAACCCGTGCACCAGAGAATGACGTCCACCTCCTGTGCCGCGCCGTCGCGCCACTGGACGCCGTCGGGGACGATCCGGTCGAACATCGGCCGGCGTAGGAGGACACCGCGTTCCCGGGCTTCGAGCAGCTGCGGTGTCCACGACAGCTCGGTCGCGCTGGCGATGCTTCCCGGGGGCAGGCCGGCCCGTACCCGTGCTTCCACCTTGGCGACCACCTCGCGTCCGTAGTCCGGCGTGAACGGCCCGTCCCGGAACACCGGCGGCCGGCGGGTGACCCAGGTCGTCGTCGCCGCGATATCGGCGATCTCGACCAGGAGCTGCACGGCCGACGTTCCGCCCCCGACGACAACCACCCGCTTCCCGGCGAATTCCGCCGGCCCCCGGTATTGGGCGGTGTGCAGCTGCCGCCCGTGAAACGTTTCCTGCCCCGGGTAGTACGGCACGAATGGCCTGGTCCACGTTCCAGTGGCGTTGATCAGTGCCCGGGTGGTCCAGGTGCTGTTGACCGATTCGACGAGGAGTCGTCCGCCACGAGCGTTCCGGACGGCCGAGACCGCGACTGGCCGCTGCACGTCGATGCCGAATTCTCTCTCAAAGGCGGCGAAATACGCCGGCACCGCGTCGGCGGCTGGTTCATCCGGCGGCGGAGGCGTGAAGCGCATGCCGGGCAGGTCGAAGATCCCGTGCACGGTTGCCATGTGCAGCGTCGGCCACCGGTGCTGCCAGGCCCCGCCGGGTGCCGGGTTGGCGTCCAGGACGGCGAAGTCAAGACCGGAGGAGCGCAGGTGGTACCCGCTGGACAGCCCCGCCTGTCCGGCGCCGATAACCACCACATCCGTCTCCGGCATGTGCCGGACAACGTCCAGGCTCGCCCGGGCCTTCCCACGGGCGATGGATCTCACACCTCCCGGACTGGGCCACCCCTTACCTGGATCTCGGCCGGCCGTGGGCAGTCGCGTCAACGGTAGTGGCAGTCCTCCCGGGTACAGTCGGCCAAGATCACCCGGAGCCGCCCCGGAGGACGCCATGACGTCAGAGTTCGCCCGCGACGCAGCCATGACGGCCGCCATCTTTGGCTTCTTCGCGATGGGGTGGTTCGGCTGGGCGCAGGAGCACCCACCGAAGCCCTGGAAGAAGTGGCTGCTCACCGGGTCCGCGCTGGCAGCGCTGATCCTGGTCGCGGCCGGCCTGCTCTCCTGGAGCATCTGGAACACCGGCACGGTGTTCGACCGAGACACCTCTCAGCTGTTCGGCATCATCGTCGGCATCGAGTTCGGCCTGGCCGGCATCGGTGCGGGCGTGCTGATCCGGCGCGGCCGTCGCGAACTCGTTCCGGTCTGGATCGCTCTGGTGGTGGGGTTGCACTTCATCCCGCTCGCGCCGCTGCTTCGGTCTCCGCTGCTCTACCCGGTGGCCGCGGTCGTCATCGTCGTGGCAGTTGCCGCCGTGCCCGTTGCCCGTCGACGTTCACTCCCGGTCAGCGCCGTCAACGGGATCGGGGTGGGCACGACACTGGTTGCCGCCGCGATATTCGCGCTCACCGACGCCCTCGCTCGCTCCTGACACCACGATCACCCGCTCGATGTCACAACCGCGGCCCGGCCAGTGTCTCCATGGGTAACGACCTACCAACCGTCGGCACAGCCACCGATACAGGAGGAGACATGGAGCACACGACTCGCATCCCCCCGGCCGAGATCACCGGCATCAAGGGAGCACTGATCAAGCGGATGGTCGGGAAGAAACTCGGCAAGGTGCCGACGGCGGTGGGCATCTACTGGCACAACCCCAAGGTGCTGTTCGCCACCTTCGGCCTCGGCAGCAAGCTACAGAAGTGGGACGCCTGCGACGAGAATCTGAAGTCGTTCGCCCACATGGCGGTCGCGTCGCTAATCGGCTGCACGTGGTGCCTGGACTTCAACTACTTCGAGATCCGCAACAAGGGGCTCGACGTGGAGAAGGCGCGCGAGATCCCGCGGTGGCGGGAGGCGGAGGTCTTCACTCCGCTGGAGCGGGACGTCCTAGAGTACGCCGAGGCGATGAGCCAGACACCCCCGACCGTGACCGACGAGCTGGTGGACCGGCTGCACGCCGAGCTGGGACCTCCCGCCGTGGTCGAGCTCACCTCGGTGATCGCATTCGCGAACATGAGCACGCGTGGCAACGTGGCGCTCGGCATCGAGTCCGACGGCTTCGCCGCCGCGTGTGGCTTAAGGCCGCTGGCCGAGCGACCGGAGGTAGCGTCCGCGTCGTGAGCGAGGGCCCCTCGCGCCAGGCCGGCATCGATGTCGCCTGTTCGCGACGTATCAGGCGGTCGGCGACGGGCCAGGAGCAGGCCGTTCATGAGCGACCTTTAGGCGTTCCTTAGGTGAATTGACCCGTTCCACGCGGTCGGCCTAGCGTCGCCCGCGTGAATCGTCGGCTCATATCCTGGCTCGTCGTCCTGCTGGTGGCGGTAACCGTGCCGGCCGGTGTCGCGCTGCTGCGCTTCGGCTCGATCGGCGGGTTCGGGCCCGATAAAGGGATGGCTAAGGCCGGGTCGGCGATACCTGGTTCCCCGACCTGCGGCGGGCGCCCGCTCATCGCACAACGGCAACTTCGCGGCATGTGGCTCACGACCATCAGCAACGCCGACTGGCCGAGCCGCCCGGGCTTGCCCGTCGAGAAAGCCAAGGCCGAGTACCTCTCGTGGCTCGACCTCGCGCAGCGGCAGCGATTCAACGCGGTGTTCGTGCACGTGCGGCCGAGCGGCGACGCGTTTTGGCCGTCGAGGTACGTGCCGTGGTCCGAGTGGCTGACCGGCCGAAACGGCGGCGATCCGGGCTGGAATCCGATGGCCTGGATGATTGCCGAGACCCACGCCCGCAACCTCGAGTTCCACGCCTGGTTCAACCCGTACCGTGCGGCAGTCGGCGGGCCCGCCGACTTCACGAACCTCGCTCCCAACCATCCGGTTCGGACGCATCAGGACTGGGTGGTCGCCCATCCCTCGAACGCGAAGAACGCACGGTTCTACTACGACCCGGGAATCCCCGAGGCCCGCCGATTCGTCGAGGACTCGATTCTCGAGGCGGTGGAGCAGTACGACGTCGACGGAGTGCACTTCGACGACTTCTTCTACCCGTACCCAGCAGGCGGTGACTTTCCCGACGGAGCCTCCTACGCCCGATACGGCAAGGGTGTCAACAAGGCCCAGTGGCGCCGGGACAACGTCGACACGTTCGTGCGGGAGATGTCCGAACGCACGAAAGCGCTCAAGCCGTGGGTACGCTTCGGCATCAGCCCGTTCGGCATCTGGCGCAACCAGGCGACCGACCCTGCAGGGTCGGCCACGAGCGGCCTGCAAAGCTACGACGCCATCTACGCCGACACCCGTAAATGGGTACGGAAGAAGTGGTTGGACTACGTCGTGCCGCAGCTTTACTGGCACATCGGATTCAAGAAAGCCGACTACGCCAAGCTGCTGCCGTGGTGGGCGAAGACCGTCGAGGGTACGGGCGTCCAGCTGTACATCGGGCAGGCCGACTACCGCGTCGGCGAGTCGGGGGCGTGGAGCAACCCGGCGCAGCTCGACCGCCAACTTGCGCTCAATGCGCGTTTCAAGGTCGACGGTAGTATCCACTTCAGCGCCAGGCACGTGCGCGCCGACCGGTTGGGATCGGTGAGCCGCTACCGCGCGACACACTACGCCGCGCCGGCACTCGTACCGACGGCGACGCGGCTCAAGGCGGCACCGCCGGGTGCACCGGCGTTCACCGCGGCGGGGCGAAACGGCAAGGGCGCAGTGACGCTGGAGTGGCGCCCGTCCGCCGGTCCGCCACCGACCGGTTACGCCGTCTACCGCCTGGACGGCCCGGACGGCGACGCCCAGTTGCTCGTTACGCTGCACGCCACGGCGGACGACGTGCAGCGCTGGACAGACGCCACGGCCACAGCCGGTCATCGGTACACGTACTGCGTCACGGCCGTCGATCGCAGCGCCAACCAGAGCGGCGCCGGCGCGCCACGTACCGTCACCTAGTGGCCGTGCGGTAACACCGATGTCTTGTCCCGGCCACCACGGCACTGATCGGTGGTCGGGCAGGTCGATGAGGAGACCGGTTCGCGGGAAGGCAACCCACGCACCGCGCAGGCCGCGTGGTGGGCGACATCGGCCGGCGATCACCCGTAGAGCGAGCGGGCTCCCGGGCGGTTGGCCTTGAAGCGTTGGCCCGCGGCGATCTCCTCGCCGACCACCGACCAGACGGTCTCGTCGTCCTGCAAGGGCAGCGGGTCAATGCTGCTCGTCTCCTGGCGGATACGCTCGACCTCGCGCTCCAGGCGCTCGAAGTCGGCTTCCTCGTCGCCGTCGTCGCCGCTGAAGGTGAACTCGTCGAGCAGGCGCTGGAACCGGAAGGTGACCTGAACGAGGGAGGAGACGTCCGTGTGGAGTGCCTGCACGGTCTCCTCGTCGGCGTCGAAGGCGTGCACCTTGCCGGATCCCGGGTCGAGGGCGAGGTGGGCGTTGAGCAGCCAGCCGATGACGGGCCATTCGCCCGCGTCCTCCGAGGAGTCCTCGAAGTCCTCGACGTACACGATGTCTTGGACGAGGGGCAGCCGCCCGGAGTCCTCGTCGGGCACACGCAGCCAGAGCGTCCCGGCGGGGACACCGACGGTCTGCAGGAGGCGGGCGCCCTCGGTGTCCGCGGCGGCGGGCGGGAAGGCGGTGGCGGGCAGGGTCACGAGCCGGTCCTCGCCGAAGATGTCGACGAGTTCGCTGCGGGTGACATCGAAAAGCACTGCCGGAACTCCAAACTCGGCGGCGGCACGGGCGCCGTGGGACTGTCAGTGGACGGAAGCGGTCACAACAACAGCGTTGCGGATCGAGGCGCTTCCGGCTACCCCGATTCCGCCCCGACCGCTCACCCGCACGCAAAGTCGCGCGCTCGAGGACCACATGGCCGTCGCCGAGCTGCGCTACCTGCGGCTGGACTGGGTCACCGCCGACCCGCTGCCGTACGTGTCCTCGACGTACACCTGCTTCCGGCACTCCGCGGCACGCAACCGACCCGGATCCGCGGATGCGGTGCCTGGCGCCCCGGGGCCCCGACCTGCCCCGGCTGCTCACCTCCGCCGGCGTCTGACCGAGGTCTGATCTGGTCTCTGGCGGCTACGTTCCGCTACAGACACGTTCATAGGTCGCCGTCGTCAACTGCCGGATCTGCCGATGTTCGCACGTGCTTGCTTGCGGGCGGTCCCACCGGTGGGGCGGATACTGCCAGCATTCTCGTCCTGCCTCGACAGAGGCACTATACGGGGTATCATACTCGGCATGATATCGAGTGTGGTCGAGTCATGAGCATCCGGCATGCGCTGTTGGCGCTGCTCAGCGAGGGTCCGAAGTACGGCCTTCAGCTGCGTGAGGAATTCGAGGCGCGGACCGGTGAGGTGTGGCCGCTCAACGTCGGCCAGGTCTACACGACACTCCAGCGGCTGGAGCGCGACGGCCTGGTGGAGTCCGATGACGACGCCGAACCCGGTCCGCAGAAGGGGTTCCGGATCACCACCGACGGTGCCGAGGAACTGGCCGGCTGGCTGCGCACGCCGCCGGACCTGGCGTCGCCGCCCCGCGACGAGCTGGTCATCAAGATCCTGGTCGCGGTACGCCTACCCGGCGTCGATGTGCACGAGGTGATCCAGGCACACCGGCGCTACCTGGTGGAGCTGATGCAGCAGTGGACCCGACTCAAGGAGGAGGAGGCCGACCTCGACCTCAGTCTGGCGCTGGTGGTCGACGCGGAACTCTACCGGCTGGACTCGGTCGTGCAGTGGCTGGACACCGCCGACGGGCGGCTCAAACGCGCCGCGCTGGAGCCGCCAGCGCCCGCCAAAACGCCGGGCACGCCGCAGATCCGGCGCCGGGCGGGGGCACGTCGATGAGCGTGCTGGAGCTGCGCGGGGTTTCGAAGACCTATCTGGATGGCGCGGACGAGGTGCACGCCCTGCGCGAGGTGGACCTGTCGGTCGAGGCCGGAAAGATGGTGGCGGTGATGGGGCCCAGCGGCTCGGGCAAGAGCACGCTGCTGACCATCTCTGGCGCGTTGGAGTCGCCGACCGCCGGCGAGGTGTTGGTGGCCGGCCAACCACTGTCCTCGATGTCGCGCGACGATCGGGCCCGGCTGCGTCGGCGTGCCATCGGCTACGTGTTCCAGGACTTCAACCTGCTGCCCGGGCTGACCGCGGCCGAGAACGTGGCGATGCCGTTGGAACTGGACGGCATGCCGGCCGGCAAGGCGCGCGCCGCCGGGTTGCGGGCGCTGGAGGAACTGGGCCTCGCCGAACGGGCGTCCCGGTTCCCCGACCAGCTTTCGGGCGGCGAGCGGCAGCGGGTCGCGATCGCCCGGTCCGTCGTCGGCGACCGCCGGCTGCTCCTCGCCGACGAGCCCACCGGCGCCCTTGACTCCACCAACGGCGAGGCGGTGATGCGGCTGATGCTGGCCGCCTGCAAGCGGGGCCTGGCCGCGGTGGTGGTGACCCACGACGCCCAGCTCGCCTCGTGGGCAGACCGAGTGGTGTTCATCCGCGACGGCCGCATCGTTGACCGCACCGCCGCCCGCCCGGGGCCGGACTCCCTGTTCACCGGCGAGCCGGCGCGATGAGCATCTCCGTTCAGGATCCGCCGCTGGTCCTCGGTACCGGCCATGGCGGGATGGCGGCCCGGAGGGCCGTGGTGCGCTGGGCGTGGCGGCTGTTCCGCCGAGAATGGCGCCAGCAGTCGCTGGTGCTGGCGCTGCTGCTGGTCGCGGTCGCGGCGACCACGGTCGGACTGGGCATCGCGGCCAACCCGCCATCGCAGGCGTCGCTCTTCGGCACCGCCGACTACCTGGTGACCCTCGACAGCAGGGACGCGAAACTGGACGCCGACATCGCCGCGCTGCGCACCGCCTTCGGCACCGTCGAGGTGATCGAGCACCGGAACATCCCGGTGCCCGGCTCGACGAACCCGGTCGACCTGCGGGCGCAGGACCCGCAAGGCCCGTACGGCCGGTCGATGCTGCGGCTGAACGCCGGCCGGTATCCGCAGGGCCCGGACGAGATCGCCGTCACCGATCGGGTGGCGAAGATCTTCAACCTGCGCCTCGGCGGCACCTGGGACCAGGACGGCCGGCACCGGACCATGGTCGGCCTGGTCGAGAACCCGCTGAACCTGCTCGACCATTTCGCCCTCGTGGCGCCGGGCCAGGCCGCGCCCGCCGCCCCCGACGACCACGTCGCCGTCCTGATCCAGGCGACTCCTGTTGAGTTCGAGCGGAAGGCCAAACCGAACGGGGCATCGATCGAGGCCCGCGCCGTGGAGTCGGAGGGCAATTCCAGCATCGGGGTGCTCATGCTGGCGACGATCGGACTGATGTTCGCCGGCCTGCTCGCGGTGGCCGGGTTCACCGTGATGGCCCAGCGCCGGCTGCGGGCGCTGGGCATGCTCGCCGCGATCGGCGCCAGCCATCGCCACATCCGGCTGGTCCTGGTGGCCAACGGGGCCGTGATCGGCGCGGTCGGCGCGCTCGCGGGCGCTGCGGCCGGCCTCGGTGTCTGGTTCGCCTTCAACCCCCAGTTGGAGTCCCTCGGTGGGCACCGCATCGACCCTCTCCACCTGCCCTGGCTGCTGCTCCTCGTCGCGGGGCTGCTGGCGATCCTGACCGCGGTCTGCGCCGCATGGTGGCCGGCGCGGGCCGCGGCACGGGTACCCGTCGTCGCCGCCCTGTCCGCGCGCCCGGTGCCGCCGCGGCCCGTGCGCCGGTTCGCGGCGCTCGGCGGGATCCTCCTGCTCGGCGGGGTCGGCTCGCTGGTCGCGGCGCAGCAGACCAGGCCGCCGTTCATCATCGGCGGCGTCGTGGCCACGGCCCTCGGCCTGCTGCTGCTCGCCCCGGTCGGTATCGCCGCCCTGGGTCGACTGGCGCGACTCGCCCCCCTCGCGCCGCGGCTGGCGCTGCGCGACCTGGCGCGGTACCGGGCCCGGTCGAGCGCGGCACTGGCCGCGATCGCGCTCGCGGTGGGCATCGCCTCCACCGTCGCGCTGAGCACCGCCGTGTTGGTGGCCAAAGCGGCGGTACCGACCGGCGGCAACCTGCCCCCCGACCAGATCATCGTCTGGGTGTCCCACGGCGGGCTCCACACACCGATACCGGAGCTCACATCCGGGCAGGCGGAGAACACCCGCAAGCAGGTCGACGCCATCGCCGCCGACCTGCAGGCCACGTCGGTGCTGCCGCTACAGGCAGCGGTGGACCCGAACGGACCGCAGGTGCACGGTCCCTCGGGCAGCGGCCTGGAAGCGGCACAGCTGGGACAGCCAAGAGTGCTCAACGAAAGCGGCGCCACCGGGTACAGCAGCGATGACTCGGTGCCGCTGTTCGTGCCCACGCCGGAACTGCTCCGGGATTACGGGATCGACCCGGCGAGCATCGACGCGACCACCGACGTCCTCACCTCGCGGACCGGCCTGGAAGGCTACGACCTGTACCCCGGCCGGCACGACGGCTGGCACCCGCGGGTCCAACAGACGACGCTGCCGACGTACAGGTCGCTGCCCACCGCCCTGCTGACCACCCAGGCCATGCAATCGCTGCATCTGACGCCGATCCCGGTCGGCTGGCTGGTCCGGGTGCCCCGCCCGCTGACCCAGGCCCAGGTCGACCGGGCACAGCAGATCGCCCTCGCCGCTGGGCTCAGCGTCGAGTCCCGAACGATCGGCGCGGACACGGCGCGACTGGCCGACCAAGCCACCGGTGCCGGCATCGCGGTGGCCCTCGGCGTGCTCGCCACGACCGTCGGACTGATCCGCAGCGAGACCGCCCGGGACCTGCGCACGCTGACCGCGGCCGGTGCACGACGCCGTACCCGGCGGGCGCTCACCGCCGCGACCGCTGGTGCCCTGGCCCTACTCGGCGCGGTGATCGGTACCGCAGGCGCCTACCTCGCGCTGCTCGCCTGGCACCACCAGGCGCCGCACTGGCTCGGTCACGTGCCGGTGCTCCACCTGGCCGCGATCCTGATCGGCCTACCGGCCATCGCATACACCGGTGGTTGGCTGCTTGCGGGGAAGGAGGCATCCACCCTCGCCCGTCAGCCGCTCGATTGACCTACGGCATGGTGGCCGGCACCGGCATCCTGACCACTACTTGAAGCCCTCGGCCACGCGCTGACCGACCAGTGCGCGGCCGGAGGCACCAGACTGACCTGCGCGGCCCGCGACCCGCCGCGGCTCGCACGCAAACATGAGGCGGCAGCTACAGGTGCACACGCAGCTGTCGAGAACAGTGATGTTCGGACCCCGGTAGGATGTGACTGGTGGGGTGGGAGGCGCTCGGGCAATGGGGTGACGACGTCGCTCGCATCGAACCGCTCGCTGGCGGAGTCGCCAACGACGTGTGGAGCGTGCGCGTCGACGGGCGCATCGCGGTCGGTCGTCTCGGCACCAGGAGCGACGCTGATCTTGCGTGGGAGACAGAGCTTCTCCAATACCTCGACCGTAAAGGTCTGACCGTGCCGGTTCCGATCCCGACAAGGGACGGCCGACTGTTCGCCGACGGTCTGGTGGTGATGACCTATCTGGATGGCGGACCGCCCGAAACGCAGGCCGACTGGCGTCGTGTGGCCGGCACGCTCCGCGAGCTGCATCGGCTGACGCAGGGCTGGCCGCAGCGCCCAGGCTGGCGATCGTCGACCGACCTGCTGCACGCCGAGACCGGGACGAAGATCGACCTCGGCGCGATGCCCCCTGAGAGCGTTGCTCGATGCCGAGCAGCGTGGGCGCGGCTCACTGGACGTCAGACAGGCGTCGTGCACGGCGACCCTAACCCTGGCAACGTCCGGATGACCGCGAGTCAGGTCGCGCTGATCGACTGGGACGAGGCGCACGTTGACGTGCCCGACCTCGACCTCGTGCTGCCCGGCAACGCCGCCGGCCTCGACGACGGCGCGCTCGACATCGCCGGGCAAGCGTCGGCCGCATGGGAAGCCGCGGTCTGCTGGGACGACGAGTACGCAGTCAGGCGGCTCGCCGAAGTTCGAGCGGTCTGAGCACGCGTTCGAGGAGTGCGTTTATCGGCGGCGGCCTCGATCTGGCCGGTAGCCGGATCGAGGCGTACGCCGTTCGGTTCGAGTGGGTCAACGCCCCTCGCGACAGCCTCCAAGTATCCGCGCGGGCGAACCGTCAGTTCTGTCGGCGCCGGATCCACCAGAAGCAGGTGCCGGCCAGTGCCCCGGCGAGCACGAGGAAGATCCCGGTTTCCAGCCACTGCAGCGGCCAGTAGTGGCTCGCGGGATGGTAGGTGACTGTCTCGTGGAGGTTGGCCTTGGCGAGGCAGGCGCCGATCTGACCCAAGTCTGGGTCGTCGCCCTGCCCGCCGGCGTCCTGACCCGGGAAGCAGTCGGAGTAGTTATCTAAGCGGACTACCTGGCCGGACGAGTTCTCCACGGGCGGCTGGGATGTCAGCCACGCGCCCCGCGGTGTCGGCAGGTCGAAGTGGAAGTCCGTCTGCGAGCCCGAAAAGCCATGGAACTGGCTCGTGCTGGCCTGGTTGATCGGAAAGGTGGTCGTGGTCGACGGCAGCAGGTGAGGTCGGATGAAGGTGGGCACGAGAATCTGGATGGCGATGAACACGGCGAGGGTGATGGCCATGGCCGGGAGGGTGCGGCGCAGCAGAAGTCCAAGCGTGGCACCCAGGGCGAAGCTGAACGCGGCGTAGCCGAGCGGGACGATGTCGCGTGAAGCGAAGGTCATCGCCGCCCACCGGTTACCGTTGAGGTGGTCCAGCGGCCCGGCCCACCAGGTCAGCAGCCAACTGAAAACCGCTGCGGTGGCTACCGCGGCGACACCGACGATGGTGAGTTTGATCGCGAGCCATCGGGTGCGGGTCACGGTCTGACCCCAGGCGAGCTGGTGCATACCGGTTTCCAGTTCACGGCCGATCAGCGGCGCACCCCAGAAGATGCCGATCAGCGCCGGCACGGCGACCACAAGGAGTTGCAGTAGCTCGAACATGGGCTCATAGCTTCGCTGCAGCTGGGAGATCTGGGCACCCAAGGCCCGCGCGGCGGCGGTTGCTCCGTCGCAGGCGTGCAGCGGGGCGCACGCGGCCAGGTCCGCGGTGTAGCTGTGACGCATCCGTAACCCGGTGATAAGGAGGGCGATCGCGGCGGCGGCGAGAAGGACCAGGACGGTGAGGGCCTGGGCGCGGAACTGCCGCCAGGTCATCCAGAGCATCGCGCTTCTCCCGTCGGGTGCATCGCGGTACCGCCGCCGTGGTCGACGGGTCGCTCCATGTAGGTCAGCACGAGGTCCTCCAGTTCGAGGTGTTCGGCGGACCAGTCCCCGGCGGGCAGTTCGCTCTTGCTTCGCACCACGAACGTGGACTGCCGGTCGCTGTGCTGCGTCGAGATGACCTCCAGCCCCGCGGGCAGGTCGGACTCCTGGCGCCGCGTGCACACGATCCGGTGGTGCTGCGCGATCAGATCATCGGTTTCGCCGGCGAGTTGTACGCGGGAGGAGACCAGCACGACCAGGTAGTCACAGACGCGTTCGAGGTCGGATACCAGGTGTGAGGAGAGGATGACGCTGGTGTCGTGCTCGGCGACGGACTCCATCAGGTGCCGCAGGAAGTCCCGACGGGCCAGCGGGTCAAGGCTGGCGACCGGCTCGTCGAGGATGAGCAGTTCGGGTCGTTTGGCGATCGCGATGGTCAGGGCGAGCTGGGCGCGCTGCCCGCCGGAGAGCTTGCCCGCCTTCTGCTTCGGGTTCAGGCCGAGCTTTTCGACGCGGGCCTGTGCGAGCTTTGCGTCCCAGGCCGGGTTCATCCTGGCGCCGAACTTCAGGTGGTCGGCGACGGACAGGCTCGCGTAGGTGGGTGTGTTCTGGGCGACGTACCCAACCCGGGCCAGTTGCGCGGTTCCGCCGTTGGGCTGTTCGCCCAGCACCTCGATCCGCCCCGTGGTCGGCGCGAGCATGCCGAAGGCGATCTTCAGCAGGGTGGTTTTGCCCGCGCCGTTGGGCCCGACCAGGCCGACGACGTGCCCCGGCGGGAGCTCAAGGGTGCAGTCGGCCAGCGCCTGGCGTTGGCCGTATATCTTGCCCAGCGCATGGGCTTGCAGTATCGCGTTCATTTCTCCTCTTCCGCGGTCTCGCGCAGGGTGTTCTGGAACATGGCCTCGATGCCCGGCTCGGTCAGGCCTGCAGTGCGGGCCTTGTCCATCCAGGCGCGCAGCTCCTGCTGCAGCGGGCCGTGCTCGGTGAGCGATGCGTGGCCGAGCGATCGGGTGATGAAGGTGCCCACCCCCGGCTTTGCCGCGGCCAGGCCGAGGTGTTCGAGTTCGCGATACGCCTTGCTCACGGTGTTCGGGTTGATTGCCACCTTGGCGACCACCTCCTTGACCGTGGGCAGCTTGTCGCCCTCGGCGAGCAGCCCCAGCAGCAGCGCTTGGCGTACCTGCCTGACGATCTGCAGGTACGGGGCGATCCCCGAGTGCGCGTCGAGGTGGAAGTCGATCACCCATAATCCTGTTCCACTAGGTTACTAGTGGAATGAGGATGCAGGGGGGCCGGACGCGTGTCAAGCAGTGACCACCGGCGAAGAGTCCGGGAACGCCGATGCTCAGCGAATGGCTGGCGGGGCGGACGCCGACTCGCCCCTGCCGTCAAGGCTGTAGGCGTTACCTGTCGGGAGGCGAGCGCGACGCCGCGGGGCGACTCAAGTGCCTGTGGCAGCGTGCACAACTACCGGACCAGATTCGCTGCACGCCACGGGCTCAAGGCGCAGGTCGAGCCGTAGCGACACCGCCATGCGCCTGGTTGGCGCGCAACCCAGCAACCGCATGATCATGATGGCCAATCAGCAAAAATCGGGACCGCTGGCCGGCCGGCCCGGCCTAAAGCGGCATCCGCTCACTCATGCCGCGAGGTGCTCGCTACGTTCGGTGGGAATTCTCCGGGCCGACTCGCGTCCGGTCGTACCGACGTTGAGTACATACAGAAAGGACGACTGTCCCCTGACAGCATCTCACTCACCGAAGGGGTGCTCTCATATTTCGGATGCCCTCGCCCGGCAGGTACGTCACACTGCCTCGGTGGAAAGCTCTCGGTGCGCCGTGTGCGGGAAACGTGCTGAGCGTCCCGATACGGCTGGTGGAGCTGCCAGCGGCCCGCACCGGTCGCTTCTGGACCGCCATCATGTGAACCCTCCCCTGCTCAACCCCGGCACGGGAGATGTGTTGCTGTTGGACCACGTCGGCCAGCAATCGCCGGAGGGACCATGACGCCCATGTCGCTGCCCACCCCCACGCTGCACACCCCTCGCCTTACACTGCGTCCCTTCGACGACGCGGATGCAAACGACCTCTTTGCGCTGCACAGCAGCGCCCACGTGCTGCGCTACTGGGACGCGCCACCGTGGAGCGAACGTGGGCGCGCCGAGCGGTTCATCACGGCTTGCCGGCAGATGGCAGAGGGGGGCACCGGCGCGCGGCTGGCCGTGGACCGGGACTCCGACAGGGCGTTCATCGGCTGGTGCAGCCTGAACCGGTGGAATCCGGACTACCGCAGCGCATCGCTGGGCTACTGCTTCGAGGCTGCAGCGTGGGGCCACGGCTACGCGACGGAGGCCGCGCGCGCCTTGCTGCGGTGGGCATTCGACACGCTGGACCTGAATCGCGTCCAGACTGAGACCGATACCCGCAACGTGGCATCTGCCCGCGTGCTGGAGAAGCTCGGGTTCGTGCGTGAAGGGACGTTGCGGGAAGACTGCGTCGTGAACGGCGAGGTCTCTGACTCGTGGGTCTACGGGCTGATCAGGCGAGAGTGGCGACCGTCGGCCGAGCCGGTGCCCGCCCGCTGACTACTCGCTCCCTCGCGCGCCGTAGCCCGGCATCCGGGTGCTTCGCTTCGCCGAGGTCTCGGATCCGGCGATTCCGATCCACACGCCGTGCTCGTTGTGTCACGGCGTTGTCGATGACGTTGGCCACCAGCCGCGCCAACAGTCGGGGCTGCCCTGGGTCGTCGTTCCCGGTGGCATGTCCACCGTCGTGCGAAGCCGCTTCGTCTTCGCGTCGGCGGCCCGTTCGTCCAGTGCCGTGCCGATGGGGTCGCCGAGGTCGACGGTGGTGGCGTCGGTCAGCGTGCCGTGCTGTGCGGGACCTCCGCGAGGAACCCGTCGAGCAGGTGGTCGATGCGGTCCAATTGCCTACCCAGGCGATCCGCGAGCGTCACCGCCGAGGGGGCCGGATCGGGCTTGGCCACCGCGACGTCCAGCGACGCAATTGGCGTACGCAGCTCATGGGGATGCATCGAGGACTTATGGCCCTGCCGCCGCTGGTTCCGAACGACGACGCTGGCTGTCGATCGCGCCGCCCCCGGGGCGATCCAGGCGGAGCCGTTGCCAGCGTGGACAAGGAGCGGTGATGGACACTTCTGTGCCACGCCGGCAGGATACCTCGACGGAAGACCCGGCCTCCCGCGTTGCCTCTCCGTTCAGGTTGGGCGGGATCTCGGCTGTGGCCAGCGGCACGCTGTTCCTGGTCAAATCGGTCCTGGATCTCATCGTGGGAGACCCGCCGTCCGACGCCGCGCAACTGCTGGCATGGCTGGCGTCGCACCGGCTGTCGCTGGCGCTGACCAACGAGACCCTCGTCTTCGCGGCCCTGCTGTTGATCCCCGCGGTGCTCGCCCTCTACCGGAGCCTCGACGGATCCCACCGACCATGGGCCGCGTTCAGCTGCGCCCTGCTCGCGGCCGCCGTACCGATCATCGTCGCGCTGGCCATCATCCACGGGCGGCTCATGTATCCCGTGTACGGCATCGACGTCAACGACCCTGCCACCGTCGCGCTGGTCGTGTCCCTCTACTACGGTGGCGCCCACGAGGTCGCCCTGCAGCTGGGCGTCGCACTCATCATGCTCGGGCTCGCGATGCGGCGAGGAACCTTCGGCCGTACGGCCCCGGCCTTCGGGGTCGCGGCGGGCGCGCTGCAGATCGCCGGGGCCTACCCGTGGCTCACCGGTTCGCTGCTCACCTCGATCACACAGGCGATGTTCGCTGCATGGCTCGTCTTCGTCGGCACGAGACTCACGCGTTTCCCACGCGCCGTCACAGCGGCACCGAGGGCAGGAGTCGGTGGTCCGAGACTGCCGTGAACAACCGGATCTGCCGTTGGTCGCGCTGGCGCTGGCCGTGGGGCACGCTCGACCTGAACACGTGCAAATGACACCGGCCGTCCGGCACCGTCGAGGTCCTGCGCGTTGGCGCCGCTGACCACCAGCCGTTGTTGAGGGCCTGACCTTGACGAGGTGGTTCGATGGTCGTCACTGCTGGGCGTTGGTGTGCCGTATTCTGGCGTCCGTTTGTCGGTAGTCGTGCGGGGGGAGCGGCCGTGGCGGGTATGGCGCCGTCGTCCACTGAGGTCTTCGTGGTCACCGTTCTGACGGTGATCGGGATGCTTGCCCCGCTCGTGGTGCTCGCCGGCTTGGTGGTACGGCGCCGTCTGCGTCGGCAGGCCGGTGTTCCGACGCCGGTCGGGTCGACAGCAGGTACGGACAACCCTGTCGGCCGGTATGTATTGCTCGGGGTGGCTATCGTGAGCGCCGCCTTTGCGGTCCGTGCCCAGTTCGTCAACGCGCACGGGCCGATCGAGTCGCCGAGCCTGTTCACGCTGCACGGCCAGGCGGAACCGGTGTACTGGATAGCCTTCATGCTCGGCGTGGGGCTGCTCACCGTGCTTAGCGGCCTCACCCTGCGGCGGCGGCATTCGTTGCGTGCGGTGATCGGGCCGGCCGCCCTGGTCGCGGCCTTGTTGCCGCTCGGTGTGCTGGCCGTGCTGGCGGTGAAGATCCGCCGGCACTCCAGCGAACTGGTCACCGCGCAGCTGCCGGCGTTGCCGCCCGCGCGGGGACTGTCCAAGGCGGCTCTTGGCGCGTATGAGGGGATCGGCTGGTGGCTCGCCTTGACCGCCGTGCTCACCCTCGTCCTGATCGTCGTCCTCGTCCTCGCGCGCCGCTGGGAGCTGGTCGTGGCCATCGCCGCGGCGCTGGTGCTGCTCGCGATCGGCGTGGCGACGACGCCCGGCACCACCGCCGGGTTCTGGGGGTTGCGGCAAGGCGTGGTGACCAAATCTTCGTACGGGCCATTCGCGCTCGGCGACGTGCGTGCGCTGTGGTTCTACCTGGGGGCGCTCGTGCTGGCGGCCCTCTTGGTCGCCATCCCGTTCTTGCCGCCGTGGCTGCGCGGCCTGGCCACCTCGATCGCCGTCGCGTCACCGTTGTGGCTGTTTCTCGCCTTGCTGCAGGTGCAGAATGCCGCCGACGACCGCCTGCCGGAGCTACTGGCCGCCGACGGGTACACAACCGCGACCCGGCCGGGCGGCCTGGAAGGCCTGACGCTGGTCGCGGCCTTGCTGGTCGCACCGATCGTCGCTGTCCGTGGCCTGCGGGCGGGCCGCAGGCTGCGGAAAGCCGGCCACGCCGATCAACCGCACCAAGGGGCACCCACCACCATCGGGACTCGCTGAGCAGCCCAAACCGGTGGAGGCATGGGCTGCCGACACACCGCCCGGCGCTGCCCTGTCTGACTTCCACTGAGCACAGTCAGGGAAACAAAAGGGGCACTGGTGGTTCAGGTTGATCACCTCACCTGTTCACCCCCGCATGATCGGCTACCCAGGAAGCTTTTCGCTGGTCTGGCCACCTGCCGGTCCGGCTCGAACCTCCGAGCACCGGCTCGGAACCCGAGAAGAAAGGAGCGGCGATGAGGTCATCGCACCTCGGACGTCCGGGTCTGGCGCTGCTGCTCGCCGCGGGGTTGGGCACGCTCGCGGCGCCGACCGGCAGCGCCCAGGCCGCGACCGCGCCCGTCACGACGGCGGACGCCTCGATCACTTTCACCTCCACCGAGCAGCTCGCCCCGGGCGTGACGTACGGCTCCTTCCAGGTGGACACGCCCCGCGGCGTCACCGTCGGCTACCTGCTCACCGCCGACCTGCGCAAGAACAAGATCTCCCTGGAGCTGCTGCACCCCGATACTGTCGCGCAGCGCCAGGTCGTCTCGGCGATGACGAACGACCAGGGCGCCATCGCCGGCGTGAACGGGGACTTCTTCAACATCAGCGAGACCCATGACGGGGTCGTGCCGACCGGCTCGGCGTCGGGCCCGGAGATCGCCGACGGCGAGGAGCTGAAGTTCGCCGTACCGAACGCGCAGCGCTTCGGCCCTGGGCTCGCCCCCGGCACCTCCACCCGCGACGTGTTCGGTGTGGGCGTGAACGGCAAGGCGCGCGTCGACACCCTGAGCCTGGTCGGAGAGGTACGCAGCGCGAAGGGCACGTTCACGCTCGACGGCCTCAACCAGTACGCGCTCCCGGTCGGCGGCGTCGGCCTCTTCACCTCCGACTGGGGCACCGCCTCGCGGGTCCGGTCGACCTGCGGCAGCGACACCAGCCGCCTCGATCCGTGCAGCACCCGCACCTATGAGGTGACCGTACGCGACGGTGTGGTGACCTCGGTGAGTCAGACGCCCGGCGCGGGCGCGATTCCCAGCGACACCCAGGTGCTGGTCGGTCGCGAGGGCGGCGCGGACGTGCTCGACGACCTAATCGTCGGCGACCGGGTGACGGTGGACGAGAAACTGGTCTCGGTCGGTGAGCCGAAGTTGACGTTCGCGGTCGGGGGCGCGCCGATCCTGCGCGACGGACAGCCGCTGGCGGGCCTGGACACCAAGACCGCCGCCGTGCGCAGCTCGGCCGGCGTCAGCCGCGACGGGGAGACGGCGTACCTCGTCGCACTGGCCGGCAGCGCGCCCGCCAGCGCGGGCTTCACGATCGCCGAACTGGCCGACCTCATGCGTACGCTCGGCGCGGACGCCGCGGTGAACCTGGACGGCGGCGGCTCGACCACGATCGCCGTCCGGGAGCCGGGCCAGGCGGCAGCCACAGCCCGCAACAACCCCTCAGACGGGACGGAGCGCGCGGTCGCCAACGGCATCGGCATCTTCGTCGGCCACCGCTGACCGTTCGATCCTGCGCGGGAGGCGCCTCGCCTGGCCACCACCCGGCGAGGCGCCTCCCGGCCGCGTGCGGGGCTGCGTGCCGTCGTGGGGTAGGGATCCCGGGAATTGAGACTCGAATCCCATCGACAACCCTCTGAGCAGGTCTTCCTGCTCGATGACCTCGTCAGCCGGGCCGAAGAGGTCAGACAGCCATTGCGCCGGCTTGCCTCTGGCGTTGTTGTCGAGCACGTCGAGCCGGTCGTACTTCTCCAGCACCTCGACGGCCAGCCGACGCACTTCGGCCAGGCTCGACATGTCGGCCGTCAGGAGGTCCACCTCGGCGCCGGGCGCCCGATGCCGGATCTCCGTGACGGCCGCTCGCCCTCGCTCGGCGTCGCGCCCGACGACGACCACGGTGGCCCCGAACTCGGCCAGCCGGGCCGCCGTCTCCCGGCCAATCCCGCTGGTCCCACCGGTCACCAGGCACACCTTGCCGGACATCATGGTCATCGACCCTCCCGGACGTACGTGGCGCAGCGCCATTTCTCCAGGGCGACAACTCGGATACCAGGTGCCGCTCGATGACGCCACTCTGCCCGGTCCGCCCCGTTCTCCCGGCGATCCTCAATGCCGCCGTCAGCCGCCGCAACGTCCAGATCGCGGCCGTCACGCCAACCCAGCCACCACCATGCGCTACGACCGAACCGGTAACAACCTGGACCGCCGTAACCAATCACGGAGCTTGACAGCTCACCGATCCGTCGCGCTCACGGAGGTGACATGCGCGCTTCTAATCGCGATCCGGGCGCTACATACCGTGATCGCCGCGGTTGACAGCCTGACGTGCGGACATGCCGAGATTAGGGCGTTTTCGGAGAAGTCGCGCTTACCTGGTTGCCGATCTGCCGGTGACGCCAAGGGCGTGCCGTAGGTAGGCCAGCCGGAACCGGAGAACTCGAAGCAGCTTGCCGCATCTGTGGGGCAAGCGCCGTTCTGCGAAAGGCGATTCGCTTGATCGAGCCTGCGCAGCGAACGGCGATTGCGCGGTCTCTTGGCGATCGAGGAGGATGCCCGTCATGGCGAAACCTGGGCAGAGACCGGACGGCACTCCACCCGCTCCGTCCGGCGGATCCCGGCCGACAGCACTCATCACGGGGGTCGGCCGCACGACCGGTATCGGCGCTGGCATCGCAAGCCAGTTGGCGGCCTCAGGCTGGGATATCGCCTTCACCTTCTGGACCGCGTACGACGAGCGCATGAGCTGGGGCATCGAAGCTGGGGCCACCGACGCCATCACGCAAGCACTCACCGCGCGCGGAGCGGCCGTCGCCGCCGTAGAAGCGGACCTCACCGACACCACGGCACCCGCTGCGATCTATGACGAGGCCGAGCGCCAGCTCGGTCCAGTTACCGCCTTGGTGATGTGCCACTGCGAGTCAGTCGACTCCGGACTACTCGACACCACCGTGGAGAGTTTCGACCGCCACTTCGCCGTCAACGCGCGGGCGACATGGTTGCTGATTCGCGAGCACGGACGGCGCTTCCGCGGCCGGCACGGCGACGGTCGCATCATCGCCCTCACCAGTGATCACACTGTGGGAAACCTGCCGTACGGCGCCAGCAAGGGCGCACTCGACCGCATCACCCTGGCTGCGGCCCACGAGTTGGCGCACCTCCGCATCAGCTCGAACGTCATCAATCCCGGTCCGGTGGACACCGGGTGGATGACAGAGGCAGGACGAGACGGCTGCATCCGGCAGACACCACTCGGCCGGCTCGGCACCCCACAGGACACCGCAAATCTGGTTGATTTCTTGTGCTCGCCACAAGGTCAGTGGATCAACGGTCAACTGCTGTTCAGCAACGGCGGATTTGCCTGACCGCCCACGGGACTTCTTAACACCACACTCTCATGGCCGCGATGCGGGCGTCGGGCGTGGGATCGGCGGTTTAGCATCAAGCGGTGAATTCGTCCCTTGACACCTTGCCGAAGATCGGCGCACCAGCGACGCGGGCACTGAACGCCGCCGGCTACACCGCGCTACGCCATCTCGCGGGTGTGCCGCGCGCAGAGCTTGCCAGGTTGCACGGCATGGGGCCGAAAGCACTGAACATCATCGAGGCCTCCCTCGAACAACACGATCTGCGGCTGAGCTGACGCTGGCCTGACGCGACGCGCCAAGTGGACCCGCCTCACGCACAAGTAGGCCCCGCGACTCGCGCATCGGCAGTCGGAGGCTCGTCACCTTCCGTATACGTAGCCGTGGTCGCCGGTCAGGGTCCCGGGTCCCACGCTTACAGGCCGACCTGACCGAGCATGGCGGCCGGTCGTGCGACCACGCCAACCTGGCCCCATCTAGGCCGGAAACATTCCGCCCGAGGTGCCGAGGGCACCCCAGGCGGATGCCTACGCCTACCCGTCCTCCTGCCGGTCGGCCGCCACCGCGCCGTCCGGCGCGGGCCGCACCGCGCCGGTTCCCGAGCCCGCACCGGCGGGATCGCTGTCCAGCCAGTCGGCCAGCCGCCCCAGGTCGAGGTCGCCGACGGCGGCACAGCGACGAAAGTACTCCACCAACTGCGCCCGGTCGCCGTCGGGCATGTCCTCCAGCACGCACAGCATCTGGGTGACGCGGGGATCGCCGTACACCCCGGCGGCCGGGTACAGGTCACCGGAGCGGATCCGCGCGCGCAACGCCTCGCGCGGCAGCAGCGGCAGAAACCTGCCGTCCAGTGCGATCCGCAGCGCCGGCAGCAGGTCGCGCACGGCCGGCCCCAGGTCGCGGCCGCGGATATCCCAGTAGCCGCCCATGCCCGGCCCGGTCAACCGGTCGCGGACCATCCCGTCGGCCTCGTCCGGAACCCGTTCCCGCGCCTGCGCGAAGCTGATCTCGTGCAGCCACGCCACCCACGGCACCGGGCAGAGGCCGACGTCAACGAAGAACGTGGTGACGTCGTCGTGGTGCAGCGGGAAGTCCCGCAGGTCGACCACGATGCGGTCGCCACGCTCGCCGGGGATCACCACGGCGGCCCGCTCGGGCCTCGCGGCCAGGTCTGCCAGGCCGTCGGCGACCCTAGCCGCGAGGGCCTCAAGCACTGTCATGGTCGGATCCTGTCAACCGTCAGGCGGTTGCCCCGACGGGGCCCCGACGCCGATCGCCGGGAGGGTGATCTCCGGCGCCAGGATCACCGCCGCGCCGAGCAGGAGAACCCCGACGAACATCGCCGGGCTGAGAAAGCCCGAGTTCGTGCCGGGATAGAGGTTGAACAACGTCAGGAACAGGAGTTGCACCACCACGGCAAGGCCGATCGCCCCGAGTCCGCCCGGCACGGGCTTCACCCGCTCGATCGCAGGCTTGGGCTCGGCGGTCTGTCATTGAAATCCCCCGCCTAGCATGCCGCCGATCATATTAATGACGCTGTAGTCCACCTTGAAACGCCTGTTGGACGCGTTGGTGCCTGAGGCGCAGAAGACCTGACCGAGAGACAGCTTGTACCACGTCTCGTTGTAGGCGTTGGGCTCCGAGTCGATCCAGATCTCCACCGGCCGCAGTGAGATGACAAACGTATTTGGTGCAGGCAGCCGCCGTGGCGGTCGCGGTCGTCGTGGTGGTCGCAGTTGCCTGTGCCGGGCTGCCGGCAAGGGCAGGCGTGACCGCACCGAGCCCGAGGAACATCGTCAGTGCGGCAGCGCTTCGTGTGACCGTCATTCTGAGACTCATGCACCGAATCGCGCCGGCCTCATCGACATACGGCAATAGGAACTACTTCCCAAATCTTTCGGATCCGGCTGCCGCTACGGAAAGCGTTGGCTAGAGGCTGCGCCGCCTGACCCGCCAGACCACCAGGGCGACGAGCAACAGGGACGCGGCGGCATAGAGCCCGGCCTCCACGAGCTGGAAGTGCCAGAACCGGTCGCCCGGCTGATAGGTGATCACGCGCTGGATCCCGTGCTGCTGGAAATAGGTAGGAACGCTGACTCCGGCTTCGGTGGCTTCCCCGGACAGTTTGTCGAGCGTCGGGGTGGCGAGTGCGTGGCCCGAGGCGTCGACGAAGGTTTGCCCGATCGTCCAGTCGCCGACCTTGCCGGTGCCTCGCGTGTCGTCGCGTCCCTTCTCCTGCATCGCCTGGACGAGGGTCATGGCGGTGGCGAACTTCGGGCGGGCAAAGCTGGCCACGCCGATCCGTGCTACCACGAATGCCACTGCGGCCACGGCCAGCCCGGCGAGGCTGCGCCGCAGCAACACCCCGGCCGCCGTCGCCAGGGCGAAGGCGAACAGGCCGTAGGCGACCGGCACCACGCCCTCGACCTCGTATCCGATCTGGCCCAGCTTTCCCTCGAACATGTCCATCGGGGCCCGGTACCAGGAAATCAAGGCGGACAACGCAAGAGTGAGCAGGACGGTCAGGCCCGCGAGCGCGACGATTTTCACCCCCAGCCACCGCAGCCGGGGGACCGCTTGCGTCCACGCCAGCTGCCAGGTGCCGGCCTCGAACTCGCGGGCGAGCAGAGGCGCGCCGAGAAAGGCGCCGATGGCGAACGGGACCAGAGTGGCCAGCATGGAAAGAAATGTGGCGTGACCGTAACCGTCGCTGAGTTTGCTCAGAGCCAGCCCGCAACTGTCCCCGCTGGTGACGTCGGCGTGGGTGCAGGCAGCCACGCCGTCGGGGAAGAGCCCGCGCATCGACAGCCCCAGTGCTACCACGATCAGCCCCATGACGGCCACAATCCCGGCCAGGACAAGCATTTCGGTGCGGTGCTGTCGCCAGGTCATCCAGATCATGACGCGGCCACCTCCCTCTTCTCGATCGTTGCGGAACCGCGTAGGTAAGCCAGCACGACGTCCTCCAGGCCCGCCTGCTGCTCCTGCCAGCCGTCGATCGCGGCGCCGTCACGTACGAGCAGCGAGGTGTGTCGGTCGCTGTGGGTGGCCTCAAGAACGGCGCCGAGTCGCGGATCGTCCATTTCGGAGCGCGGGCCGGTCAGGATGCGGTGGCGCGCAAGCACCGCATCGATGTCACCGTCGAGGGCGATGCGCCCGTGGTTGAGCACCACCAGGTAGTCGCAGACTCGCTCCAGCTCGTGCACGACATGGGAGGAGAACAGGACGGTGATACCGTCCTGCGCTACCGCGCCCATCAGGGTCTGCAGGAATTCACGGCGCGCCACGGGATCCAGACTGGCCAGTGGCTCGTCCAGCACCAGCAGGTCCGGGCGTTTGGCCAAGGCCAGTGCCAGCGCGACCTGTGACTGCTGGCCGCCGGAGAGCGCGCCCGCCTTGCGATCCAGCGGGATGCCGAGCGAATCAAGCCGTTTCTCCGCCAGCCGGCGGTCGAACCGGATGTTGAGGCTGGCGCCGAAATGCAGAAGATCCGCGACGGTGAAGCTCCGGTAGAGCGGGTGCTCCTGGGCCAGGAAACCGATGCGCGCCAGCGCTTGTGGCGTGTTGGCGGTGGGCGAGGAGTCGAACACCTCGATCGAGCCAGAGGTGGGCGAGAGCAGGCCCACGGTCAGGCGTAACAGCGTGGTCTTGCCGGCACCGTTCGGGCCGACCAGGGCGATCACCCGCCCGGCCGGCAGTGCCAGGTCGCAGTCGCGCAGCGCCCACGTCGAACGGTAGCGCTTGCAGAGGCTGCTGGCGGAAAGGGCATGTGTCATGAGATGGCCCCGATCCTGGTTTCTTGATGGATGGTCGTGAACAGAGCGGTGACCGCGTGCTCGTCGAGCCCCGCCTCGTAGGCGCGCTTGAGCCACGCCTCCATGTCCCGGCGCAAAGCGGTGTAGTCCTCGGCCGGTATCGCCGCGGAGGCCACGTCGTTGACGAAGGTGCCCTGTCCCGGGCGGCCCGTCACGAGGCCCTCCTGCTCCAGCTGCCGATAAGCCTTGGCGACAGTATTGGGGTTGATCGCCAGGGTCTCGACTGCCTCACGGATGAGCGGCAGCCGATCACCGGCTTGCAGATATCCCATAAGGACCGCCTGCCTCACCTGGTGCACCAGTTGCAGGTACGGCGGCACCCCTGACCCGCTGTCGAGCCTGAACAGGAACAAGACGACCCGCCTCCCTTGCTTTACTAGTTCAATAGTAAAGCGGTAAAGCACGCCAACCGTCAACCAGGCGTACGGCCTGTTCACCGGGAAGCAGCGCGTCGTGCTGGCGCCCGCCCGGGATGCTCCTCAGCACCATCACCGAGTCCACGGAGGACCACCTACGGCGCTACCTGGCCGCCGGGGGCGAACGGCTCGCCTGGCTCAGGCCGCCCTGTCCGGCGGACCGCAACGGCTCGACCACTCCCGCGACAGCCTGGCCCCGCTGTGGAGTTGGGCCATCGGCCACCTCCACGGGCGCCCCGCCGACGCTCCCCCGGACAAGGTGACACTCGAGACGGGAGGCGTCTTCCAGCGCCCGAAGGATGCCGTCCTGCCGACGTGATACGGACGGACGGAGTTCGCTCATCGCTCCGGTCGCCTGGTCGGACGAGTCCCTCGCGCTGATCGACGCGGTCGCGTTCTACGCGTTGGAGTGCGTGCGCTGCACCCTGCCGGAGTTGACCCGGCAGGTGGGCCACCAGGAGTACCGGGGATACCACCTTGAGAGCCTGCCGCTGGCCGCGCGTGGCTTCGACCTGGAGCCGATCAGCTCGCTACTGCCGATCGCCGGGAAGGTGCTCCGCATGGGTCGACGAAGACTGGCCGGGGTGGGTTCGTGTGCGCCTGGTCGACGCCGACGGACGAACGTGGTTCTTCGTCGACAAGGTCCCGATCTTCTTCGATGACGCCATCGCTCCTGGCGCTCCTCTCCCCCAGCCGGCGTTCGTGAGGTGCTGTGTCGTCGGTCAGCAGGAGGATCAGATCCTCCTCGTTAGCACTGGGCGGGATCACGTGGAAGCTGAGGACGGCACCACCCGGTTCCGGGTCCGGCCCGGCCAAGTAGAACCGCGAGCGTTACTTGATCAACTTGAACTGTCCGCTTGGGAATCGCGTTGATCTACACGTCGCGTAGCGACATTCTGAGGTCAGGCGGCACGCAGCGTGTCTGCCTCGCCGATCGGGCGTCCCTCGCTGCCCCATGCTGACCGCTGCATCGGGCACGCTACGGGCACGGTCATCTGACGTCGAGGAGGATCGTCATGGCGTTGGTCAAGAAGGGCTCTCGGCTCATCACGGTTGACGGGATCACCTACAGGTGGCGAGTACGCGGCAGACCAACCTATGCCCAAGCGCTGTGTGAGAATCCACTCGCCGTCGCTGTCGAACAGGTCGATTGCAAGGGCAGGGTGTTGTTGGTCGGCATGCCTCAGGATCATCCAAGCAACTGGTTTGGCGGGCCGGCGGTCCCCGTTCTCCCGTCGGCGGTCGCGGCGATTGTCCGGAAGGCATTGGCCGAGGGATGGCAACCTACCCAGCCAGGCACGGCCTTCCATACGACTGCGCCCGTCGGCCAGTGAGTGACCATCTGCGAGATCTTCTCCCGGTAAGCACCAGGAAGAGCCGCACTCGTCACGCCTCCGGTCGGCCCGCAGGTCGATGCCGCCAATCGGTGGAACGCGCCAAGCGTCGCGGGGTTTCGACGGATGATCAGTACATGTGGGCGAATGTTGACGTGCCGTGCATCGGAGGTCCGGTGGACGGCGCCCGCCGACCGTCGGGCCGGCGGGTCGGCAGGTCGGCAGGTCGGCAGGTCGGCGGGCGCCATCGTGGAGGTGGCCATCAGCTGCCGCAGCAGCCGCCGGTCTGGCCGCTGGCCGGGGTGTCGAGGCTGATGAGGCTCAGCGGGGCGGACAGCAGCCCACCGGAGATGCCCGTGGCAAGTCCCTTGGCCGGCTGCGGGGTGGGGCCGCAGCAGCTGTCGGTGCCGGTGGAGTCGGCGGGGTTGCTGTTGCAGACGCCGGTTTCGGGGAGGTCGAGTTGGACGTCGCGGGCGGCGTCCCAGTCGCCGGCGAGGGCGGCTGCGACGGAGCGGATCTGCTCGTAGCCGGTGGCCATGAGGAAGGTGGGCGCGCGGCCGTAGCTCTTCATGCCAACGGCGTAGTAGCCGGTTTCGGGGTGGGCTAGTTCATCGACGCCGTGCGGGGGGACGGTGCCGCAGGAGTGCTCGTTGGGGTCGATGAGTGGGGCGAGGGCGCGGGTGGCGCCCATGATCGGGTCGAGGTCCAGGCGCAGTTCGGCGGCGATGGTGTGGTCGGGTCGGAAGCCGGTGGCGGCGACAATCCGGTCCACGGTGATGGACTCTTCGGTGCCGTCGGCGTGCCGGACGACAAGGACGACCCGCCTGCCGGTCGGGGTGATGGCGTGAACGGAGAAGCCGGTGAGCAGTCGGATGCGACCGGCGTCGACGTGTTCACGCAGGCGGGAGCCGAGGGCGCCGCGGGCGGGGAGGGCGTCGGCGTCCCCGCCGCCGTAGGTGCGGGCGGGGGAGGCGGAGCGGATGGCCCAGGTCACCTCCGTGCCCGGTTCTTGGGTGGCGAGTTCGGCGAGGGAGAGCAGGGTGTTGGCGGCGGAGTGGCCGGCGCCGACGATGACGGTGTGCCGGCCGGCGAAGCGGTCCCGGTCGACGTCGAGCACGTCTGGGAGGGCGTGCTCCAGGTACGCGGCGGCGTCGGACTCGCCGCGCGCCGGTAGGCCGGAGGCGCCGACGACGTTGGGGGTGCCCCAGGTGCCGGAGGCGTCGATGACGGCGCGGGCGAGGACCTCCTCGCCGGTGGTGAGGCGGATCAGGAACGGTGCCTGCTCGCGGCCGGCGGTGCGGAGCCGGTCGTAGCCGAGGCGGCTGATCGCCTCGACCCGGGCGCCGTAGCGCAGGTGCGGCTTGAGCTGGGGCAGTTCGGCGAGGGGCTGCAGGTAGTTGGCGACGAGGTCGGCGCCGGTGGGCAGGGCTTCAAAGTCCGGCGGGATCCAGCCGGCGTCGTCGAGCAGCCGCCGGGCAGCGGGGTCGATGTTGTACCGCCATGGGGAGAAGACCCGGACGTGGCCCCACTGCTTCACCGCCGCGCCGGCGGTGTCGCCGGCTTCGAGGACGGTGTAGGGCAGGCTGCGCTCGTGCAGGTGGGCGGCGGCGGCGAGGCCGACCGGGCCGGCGCCGATGACGGCGATGGGCAGCTGGTCCAGGGCGCTCATCAGGCGACTCCTTATGTTGAGATTCATCAAATCAGCAGGGTGCGGTGGGCCGCGGTTCAGGGCGGCCGACTGCGGCGTCAGGTGATGGTGGGGCTGCGGCGTTCAAGGAGGATGACGTCGCGCCATCGGCCGTGGTGGCGGCCGACGCGTTCGCGGGTGCCGATGATCCGGAACCCGGCCCGTTGGTGCAGGGTGAGGCTCGCGGCGTTCTCGGGAAAGACGCCGGACTGGATGGTCCAGATGCCGGCGGCCTCGGTGGACGCGATCATCGCGTCCAGCAGCAGCCGGCCGGCGCCTCTGCCCTGGGCGGCGGGATCGGTGTAGA
The DNA here is from genome assembly GCF_044765245.1 of Micromonospora sp. NPDC093277. Classification (NCBI taxonomy): domain Bacteria; kingdom Bacillati; phylum Actinomycetota; class Actinomycetes; order Micromonosporales; family Micromonosporaceae; genus Micromonospora; species Micromonospora sp. NPDC093277. Next base: position 28,290 of record NZ_JBIWJO010000005.1, read on the forward strand.
CGGAGTGTTCGACGACGCCGGCATAGACGGCGCGGGTCGACGTCGGTGACACGGCGACCCAGCCGATGAGGGCTTCGTCTGCGTCGACGGCTACGAGGCGGTGGTCGGCCAGCTTGCCGGCGTCGAACGCCGCCCAGGTCGGGGCGGCGGTCTCGAAGCTGGCGTTGCCCCCGTCGAGACCGGCCTGGTAGATCGCCAGGACGCGGTCGGCGTCATCGGGTGTCATCGGGCGGACGGCGAGGTCAGCCATCAGCACTTTCCGTTCGGGGTCGGGGCGGGGCGGCCCATGACCACGTCGGCGGCCGACGGGAAGCAGCCGACACAGGCGTCGTTGATGCGGTAGTGGCGGGCGGTGCCGACCGGGTCGACGAGCACGAACCGCACCTCCGTGAGGATCTTCAGGTGCTGCGAGACGGTGGACTGGGCCAGCCCGACCGCGGCGACGATCTCGCCGACGCTCATCGGCCGGGCATGCCGCGCCAGGTACTCGACGATCTGCACCCGGGTCGGGTCCGCGAGGGCCCGGAACCACGAGGCGTACGTCTGCGCGGTGTCCCGGTCGAGCAGGTCGCCCACCACCAACTCCTTCTATCGTTTATCGCCGATCGACGATGAAAGTGTAGCGGGTGTCGCCGCGGCGAGGTGGGCGGTGGCGACGACGAGGCCGGCGATCGCGGCAAGGGTGGCCGAATCGACCTTGTCGGGGGTGTCGGCGGGGCTGTGGTAGCCGCCCATCCCGGCGCCGATGCCGACCGCGGCGAACCCGGCGCCGCCGTAGCGGCGGTTGTCCGAGGCCACGGGGCTGGCGGTGAGCGGTACGCCGGTGTGCCGGCCCGCCTGGTCGAGTAGGGCGAGAAGGCGGTGGGCCGGGCCGCCGGCCTCGACCGCCGCCGCCCCGTCCAGGCGGCCGGCGCCGTCGATGTTGATCACGAGGGGCGCGGCGCCCTGCTCGCGGACTTGGGTGGCGTGGTGGGCGGAGCCGAGCGCGCCGATTTCCTCCCCGTCGAGCAGGGCGACGGACAGTCCCACGCCGTCGGGGAGTGCGGTGGTGAGGATGCGGGCGGATTCGAGAACCACGGCGACGCCGGTAGCGTTGTCCGACGCGCCGGGTAGGCGCAGCCCGGGGTGGTCGCCGACGCCGTCGTAGTGCGCGGTCAGCAGCAGTTCCACACCGCCGGGGGCGGGTTGCCGGAGCCGGGCGTGGATGTTGGTGCCGGTGACGTCGGCGCGGCGAAGGGGTGTCGTCCCGTCCAGCCAGCCGTCGCCGGTCGCGGCGGCGAGGACGGCGTGGTGGGTGTCGGGGTCGAGGGCCAGCACCGGCAGCGGCCCAGGATCCGGGCCGGCGAGCATGGTGAACTGCCAGCCCTCGGCGTCGACCGGGCGGCGGACCAGCAGCCCGGCCGCGTCGCGGGTGTCGCGGTAGGCGTCGAACAGGCTCATCTCGGCCGGAACCACGAGCCACCGCCCGGCCGGGTCGCCTCTGCCCGCGACACCGAGGTCGCCGCGGCGACGGTTGCGGCTGTCGGCGGAGGCCGGGTGGATGGCGACCTGCCGACCGAACACCAGCGGATACGAACAGTTCCGGTCGCCCCAGGTGACCGCCGGCGCCTGATACACCTGCGGTACGGCGCGGACCTGAAAATCCTCGGTGTGGACGTCGGCGCCGAGCGCGGTGAGCTTGTCGACGAGCCAGGCGCGGGCCACCGCCCCACCGGTCGAGCCGACGCGCCGGCCCGCCATGGGATCGCAGGCGAGGGTGGCGACGGTGGCGGTCATCCGGTCGGCGCTGACCTGGGCGAGCAGGTCCGCGAGATCGGTACGGGCGGTCATGAGCAGCAGGCCTGTCCGGTGGCGATGGCGTCGGCCTTGGCCTGGGTGCCGCAGCAGGAGTCGGCGGCCTGGGCGGCCTGCTGGGTGCCGCAGCACGGGTCGCCGCTGGCGGTCTCGCCAGCCGGGGGAAGGATCCCGCCAACGCCCTGGGCGGGACTGCCGCAGCAGGCGCCGGAGCCGGTGACGGCCAGGGCGGCGGCGGGGTCGCCGGTGAAGCCACCAGTGGTGGGGATGTTCTGGCTCATGGCGGGTCCTTCCTCAACGGGGAGTGATCAGCGTGTAGGCGGTGGTGCGGGCGCGGTCGAGACGGCGCTCGGCCCGCTGGGCGGGGGTGGACACCTGGGCGCAGGAGTCGCAGAACCGGACACCGGTGAGAGACGTCCGTGGGCGGCGGATGGAGCCGAACATGCGGGTCCCCTTACTCGGGACGCTCTGTCTTGACGTCCGTCTAAGCAGAGACTTGCACGCTGATTAGAGAGGTGTCAACCTAGAGGCATGTCGAAACAGCAAGCGTCGCTGCCCATCCTCGATCTGAACGCCGACGCGCCGTGCTGCCCGCCGCTCGCGCGGCGCCGGGTTCCGGCCGAGACGGCCGCGGTGCTCGCGCCGACGTTGAAGGCCCTCGGTGATCCGGTGCGGCTGCAGCTGATGTCGATGATCGCCTCCGCGGAGGGCGGAGAGGCGTGCGTGTGCGACCTGACGCCCGCGTTCGACCTGACCGGGCCGACGATCTCCCACCATCTCAAGACTCTGCGGGAGGCGGGTCTGGTGGAAGCCGAGCGGCGCGGCACCTGGGTCTACTACCGCGCCCGCCCGCAGATCCTGCGCCAGCTCGCCGCACTGCTGTCGATCGAGCCGGGTGCCGGCTCACAGGTCTGACCCCGCCGCTCCCCCACGCCGTCACGGGCCGGTGCCATCTGCGCCTCGATCCGCTGCCATGGGCGACGTTGGCCACGGGTGACGCGGAGGGAGTGTCGCGCCTCTGGCGGGAAGGGCGGGGTCGCCGGTCAACGCGGCTGGGCTCTTCTCTGAGCGCATGCCGCACCTGCCCTCTAGTCGTGCGGCGAGATGGTGCCTGCCAGTCCATCGACGGTGACGAGTTGCCCGGGGCGTAGTCGTTGAGTGGCGTCACCGGTGCCGACGACGGCGGGGATTCCGTACTCGCGGGCCACAAGGGAAGCGTGTGCGGCGAGGGATCCGCCGTCGGTGACGACTGCGGCGGCACGCGCGAACAGCGGTGTCCATGCCGGGGCGGTGGCCTTGGCGACGAGCACCTGACCTTCGGCGAAGGAGTCGAAGTCCTGTGGTCCGAGCACGATGGCGACGGTGCCGGTGGCTCGGCCCGCAGAGGCGGGGTGCCCGACGATGGCTCCTTCGGCGGTCTCCGCACCCGCGCGGGCCTGTTGGACGGCCCGTTCGATGACATCGCCGATCAATCGCACGGGACGGCCAAGGGTCAACGGCGCGGGCAATCGGCGCTGACGCTGCCACAGCGCCCGTCGCTCGTCGATCGCGGTGCTTAACCGGCTGGGACCGCCAGCGACCGCGGTGCTCACTTCATCCCGGGTGCAGAAGTAGATGTCGTCGGGCTGCTCGATCGCCCCCGCAGTGACCAGGTGTCGCCCGAGACGGCCGGCGCAGGCTCGCAGGACCGGCCAAGCGAGGGTGAAGTCCCGGGCCTGCTCCTCGCGGATGACGGTGTAGCGCTGGTTGACCTGCAGCAGTTGGTCGAAGGCAGCCAGCAGCCTCGGGCGGTCGGCGAGCGCTGCCCGGCAGCGTTGTTCGCCAGCCACCCGGTGTTCGGCGAGCTGGCCGTGACGGTCGGGGCGGGGCGGTTGCCCTGTGGCCAGTTCTCCGGCGACCGGGTGGTACCAGTCGAGGCTCTGCACGGCGTGGGCGCCGGTCAACGGTTGAGTGCCGGGGAGTCCGCGCAGCAGCACCTGCGCCCCGCCCTCACTGTCGGGAAGCACGTCGGCGAGGTGCCGGCGGATGAAGCGGGTCAGGCAGGCTTCCATCTTCCACGCCGAACCACCGACGATCGCCAGATACCAGAGGTAGATCCCGGCCTCCCGTCCGAGCGCGTCGACGAGTTCCACCAGTCGCGGCGGCGGTGCCGTGCTCACCTCAGCCTCTGCGGAGGCAACAAGGCGTCGATAGCCGGGCAGTTGCTGTTCACGCCAGGCCCGCTCCAGTTCGGACAGGACGGCGCGGTCGGCGGCGGCCGGGTCGGAGCTGACCCGGATCAACGCGTTGAACAGGATCTTCACCGCCCGCCGGCGCCCCTGCCGCAGCACGCCGGCCAACAGGGCCGGCGACGGGATCGGGGTGGCGTTGTAGTACCAGCCGTTCACCAGTGCGTACCGGAACGGCACTCGCACGCCGACGGTGCTGTGCATCCCATCGAGGTAGCCGTCTTCGAGCTGCGGCAGCAGCCAGCCGGCGAACAGTGGCGTGGCCACCTCGGGTAGCCATTCCCCGAGCCGGAAGTTGCGCATCCACAATCCTGGTCCCGGTGCCGTCCACGACACAGGCTCCGGCACGGCGGTCATCGGCCGGGCCTGCAGCAGCCACAGCCTGCCTGCCTGGTCAATGGCCCACTCGACGTCCTGCGGCCGGCCCTCGTACCGGTCGGCGATCCGGGCCGCCAGCTCCGCCACCGCGCTGACCTGGACGGCGGCGAGGACAGGCGCGCCGCCGGGGCCGGACCGGGTCATGCGGACGCCGCTGGCGGTCACCGTCCACTCTTCGCCGGTCGTCTCACCCGACACCAGCGGATCACCCAGCCCCGCGACGGCGGCCACCACCGTCTGGTCATGGTCGCCGGTGACCGGATGCGCGGTGAACGCCACCCCGGCCGCAACCGGGTCGACCATCACCTGCACCAGGACGGCCATCGCCGCCGACGCGCCGCCGTGCCGCTGGTGGTAGGCGGTGAGGCGCTCGCTGGCCGATGCGGCGAAGCATCGCCGCACCGCCGCACCCAGCCCGTCGGCCGGCGCGTTCAGGTACGTCTCGTACAGGCCCGCGTACGAGGCATCGGGTAGGTCCTCCGCCGCACCTGACGAACGCACCGCGAACCCGTCCCCACCCAGGTCTTCGGCGGCGGCCGCGAGCCGTTCGTCCAGCCGCGAGTCGTCGAGAGCGGCGGCGGTGACCACGATCCCGGGCGGCACCGGAAACCCGGCCGCGGACAGGTCCGCCAGCACGGCGGCCTTCCCACCGATCACCGTCCGGTCGGCGGCGCTCGCGTCCGCCAGGTCCACGATCGTCAGGTTGGAGCTCATCACACACCACCATATGTAGCGTTACAAAGTATTGTTACGCTACAGTAGATGCGCCTGACCGCAACCAGCAAGAAGAGGAGTCACCAGGTGTTGCCGATACGACCGGAACTGCTCAAGGGCCATCTCGACGCGTTGCTGCTCGCGGTCCTGGAACCCGGGCCGCAGCATGGCTACGCGATCATCGACGCCCTGCGTACGGGCAGCGATGGGGCGCTGGACCTGCCGACCGGCACCGTCTACCCGGCACTGCACCGACTCGAACGGGCTGGCGTGATCGCCAGCGAGTGGCAGACCGTCGGCGGCCGCCGACGCCGCGCCTACCATCTCACCCCTGCCGGGCAGGCCGCGCTCGGCGAGCAGCGGGCAGTCTGGGACCACTTCTCCACCGCGGTCACCGCTGTGCTGGGCAGGCGGGCATGGCCAGCGACCGCCTGATCCTCCCGGCCGGCGAGGAGCGCCTGGACGAGTACCTGAACGACCTCGCCGTGCGGCTGCGTGGACCACGCCGACGCCGCGAGCGCATCCTCGCCGAACTGCGCGACGGGCTCGACCACGCCACCCTCGACCACATGACCGCCGGCCTGCCCGAAGATCAGGCGGCCACCGCCGCGATCGCCCAGTTCGGCACCCCACAGGCGGTCGCGCACGCCTTTGCCGGGGAACTGGCCACCGCCTACGCCCGGCGAACCATCGCCTGGTACATCGCCACCGGCCCTCTCGTGGGCATCTGGTGGCTGCTGCTCCTGCAACCGCATCCCTGGCGCACCGGCCTCATCGCCCTGCTCGCCGCGATCCCCGCCATCCCCCTGATCATCATCGCGATCGCCGCCGCCGCCGGAACCCTCGCCACCACCGGCCGCCTCATGCGCTGGCTACCCGAGGCCACCCCTCAACACGCACTCGCCGCCACCATCACGATCGCCGCTCTCGCGCTCGCCGGAGATGTCACGGTGATCGCGACCTACCTGCGGTCAGAGCTTCCGGCCTCGGCACTGGCCGTCGTCGCCCTCGCCGCCAGCCTCACTCGGATCGCCCGCGGCGTGGTCGCGATCAGCCACGCCGTGCGATACGCCACGGCCACCCGTGGCGGTTCCACGCCCACCCCGTCAGACGGTCACCGGTGAAGGGCTCGGACGGCGTACCACTGTGAGGCAAGCGCGGGCGAGTTGACGCCTCCGATTCGCTCAGTCATCATTGAGTCAATGAACGCTGATACTGCTCTCGTCCACCGCGCCCGGATCCACGCCGCGCTCGGCGACCCGGCGCGCTTGGCGATCGTGGACGCGCTCACCCTGGGCGACTCCTCTCCCGGGGAGATCGCCCACACCCTCGGTATGCCGACGAACCTGGTCGCTCACCACGTCAAGGTCCTCACCGACGCCGGCCTGGTCACCAAGGGCCGCTCCGAGGGAGACCGCCGCCGCACCTACCTGCGGCTGCGCCCGGAAACCCTCGCCGCCCTCGCCACCCCGCGGCTGCCCGGCGTCGGCCGGGTGGTGTTCGTGTGCACCCACAACTCGGCCCGCTCCCAGCTGGCCGCCGCCCTCTGGAAGCAGCGCACCAACACCGATGTCGCCTCCGCCGGAACGAAACCGGCAGCGCGGGTCCATCCCCGCGCGGTGGCCGTGGCTCACCGCCACCACCTCGACCTCGACCCGACCGGCACCGCCCACGTCACCGACGTTGTCCGCGGGGATGACCTGGTGATCGCTGTGTGCGACAACGCCCACGAAGAGCTGGCCGGCCCGGTGCGCCCCCGCCTGCACTGGTCCGTCCCGGACCCGGTGCGGGTGGACACCGATGAGGCGTTCGAAGCGGCCTACGCCGACCTCGCCGACCGGGTCGACCGGCTCGCCCCCGCCGTCCTGCCCGGAGGTCCCCGATGACCGACACCGCCTACCCGCACGAGGAAATCACCCTCGACCAGCAGGTCGCCCTGCACACGGCCGCTGCGCGGCTGGTCGAGGAGTTCGACGGCGTCTACGGCACCGAGACCATCGAACGGTTCCTGCGTACCAGCTACGACCAGTTCGCCACCGCCGCCACCATCTCCCACTACCTGCCGTTGTTGGCGGAGCGGTTCGCCCGCCAACGGTTGCGGGCCCTGGCCCGCGTCGAGGGCCACCACCGTGACGGCCGCCCGGTGGTGCTGTTCCTGTGCACCCACAACGCCGGCCGTTCCCAGATGGCCCTGGGCTTCTTCACCCACCTGGCCGGCAAACACGCAATCGCCTGGTCCGGCGGCAGCGAACCCGGCATCGAGATCAACCCCGCCACGGTCGCGGCGATGACCGAACGTGGCATCGACATCTCGGAGGAGTTCCCCAAACCCTGGACCGCCGAAGTCGTCCGGGCCGCCGACGTGGTGGTCACCATGGGCTGCGGCGACGCCTGCCCCATCTTCCCCGGCACCCGCTACGAGAACTGGACCGTCGACGACCCCGCCGGCCTCGACCTGGCCGAGGTGCGGCCGATCCGGGATGAGATCGAACGCCGGGTCCGCCAACTCCTCGACGAGCTGGGCATCGTCACCACCTGGTAACCGTCACCCCCGGCTCACCCCGGGGCCCCTCCGATCATGGAAGAGAACACTTTGACGACCATCGCACTTCGGCGGCGCCTGCTGGCCGAGTTCCTCGGCACCGCCCTGCTGGTCACCGCCGTGGTCGGCTCCGGCATCATGGCCACCACCCTCTCCCCCGACAATGTCGGCCTCCAGTTGCTGGAGAACTCCACCGCCACCGTGTTCGCCCTCGCCACGTTGATCCTGATCTTCGGACCGATCTCCGGGGCCCATTTCAACCCGGTCGTATCCGCCGCGGACTGGTTCCTCGGCCGCCGTGCCGGAACCGGACTCACCGCCCGCGACCTCGGCAGCTACGTCGCCGCCCAGGTGCTGGGCGCGATCGCCGGATCGGTGCTGGCCAACCTGATGTTCGACCTCGCCGCCGTCGACTTCTCCCACAAGGACCGCGCAGCCGGCCACCTGTGGCTGGGCGAGGTCGTCGCCACCACCGGCCTGATCCTGCTGATCTTCGCCCTCGCCCGCTCCGGCCGCGCCCCCGTCGCGCCAGCCGCCGTCGGCGCCTACATCGGCGCGGCCTACTGGTTCACCTCGTCGACCTCGTTCGCGAACCCGGCGGTCACCATCGGCCGCGCGTTCACCGACACCTTCGCCGGCATCGCCCCCACCTCCGTGCCCGGGTTCGTGCTGGCGCAGCTCGTCGGCCTCGCGGTCGGCGTCGGCCTGCTCGCCGTCCTCTACCCCGATGCCGGCGCCGCCGCCGACCAGGTCGTCGTCCCCACCGACGAGGAGGCGACCGTCGGCCGCTGGCCATGACACCGCCACCTGATCACGGCGTGTCCCAGATTTCTCCGATCAACCGGCGGTACGACCCCGGCCGATACCGGCTGGTCGACCGCAACAGCACCCCCGACCGCGTCCCGTCCGACAGCGTCGACGACACGGCGGTCGACCGGCCCCACGATTCGCACTGCACCAAGAGAGGCACCCCATGAGTGACAAGCCCAGCGTCCTGTTCGTCTGCGTCCACAACGCCGGCCGTTCCCAGATGGCCGCCGGGTGGCTGCGTCACCTCGCCGGCGACACCGTCGAGGTCCGCTCCGCCGGCTCCGCACCCGCCGAGCAGGTCAACCCGGCCGCCGTCGAGGCCATGCGCGAGGTCGGCATCGACATCACCGACCAGACGCCCAAGCTCCTCGAATACGAGACCGCGGAGTCCTCCGACGTGATCGTCACCATGGGCTGCGGCGACGCGTGCCCCGTCTTCCCTGGCAAGCGCTACGAGGACTGGAAGCTCGAAGACCCCGCCGGCAAGGGCGTCGACGCCGTCCGCCCGATCCGCGACGAGATCCGCACCCGGGTGGAGAAGCTGCTCACCGAGCTGCGCCCCACCGCCTGACACCCCCGCCTTCGTTGTCGCTCGCCGGCCCCTGCCGGCGGGCGGCTCACCCCTGACCAGGAGCGACCCCATGCCTGACCCCCATCCGCTGATCATCATCGGCTCTGGGCCCGCCGGCTACACCGCTGCCGTCTACGCCGCCCGCGCCAACCTCACACCCCTGGTCATCGAAGGCGTCCAGTCCGGCGGATCCCTGACGACCACCACCGACGTGGAGAACTTCCCCGGTTTCCCCGACGGCATCACCGGCCCCGAACTGATGGACAGCCTGCGTAAACAGGCCGACCGGTTCGGCGCCCAGTTCCTCACCGACGACGTCACCCGCGTCGACCTCACCACCGACGCCAAGACCGTGCGGGTCGGCGAGCAGGCATACCAGGCGCGGGCGGTCATCCTCGCCACCGGATCCGCCTGGCGGCCCCTCCGCGTCCCCGGAGAACAGGAACTCCTCGGCCACGGCGTGTCCGCCTGCGCCACCTGCGACGGGTTCTTCTTCCGCGACCAGGACATCGCCGTCGTCGGCGGTGGCGACACCGCCATGGAGGAGGCCACCTTCCTCACCCGCTTCGCCCGCAGCGTCACCATCATCCACCGCCGCGACGCCTTCCGCGCCAGCCGCATCATGGCCGACCGCGCCCTGGCCAACGAGAAGATCACCGTCGAGTGGAACAGCGTCGTCGAGGAGATCCTCGGCCACGACGGCGCCGTCGCCGGCGTCCGGCTGCGCGACGTCCACACCGGCGAGGCGCGGGGCCTGGACACCACCGGCGTGTTCGTCGCCATCGGGCACGACCCGCGCAGCGAACTGTTTCGCGGCCAGGTCGACCTCGACCCCGACGGCTACGTCAAAGTCGAATCCCCTGGCACCCAGACCAACCTGCCCGGCGTGTTCGCCGCCGGTGACCTCGTCGACCACACCTACCGGCAGGCCATCACTGCCGCCGGCACCGGCTGCGCCGCCGCCCTCGACGCCGAGCGGTACCTCGCCGCCCTGCCCTGACCCGCTTGCCTGGCCCATGCTGCCCCGCAACAACGCGACCTGCCACACGGCCGTGGCGGTGCCCGCGGCGGCAGCCAGCACCACGGTCGCGGGGTAACCGTCAACAGCGGTCGCCGTTCTCCGTCGCACTGTCGTGATCCGGGCGGGAGTCGAGCGTGATCGCCCACCCGGCCGCCTCGGTCCGCCAGCGCCCTGCCCAATGTCGTAGCGCTGCCAGTGGGGCCTGGACAGTGCGCTGCGATCAGTTCGCCGACGGCGCGGATCCGAGTCGACAGTGGACCAGGCGGATTTAGTGTCGTAGGAGGAGCCCCGTACCCTCAAGTCCGTGACACTTGCCGACGTGACCGATCGCAGCACGCTTAGCACGGCTGTCGACCAAGGCCTCAAACCCCGACCGGAAGCCTCGCCTCGCTCCGTCCTACCCCGCCGCACTTCCCTGCGCTTCGCCAGCACCCTAGCCACCTGCCTCCTGGGACTCGGCCTGGCTGCCTGTTCCGACGACACGGTCGAGCTCGGCCAGCTACCCGATCCGTGCCCGCTGATCACCGACGACATGCTCACGCGGCTCGCCCCGGGGTCTGCCCGCGAACCCGACCGGGACATCACCTCGCATGGCGCTACTCTCGCCTGCAGTGTCGACCTGAACGCCGCTGACGGGTTTCGCGGCGACCTCCGCGTCACGGTCATCGCCGAGTCCTTGTCCGACTACAACCCCAGCTACAGCGAGAAAACACAGACCGAGGAGTGCGACGGCATCGGCGCACCGCTCAGCCAGGACGGCCCCGGCGACCGTTCCTGCTTCGCCGTACGGCAATGGGACGGGAGCCAGTCCCGGATCGATGGCTGGGCCTTCGTCGGCGACCACTACGCCGCCAGGGTCGCTTACCAGCTCCAGGAGCCGCAGCAGTTCCCGGCCGGTGCCGAACAGGATCTGCGTGGCCTGCTCGGTGCCGCTGCCGCCAGCCTGCCCGCCGACCGCCGCGTTGGGCTCGGGGTCGCGTCCCACGGCCCGGCGGACCTCCTCGCGTAGGGCGTGGTGGATGTCGTCCCAGGTGGCTGCGGGCCGGACGGTCAGGTGCTGAACGGGCCGTTCTCGATCTTCCCCGACAGCGGCCGCACCCACCATCGTCGTGGGCGTGCACGCGTCGAACTCAGCGCACTTGTTTGGCGCTGAACTGCATGCGCGGCGCAGCGTAGAACTCCTGGGCCTGCACCAGCTGGAGCTCACGCTCGCCGGCCCGGTAGGTCATCTCGATCAAATCGAAGACACTGGAGGCCGTGCGCTCCAGCGACACCGCCGCGTTCCCGGTCTTGACGTAGTGGGCGGTGAACAGAGCCGCCGTGACATCACCGGACCCGTTCGCCTTGAACGGCAGGTGCGGGGTAGTCACGAGCCAGGCGCCGGCGCCGTCCACGACGAGCATCTCAATCACGCCTTCCTCCCGATCGGGACGCTCCACGCTCGTGACCAGCACGGTCGAGGGACCCATGGCGCGGGCGAGGTCGGCCGAGGCCAGGATCGATTCGATGCTCGCCGGCTCGGTGCCGGTCAGGAACCCAAGCTCGAACTGGTTCGGGGTGATGATGTCGGCCACCGGCACGACCCGGTCGCGCAGCAGGCTAGGGATCTCCGGTGCGACGAAGCACCCGGACTTGGCGTTGCCCATGACGGGATCGCACGCGTAGAGCGCCGAAGGGTTCGCCGCCTTCACCCGGCGCACGGCATCGACGATGACGTCGCCAATGCCCACCCCGCCCTGATATCCGGACAACACAACATCGATCTGGGGAAACACTCCACGCTCCTCCACCCCGAGGAGGATCTCCGCCACATCCGGCGGCGGGATGAGGGGCCCCCGCCAGGCGCCATAGCCCGTGTGATTGGAGAAATTCACCGTCGGGACGGGGACAACTTCTACACCGATGCGCTGCAGCGGGAACACTGCCGCGGAGTTCCCGACATGGCCGTGAGCGACCACCGACTGGATGGACAAGAGCTTCATCGCCCCAGCCTAGAGAGGCGACAACGGGCTGGATGCGCGGCCCTGGAACCAGGTTTCCGCCGGCGGAAGGCACACCGCCGGTGACCGACAGGCAACGGAACTGAACCGGCCATCCTGGCCTCGACCGCAACATGTGCAAGCCTGCGGCGCTGGCGCACACTCTCTAAACCGTCCTAGGACATCGAGGCTCGGGGCGGTTGGGAGCCTGGCCTACTGGTCCCCGGTGACGACGCGTTGCCGGTTCAGTACGGCCGGCCCGCCGGTCGGCCCCGGCTGCCATCCCGAAGGCGCCTTCGTCCCGGCCGGGCAGGCTGCACCAGTGGTGCCCGGACACCGAACAGGAAGACGGGGCGAAGTCCTGAAAGGACCGCTGCCAACTCGCCCCTTGCAAAGCCGCAGACGCCCCACTGACTGTCGACCGTCCGGAACCCGGCGACCGCCTCGTGGGACCGCGTCGATTTCCGTGTTTGACCTGGGTGTGGTCCGCTGAGCAGGACGGCGAACCGCCACGAGCGGCGCGCCGATCATGGCCGAGCGCTGGTGGATCCCGGGCACGTGCGTCAAGCGATGGTCGGCGGCAATTGCCCATGGGGGACGCCGGCCGGGCCGCTCAGCTCGGCCAGGAGAGCGTCCACCGCGGGCCGTTGTGGCGCGTCGCCGAGGGCGCGGGTGACCGCAAAGATGCGTCGCTCAGTGACCGGCTCGGTCAGTGGCTGCACGTGCACCCCGGGTGGTACGTGGCGCAGCGCCAGCTCCGGCACCAGCGCGGCGCCCAGGCTGGCCGCGACGAGGTCCAGGGTGAGCGCGAAGTCGACGGAGCGGTGCCGGATGTCGGGCTCAAAGCCGGCGAGCCGGCAAGCGTGCAATGTTGACTGAAGGCACGGTGTGCGCTCGGCGCTGGCGATCCACGGCACGTCCCGCAGCTCGCGCAGCCGGCCGGTTCGACGGCGCCACCCGACCGGGGTGACCAGGTGCATCGGGTCGGTGGTGACCGGGTGCCGGTCCAGGTCGTCGACCAGCGGCGTGGGCACGTGGTCGTACTCCTGCAGCACCACCACGTCGAGGGTGCCGGAGCGCAGGTCAAGGCGGCTCTGCTGGTCTTCGGCCTCGATCACCCGCACGTCCAGCTCCGGGTGCTTCGCGCGAGCGCGGGCGGCGGCGGGGGCCACCAGCGCGCCGGCCGCGGACGCGAACGCGCCGACCCGCACCGTGCCGCTGACCCTGTGGTGGAGCGCGGCGAGCCCGGCCACCGCCTGCTCCACCGCGCCCAGCACGTCCTTCGCGTGGTTGGCCAGCACCTGGCCGGCCGGGGTAAGCACGATTCCGCGCCCGGCGCGCTCGACCAGCTCGTGCCCGGCCTCTCGGGACAGCTGGACGAGTTGCTGGGATACCGCCGACGGGGTCACGTGCAGCGCTGCGGCGGCGGCTGTGACGCTGCCACGCAGCGCGACCTCGTGCAGCACGCGGAGCCGGCGTACGTCAAGATCCATGTAGCTACGCTACAACAGCGATGAAGAACATTGAACTAGTCCTTAAGTGTTCGCTCGGGCAGCCTTGCCGGCATGAAGGCATCGCACCGACTTCTCGCCGTGCTCGTCGCCGCCATTTGGGGCGTAAACTTCGTCGCCATCGAGCTGGGCCTGCGCGACCTGCCACCGCTCGTGCTGACCGCACTGCGCTTCGTCGCGGCGGCGGTGCCGCTGGTCTTCCTGGTACCGCGCCCCAGTGCCCGGCTCCGCTACGTGGTCACCTACGGGCTGGTGCTCGGCGTCCTGAAGTTCGGCGCTCTCTTCACCGCGCTCGCGGCTGGCATGTCGGCCGGTCTGGCCTCGCTGGTGCTTCAGGCGCAGGCGCTGATGTCGGTGCTGCTGGCCGCGGCGGTGCTGGGCGAGCGGCCCGCGCGGGCGCAGGTGGGCGGCGTACTGGTCGGATCGGTCGGGATCGGCGTGCTGGCGACCGGGAGCGGCGGCCACGCCACGGTGATCGGCTTCATGCTGACGCTGTTCGCGGCGGCCAGTTGGGCCGTGGCAAACCTGGTCATGCGGGCCAGCGGCGAGAAGCGACCGCTCTCGCTACTGGTCTGGTCGAGCCTGGTGCCGCCGTTGCCGCTGCTCGGCCTGGCCGGCGTGGTCGACGGCGGGCAGGCGGTGCTGGATGCGATCACCGGCCTGTCGTGGCGCGGGCTGCTCGCCGTGGCCTACGTCGCGTACGTGTCGACCCTCGTCGGCTTCGGGATCTGGAACGGACTGATCGCCCGGTACTCGATCGCGCGGGTGGCGCCGTTCAGCCTCCTGGTGCCGGTCTTCGGGCTCAGCGCGGCGTGGCTGCTGCTCGACGAGCCCGTCGGCCCGACGGAGCTGGCCGCAGCTGCCATCGTCCTCGCCGGGCTGGCGCTGGTGGTCCGGGGTACCGCACCGCGGAGCAGATCGGCGTGGCCTTCGAGGCTGGCGCGCACGCGGTGGTGATGGGCAACGCGTCCCCTCACCGCTGTGGATCACCCGCCGGCTCGTGCCGGCCACCCCGCACGGGAGATCAGCCAGCCGGCGCTGGTGATAGGCGTGGACGCGGTCGGTGCGCTGGCGCCCTGACCACGAGCGGCAACCAGTCGAGCCACTTTTCGAGGATCTACGGGTTGGGTGGGCCGAGGTAGGGGAATTGCCACGTGAGGTCGTCGTGCGGCTTGAGCCCGGTCGGGGAAAGCTTGCCGTGGGTCAGCCAGGCAAAGCGATAGCTGAAGACGTCGTCGATGAGTTTGCGGCCGTTGGGATAGGCGACCGGCTTGGTGCGGTCGTAACGGAGGATGTCGGGCAGGACCTGCATGGCGGTCTCCTTGGCCTCCTGCGGTGAGTAGCCGCCCTTCTCCAGCATCTGGGACCACGGGCCCAGATAGTTGGCCACGTCGTCGGCCGGCTGCCGAGAGTTGTAGAGGTTCTTCTCGCCGTCCGGGTTGATGAACGGGTTGATGGTCGGGTTCCCGCCGCGGTCCATTTGCTCCAGCGCGCCGTCGCTGCGCCGGCTGATCGAGGCCCACACTCCGATGACCGGGCCGGGGCCGAGCAGGTCGGTGGGCACCTCCACCACGATGCAGTCGACATTGTTGCCGGCGAAGTCGTCGTGCCCGGTCCACTTCATTCCGTGCAGGGCGCCCTCGACATCGGCGAAGAACGGGTCGCTGCGCAGCCCGGCGAACAGTCGGATCTGCCCCGGCTCAGTGACCATGACCGGCTGGGCCGCGCCGTCGAAGCTGACGGGGAAGGACTCGGCGAGCACCAGGCCGGCCGGCTCGGGCTGGCGGGTGTCGGGGCCGGTGGCGTACCAGGCGGTCGCGGTCTGGCTGCCGTTCTCATAGTCGGAGAACGTGAAGGTGAATGCGGCGTCGGCCTGCGCATCGCCGTCAGTGTCGATGTTGATCCGGTGGACCGCGCCGGGGTAGAACTCCGGGCCGGTGGTAGGGGCCGGTATCGGGGGCGGGGCGCTGGTCGGGTTCGAGTTGATGATCAGCACCGTTTTGCTGGGGTCCTCTGGTGAGGTGAAGACGTACAGGTCGGTGAGGTCGAGGCGACGGTCGTCGCCGGGAAACTTGAGGTTGTCGGCGCTGAAGTGGTTCGACAAGGTGACTCCTTTGGATGCTCGGCAGCTGAGAGACCGAGCCGGGGCCTTCGGGGGTGTGTAGGCCGGTGAACGATGAGCCTGACGTGCAGGGTCAGGCGGGCTGCGGAGTAGGCACTTCCGCACATCCTGCTCCGCTGACGCTGCCACAACATCGGTGAATGGCGTTGGATTGCGGTGGCGATCACCCGATTCGGCGATGGCCTGTCAACAAGTGACCAACAAGCCAGTAGTGCGGTACTGGGCGTGGAACCCGAACGGAGCACGCGTCGCCGCGGCAGCCGAGCATGTCGATCGTGCACCACGTGCCGACCTGGGCTTCCAATGCGACCCGATAATTCGCTCACCATTTGAGGGGGTGGGTCCGAGGTCGGTCACCGACATTCCTTGATGGCGGCAACCTGGATCGCCGCTCTTGTGATCATCGTACGAAGGCTGCCCAGGATCAGCCTCTTCGTTTGACAACCGTCGGGTAATCCGCGAGGACGCCGTGGGCCGTTCGGTGGCAGCAATTGGCAGGGTCGGCAGATGTACTGCAAGAAAGCTGACTGGTCGTTGCGGCTGGAAAATCATCGGCCGCAAAGTAAATCGTGACTCGGTGACCTCGGACGAGAGGAATGAGTGATGAGCGCGGATACCGAGGACCTCGTCGTCACCTGTTTCGAGGAGGACGACAGCCCGGAGGAACACATCGGCGAGCCGGTCGAGTACGACCTCACAGCGGTCGAGGAGGAGGAGTAGGAGTGGCAGTCCACCTGTCGCCGGCGCTGATGGTCCTGCGGGACGAAGTCAACAAACGCTGGCCCATGCGCGACCGGACGTCCGACGGTTGGATCGGTGATGCGGCGCACCAGGCGCGCAAGTCCGATCACAACCCGGATGGCGATGACGGCTCGGTCAACGCTATCGACTTCGACAAGGACGGCATCGACCCGCTGCTGGTCGTCCGCCGGTGCAGCGAGCACCCGTCGACGGAGTACGTCATCTTCGACCGCACCATCTGGAGCCGCACCCGCGGGTTCCGGCCCGCCCGATACACCGGGCCCAACCCGCACGACAAGCACATCCACGTCAGTGTCAGCCACACTCGAAGCCGCGAGGACAGCACCCGCGCGTGGGGTATCGCCACGTCGATCGCCCCGAGGCTGGGCGACCGCACGCTGCGCGCCGGCAGCAAGGGCAGCGACGTGCGGGAGCTCCAGAGCCTCGCCAACAAGGTCGGCGCCGGTCTGGCGGTCGACGGTGTGTTCGGCACGGTGACGCAGGCTTGGGTGCGTGGATTCCAGAAAGCCAGGAAGTTGACCGTGGACGGCATCGTCGGCCCGAAGACGATCGCCGCGCTGCGGGAGGCGACCAAGCCCGAGCCGTCGCCGAGGCCGACCGGCCACCGGCCCGGGACCCGGACCGTGCGGCGTGGGATGAGCGGGGACGACGTGGCGTTCATTCAGCGGTTCGTCGGAGAGCGACGGTGTGGGAAGCCGACCGGAACCTTCGACACCCGCACCGAGGAAGGTGTCCGTTGGTACCAACGGATGCAGGGCATTGCCGACGATGGAGTTGCCGGTCGGATCACCTGGGCCAAAATGCGGGTGACCGTCGGGTATTAGTACGGTCCGAGCCGGGTCGCCGAGGCAGGTGCACGACCAGGTCGGCCCGGCCGCCGGCCGCGGTGTCCGCTCCGACGGGCAGGCCGGGCCGGCGGTCGCCGTCGGCAGAGGGTCGCCGCGCGGACGGTGAGCCAGAGCAGTGGCCGGCCTGTGCCTGCGGCGTACGACCGCCCAGGCCGTGGCGGCTGGTCGCCGCGGCCAAGGCGGCCGCGCCCTGGCTGGCCGACGCGCGGCCGTCGTCTCATCCGGCGCCCGGGGATCGGCGGACGGGATGTCGAGCGCTGTGGTCCGATGCGGTCCTTCGCTCGGCCGGGTCGGCGCGGTTCTCGACGTGCGCAGCGAACTCAACTGGTGGTGGTGTCGACCACCTGGTCGAAGAGCAGGCCGCTGGCGCCCTCCCCCTGGCCCGGCCGCTTGCGGCGGCCGGTCCAGGAGTGGGTACTGCCGTCGCTCCACCGGGCCCGTTGCCGCACCCGGGTAACGTGCACGCCCTCCCGCGGCACCTCCTCCTCGTGGAGGAGCAGATCGGTGCCGGGTTCGAGTAGCTGACCGACCGGCTGCGGATCGACCGCGTGTCCGTCGCGCCACCGGGGCACACTGCCCCGGCGCAACCGGTACGCCCCTGGCGAGGGGGTGACCGGTAGCAGCGGGAACCAGTGCTCCGGGACGCTGGTGGCAAGCCGGTAGAAGGGTTCGCCACCCGACGGCGTTTCCACGGCGGGTAGGTCGACCGTTTCGTGCCGGCGGATGCGATCGCCGGTTACGCCTTCGACGATGGTCTCCACCGCCCAGGCGACGTTGGCCATCTCGTCGCGGAACATCCGCACCTCCTCGACCGGATCTGCCTCCTGGGTGTCGGTCAGCGCCGGAGCGACCAGCAGGCAGTCGGAGCGGCCGTTGGTGAGTGCGGCCTGGGGTCCGGTGACGGTGTGCCGGAACAATGACCAGTCCTGGCCGTCGCCGGACAGCGAACCGGCGACGCGGACCAGGGTGCGGAAGCCGAACGTGTCGGTGACCACCACCGAGCGGATCTTGAGAACGGAACCGACCGGCACCGTCAGGGGCGCGAGGTACCAGTCGTTGCTGTAGACGGTGGCGTACTCGACCAGCAGTAGCCGCGCCAGGTCGCTGGGTTCGGCCTCCACCTGACCGAAGTCCACCCGAGCGTCTTCGAACTCCCACCAGCGGGGGGCGGGCATGCCGGGATAGGCGGCCGGGGTGGGTAGGACGGTCTGCACGATGTCGCTGATCTGGTTGGCTGCGGGCAGCCGGGCGGCGGTGTCGACCGTGAACGAGTACCAGTCCAGCCGGCCACCGTCGTACTCGGAGGCGGAGAGCACGGTGTCGTTGCCGCCGAAGCGGGCCGAGATGTCGAACCGGTACTCCATCCGGGCCGGCTGCCATGCGGTCGGTCCGGTGCCGGCGGCGCTGGCGGACGGCCCGGCAGCGAACGCCTCGGGCAGCCCGCCGCCGGTGCCGCTGCCGATTCCTGAGAGGTCCAGGCCGAGTGTGTCCAACCAGTCGAGCCATGTGGTCGCGCAGCGGGTCAGCTCCGGCAGCAGTGCCGGCGGTACCAGCACTCCGGGCGGCGGGGTGCCCTGCTGCACGAGGCTGCGCAGTGCCGGCAGGAGCAGCACGCCGCTGGCCGCCCGCCGCGTGAGCACCGACAGCCAGCGCCGGGCGGCCGGGTCCAGGTCGTCCGCCGCCGGGCCGTTCACGGCCAGCGGGTATGCCTCGATGAACAGCGACGCGTATCCCGCGAGGCGGGGCTGGTCCGCCAGCAGCCGTAGGAAGTGCTCGCCGGTGCGGGTGGCGTGTGGCAGATCGGTCAGTCGGCCGACCGGCCCGGCCTCGACGACGGACTCCAGCGGGCGTCCGTGCGGGAACGGTTGCGCGGTGCCTCCGGCGGGCCGGTAGGTGGTTACTGGGGCGCTCTGGGCCTGGATCCGCACCGATGCTGGGGAGCCGGCGTCCTCGCCGGTGAACTCGCCGAGCTGCCATTGCCGGGCGAGCAGCCAGAGTGGGTCGTACACCCGGGCCTGCAGGCCGGGAGCGAGGTCGTCACTACGGGCACCCGGTTCCAGTCGGGTCCACGAGGTTACGGAGGACATTGGGCAGCTCCTCAGCCGGCCGGGACGGTGCGGGTGAAGTCGGTTGCGGCGGTCGCGCCGTCGACGTTGAGCGGGAAGTACAGGGCGGGCAGGAACTGGCCGACCTCGCCGAGGGTGGCCACGTCCACCGCCCGCATCGGGGCGAGTTCGAGCGTCTCGACCAGGGTCTGTTCCAGTGCGTCGCGGGTCCAGGTCACCGCGTCGTCGGCGGGAACCGCCAGCAGGATCGCCTGCGGGGCAGCCTGCCCGGGTGACTCGGCGTGGAAGGTCAGGCCGGTGGTCTGGGTGTCGTCGGGCAGCACCTCCACCCACTCGTCGATCACCAGACCGCAGACCTGTGCCGCCGGGTCGAACCCGGCCGGCGCGTCGACCACCACGGACAGCCGGGACGCGTCGGGCCGCTTGCCGGCCAGCGGCAGGGCCAGCCATCGGTCGTCGGTCCGGTAGGGCAGCTGCGCGACCCGCAGCCGGGCCACCTGCTCGGGACGGACCGCCTGGGTGTACCGGCGCACGGTGTCCAGCTTCTGCACGCCGGGGCGGACCAGAGCCGCGTCGGCGAGCCAGTCGACCACGGCGTGCCGGTTACCGCCCTGTACTGCGGTGCTGCCGACCAGGGCGGTGCTGAGTTCGGCGGGCTGGGCCAGGGTGAAGCCCGGCAGCACCCGGAAGGTGGTGCCGAACACCGCGCGTATCCGGGCGAGATGGTGGTCGCGGGTCTGCTCGGGGCCGGCTGCGGTGTCGAGGGTGAGGGCGGTGAGCGTCGCCAGTCGGCCGGCGACCTCGGTGGCGGCGGTGCGGGCCTGCGCGAGCACCGCCTCATCGGTGGCCGCCAAACCGGCGTACGCGCCGGCGACGCCGATGCCGGCGGCGAGGGTCAACGCGGTGTGCAGCACCGCCGGGTCGGCCGAGGTCAGGTCGGTCGCCAGCTGGTCGAGGAGCGCCGCCGCGGTGTCGGCGCGGGTGGCCAGTGAGGGGTCGACCACCACGTCTGGCACCTCGTCGGTGTCGACGTCGGCGCCCCGCAGGTCCGCGGGGAGGAGCGGACGGGCCGAGGTGAGCAGGGCGCGCACCGCTCGGGCGATCTCGACGAACTCGTCCAGGGCCACCGTGTCCGGGGTCCAGTCGGCGGGCCGCCCGGGCAGTATGCGCGTTGGCCGGGACCCGGCAGCACCGGTAGGACGTCCTTGCGCCGCCGCCGCGTCCAGGATCCGGTCGACGAGCTCACTGTCGGTGTCGAGGTCCGCCACGTCGGTCAGCGCCAGCAGGTCCAGCGGTGAGCGGGCCAGCGCGTCCAGGGTGAGCGGGCGGGTCACCGGGGGGTTGCCGGCCCACTCGACGCGGCAGCGCACCGACGCCGGTCGGGGCAGCAGATTGCTGACCAGGGCGTCGAGGTTCGGCTCGGCCGCGGCGCGCGGGCTGGGACCGACGACCGGCCAGTCCGCCGGGACGCTGGGCCAGGCGTTGGCGGCCAGCACCACCCGGTGGGTGAGGGCGAGCCCGGTGCGGGGGGTGCGGGTGAATTCCAGGTCGGCGGCGGGTACCTCGCCGCGGGACGCGGCGTCGAGGGTGGCGCCGGCCCGCATGGGGTTGCCCTGAGCGGCGTGGTGCACGCTCTCGGCGAGCAGCGTGTCGGCGACGCTGTCGATGGCCTCGCCCAGCGCGCCGAGCAGCGTCACCAGTGCGACCTGGTCGTTGGTGCCCGCGTTCGGCAACTTCGCGTCGCCGTTCCAGTCGATCTTGCCGGCCCGCCACCGCTGGTGCAGGTCCAGACCGTCGACGACGCTGGTGGCGGCCACCACTTCACGGGGCCGGTCGTTGTGCTCCACCCGGGTCACCCGGATCGGGGCGATCTCCCGTAGCCGGGGCAGGTACTGCTCCAGCACCAGCGGGTGGTCCTGCACCTGCCGCTCGAAGCGGTAGCCGAGCAGTTCGGTCAGGGGCTGTCCCTGGCGGACGCCGTCGAGGAGCCAGGTGGCCAGCCGGATCCGTTCGGAGGTGAGGTCGACGGCCAGAGGATTGTCCCCGGCGCCGCTGTACGCCCGATAGCCGGCGCGCAGGACCGCGGCGGTGGTGGCCTGGGCCAGTGACGGCGCGTGGATGTAGCCGGCGTTGGGCTCGCCCTCCCACAGCTGCTGCCCGCCCTCGCCGGGGGGCGGGCTGGCGACCGGCTGTGGGGCGGTGCCGCGCCGGTGCAGGTTCTCCACCCAGCCGTACCCGCCGAGGTGCACCCCCTTCGGGGCGGCGGTGCGCATGGTGGCCAGCCGCTGGTTGGCGAAGGAGGTGATCCAGGCGTCCAGCCGGTACGCGCACAGGTCCAGTGCCTCGGCGAACAGCCGTTCCAACTCGTCGGTCGGGTACGCGGCGAGCGCCCGCGCGCTGTCACGGAAGGCGGCCAGTTCGGCGGCGGCGGGTTCGGTGGCCGGGTCGGCGGTACGCAGGTACGCGCCGACCTTGCCGATGCCGGTCGGCAACGGGATGTCCCGGTCGAGCTGCCGCCACAGCGTCCAGCTTTCTCGATCGGGTCGGATGTCGATCAGCTCGGCGTCGCGGTAGGCGTCGGCGGGTAGCGGGGCGTGGGCCGCCTGGAGCCGGCGGGCGCCGGTGGCGTACTCGGCCAGCGCGGATTGGCGTAGCACCCGGTAGAGCAGCGGCGTGGCGGTGCCGTTGGTCTCCAGCTGGTCGGCCAGGTCCGTCCAGGTCCGTTCGGTGGCGCCGAGCCAGTCGAGGTAGTCGGCGGCGGTACCGGTCGGCGGCACGACCAGCGGGCCTCGGAGAGGGTAGGCGCCCTGGGCGAAGACCGCCTTGGCCACGCGGGGGTCCCAGGCCAGGTTGAGCAGTGTCAGCAGCTGGCTGGGCTCGAAGGCCTGCTGTTCACGCCAGTCGTCGGGCAGGCGCAGCCGCATGAACCGCCACAGGTGGGTCACGTACTCCATGCCGAGCAGGCTGCGGGCCCGCCACTGAGTGCCCACCGGGCCCTGGGCGAGGATCCGCAGCAGCGCTTGGCGGGTGTCGCCGGGCCCGCCGACTCGGGGCACTCCGGGCAGCCCCGTCGTCGGGTCGACTTCGGTGACCGACGGCCGCCACACCCGGTCCCGCAGGGTCCGCAGGAGGGACACGAGTGCCGCGGCGCGGGTGTCCGAGGTGGACGACCAGCGGTCCAGCGCGATGGCCGGCAGCACCCCGTAGGGCTGTTCGGCGATGCGGAGGGCGGGTACCGGGCCGGCGGCTCGGACGTGGTTGATGAAGTGCGCCCGCCCGTAGCGGATGGCTTCCTCGCCGATGGTGTCGGTGAGCATGTCGCTGAGGAAGTAGCCCCAGGTGGCGGCCCAGGTGACGGTGTTCATGTGGCGGGCGCCGGCCTGCTGCGACACCGCCGCGGGGGGCGCGTCCGGGTTCGGTTCGCCGGGGCTCTGTTCGGCGCGGGCCAGGGCACGCGGTGAGGTCGTGGCTGCCCCGCCGCGCGCCTGGTGCAGCGGGTCACCGGTCTGGGCCGCCAGCGGAACGCCGAGCGCGCGGGCGGTGACGGGAGCGTCCCCCTCGGGCTGGGTGGACGGTTGCTGCCCGTGGTTGACCCGCAGCGAGTCGGCGCGCTCGGCGTCTCGGCTGTCCAGGCCGGAGCGCACGCCGGCGGTGTTGTTGGTGGGGGTGCCCGGAGTGAGCAGGCTGAGCCCGTGTGTGTGGTAGTGCGCGTCGAGCAGCTCGCCCAGGATGCGTGAGCCGCGCGCCGCCGGGGTGTCGGGCCCGGTCACGGGGTCGGTGTCGACGCCGAACACCACCAGCCGGTCGATGGTCTTGGCCATGGCGGCCGGCAGCGGGATCCGGCCAGCCATCCCGACGTCCACCGCCGTCTGGAAGTCGACCAGCCAGCGGCTGGCCTGGTCGACGGGGGGCTCGTGGTCCTCGACGTTGTCAAGGTTCAGGTTCGCTGGCGGGCCGACGACCAGCGGCCGGGCGACCGGCTTCGACTGCCAGTAGACGGGTTCGGCGCCGGCCCGCCACAAGGTCACCTGCCACTGGCTGGGCAGGCCCTGTGCCAGGGGGGCGTTGTTCCACGGGTTCGCGCCGCCGGGCACCGGCGGCCAGGCCGGCTCGTGCGGCAGCGGCTCGGCCGGGGGTACGGGTTGCTCGGGTCGTCCGGTCTGCGGCGGCTCGAGTACCCGGGCGACCCAGGCCGCCCGCTCCGGGAGCACGAGTTGGCAGAGCCGTCGCCAGGCGGCCACCTCGTCGTCGTGGACCCGGCCGGCCCGCCACACGTCTCGCCAATACTGGCGGCCCCAGGTCACCTCGTCGTCGGTGAGCCGCGGCTGGTGGGTGTCAACGTGCAGCACGTCGGGCAGGATCCGCAGCCACAGCTCGGTGCCGGTCGGGGTATCCACGAACCGGGTCTCCACGCGTACCGGCAGCAGCGCGACCGGCCACTGGGTCGACAGTTGCCACTGCGGGTTGGGGGGTGTGCTCATCACGCGTCCTCGGCCAGTTCGGGAAGGGCTAGCAGGTTGTTGGGGATTTCGCCGTCGGCGTCGGTGGTCAGGTAGGGCCGTCCCGCGGCGGTCCGGGAGACCCGTACCGCGACGGTGTGGCCGGTGGGCTGGTCGACCAGGAACTGCTCGTGCCGGCTGAGCGCGGCGATCACCTCGTCGCTGCTCATCCGCCAGCGGGTGCCGTCGGAGCGGCGACCGCCGAGGGCGACGATGCGGTCATCGCGCCGGTCGACGGCGTCGACCTGCCAGGCGTCGTCGACGACCGGGATCATGTCGCTGGCGTGCACGGCCACCAGGACGGGTCGTTGCAGCACGATTTGCGCCTGGTGGGCGGCGTTGCGCCCCCATTCCAGCCCGCCGAGGCTGAGGCTGCGCAGCCGTCCGGTTGCCGGCACGTGGCGCAGCACCTTGTCGTCGGCGGCGCTGCCGGCGAGATGCCGCCAGTGCAGGTCGTCCCAGCGTCCCGGTGCGCCGCCGTACGGGGTGTCCTCGGTTGGGGCGTCCAGGCCGAACCGGGCGTCGGTCGGCGGTTGGCGCAGCACGACGAACCAGCCGGGCCTGTCGTCGTCGCCCCGTGCGTCGTCGACGTGTAGTGGCATGCCGAAGAACTGGATGTCCGGCCGGAGCCGTCCGGCGAAGCGGGGCGTCAGGACCGCGCCGGTCGGTACCCGCCGGCCGTCCGCGCCGAGGCTGGCCTGCTGCAGGTAGATGTCGGTGCCGGGGTAGCGGCGCAGCAGCTCACCGCGGACCAGCAGGACCAGCATGTCGCCACCGGCTGCGGCGGCGAGGTTGCCGCCGATCTCCTGGTGTGGGTCCCAGTCGCCGATCGGGGGCACGTCCGGGAGGGGTTTGGTCGTGGAGCGGACGTCCCAGAACTGGCGGAAGTATGTGGCGCGCGGGTCGGTCGGGTACCGCCGCCACAGCATCTCCCGGCCCAGTTCGGCGTTGAGCCCGACCATGAACGCCTCGACGAAGGACGCGTTGATCCGCAGCAGGGTGACCGTCTCGGCGGGGATGCCCGCCACGCCGGGGAAGAGCAGTTCCTGCGACAGGTCACGCAGCGCCTCGTACATGGGTTGCGGGAATTGGGGCACCACCACGAGTTGGCGGAGGCTGTCCACCGGGCCGGGCAGCTCGAGTTTGGCGACGGTGCGCTCGGTGATGCCGGCGACCGGTTGCAGCGCGGTCGCCACCCGGTCGGCCAGGGCCGCGGCGTCGACGGGCGGTGGGGTGTGCTGGCGGACCAGGGCCTGAGCGGCCAGCACCTTGTCCTGGTGTGGACCGGCGGCCGCCACGAACGCGTCCCCCATTGCGGTGCGGATGGCGGTCAGCGCCGGGTCGAGGTCGGCGACGGCCACTGCGGCGCCCTGCCCCTCGCCGCCGAACCAGCCGGTCACTTCGGCGTCGGCGGACCACGACTTGGCGTCGCCGTAGTGGTCCAGGTCCCAGCCGACGCGGTAGTAGCCGTGGTTCGCTCCGGCGGGGTTGGCGAGGTGGAAGAGCACCAGGTCGGCACGGTTGGTGCCGGTGACGTCCATCACGGCGACGCCGGCGCCCTGGTGGGCGGCGGGCAGCGGGGGGCCGCCCACCGTCTTGACCGGGGTCCATCCGCCGACCACCTGGCCGCGCGGGTTGAGCCGTCGCCCGATCCGGTAGATGGCCTTGTTACCGCTGGCGGACGGCTCGATGGTGAGCAGCAGGAGGTCTGGTACCTGCTTGTTGTCCAGGTCGGCCACCGCCACGCCGACGCCCTGCACCGGGCCGGCCTTCCACTGCACCGGCACCGACTCCGACCAGCCCTGGGTGACCTGGCCGGTGCCGTCGAGTCGCCAACCGACCCGGTAGTACATGGTGGGGGTGGCGCCGGCGGTGACGTAGGCCAGGATCAGCTCGGGTCGGCCGTCGCCGTCCAGGTCGGCGATGGCCAGGTCGGCGCCCTGCACCTCGGGGGCGACCTGCGCAGGCAGGCGGAACACGTCGCTCCAGCCGTCGGTGGGCTGCCCGTTCGGGTTGAGGTTCCAGCCGATCTGGTAGCAGATCGTGTTCGCGCCGGCCGGGTTGTCGACCCACAGCACGATGATGTCGGGTCGGCCGTTGCCGTTGATGTCGGCGACCGCGATGCCGAGGCCCTGGTTCTCCCAGCCGGTCCATCCGGGCTTGAGGACCGGGTCCGACCAGCCGCCGCGGATCTCGCCCTCGAAGCCGATGTCTCGGCCGACGCGGTGGTAGATGTAGTTGTCGGTGGGGCCGTTGTCGATGTGCGCGGCGATCATGCTGGACAGGAAGCCGAGCGGGAGCGCCCAGCGCACGTCGGCCACCGGCTCGGCGGCCGCCGGCCCGGAGCCGCGGGAGTCCAGCGGCGCGCCGTGGTCGGTCCATACCCAGCCGCTGGTTCCCTTGCTGATGGAGTAGAGGCGGCCGTTGCTGCCGGTGACGAACGCGGTCGGCGGTGAGGTGACCACGCCTCCTGGCGGTTGCATGATCGTGGTGCCGGGTGGGGTGCCGAGATCCACCCAGTCCCACCGGGAGCCGTTCCATCGCCGCTGATAGAGGTGGCCGTTGGTGGCGCCGATGAACAGCGCCGTCTCCGTGGCGGTCTCCAGGACCTCGTAGGTCATGTTCGCGATCCGGGTGCCCGGCGGGGTGCCGTGGTCCACCCAGGTCCAGGAGGTGCCGTCGTACTGCCGCTGGAAGAGCCGGCCGTCGTAGGTCTGGACGAAGACGCTGGTGGTGCCGAGGGCTGGTCCGATGCCGCGTACGCCGGCGCCGGACGGGTAGCCGTGGTTGACCCACCACCAGCGGTTGCCGTCCCACTGGCGGGCCCACAGGTTGCCGGCCATGGTCTGGACGAAGAACCGGGTGTTGCCGTGGGCGGCCCACGGCTTGTCGGTGATCTGCTCGCTGCCGCCCGGGTTGCCGTGGTCGATCCACGTCCACGAGTCGCCGTTGCGCCGCCGCTCCCAGAGTCGACCGACGTTGGTGGTGCCGTTGGTGGTGGTGGCGACGAACAGGCTCTCGTTGTTCAGCACCAGACCGGGTGCGGAGCCCAGGCCGTAGCTGTTGGGTGGGATCGGGTGCTCGCGCCACAGCCAGCGGTCGGTGTCCCAGTAGTGCTCGAAGAGTCGTCCGCTGTAGGAGGCGACGAAGACCCGTCGGCCGCCGTCCATGAAGCCGCCCGGCTCGACCGACGCGGCCCGGGTGTTCGGCGGGGTGCCGTGGTCGGACCAGAGCCAGCGGGTGCCGTCGAAGTAGCGCTCGAACAGTTGGCCATCGGTGGTGTTGGCGTACAGGCGACGGCCGTCGGGGGTTGCGCTCGGTGGGCTGAGCAGCGTGCCGGGCTGGCCGGTCAGTGTCGCCGGGGTACCCGCGGGCAACGGCTTGCCGTCCGGGTACGGCACCGGCGGCAGCTCGGTGGCCGTGGGGGTGGGCTTCGGGTCCGGGTCGGGATCCGGGTCCCAGTCCGGCGGCGGCCAGTCGTCATCGCGCGGCCGCATCGTCTGCGGCTGGCTGGTGTGCGGCGACAGCGCGCCGTCGGTGCCCGCCACGACGGTGGCCGGCACGGCGGTCACCGGTTCGGCCTCGGCGCTCCGCTGCGCCGGCAGCACTACCGGGCTCTCGGCCTCGACGGCCACGTCCGCACCCGCGGTCTGGCCGCCGGCCTGCGGCGTCGGCTCGGCGTCGGCTGCCGGGGCGGCAAGGCGGGCCCCGGTCGCGGCCGTGCCGGTGCGGGCCCACCAGCGGGCTGCGTCGTTGATGCGCTGCCGGTTGATCCGGGTGAACGACATGCTGTCGCCGGCCACCTTGTCGAACAGCACGGTGCCGTCCGGGGGACGCGGCGGCGGGGTCGCGGTGATCTGGTTCGCAGCGGTCGCCTCCACCACCGTACTCAGATCGGTGGTCGGCCCGATCCGGCGAGCGAGCGGACCGTGCCGGCGGGCCAGCCGGCGGTACGCGGTGGACAGCGTGGCCGAGGTGGTTGAGTTCCCGTCCAGTTCGCCGCCGACCAGCCGGCGGCTGCGGGGCGTGACCGGCACGGCGCCCAGCACGGCGGCGGAGACCTGCAGCAGCCGGCCGCCGCCGAGTACCGGGGCGCCGGCCGAGAGCCGCGTGCCCGCCGGTGCGGGTCCGATCCGCCGTTCGTAGGTCGATCGGCTGGCCTCGGCCGCGAGCTGTGCCTGGCGTAGTGCCTCGTTGGCCCGCTGCACCGCCGCCGCCTGCTCCCAGGCGGCGGCCATCAGCTCCTCCTGCCGTTCCCGGACCACGCGTGCGCCCAGCGCCGCCGCGACCCGGTGGCGGGGGTCGAGGTTGAGCTCCCGCAGCCAGCGTGGCAGGCCCGTGTCGGCGGGCAGCCGGTCGGCGTTGGTGTACCCACCGCCGTACAGGGGTGGGCCGAGGCGGGTGCCGGTGCCGGCGATGAGGTCACGCAGCACCCGCTGGACCGGCTCGCGTGACTCGGCGGGCCAGAGCGTCGGCATGGTCGTTGCGCCGCGCAGCGCCCCCTCCGCCCCGAGAGTGACGGTCGGCACGGTCGGGTCGAGTTCGGGTACGCCGAGCCGTCCGAGCACCATGGGACGCAGGCCCGCGTCGCTGGCCAGGGCGCGGGGTCGCAGTCGCCGTACCAGTGACTCGAAGTCGCCGTCGGCGCCGGTGGAGAACTCCCAGTGGTGGTAGACGGGCAGTGCGGGCGCGGGACCGGAGCCCACCTGCCATGCCGGTCCGAGGTCGGTGTCCTCGTCGACGGCGAGGCCGAGCCCGGCGCGGCGGCCGGCCTCGAATGCGGGCACGAGACAGGCCCGGTACGCGATGCCCGGGCTCAACCGGCGCGGGCTGATCAGCCGGGACAGGGTGCGGTTCGGGTCGGTCGCCAGCACGGTGGCGACGGGTTCCTTGTCGTCGATGGTGGCCACCTGGGCGTGTGCCCAGGCCCACGACTCGGCGAGGTCGGGCAGCTGCGACAGGTCGCAGTGCAGCACCGGCAGGGGGCCGGTGTCGGTGTGCAGCGTGGAGTCGGTGACCGGCACGACCACGAGGAACAGCCAGGGGCGCAAGCGTCCCCGGTCGCCCACTGCGGCGGGGGTGAACAGCCACGGGAAGTCGGGACGGTCGAATTCGCACGTCACCAGGTTGTTGGGCTCGAAGTCGCTGGCGCCCGGCGGTGGGTCCAGCCGGATGATCTGCCGGGTGTCCAGGCCGCGTATGTCGCCGGGACCGTAAAGGCGTACGTCGAAGGTGTGCGGGTTGCGGTGGGCGAGTTGGACGCTGACGGTGACCGGCGCTCGGGCCGGGATGTCCGTCTCGATCGGATCCGGCGCCACCCCGGCGGCGGCCAGTCCCTGGCGTACGTAGGCCAGGAAGTGCAGTTGCGCGGTCACCGGTGTGCCTCCTTGCGAGTCGATGAACCGGCGACCGGTTCGATGTAGCGCACCAGTGGTGCCAGTGCGGTGCGGTAGGCGGCGGTGCCGGTGGTCCGGGCCGCCGCGTTCGCGGCGGCGCTGGCGCGGGACAGCTGAGTCAGCCGCACGCCGGTCAACGGCGCCGCGGTTGTCGCGGTGAGACCGGTCCGGGTGACGGCTGGGCGGGACGCGACGTCCGGCTCGTCGATGACGATGTACTCGTATCCCAGGGACACGGCCGCGGGTGCGTCCTCGTCGTACTCGATCTTGTCTGAGCTGAAGCTGCGCCCGGCTTCCATCAGCTCGAACGACGGCGCGGAGAGCTTCTCGTCGTCGGTCATGTCCTGGAACTGGGCGCGGGCGAACTGCTCGTAGGTGGCCGTGCCGGCCGCGTGGCCGTCGTCGTCGCCGAAACGGACCTCGGCGATGGCGAAATCGGTGGTTTCGGTGACCGGGGCGCTACCGTAGCGGCTGATCGTGAGGCCGAGCGGGGCGACCCGCTGGGTGACGGCGATCGCGCCGAGGGGGTGGGCCAGCAGCTGTCCGGGCGTGGTCTCGATCCGGCGCAGGGTGACCAGCGGCTCACCGCGCGGCGGCAGCTGTGCGGTCCAGTTCGCCGGGTCGGACAACGCGGTGTCGAGCAGACCCCCGACGTTGACCGCCTCGGGCAGGGGCGGCGGCGTGCGCGAGCCGATCGACACGTCGAACGACACCGACGCGCTGACGAACAGCACCTTGAACTTGGCTCGGCCTCGGGCCCGCCACGGCCGCGGTCCGCTGAGCGTCACCGCGAGTGTCACCGCCATCAGTTCCCGCGAGCCCCGGCGCAGCGACACCGCCCCGGCGATGTCGACGATGAAGCCGAGCGGGGCGAGCTGCACCAGCGCGTCGAAGCCGACCATGCCGGTGATGGTGAAACCGGCGGCGGTGGCGTACACCTCCAGCCGGGCGCCGAACTGCACGGTGTTGGAGGTCAACGCGAGGTAGGCCTCCAGCCGCAGCCGGGGGTTGTCGTTGTTGGACAGGGCGATGGCCATGCGCCGCAGCGTCGGGAAGTTCGTCGGCGGCGTGAAGCGTGGGTTGAACCCGCCGGCGGAGAGCGCGAATGCCGACTCGCGCCCCCAGGACAGTCGCATTGCCATGTCGCCGGTGATGGGGAATCCGGCGATCTGCGAGTCGTACAGGGAGGCGTCGATGGAGGCTTGTTCGGCGCCGAAGTCGATCACGCCGAGCACGTCCATGTTGATGTTGACCACCGGGTGCTTCTCGTCGGGCAGCACCATCCGGAGCCGGCCGAGCACCACCAGCCGCAGCGGGGCGGGCAGCTCCAGGACCAGGCCGAGGTCGAACGTCAGCAGCGTCGGGCTGCCCCAGCCGAGCCGGGCCATCGGCCCGAACACGTAGCGGCCGACGGCCACCGGGAACGCCGCCCCGGCGGTGGCGACGAGCTCGGACGCCCGTCCCACCGGGTCGCTGGGGAACAGCAGTGAGTTCAGCGAGCCGGTCCGAATGCCGGCGCGCAACGCGTCGATGTTGACCCGGCGATGCACGCCGAGCAGCCCGCCGACGCCGTTGAGGGTGAAGCCGAAGCCGAGCTGGATCGGGGTGAACTCGGCGGAGATGATGACCAGCAGGGAGAAGCCCTCACTGCCGTCGGGCATCAGGATCGGCGTGCCGTCGGGGTTGCGGGTGGCCAGCAGGCCGACGGCGGTGACCGCGATCGACTCGAACTGTAGGTGCAGTACGCCCGCGTATTGGCCGTCGTTGGCAAACAGGTATCCGCCGCCGACCAGGGGGCCGGCGGCCAGCGACAGCCCGACGCCCGACGGGGGTCTGAAGGCGACCGTGCCCGCAGCCGGTCCGAGGTTGCCGCCGCTGGCCGGGAACGTCAGCCCCGCGGTCAGGCCGATCCGGTCGGCGGTCGCGGTCAGCGGGCCCAGGCGCAGCGTCGCGGAGGCGCCGAGTGCGGCGGTGAGCCCGTCCGGCGTGGCTGCCAGCGCGGCGTGCAGGCCGAGAATCTCGACCGGTCCGGCGTTGATGTGCAATGGCAGGTCCACATCGAGCCCGGCGGCGCCCTTGAAGGTGAGTCCCTTGCGCAGCGACCAGGCCAGCGCCAGGTCGAACTCGGCGCGCAGCCCGTCGGCGGGGAGCACCTGGGCGAGGAACCCGTCACCGTCGCTGGCGGCCACCACCAGCGCGGCGCGGGCGGCCGCGGCGGAGAGTTCGACGTCGTCCAGTCCGCCGCCGAGGGAGGCCGCGACGGCGAACCGCAGGCCCTGCACTTCCAGCCGGGTGCCGGTGGCGCTGCCGATCCGTAGCGCCACTCCGGTGGCATCGGGCACCTTGTCGGCGGTGAGCGCGACCCGCAGCATCCCGTCGACGCCCTGGGGCAGGGTGAGCCCCTGCGGGCCGATGGCGAAGCCACCGACGCTGCCGGAGACGGCCAGGGTGAGCGCCCAGCCGGCGAGGATGCGGTCGATTTCCAGGGCGCCGCGCAGCGCCAGCACCAGGCCGAGGTCGCCCCGGTCGGCGGAGGAGAGCGCGGCGCTTGCCCCGACGGTGACCTGGGTGTCGCCGAGGCGGATCGGGGCGGCGAGGGTGAGCATGTGTGCGGCCAGCGCTGCGCCGACCGGGCCGAGGTCGGGTTGGGCGTTGGTGTCGATGCCGTAGCGGGCCGGGATGCCGAGTTCCTTGAGCAGGGCCGCGATGCGGGGGAACAGTTTCGCCGCCGCCGTGTCGGCGGCGTCCCTGGTGACCAGCCCATCGGGGAAGTAGGCCGCTCGCAGCGTGCCGACCGGGTCGTGCAGCAGGTCGCCGAGGCGGTCCAGGTGCAGCTCGGGCCGGGACCGGGGCAGCCGGACCGGTGCGCCGGTGGCCGGCATGGGGACGCTCACCGGCGCCTCGTCGGCTGGGGTGATCAACGTCAGCAGGATCGCCGCCCGGTACGCGACCGGGTGCCGGCGTTGCAGGTAGTTGACGGTCAGGAAAGTGATCAGGTCGCTGGCCAGCACCTCCACGGGGGGCGCTGCCGCGCCGGCGTTTTTCAGCGCGGGCGGTAGGCCGGTGACTGCCTCGACCGCGGCTGCGGCCGTGTCGAGCGCGGCGGTCAGGTCCTCCAGGGACTCCGGCGGCCCCTGCTCGACGAGGTGGCGGATGCCCTCGACGGCCTGGGCGCACGAGGTGAGCCACTGCTCGAACTCCTGCGCTGGCATGCCGGCCAGCGCGGCCAGGTCCCAGCCGAGCGCGTCGAGGACCTCGGCCTGCCGCCACGGACTGGAGGCGGCGGAGGTGATCGGCGAGAGCAGGTCCTCGACCTCGGCGAGGAGCTGACGTTGCAGGTTGCCGTCGTCGGCAGCGGTGCTGGTCATGCCGTCTCCGGTCCATAGTCGGCGGGGGCGAAGGTGATGGGCCATGCGTAGGCGGTGTTGGCGCCGTCGGCGCGGTTCGGCTGGCCGGTGTGGCTGGTGAAGTAGGTGATGGTGGTGCCGAGGACCTGGTTCGGGTACAGCAGCTTCACGTCCGGCCCGGACGCTGGTCCCGAGTTCGGGTTGGTCGGGTCGAGCGGGATGTTGTACTGGTAGCTCGGCTGGATGAGGTAGTCCCGGAGGGTGGGTTCCCAGATGAACTCCTTGCCGCCGTTGTAGCGGCGCACGCATTCGCGCTGGAAGATCGCCCGGCTGCGTTGGTCTACCGGGGTGGGCAGGTGGCGGGCGGTCATCCAGGTGTGTACCGCGCTGGCCTTGGTGATCATCAGCAGTTGGACGCCGGCACGGATGTTCTCGACCCAGCTCCACACCTCGTCCGGCGTGGCGCCCCGGCCGCCCAGTTCGTCGAGCTGCCCGATGCCGTAGCCGTGCGGCGGCCCGAACAGGGGCATGTCCTTCTCCAGGCCGAAATAGTGGGTCACGCCGTGGCGCTCGTAGGAGTACCGGCCCGATCTGCGGGTCTCGAACTGCACGTAGCCGCCGGTCAGCCCGCTCTCGTGCGAGAAGATCCGCACGATTGTGTCCCGCCAGCACGCCTGGCTCAGGATCGCCACGTAGGGAAGCGCCTGGTTGGTCGTGTAGGTGTCGTCCACCACGGCCCGAATCGTCGCCTCGATGTCCGCGACGGCGGTCGGGTTGGTCCCCACGATCCGGAACTCGGGCAGCCGCAGGAGTGGAACCGTCGCCGCCGGCGGGATCGCCGTGCCGCCAGCATCGGCGACGAGGCCCGGGTCGACCGGCCTGCGGTCGATGAGTAGCCGGGGCACCTGGAGCAACCCGTCTCCGCCTCGGATCACCTCCTGTGCGGCGTCGGTCACCTTCGGCTGGAACTCCAGTACCAGGGTCGGCCGCGGCGTCGCGCCGGCCGCGCGTCCCCATGCCCGTTGCTGGCCGGTCAGCACGACCGCCGGAAGCCGTCGGTCGGCGACGGGGAAGGTGATCCGGGTGGGCGCCGGATCGAACGCCCCTGGCAGCCGCCCCTCACTGTCAGCAGTCAGGTCATGCCCCGTCGCGTCGGTGAACTGCCCTTCCGCTCCGTAATGCAGCTGCACCACCGGCTCGGCCGTGAGCGGCAGGGTGTACGAGTGGCTGCGCGCGGCTCCCGGGCCTATCGCGGCTCCGTCTGCATCGGGGCCGTCCCAGCTCAGTTGGAGCGCCCACGTCCAGTCGATACGCAGCGGCCGGGGAGCGGGCGGA
Organism: Micromonospora sp. NPDC093277; assembly: GCF_044765245.1. Taxonomy (NCBI): domain Bacteria; kingdom Bacillati; phylum Actinomycetota; class Actinomycetes; order Micromonosporales; family Micromonosporaceae; genus Micromonospora; species Micromonospora sp. NPDC093277. The sequence goes on from NZ_JBIWJO010000005.1 coordinate 62,213, forward strand.
CTGACGGCCGGGTCGGGCGGGTCGAGGACTGCGGTGCGGGTCCAGCGGCGGCGCAGCAGCTGCCGCAACTGCTCGGCGGAGAGCCCGACGAACTGCACCTCCCCCATCCACATCGGCATTTGCGGGTACAGCCCGTTTCCTCCCCCGGCGGGCAGCGGCCGCAGCTCGTTGCGGAACTGGTACCGCACCATCCGCCGTAGCCGGGCCTCGGCCGAGATACCCGCGAGGTTCGCGCGCGGTGAGTGCACGAAGTCGACCACGATGCGTTCGTCGGCCTGCCCGAGGCTCGGGCCTCGCTGGGCCGCGCCGGGGTCGTCGACCAGGGCGAGCTGCATGCCGCACAGGTGGACGGTGAACGAATCCACGTGCGGCACCGCCGGTCCCTGCGCGGTCACGACGATCTCCACCGGGCCGAACGCCGCCGGCGGGTCGGCGAGGAACACGCCGGCGGTGAACGTCCGCGTCCCGGCCACCGCCGCTTCGAGCACGGCGGTCAGCTCGGTCACCACTGGCGCGTCGGCGGCGATCGCGTCGCGCATCCGCACGATCGTGCCGTCCGTGGTCTGCAACCGCAGCTTCACCTCCGAGGCGGCACCGTCCACCTGCCCGGTCACCCGCAGGCCCCGTACCTGCGGTTGGTGGTCGGCCGGTGGCAGCGGCGCGGCGTTGCCTTCCGCGCTCACACCGATCCCGGTCGTGTTCGTCCACGCCGATGCCTGCTGCGCCAGGCCTTGGGTCAGGTACGTCTCCGGCGTCTCCCACACCACTGGCCACAGGTCCAGCTCCGCTGGGCTCACCAGGCGCAGCAGCCGGCCGGGCACCGCCACCGACCGTGGCTGCTCGGCGTCGGCGGGCGGCACGGGCGGCACGGTGCACTGCTGAAACAGCCTCTCGGTGTCGAGCAGCGCGTCCGGCAGGGGCCTGGCCCCGGTGCTGTACGCGACGTCGGCGACCGTGCCGGCGGCAGGGGTGAACGCCGCCGTGTAGTCCCAAGGATCCGCCGAACTGCCCGCGCTGGCGTACAGGTAGCCGTCGGTGCCGGCGCGCAGCCGGCGGACGGTGGTCCCCGTACGCCAGTAGACCCAGCTGTCCTCGGCTGGCCGGTCGGTGGCCGCGCTGCCGTCCGCGCCTTGCCTGTGCAGCGTCAGCACCAGGTGGGCGGGGTCGTGCGCCGGTCCAGCCGCCCGGGTGGACAGGTCTACCACGCAGCGTGTCAGCGGCGCGGCCGTGGCGGCGCCGGGCAGGCGCCACCACAGGGTCTGTACGGCCCTCTTCGCGTCGCCGGGCGACCAGGAAAGGGTGACCTCGCCGAGGTTGGCGTGGCCGACGACCTCCTTGCCGTCGCCCCACTTGCCCAGGTAGTCATCGTGGTTGGTGGTCGCGGCGAGGTACTGCCCGAGGGCTGCCGAGCGGTCGCCGGTGGGCGGGTAGACCGGGTGTGGTGTGCCGGGGCGTGGCGGAATCGTTGGGTCGGCGTCGTTGTGCTTGATGAAGGTGAGGTCGTACGACCAGTCTGGAGTGCGGGTGGCCTGGCGGGTGGGTGTCGTCTCGGCGACCGCCGGGGTGCCCGACGCCGTCCACGCGATGCTGCTGAGGCCGCTCCAGTAGTTGGCCACGGTCTCGGTGCCGACGGTCATGGTGCCGCCGTCGGGGTTGGCCCAGCCGACCCGCCGGCTGCGCGGCAGGGCGTCGGCGGTGACGTCGAACCCGGTGCCGTGCAGGAACCGGGTCAGCCCGTCTTCGTTGTGCGCGGCGCTGGAAACGAACTGTGCGATCACCCCTCGGGTCCGTCCGGGGGTCAGGGCCTTGAACGGCGCGGCTGCGTCGTAGCGCAGCCGGGCGGCGAAGCCGTAACCGGTCTCGCCGGAGAGCAGGATGATGCGTTGCCGCCGGGTGCCGTCCGCGGCCGGCGCGGGCCGGGTGAACAGACGGGCCAGCACCTTCTCGTACGCGGGCCGCTGCAGGCCCCAGGCTTCGGTGTCCACGGCGGACCGGCCGCGGTACCGCTGGCCCAGCATCTGCTGCACGAAGTCCGAGATGAACGGGTAGCCGACCACAGGGGCGGCGGACACCACGACGGTGGCCGCCTCTGGGCCGAGGTCCGGCGGGTCACCGATCTGTGCCTTGAGCGCCGCGTCGCCGTAGAGCAGGGCCGGTGGGTCGTCGGGGCCGCCGAGGAACACCCGGGTGGTCCGGGTGTCCAGCACGATCAGCTGGTGTGCGGTCCAGCGCACATGGAAGTGCCAGTCCAGAGCGCCGGCCGGGCGCAGCGGTACGCCGCTGTTGAAGCCGGTCGGCAGGCCGACCCGCTCGCGGATGCTAGCCGCAGCGGCGTTCTCATTGCCGTCCCAGGCCGCGACCGCGTCCAGCAGCGCCCGGCCGGGCTCGCCGGGGACGAACCGCTCCGGGGTGTTTCCCCACGCCTGACACATCGCGTACGCGGCGAGGGCGTTCTGCATCGCCCGCCGGCCGAGACCGCTGGCGCTTCCGCCGGCGGCCAGGGCCTTCTCCGCCCAGCCCTGCGTGGCGTACCAGTCCTCGGTCACCTCATGCTCACCGATAACGAGATAGCTCGGGATGTTGGCCAGCACCCGGCGGATCGCGCCCGTGGCGGCCCGGAACGCCGCCACCGCTTTGCGCTCGTCCTGGAAGGCGTCACGCAGTTCCTTCGCCCGGCCGTAGCCCTTGAGCGTCTCCCAGGCGTCGGAGACCTTGACGTCGAACGGCAGCCGGTCCAGCAGCGCCGCCTCGTCCGGGTAGACGTCGGCGAACTCGGGCAGCGCCGAGGGCCACAGCACGTCCGACCAGACCAGCAGGTGCATGGCCCAGAACTCGGCCAGCGTCAGCAGGTGGCTCTTGCCGGCGGGCGTGCTGAACCCGGCGCTCCCGGTGACCAGCTCCTGGCGGTGCCCGGGCCGCAGCCGAACGTCGGTCGTGTCGATTCCCGGCAGCGCCTCGACGGCTGCGCCGAGCGCGGTGGCAGTGCCGTCGATCACCGTAAGCAGGCAGTCGGCGACGTCGTCGGCGTAGATCTGGCCGCCGGTGAGCACGAGCTGTTGCGGTCGGGTGGCCGGGTCCGCGCCGTCGGCGCGCAGGATGTCGTCGAGGATGGCCAGGGCGTCCTCGCCGCCGCCGTGCGGTTTACGGCACGACGAGTGCACCATCCGCAGCCGGTTGAGGTCGGCGGGCGGGGTGGCGAAGCTGGGCAGGGTCGGTCCGGCGTCGACGTAGGTGAGGGCGGCCCGGGCGTCAGCCTCGGTCGCTGCGACCACGGCCGGGCTGTAGAGCCGACGCTCGGTGGAGGGCACCGGCACCGACTCGTCGCCGGGGGTGCCGAAGTGCACGTCGTACCGGAAGAGGGTGCCGGCGGCCAGCGGGGCTGCGCCGGTCGCGGTGACCGCGACCAGGTGGCAGTGCTCAGCGACCCGGACGCTGTTTCGGGTGCCCACCATCAGCTGCCCTTGGCCGACCCCGTTGACGTCCGACGAGTACACCCGCACGGTGACCTTGCGCGGATCGCGCAGCGCCAACCAGACCGTCACCGAGGTACCGTCCACTCGCCGCAGCAGCGGCCCGGCAAGCACCAACGGCAGTTCACCCAGCGTCCTCGGCTGCCAGCTCATGCCCGCCACCCGCCCGTGCCGCCACTCGCAGCGCGGCTGCCCGCCCGAACCGTCGTCACCATCGCACCGCATCCGTCCACACGTGACCCGTCGCCGTCCTTGCCGTTCGATTGAAGAAGAAGCGGGGGCGGAGGACATTCGTGTAAACGCGGAAAGCTTTTGATCTGACCGTGTGACAACCGGGAGCCTGATGTGGCTTTCCTTCATCTCGTCGGGCCTACCCCGTGACCGGTTGTCCACATCTGGTGACGGGATCCCGACACCGTCGGCGCGCGGGGAAGCTGATCCGATGCGTCTACCTCCGCACTACAACCCTGCCGCCGTACCCGGTGTGGCCTCGTCCAGGAACTCCTCGATCATTGGGGCCAGCAGGTCCGCGCGTTGCGGAATCATGGTGTGCGTGGTGCCCGGCAGGATCGCCAGGCGACAGGCCGGCAGGCCGGTCAGGTCGCCGGCCACCCCGCCGCCGAGCAGGCGGAACATCTCCAGCGCGTGCTCCGGTACGACGATGTCGGCGTCGCCGAGCACAAGCATCGTGGGGGCGGCCAACGCACGGATCTGGGACGGCGTCCACTGGGGCAGGTTCGCGTCGAGCACCTTCATCTTGGTAACGAGCGAAGCCCAGCCTGCCGGGTCGGGCGCGGTTCGCAGGTACTCCTCGTGGAACTCCGACCCGTGCAGGTGCTCGGGCTGCAGGTCCTGGATGCCGTCGAGCAGCCCGGGATGCACGCCGGCGTTGGAGAAGCTCACCGACGCCAACACCAGGCGCTCGACGCGGGAAGCGTGGTCGGTGCCGAGGCGCAGCCCCACCGACGCGCCCATGCTCCAGCCGAACACGTCCGCCCGCTCGATGCCGAGCCGGTCCAGCAGCTCGACGACGTCGGCGGCGAAGTGCTCGACGGTGAACGGCCGGTCGATGTCCGGGGTGTGGCCGTGCGCCTGCAGCTCGACCGCGATCACCCGCCGGGTCTTGGCCAGCACCGGCAGGACCGCGCCGAACGAGGTACCGATGCCCGAGAGAGCGCCGTGGATCAGGATGAGCGGCCGCTCGCCGCCGGTGCCGTGTGACTCGTGGTAGATGTCCATGTCGCGACGATGCGCCGCCGCGCTTTCGGTCCGCTTACGATGGGCGCTGTGCAGTTCGGGGTGCTCGGGCCGCTCGCCGTAACCACCGACAGCGGCGAGTTGGTCGTAGTGCCCGGCACCAAGGTCCGGATGCTGCTCGCCGACCTGCTGGCCCACCGCAACCAGGTGGTCTCTGCCGATCGCCTGATCGACGACCTGTGGGGCGACGACCCGCCCGCGCACTCGGCCGGCGCGCTGCAGGTGCGCGTGTCGCAGCTGCGCAAGGCGCTCAACGACGCCGAGCCCGGCGCCCGCGACCTGATCGAGTCCCGCCCGCCCGGCTACGTGCTGCGGACGCAGGCGGTCGATGCCGACCGATTCGCCGAGCTGGCCGCCGAAACGGATGCCTACCAGCTCGCACGAGCCCTCGACCTGTGGCGCGGCGAGCCGTACGCCGACGTCGCCGACGAGGAGTTCTGCCGTGCCGAGGCCGCGCGGCTGGCCGAGCAGCGCCTCGTCGTGCGCGAGCGGTTCGCCGAGGCCCGCCTGGCCCGCGGCGAGCATGACCTGGTCGCCGCCGAGCTGGCCGAACTCGTCGCCAAGCATCCGCTGCGCGAAGGGCTGCGGGCGGTGCACCTGCGGGCCCTGTACGCGGCCGGCCGACAGTCCGAGGCCCTCGACAGCTACGCCGACCTGCGCGACCGCCTCGCAGAGGAGTTGGGCCTCGACCCCGGGCCGGAGCTGGTCGCCCTGCGCCGCAAGATCCTCGAACAGGACGCGGCGCTGAGCGCTCCGCCGCGCGCGGCCATCGTCCGCAACAGCCTGCCGGCGCAGCTCGACGAGCTCGTCGGGCGGGCCGAGGCGCTGGCCGAGCTGCGCACCCTGATCCCGGCCCACCGTCTCGTCACACTCATCGGGCCGGGCGGCGTGGGCAAGACGCGGCTGGCCACGGAGGCCGCCCGCGAGCACGACGGCGTCCACGTCGTCGAGCTGGCCACGCTGCCGCCCGGCGACCAACGCATCGCCGAGCACGTCCTCGGCACGCTGGAACTGCGCGAGACCACGGAAGAAGCCGTGGACCGCCTGGTCGCCGCGCTCCGCCAGCGGCGGATGCTGCTCGTCCTCGACAACTGCGAACACGTCGTCGAGCCGGTCGCCGAGCTGCTGGCCCGGCTGCTGCGGGACGCCGCCGACGTCAGCGTCCTCGCGACCAGCCGCGAACCGCTGGGCCTGACCGGCGAGGTGCTCTGGGAGGTACCGCCGCTGGCACTCCCGGACGACGAGCACAACCTCGACGCCGTGCGGCGCTCCGCCGCGGCGCGGCTCTTCGCCGCCCGTGCCGCCGCGCGACAGCGCGGGTTCCGGCTCGACGCGCACACCGCCCCCGCCGTCGCGCAGATCTGCCGCCGCCTCGACGGCCTGCCGCTCGCGCTGGAACTGGCCGCGACCCGGGTGCGTGCCCTCGGTGTGCAGGGCGTGGTCGACCGGCTCGACGACCGGTTCCGGCTGTTGGCCACCCAGCAGCGTGACGTACCGCCACGGCAGCGCACGATGACCGCGGTGATCGGCTGGAGCTGGGACCTGCTCGACGAGGCCGACCGCCCGGTGCTGGCCCGGCTCGCGGTGTTCAGCGACGGCTGCACGCCCGAGGCCGCCGAACGGGTGTGCCAGACCGATCTCGACGCGCTGGCCCGGCTGGTGGACCGGTCACTGGTGGTACTCGATGAGTCCGGCGAGCGCCCACGGTACCGCCTGCTGGAGTCGGTCGCCGCGTTCTGCCTGGAACGCCTCGACGACGCCGACGAGGTGCGGGCCCGGCACGCCAGCTACTACACCGATCTGGCCGCACACGCCGATGCGCGGCTGCGGGGCGCCGGTCAGCAGGAGTGGCTGGCCCGGCTCGACGCCGAGACCGGCAACCTGCGCGCGGCCCTGGCTCACGGTGGCGGGCTGCGCCTGGCCAACGCCCTGACCTGGTACTGGTTCCTGCGCGGCCGGTTCACCGAGGCCCGGCGCGCCCTAGCGCTACCCGGTTCCCCCACCGACGTTGCCCGCGCCACGCCCTGGCGGATCGGCTTCGCGCTGCTGCAGGGCGACCCGATCGTGCCCGACGATGTGCGGGCCGCGCTTGCCGGCGACTCCGACGGCCGCGCCACCTGGTTCGTGGCGAACGCGGCGTCCGACCGCAGCGACGTGGCGCTCGCCCAGGAGCTGCTGCCCGAGGCCACCGACGACCCCTGGACCGCGGCGGCGGTGCTGGCCTCGCGGGCCAAGCTCGCCCATGCCGCAGGGGACTTGGCGGCACTGGAGGAAGCCGCGACCCGCAGCGCCGCCATCTTCGCCGACCTCGGTGATCGATGGGGCCGGTTGCAGGCCAACGACTGGCTCGGCGGCCTCGCCGAGATGCGGGGCGAGCACGAGCGTGCCGCGGCCCTGCATCATGAAGGGCTGCGCTGGGCGGAGGAGCTGGGGCTGTGGCCGGACGTGGGCGGCAAGCTGTCCTGGCTGGCCTGGATCGCGGTGCAGACCCGCGACTACGAGGCGGGACGGGAGCTGGCCGAGCGCGCGTACGCGCTGGTGGTGGAGCACGACGCGCCGGCCGCGGTGGTCTTCGCCGAGATGTGCCTCGGTATGGCCGCGCGCCGCTCGGCGAAGCTGGACGTGGCGATCACGCACCTGACCCGCCTCGCCGACGAGGGGCGCGGCGAGCCGCGACCGGCGCTGTACCTGCCGATGGTGCTCGTCGAGCTCGGCTACGCCGTCGAGCAGCTGGGCGATTCGGCGGCCGCGCTGGCGCTGCACACCGAGGCGTTCGACGTCGCCGACGTGGCGGGGTGGCCGCGGGACACGACCGGCGCCCTGGAGGGGATGGCCTCGGCGGTGTCCGCTCCGGATCTCGCGGCCCGCTTGTTGGGCGCCGCGTCGGCCGCCCGGCTGGTGCTCGACGCGCCGGCGGCACCGGCCGAACGCGACGAGATCGACCGGGTGACCGAGCGTGTGGTGGCTGTGCTCGGCCGCGACCGCTTCGATGCGCTGCTCGCCGAGGGCAGCCGGCTGAGCCCGGACGAGGCCCGGGCTCAGCTCTGAGACCGTTCTTACGCTTGTGCCTTCGGGCGGTACGACGCGATGATCACGCCGCTCTTGTGGACCCTGGTGCCAACCAGCTCGAACGTCGCCTTGACGTCCTTGAGTGGCGTGGTCAAGCTGTCGCCGCCCTCCAGCACCGGGTGGATCCAGAACCGCACCTCGTCCACCAGCCCGGCCCGGATGAGCTGTGTGGTGACCGACCCGTAGCCGTACTGCAGGATGTCCTTGCCGTCCTGCGCCTTGATCTTCCGGACCTCCTCGACCAGGTCGCCCTGCAGCACCTCCGAGTTGTTCCACGTCGGGTCGGTCAAGGTGCGGGACACGACGTACTTCTTGACGTGGTTGAAGTAGGCGGCGCCGGTGGTCGGGTCGCTCTCGTCCCGCGTCGGCCAGGCGGCGGACATCCCGTCGTAGGTGACCCGCCCCATGATCAGCGCATCGGCGGCCTCGGTCTGTGCCCCGGCGAACTCCATGGCCTCCTCGTCGAAATACGGCATGGTCCATATCGGGTTCTCGATGACCCCGTCGAGGGTGATATAGGTCGAGTTGATGAGCTTCCGCATTGGGGACTCCCTCGTATTCGTGGCGCTTGCCGTTGACAACCGTCACGTTGCCGAACCACCCTTACGATTCGCTTCAGATGGCCCTACGGCGACCCCACAGCGGCGCCTCCGGGCTGTCTAGACGACCGCGTCGAGTGGGCGGTGGTCGGTGCGGTCGTCGAAAGCGAGCATTCTGGTGATGGCCAGCGAGGGTTCCACGCCGACATCGCGAACCATGATCTCCCGGCACTGGTCATAGGCACGACGGGCGTCGGAGAGGTTCCCCTCCGCGAGGTGAATGCTGATCACCGTGCGGTGTGCGCTCTCCCTCAGGGAGTCCATGCGCAGCGCGGCCAGGGCCGCCTCCATCGCAAGGCCGAAGCGGCCGAGGCTGGCCAGCTGTTCAGCGGCCGCCTCGAGTACATGCAACCGCATCTGGCGCAGGCGCTCCCGGTCGGCGAGAAGCCACTCGTCCTCCCAGTCCGGCAGCAGGTCTCCCTCGTCCTCGAGGATGGCGTGGGCGTCCTGCGCCGACGCCGACGTGTCGGCACGCATGATGGCGAGCGATCCAGCGACCAGGCGGCGCACGTCGACGTCCACCTCCGCGCCGAGGTCGACGGTACCGCTCGTCGAGGTGACCAGTCGGTCGGTGACGTGGTTGACTCGCCAGATTGCCGTACGCAGACGGGCAAGTGCCCGATGCTCCGTGATTCCCGGCCACAAGGTGCCGGCCAGCCGGCTGCGGCTCATCCGTCCACGCAGCGCGAGGACAGCGACCAGCCGCTGCATAGCGGTCGGGAACTCCACCATCTCACCGTTGACCTGGAGCACGAATCCACCGAGCAGGGCCAGTGCCACGGCAGGCACAGGTTTCGACGTGGCTTCCGGGTTGAGGGTACGTGGCGAGTCGCGGTCGACGTTGGCGGGAAGCTGGGGACGATGCGGCATGCTGGGCCTCCGCGTATCAGCCTGCGCCCGCGCCAGTAGCCGATCCGCGAGCCACCTATCCAGGGCTGGAGTAGCGCGACGGTAGCACCAAGCTGCCCCCGTATATCGGACGAGCAGCGCTTCTGATAGGAAGCCGACTCTGGCGGGGGTCCGATCACGACGGAGTTCGTTGGTGACGGGGGTGTGACAGGCGGGTGACGCACTCCCCCGACCCTCCTGTCATGGGCAGTTTCCCGGGGAGTCCGCGTACTCTGAGCGGGGCGATCGTCGCGATTGACCCGTTGAGCCCGTTGTCTCGCATCGTCGTCTTTCAGTACAACCCGGACCAGGTAACCCGGACACTGCGACCGCGCCGTGCGCCGGCGGAGCAGCAGGTGGGCCCTGCGGACGCCCACCGGGTCTGGGGCGCGCCGACCGAGACGATCGCGATGACGGTGGAGATCGACGCGACCGACCAGTTGGAGAAGGGCGATCCGGTCGCGGCGGCGGCGGGCATCGTGCCCCAGCTCGCGGCCCTGGAGATGCTGCTTTATCCCAGCACCGCACTCGTCATCGCGAACTCGGCCATGCTGCTCGCCGGCACGATCGAAATCCTTCCTCCGGAGGGACCGCTCACCGTGCTGGTCTGGGGCCCTGGGCGTGCCGTGCCGGTTCGGCTGGAGAGCCTCACCATCACGGAGCAGGCCTTCGACGTCGCGCTGTTCCCGATCCGGGCGTCCGTCGAACTCTCCGTGCAGGTGCTCTCCTACAACGACCTCCCCGCGACCGATCCCGGGCACGCCCTGTTCCTGGTTCACCAGGTGCTCAAGGAGTCGATGGCCAGCGTCGCCGGCGTCACCGGGGCGGTACCCGCTCTCACCTCGCTGGCTGGTGCCTGAGATGGCCGGGCACAGCCGCTACGACGGAGCACAGCCGGCCACGGTGGTCGTGGACGACGGGGCCGGCGGGCTTCGCGAGGTCGCGTACCTGCTCACCCGGGTGCCGCTCGACCCGGCCACGACCCCGGTGGTGGCGTGGCATCGGGTCGTACCCGACGACCGGCTCGACCTGCTCGCGGCCCGTTACCTGGGCGATCCCGCCGCCGCGTGGCGGATCTGCGATGCCAATCTCGCGCTCGACCCGGACGCGCTCGTCGGCCCGGACGCCGAGGGCCGGGTCATCGCCATTCCCGGGCCGGGGGTGTGACGGGTGAGCGCGCTCGGCGTCCGGATGTCGGTTCTGGCCGGTCGTACGCTGCCGCTGCCGCTGCCGGCGCAGGTCGTCGCCCGGTTACGCTCCGCACGGGTCACCGAGAGCGACGAGGAGCGCTCGGTGTTCACGCTGGCCTTCGACGCCGGACGTTCCGGCGTCGGTGGCGCGTTCGACACTCCGATGCTCGCCACTGCGGTGACCGCCGGCGCGCGGCTCGTCCTGGTCGTCACGTTTGGCGTGCTGCCGACCGTGCTGATGGACGGCGTTGTCACCAGCGTGGAGCTTACGCCTGGTGACGAGCCGGGCGCGGCCACGCTGACGGTCACCGGTGAGGACGTCTCGGTGCTGCTGGACCGCGAGGAGCGGGACACCGAATGGCCGGCTCTGGACGACTATCCCCAGGTGTGGGCGATCCTCGCGCCGTATGCCGCCCAGGGCATCGTCCCGATGGTCGTGCCGCCCCTGGACATGGACCCTCCGCTGCCCATCGAGCGGGTGCCCACCCAGCACGACACGGACCTGCGTCACCTGGTCATGCTGGCGCAGCGGCATGGTTACGTGGCCTACGTGATTCCTGGCCCGGCTCCCGGTACCAGCACGTTCTACTGGGGACCGCCGGTCCGGGTCGGGGCGCCTCAGCGTGCCTTGTCGGTGGACCTCGGGCCGGAGACGAACGTGACCGCGCCGCCGCGGTTCCGGGTCGACGCGTTGTCGCCGGTCCGGGTGGAGGGCGCGGTGCAGGACCCGCGCAGCGGCAGCACCACCAGGGTCGCATTGAGCACCGGTCTGCGTCCGCCGCTGGCGGCGCTGCCGCTGTCGTTGACGAACTCGGGCGACGTGCGGACCCGGCGGTTGCGTGTGAGCGGTGCCGGGATCACGGGTGCGTACGCGCGGGCACAGGCGGAGGTCGACCGGTCGATGGACGCGGTGGTCGGCGACGGCGAGTTGGACGGCGCTCGCTACGGGGCCGTGCTGCGCCCACGCGGTCTGGTCGGCGTCCGTGGTGCGGGCTGGTCGCATGACGGCCTCTGGTATGTCCGGCGGGTCGTCCACGACCTGGCGCCCGGTTCTTACCGGCAGCAGTTCACGATCGTGCGTGAGGGCTACGGATCAACCGTGCCGGTGGTGGTCGTGTGACTGCGGCAGGGGTGACCTTTCACGGCAAGTACCGCGGCACGGTGGCGAACAACATCGACCCGATGCGGCTGGGTCGCGTCCAGGTGAGCGTGCCCGCCGTGCTCGGTGACGGCAGGCTGAGCTGGGCGATGCCGTGCGTTCCCTATGCCGGTGACGGGGTGGGGTTGTTCGCCGTGCCTCCGATTGGCGCCAACGTGTGGGTCGAGTTCGAAGGCGGTGATCCGGCGTATCCGATCCTCGCGGGCTGTTTCTGGGGGGCTGGTCAGAGCCCCGGTACCGGCCTGCCCACCACCAAGGTCTTCAAGACCGACGGGGTGACCCTGACGTTCGAGGACCTGGCCGGCGCTGGGGGTCTGACCATTGAGGTCGCCTCTCCCGCGGTGCCGGTGCCGATGAGGATCGCCTGCTCGGCCAGCGGGATCGAGTTGAGCATCGGCGCGCAGAAGGTGTTGCTCAGCACGTCGTCGGTGTCGGTGAACAACGGCGCTCTGGAGGTGATGTGAGTGGGCTTCCTGGTGCAGCAGGGCGCGACCGTGCTGTGTGCCCACGGCGGGCAGGCGCAACCTACCGTTGCGGCGGCCCGGGTCAGGCTTTCCGGTCAGCCCGCCATCGGCCTGCCGCCGCCGTGGACCGTCGGGGGTTGTCCGCTGCCTCCGCAGAGCGGCGGCCCCTGCGCCACCGCCAGCTGGACCGCCGGTACGGTCCGCGTGACGTCGATGGGGCAGCCCCTGGTCGTCCAGGGCGGCACCGCGCAGTGTGTCCCGACCGGGGTTCCGCTCAACGTCGTGTCGGCGCAGGCGCGGGTGAAGGCGACATGAGCATGCCGGCCGGGTTCGGTGGGCCGGCCGGTGCCCTGTCGGGGCTGACCGGCGGTCCGGTGACGCATGTCGCCTTTCCGCTGCGGCTGGACGGCCGGGGCCGGACGGCGAGCGCGGACGAGGAACACTACTTGCGGGGTCTCGTCGAGCAGGTGCTTTTCACCCGTCCTGGCGAGCGGGTCAACCGGCCCGATTTCGGCAGCGGTGTCGATGCGCTCGTGTTCGCTCCCGGCGGCGACGAGCTCGCGAATGCCACCCAGGCCATGGTGCACGGCGCGTTGCAACGTCACCTCGGCGACCTGATCCGGGTCGACCAGGTCGACGTGCGGGCGCACGAGTCGACGCTCGAGGTCACGGTGGCGTACGTGTCGTTGCGGGCCCCGATCGCCGAGGGCCGCCGCATTTTGCGGGTCAGCGGTCGGCCCGGGTCCGCCGGGGCGGGATCGCCGTGAGCGCCGGGACCGGCGCGCCGGTGGGGACCGGTGGCGTCGCCGCGGTGGACCGGGCGGCCCGGCGCGCCCTGGTCGAGGGCCGCTCGGACCTCGACGGCATTGATTTCGTCGAGGTGCTCGCCAACGCCCCGGGCCTGCCGAACCATGTCGTGGGGGCGCCACGGCAGCGGACTGTTCTGGTCCATGTGCTCAACCACCCGGTCCCGGCGGACTGGGATGGCGCCCGTGTGGCCATCACCGGGGGTGTGCGGCCGGACCCACGGGTCAATCCGGTGCGGGTGGAATGGGCCTACCCCGCGTTGGCTGTTGCGGGAGCGGCCAGCGGGCCGGGCGGTCCGGTTTCCCCGATCGCGGACCTCGACGGCGTCGACGCCGCCGACCGCGCGCTTGTTGACGTCAACCTGCCGCCGGACGGGGCTGTGCGTGGACGTGTCCTTGTCGTGCGGACCTCGACCAGCGGCGACTGGTCGACGTATCTGCTGCGCCTGCTCGGCGACGGCCGGACCGGCGTGCCGGCCGGGTTCGACCCGCCGCTGAGCGAGGTGACGTTCACGTTCACCGTCGACTGCCCGAGCGACCTCGACTGCTGCCCGCCTGAGCAGGAAGCCGCGGCGGCGGTGTCGTCGACCGTCCTGGACTACCTGGCCCGCGACTACGACGCGCTGCGCACGCGCCTGCTGGACCGGCTCAGCACCCTCGTACCCGGCTGGACCGACCGCGGCGCCGCCGACCCCGCCGTCATGCTGATCGAGCTGTTCGCCTCCCTCGGGGACCGGCTCGCCTCCTGGCAGGACGCGGTGGCCGTCGAGGCTTACCTCGGGACCGCCCGGCAGCGTACGTCGGTGCGGCGGCATGCCCGGCTGCTCGGCTACCGGGTGCACGAGGGCTGCTCGGCGCGGGCCTGGCTGGCGTTGAGCACCGACAGCACGCTGACCCTGCGGGCGGGCACCGGCGTGTGTGACGTGTCGAGCCGTGACGCGCTGCGACCGGTGGACGCGGACGGTCTCGGCGCCGTGGTCTTCGAGACCTGCGCCGACGTCGCGATCCGGCCGCAGCGCAACCGGATCGCCGTGCACACGTGGGGCGACGCCGACCACGTCCTGGCCGAGGGCACCACCACGGCGTTTCTCGCCTACCCCACCGCCGGCGGCGACCCGCGGCTGCGGGCGGGCGATGTCCTCGTGCTCGTCGACTGCCCGCACGACGGCGAGGACGGCGGGCCCGCGCAGCTGGGCGACCCGGCGGCCCGGCACGCCGTACGGCTGGACCGCGACCCGGTGGCACACATCGACCCGCTCGCGCCGGACCGCACCGTGTTGGAGGTGCACTGGCACGCCGAGGATGCGCTGCTGGGCCCGCTGCGGGCCAGCGAGCCGGGGCCTGCCGGGCGTCCGGCCACCCGCGCGGTCGCGCTGGCGAACGTCGTCCTGGCCGACCACGGGGCCACCGTCGGCTGGGAGGATCTGGAGCCTGCGCAGGTGCTCGATCCGGCCCGCTACCGGCCGCGGCTGGCCCGCACCGGGCTGGCGTTCGCGGATCCGCCGGACCCGACCGGCGCGGCGGCCTGCGCCGCGTCCGCGCTCACCCTGCCGGACCCCCGGCTCGCGGTCGCCCAGCTCGTCCTCGACGACGGCCGGCGCATCTGGGAGCCGCGCCCCGACCTGATCGCCAGTGGGCGGCTGGCCCCCCACGTGGTGGTCGAACCCGGCCCGGACGGCTCGGCGTGGCTGCGTTTCGGCGATGGCGTCACCGGCCGCGCACCGGCCGCGCGGGCCAGGTTCCGGGCCCGATACCGGGTGGGCGGCGGTTGCGCGGGCAATGTCGGCGCGGGCCGGATCACCGCGTGGCTGCTGCGCCCGGACGGCTCTGCCGCCGTGCCGTCAGGTGCCCGGCTCGAGGTGTGGAACCCGTTGCGCGCCAGTGGCGGGACCGATCCCGAGCCGCTGGAGCAGGTTCGCCAGCTCGCGCCGTCGGCGTACCGGCGCCAGCTGCGCGCGGTCACGGACGCCGACTACGCCGGCGCCGCGCAGACGGTGCCCGGGGTGCAGCGCAGCCTGGCCCGGCGCCGGTGGGCCGGCTCGTGGTACACCGAGGAGGTCATGGTGGACGCGCTCGCCGCGCAGGCGGACGACCCGTCGGTCCGCGCGGCGGTGCTCGCGCTGCTGGAGACCCGGCGGATGGCCGGCCGGGATGTCGAGATCAGCCGTCCTGTCTACGCGCCGCTGCACCTGGAGTTGTTGGCCTGCGCGGCCCGCGAGTTCGAGCGTCAGGACGTCGAAGGCCGGCTCGCGGCCGCGTTGTCCGCGCGGGACCTGGGCGGCGGACGGACCGGGTTCTTCCATCCGGACCGGTTCACGTTCGGCGAGCCGCTGTATCTCAGCGACGTGGTGGCGGCGGCGATGGCGGTGCCTGGCGTGTCTTGGGTGAAGGTGCGCCGGTTCGGCCGGCTGGACGCGACCGCGGCGGCGACCGCGGCGGCCTTGGCCGCCGGCCGCGTCGCGGTCCAGCCCCAGGAGGTGTTGCGCTGCGACAGCGACCCGAACAATCCCGAGGCGGGCCGCGTCGACCTTGTTCTCGGAGGTGGGTCGTGACCGAGCCGGACAGCGCCACGGCCGCGTTGCCTTCGGTGCAGAACCCGCCGGGGCTCGCGGCGCTGCGCCGCCGCGTCGCCACGCATGCGACCGCGATGGAGCGGATGCGTGCCGCTCTGTCGGAGCCCGGACGTGACCTCGCGCTGCGGGCCCTGGCGCGGCACGGCACCGAGGACCCCTCGGTCGGACTGCTCGATACCTGGGCCTATGTCGCCGACGTGGTCGCCTTCTACTGCGAGCGGATCGCGCAGGAGGGCTACCTGCGCACGGCGACGCAGCGCGGGTCGGTGCGTGAGCTGGCCCGGATGCTCGGCTACGAGCTGCGGCCTGGGGTCGCCGCTCAGGTCGACCTCGCTTTCTTCGTCCAGGAGGGGCCCGGGACACCGGATGCGGTGCTGGTGCCACGCGGGACGCCGGCGCAGTCGGTGCCCCGGGCCGCGCCCGTCGGCGCGCCACCCGGGCCGGCCGAACTCCCCCAGACCTTCGAGACGGTCGAGGACGTCGAGGTCCGCGCGGGCTGGAACGTTCTGCCGGCGGTGGCCGGCGCGCCGCAGCACTTCGGCTACGGCCGTGACCACATCTGGCTGCGGGGCGCCTCGACGACCGTACGGCCCGGCGACACCCTTCTCGTTGTCGGCAGCGAGCGGGTCGCCTACGGTGCGTGGCCGACATGGCGTCCCCGGCGACCGGAGACCCTCGACGACGACGAACGCTGGGACTTCCGCGTGGTCACGGCGGTCGAGCCGGGATACGACGGCCACGCCGGCTGGGTGCGGCTGTCCCTCGACCGGCCGATCGGCTACCGCCGCACGCGAACCCTGGTCGCGCAGGCCGACATCGCCGTGTACGCGTTCGCGACCCGGGGCCGGCTCTTCGGCTGGAACGCCCCGGACCCGAGCCTGCTCGTCACCACCGAGCACAGCCCGGACGGGGTGGAACAGGACCCGCACGGTGCCTACCGCTGGCGTGACTTCGAGGTGACCAGTTCCGCCGAACCGACTGTCGTCGAGGTCGACGGCGTGCATCCGGAGGTGCTGCCCGGTTCGTGGGTGGTACTCGAGCAGCCCGGGCGCACCGAGGCGTACCTCGTCGAGCGGATCACCCCGGACGGTGCGCAACGGTGGGCGCTCAGCGGCCCGCTGACCCGGCTCCGCGTCGATCTCGCCGACGGCTTGCGCTCGTTCGGCCGCCGCCGGGCGAGCGTGCACTGCGGCAGCAGCCCGCTGCCCGCCTCGGACGAACCCGCGACCGCCGCGGTGTCCGGCCGGACCGTGACCGTCGCCGCCAGCGACCCGCCGCTGCCCGCCGGCCGCCGGATCCTGCTGCGCGGCACCGATTCCACCACCGGGGCGGCGGTGGTCGAGACCGCCACGGTGCGGGAGTGCGTCCCGGCGCCGGACGGCCGGACGATGACGATCACCCTCACCGACGACCTGGCGCACGCGTTTCGGCCCGCCGGTCTGGACGTGCTCGCCAACGTGGCCGTCGCCACGCACGGCGAGAGCGTCGTCCAGCCGCTGGGCAGCGGCGACGGCCGCGCCACGTTCGCGACGTTGCGGCCGCGCCGGTCGCCGTTGACCTACGTTCGGGCCACCACACCCGACGGCGCGCGCCCGGAGCTGTCGATCCGGGTGGACGGCGTCGAGTGGTCGCTGGTGTCCAGTCTGGCGGAGGCGGGCCCGACCGACCGGGTCTACGCGGTCCGGCACGGCGAGGACGGCGGGGCCCGGATCGTCCTCGGCGACGGCGTGCACGGTGCCCGGCCGGCGACCGGCACGGAGAACGTGACGGCGGCGTACCGGGTCGGTGTCGGCTCGGCCGGCGCGGTCGAGCCCGGACAGATCAGCATGCTGCCTCGCCGGCCGTTGGGCGTCGGGCAGGTGACGAACCCGGCCGCGTCCCGGGACTGGGCGCCGCAGGAGGACCTGCAGAGCGCGCGTATCAACGCTCCCCTGCGGGTCCGTACGCTCGACCGGGCGGTGTCGGTGGCCGACCACGAGGACTTTGCCCGCGGCTACGCCGGGGTCGGGCCGGCCCGCGCCGACCTGGTCTGGGACGGTCGGGTGAACCGGCTGGTGCTCAGTGTCCTCGCGGCCGGCGCGGCGCTGCCTGGCAAGGACCTGCTCGACGACCTCGAGCGGGACCTGGCCGCGGCCAGGGATCCGGGTGGGCCGCTCGACGTGCGCGCGGGCACGGTGACGCGGTTCGGCATCCGGATGGCGTTGGCCCACGATCGCGCCTATCGGCGGTCGGACGTCCTCGCGGCGGTCCAGGCGGCCCTCGCGGACGCGTACGGTCCCGCGCGTACGGCCTTCGCCGTGCCCGTGCGCGCGCCGGCGGTGCTCGTCGTCGTCCGTGCCACGCCTGGGGTGCTCGCCTGCACGATGCCGCGGCTGTTGGCCCTCGACGCCGTGCCGGCGCCACCGCAGCTGCCGGTGCTGCCGCTGGACAGCGACGCGGTCGACGTTGTCGCCCCGCTGCCCGCGCGTTGGGACGATGCGGGCGCGTCGGCGGACCGGATCGTGCCCGCCGAGCTCGCCGAGCTCGCGGCGGGTGCCGTCGAGATCGGGGAGATGACACCGTGACCGATACCCGCCCGGCCGTCGATCGGCTGTTGGATCTGTTGCCGGGACACGTCGTCGCCCGCGACGTCGAGGCCGGTGGTCTGCTGCGGACGCTGCTCGAGGCGGTCGGTGGGGAGCTGGCGATCCTCGAGCAGGACATCGATGACCTCTACGCGTCCTGGTTCATCGAGACCTGCCCGGAGTGGGTGGTGCCCTACCTGGGCGATCTCGTCGGGGTCACCGATCTGCCCCCGGATCTGTCCGGTGTCGGTGGGGCGGGGCTGAGCCGCCGCGCGTTCGTGGCCAACACCCTGGCCTACCGGCGCCGCAAGGGCACGCTGGCGGTGATCGAGCAGGTGGCCCGGGACGTGACGGGCTGGCCGGCCCGGGCCGTCGAGTACTACCGGCTGCTCGCCGCGAGCAGCCACGTCAATCACGTGCGGCTCGATCGTGCGGCGACCGCGAGCATACGAACCCCGACGGCGGCCGGTGGGTCGCTGGAACTCGTGCCCACCGCGGTCGCCCGAGGAGCCCTCGACCCGTTGGCGCACACCGCCGACGTCCGCGGGATCGCCCGGCTGCGCGGCCGGTACGGCATCGGCAACGTCGGGGTGTTCCTGTTCCCTGACCAGGTCTACGAGTCGGGCTGGTCGCCGGCGCGCGCCCGCGGCGCCGACGCGTCGGACGGGTGGAGCGTGCATCCGCTGCGCCTGGACGGCCCGCTGTACGCCGTGCCGGAGACCGAGGAGACGATCGAGCATCTCGCATCGGAGGCGGACCTGCCGGTCCCGCTGCGTCCCCGGCGGTTGCTCGCGATGCTCGCCGCGGCCCGGGCCGCCGACGCCGACCCGGGGTCGCTGCCGGTGGTGGTCCGTGTCGACGACGGGGATCCGTTGGGGCCGCAGCGGATGCGGGTGTACGGGCTGGAGGGTCTCGCGACCGACCCGGCGTCGCCCGACCCGGACGATCCGGATCCGCTGCCGGGGTGGCAGGTGGTGGTGGACAC
This sequence comes from Micromonospora sp. NPDC093277, assembly GCF_044765245.1. Classification (NCBI taxonomy): domain Bacteria; kingdom Bacillati; phylum Actinomycetota; class Actinomycetes; order Micromonosporales; family Micromonosporaceae; genus Micromonospora; species Micromonospora sp. NPDC093277. The sequence goes on from NZ_JBIWJO010000005.1 coordinate 81,237, forward strand.
GCTGACCGGCCGGGTGTATCCGTACCGGAGCGGGGTCGCCGACATCCCGCAGCGGCTGGACGTCCGGTTCGGGTACGGCGCCACCGCGGACGTCGGGGCGGGTACGTACGACCGGGCGGCCGTGCACGCGGATGTGCTCGCCGCCGACGTCTACGTCGGCGATCCCGGCCGCGGCGGGCCGGGCGTCACCGCGCAGGTGGCCGTCACCGCGGGACCGCCCGGCACGGTGCCGTCGCCGCTGGCTACCGCGTTGTCCGACGCCGAGGCCGCCTGGGCGGGAGCGTCGTCACCGGCCGGCGGCACGTATGTCATCGCGATCGGCGACAGCGGCAGCTACCACGGGGACGTCGAAGTGCACGTGCCCGAAGGCACCCGGCTCGTGGTCGTCGCCGCGTCCTGGGCGCCACGGTTTCTCGCCGACGGCGAGGTGCTGCCCCCGCCGCCGGGTGTCTACACCCCGGAAGGGCTGCGCCCGCAGCTGGTGGGCACCGTCACGGTCACCGGGGAGGGCGGCGGCAGTCTCGTGCTCGACGGGCTCGTCGTCGAGGGTGACGTCGTCGTCGGTCCCGGCGCGCTCGGCTCGCTGGCGCTGAGTCAGTGCACCGTCTCGGGCACGGTTGGCGTCGGCACCGGCGCGCCGGCCAACGCGGGGATCGCGGTGCAGATCGTGCGCAGCGTCGTCGGCGGCGTGGCGTTCGGACCCGCGGCGGCGACTCTGGTGGTCGCCGACAGTGTCGTGGACGCCGCGGTGCTCGGCCGGCTCGGCGATGGCGGCGGGGTCGACCCTGGTGCGGACGCGATTCGCGGTACCGGGCTCGCGCTCACCGTCGACGCCTCGACCGTGCGCGGCGTGGTCACGGTCCGCACGTTGGAGGCCACGAACAGCATCCTCGACGGTCCGGTCGACGTCGAGCACCGGCAGGCCGGTTGCGCTCGGTACTCGTTTCTGCCGGCGGGGGCGCGCGCACCGCGCCGGTACCGGTGCGTGCCGGCTCCGGGCGGCGATGCGTCGGTGCGGCCGGTCTACCGCTCGATCGACCCGGGGTCGCCGCACTACCTCGCCCTGGCAGCGGGTTGTCCGGTGGCCGTGGGCGAAGGCGGTGAGGGCGGCGCGGAGATGGGCGTCCACCACCATCTGCGCCGGCCCGTGCGGGTGCGGGCCGCGGTCCGGCTGCTCGCGCCTTACCTACCGGTAGGTCTGGAGATCGGGGTCGCCGCGCCCGCGGCGACGGCAGGGAGCTGAGGGGCATGCAGGGCGACTTCTCGCGTACGACGTTCGACGCCGCGGACTCCTACCGCGCGGTACTCCTTCAGCAGGGGCGGGTCCTGCTCGATGCGGACTGGAACGAGCAGGCCGAGATCACCGCCCACCACGACGAGGTACGCACGCGGGACGTGGTGGGGCGCAGCGGCGGGCCCGCGCCGGCAGCCGGCGCCACCGGCCCGGCGGCGGCCGGGCCGTTCGCGGTGGTCGCGGCCGGCGGATCGGCGCCGGCCGGGACGGCCTGGGCGGACCTGCGGGTCAGCCCGGGCACCTACTACGTCGACGGGATCCTCTGCGAGAGCACGCCGCCGGCCGCACCCGCCGTCGGTTGGCCGCTCACCGACCAGCCCCACCTGCCGGCGATCGGCGCCGCCGACCCCGGTCTCGCGGAGCCGGCGGGCACCGCGCCGGGCGACCGCTACGCCCTCTACCTCGACGTGTGGACTCACCACGTCACCGCCGACGAGGACCCCGCCCTGATCGAGCCGGCGCTGGGTGGTCCGGACACGACGACGCGGGCGCGGACGGTGTGGCAGGTGCGTGCCATCCGGCTCAAGAACGGGGAACAGTGCTCGGACCTGCACGTGCCGGGCTGGTCGGCCCGGACGCCGCGTCGGATGATCGCCGGCCTGCGCCCGCCGGACGCCGGCGCCGACCCGTGTCTGATCACGGGTTCGGGCGGCTACCAGCGTCTGGAGAACCAGCTCTACCGCGTCCAGGTGCACGACACCGTCTCGGGCGGCACGTTCGTCTGGTCGCGGGACAACGGCAGTGTCGTCGCCGCGCTCCTGACGCTGGCCCCAGGCTCCGGCGCCGGCAGCGCGACGCTCGGGCTCGACCGGGTCGGCCGGGACGAGGAGCTGTCGTTGCGCGAGCAGCAGCTCGTCGAGGTGACCAGCCGCGACCGCGAACTGCGCGGGCTGCCCGGATTTCTGGCCCGGACCGGTGCCCCGACCGGGCTCACTCTGCCGGTGACCTGGCTCGGCGCGGCGCCCGCCTCGCTCGCCGCGCTCGGCTCGTCGCCGGTGGTACGACGCTGGGACGGTGGGCCGCTGCCGGTGCGCACGACCGCGACCGACCTCGAGGCGGGGATCACGGTGCGGTTCCCCGCCGGAGGTGAGGTCCGGACCGGTGACTTCTGGACCATCCCGGCGCGGACGGTCCGGCTCGCCTACGGACTGACGCAACTCAGCGGCACCATCGAGTGGCCGCCCGGTGACCGTGGGCCGACCGATCAGCCGCCCGCCGGCATCGTGCACCACGTAGCGCCGCTGGCGATCCTGCGGCGAGCCGCCTCCGGCTGGGACCTGGAGTCGGATTGCCGGCTGCTCTTCCCGCCGCTCACCGGGCTGGTCACCGTCGACCTGGTCGGCGGCGACGGCCAGGAGGCGATGCCCGGCGACCCGCTGGCAGAGCCGGTGCGCGTCGTCGTCCGCAACGGATCGTCGCCGGTGGTCGGCGCGCGCCTGAGCGCGACGACGGTCAACGGCCATTTGTCGGTCGGCGGCGTGCCGGACCTCACCTCCCCCGCCACGCTGCCGAAGCCGCCGGGAACTCTGCAGACCCTCGTCACCGGCGCGGATGGCGTCGCGGCGGTGCGCTGGCTGCTCGACCCGGCCGGGCCTGCGGCGCAGACGCTGACGATCCGCCGCCTCGACGACCATGGCAACCCGGTCGACGTGCCGGTGGTCGTCACCGCCCGGCTCAGCGTCGCCGCGCAGGTGCGGTGGACGCCGGTCTGCGCCGGTTTCGCCGGCACCCGTACGGTGCAGGACGCGCTGGCCCGGCTCGCCACGACGGCCGAGCTGCGACTGCTCGGTGGTGACGGCCAAACGGTGGCGGCACCGGGAAGCGTCGTGCCACAGCCGGTCCGGGTGGTCGTGGACAGCCCGTGCGGGCCGGTCGCCGGGGTCACCGTCGTGGCCCGCGCGAGCGCGGGTGCCAGCGGAGCAGGGCTCGTCGTGGCCGCGGTCGACGGTCAGCCGACCCCGGCGACCCTCGACAACACCGGCGCCCGGAAGGATGCCGAGGTGCCGACCGACGACACGGGTGTCGCGGCGTTCTGGTGGCAGCCCGGATTCGGCAACGACCGCTCCGGGACGCTCGAGCTGTCCGTCGCCGGCGCCAGCGACCCGGCCATCCGGGTAGCGGCCCAGCTCGACCCGCCCGGCGCGCGCCGCCCCGGCGTCCACATCACCCGGCTGACTTTCGCCACCGGCGTGCTGTTCCGCAACGACTCCGACGTCGCGGTCGATGATCTGGTGTCAGGGATCCACGCCGAGCTCGACGGGCCCGTACGCCAGGACTCCGTGCAGAACAAGCCTGTCGTACGGGTCGAACTCGACCTGCCGTGGCCGCTGTCCGGAGAGGACCACCAAATCTGGGCCGACTTCCCGGTCGGGTACCGCACCGTCGTCCTGGACGCGACGGTCAACGCCGACGGCGCGCTGCTTGTCTGGTGGCCGTCGGAGCGTACCCGCGAGTGGCTCGTCGAGCGGATGTGGACTGCGCTGGGGAAGGCGCGGTGGGACGATCCGATCCTCGGCCGGTTGATCATCGACGGCTGGGCGATCGTGGCCGAGAAGGATCCGGCCATGCATCTCAACGGGCACGCCAACGCGAGGCTGCAAGGGGGGCGCACCCTGCTTGAGCTGCCGACCGACGACGAGGTGACCGGCGGCAGGTTCGTCCAGTGGTTCCGGCTGTCCCGGAACAAGGCACGGGCCGTCGACGTTCCCGACGTCGGCCGGCGCACCCCGGCGGTGGCCCGCCGGCTCATCGAGGCCGCGGGGCTGGTCGTCGCCGACGAGGTCGACGAGCCCGGGCTGGCGTTGCGCCGCGGCCTGGTGCTGCGCACCGACCCGCCGGCCGGCAGCCCGGTGGACCCCGGCACCGGCGTGGTCGTCGTCGTGTCCGACGGGCGCGGCTGATGCCGGAGTTCGACCACGCCACGCACCCGCGCACGGTCAGCCATGAGGAACTCGAGCCGACCGGCCGGCCGCTCGCGCCGGACCTGCGCGCTGACCTCGAGCGCGGCCTCCGCCACGACCTCGGCCACATCCGGGTACACGACGACGCGACATCCGGAGCGTCCGCACGTGACGTCGAGGCGCGGGCGCTGACCGTCGGAGCGCACATCGTCCTCGCGCCCGGACAGGTGGACACCGATCTCCCCGCGGGGCGCGCGGTGCTCGCCCACGAAGCCTGGCACTCACTGCAGCAGGCCGGGCACGCCGGAAGCGGCACCGCGACACCCGGGCACGAGCGGCAGGCCGATGCGGCGGCGGCGTCCGTCCTCACCGGTGCGGCGCCACCGGCGGTCACCCCCGCACCCGTCGCGGTGCAGCGGCAGGGGTCCGGGGAGGTGCGCCTCGCCGAGCACAAGGCGGAGGTGCTGGCCCGGCGGCCGATCAAGTACACCGAGGCCAGGGCCGCAAACGAGCGGTACGCACGCGGTTTCGGCTTCGCCACAGCCCTGGCCACGGCCGGCGGCGGGCGCTTCGCCCAGCTCGGCACGCTGTGGAACAAGGGGGCGTACGACGCCTTCGCCGACGCGGTCGCCTCGCTGCAGTTCGACTTCAACCTTCCGGAGCGCGACATCGACGGCATCCTCGGGCCGACCACGTGGTGGCGGATCGCCGGCCTCGGCGAGGCGATGGCGGCCATCCAGAAGGTGACCAACCCGGATTCCGAGCGGCTGTGCTACCTGGCGACCAAGGAGCGGCTGCTGCGCGGCACGCAGTTGGCCACCGGCGGTCCGCTCTCGCTCCCAGAGGGCGCGACGAAGCCGGTGTTCGAGACCATCCTCGCCACCCACGAATGGAAGATGGACGATGTCCCGCAGGTCTACCGGGGAACCGGCGCTGCGGGCGCCCTGGTGTATGCGGGCCTCGGGGAGTTCGTGGCGGAGGCCGACGTCTGGAACGGTGGTCTCAAACCCGGGGCCGCCATGCAGGTCTGGCGCAGCCGTGCGGCGTATGACCTGCTCCAGGTGGGCAGGGTGACGCTGAAGGGCGGCAGGACGCGCGCGATCAGGTCCGATGACGCAGACTTCTTCGGCACGTCCTTCGTCTTCGTCCGGTACGAGGGCGACAAGATGGTCGTCCGGCACTTCGGCGGCACCGAGACCCACAAGAAATCCGACTTCGCGGTCTGGATCGCCGCGAACGCGAAGTAGGCATGACCTCACCCGCCGACCCGCCGGCCGGACTTCGACAGCTCCCAGCGGGCCGCGGTCCGGACATGCTCGGCGGACACCGCGCCGTCCTCGGCGGCCAGGTAGGCCGCGGTCAGCGCGATCGAGGCGATGCCGCCGCCCGGTACGTCGACGGCCGCGAGGGCCCGTACGTCCAGGTCCGGGACAGGGGTGGCGGTGGGGAACGCTCTGCGCCACAACGAGGCACGCAGGTCGGCGTCCGGGTATGGGAAGGTCACGATGGTGCGCAGGCGGCGGGTGAACGCCGGGTCGAGGGCGTTGCGGGAGTTCGTGGTGAGGATGGCCAGGCCGCGGAACGCCTCCATCCGCTGCAGCAGGTAGCCGACCTCCAGGTTGGCGTACCGGTCGTGGCTGTCACGCACCTCGGACCGTTTGCCGAACAGGGTGTCCGCCTCGTCGAACAGCAACACGCAGCCGCCGTCCTCGGCGGCGTCGAACAGGCGGGCGAGATGCTTCTCGGTCTCGCCGATCCATTTGCTGACGACCTGGCTGAGGTCGACGTGGACGAGGTCGAGGCCCAACTCGCTCGCGATCACCTCGGCGGCGAGGGTCTTTCCCGTGCCGCTCGGTCCGGCGAACAGCGCGGTCGAGCCCAGACCGCGCGGGCCGCGGTCCGCGAATCCCCAGTTGTCCAGGACGAGCGTCCGGTGGCGCACCGAGGCGACGAGCGCGCGGAGTTGGTCGAGCTGCTGGGCCGGCAGCACGAGGTCGTCCCACGTCGCGCGCGGCGTGCGTACCGTGGCCAGGCTGTCGACGGTCATCCGGGCCTGGGCCCGGCACGCGGCCCACAGGGCTGTCCCGGCAGCTGCCTCACGGGCGACCTGTTCGAGGTCGTCCAGCGCCAGGTCGAAGACTCCGCTGACCTCGTCCACCTCGGCGGCGTCGAGCACGGCGCCGGCTCGGCGGGCGGCCGACGCGAACGCGAGTCGTCGTTCGTCCAGCGGCAGTCGGTCGACCCGTACCGGTACGGCGCCGTCGGGGCCCGCCGCTGGCGGCCCGGCGCCGTCGGTGGCGGCGCCGAGCACCGCGACGGGGGCGTCCAGGCCGGCGAGCGCCCGGGCCACGGCGGTCGCTTCCTCCGCGCGCACGTGGTTGACGTCGAGGATCCACGCGCACCCGCCGAGCACCGTCTCCCGTTCCATCCGGCGCAGCATGCGCTCGCGGTCGACCGGGTCCGATGGGAGGTCGGCCATGGCGACGAGGTATGCGGTGAGCCCGGTGCGGTCGGCTGCCGCGGCGACGACGGCCCGGACGTTGGCCGGTTGCGGCCCGTGGACGGTCACCGGCCGGTTTTCCCGCCAGCCGGCGATGACCGCGTCGGCGCGGGCGGTCAGGGTCGGTGTCAGCAGCGGCGGCGGCGACAGCGGCCGGCCCACCGCGGCGAGTCCGGCGTCGAGGTGTCCCGCTCCCGCCAGGTGGTGCAGCACCCGCTCGTCCACGATGAGCGGGCTGCGGGTGGGTGAGGTGGGATCGAGCAGCCGGACCAGGTCCCAGCGGCGCAGCGGCGACGCCGGGGTGATGGCGCTCCAGTGCGCGTCGGGCAGCAGCGCCAGCGCCGTCCCGAAGGTCAGCCGTGGGCCCGCGCCGACCGCGACCAGTTCGTCGGAGGTGGCCGCGACCAGCTCCGGGCCGGCGGCCAGGAGCAGGACGGCCCGTTCGAACGTCGACAGGCCGAACCCGTCGGCCACCTCGTCGAGGCCCGTGCCGCCGGCAGCGGCCGCCCGGGCCGTTGCTGCCGCGGTCTCGGCGCGGGCGACCGCTTCGGTGGCGTCCCCGCGTACCCGGGCGCGTAGCACGGAGAGTTCGGCGACCAGCGCGTCCCGGGCGGCCAGGTCGCGGTCGGGGGTCACGGCAGCACCAGCGAGGGCGAGGTGTAGGTGTCGTCGTCGAGCGCCGGGAGGCTTTCCGCGCCGTCGATGCTGAGCCGGATGAGCCAGGTGCCGTCCGGGACGTCGCGCCGGTCGAGGTCGACGGTTGCGGCGGCCGGTTGCCCGGGTGTCGGCGCCTGCAGCGGGAAGGCCAGCATCGCCGGGAACCCGTCGAGCCGGGACAAGGTGACGGAAGCCTGCTGCCGGGCCTGTAGGGGTGGTGCGACGGCGAGGGTCACGGTGTCGGCGGTGACGGTGTCGACGCTCACCGTGGGGCGTACCAGGACTGGTACGGCGTTCGAGCGGGCGAGCACCCGGGCCGGTGTGGTCGGACCGGCCGGCGTCCGGTGGATGACCTGGAGTCCGTGCACCCCGGCGGGCACGGCCCCGTGCAGGGTGACCGACAGGCGGTCGGCGCGTGCTCCGTCCTCAGGTGCCAGCTCGACCGGACCGATCCGGACGGTGAGTCCGGGGCCGATCAGTCCGCTGCCGTGGATCTCGAGCGTCGTGCCTGTGGAGATGGCCGCTCCGGTCGGGGGTGTGACGCGGTCGACGCGCGGGCGGTGCGCCGGTGCGACAGCGAGGGCGCGGCGCCGCACCGGCAGCGCGGTGCGGGCCACGAGGTCGGCTTCGAGGACGACGACGGTCGCGGTGTAGGTGAGCGCGAGCCGGTACCTGGTCCCGAGGGCCGACCACAGCCGCCCGAGCTCCTCCAGGGACAGCGCGGCCGGGGCGAGTTTGACCAGCTCGACCTGGTCGGCCAGGTCAGCGTCGGCGAGGAACGCGGTACCGGTCTCGGTGGCGTAGTCCGCCAGGGCGAACTCCACGACGTCCCGGGTGAGGACAGGCGTGACGGTGAGGGCGAGCACCGCTCGGCCGAGCAGTCGCTGCGCGTCGAGTTCGGCGTCGTCGCCGTGGAAGGTGAGGAGGTAGTGCAGGTCGAGCGCGGCGGTCGGTCGGTGCGCGAGTGAGCCGTCGTGGCGGCGGGTCGGCAGGTCGGTGAGGTTGCCGGCGTGGTTCGGCGTGACCTGATAGAGGAAGACGTTGATGCCCTTGTGGATCTCGCCGCCGCTGGCGTCGGCGGGGATGTCGGCGGGATGCAGCGTGGTCACGCGGGAACCGCCGACCGGGCCGGCCTGGCGGCCACCGAGGGCCTGCTCGAGCACGTAGCGCAGGGTCGACGTGACGGCGGCGACGGCCAGGGTGTTGCTCATCGTCGGTCCTGCCGGCGGCGGGCGAGGTACGCGTCGTGGTCCACGGACGGCGCCGGGCGACGTGGGGGTGGGTCCGGTCGGCGGGGTGTGGGGGCGGGCGCCGGTGGTGCGGGATGCACCACCTCCACCCGGTCGAGGTGGACATGCAGGTGCACGCCCTGTCCGGCGCGGGCGTCGGTGGCGGGGCCGAGCCGGCTGTCGAGGTCGGCCGGCTCGGGAAAGCCGTCGACGGGCCAGCGCATGCTCGGTGCCTCGCGGCCGTCGGCCGGTGCGAGCAGGCCGGCGTCACGCAGGGCCGTTGTGAGCCGGTGGCCGACCTCGTCGGTGGTCGGCCAGGCCGCGCCGGCCGGTTGCCGGACCGCGTCGGCCCGTTCTGCTGGATCGTGCCTCGGTCCGGTCGTCTCCTCGGCTGGGCGGCGGCGTGCTGTGGCGGCGGTGCGTGGCTCGGCGCTGGCGAACGGGATGGGATCGGGGGCGGAAGCCGTTGGCGGCGGTCGATGTTCCCTGTTCGGTGTGGCCGGCGGCCGGGTCTTGGGTTCGGCCCGCACCGCCGTCGCATCGGAGGGGGCAGCCGGGGTGGTTCGGTTGTCGGCGGGCGGCCCAGGGTTCGGGGCCACGGGCGTCACGGCGCGCGCGGATGTGGCGGGGAGAAGGTCGGGCTGCCGGTCACCGGAGGACGGGTGGTGCCGGGGCTCGGGAGCCGCCTCGTGCGGGTCGTCCGGCGGCGGCCAGCCGGGCCGCTGTCGGGCCTGGGCCGGGTGTTCGGGGTGCCGTGGCCGCGACCGTACCGGTCCTCGCACCGGGGCTGGTCCGGCTGGCTCGTCCGGTGTCGGCGCCAGCTCGTCCGGGAACGGTTCGTCGACGGGCGCGGCTGCGGCGGCCGCGGGATGGGGTGTGGTTCCTTCAAAACGGGAGCGTGGCCGCAGGCGCAGGACAGGGGCCGCCCCCTGCGCGTGGGCGGCGAGCCGGTCGAGGAACCCGCTCATCCGGTCACCAGGGCCAGGTAGGCCGAGCGCCGGTACGGGCTCAGGGCGAGGACGTCGGCCTCCCGCCACCCGAAGGTGGCCGCGAGTTGCGAGACGTCGCGCAGCAGGGCATGGGCTTCGATCTCGACGTGCCGCCACAGCAGGTCAGTCACGTCGACGGTGCCGGTTGCCGCCCCACCGCAGTCGGGGCAGGTGGCCCGCAACAGCGGCAACGCCGGTCCGGCAAGGCTTTCCAGTGCACCGTCGATCTCGTCGAGGTCTGCCGGGCCCAGCGCCGCGGGGTCGACCGGGGTTCCGTCGGCCCAGCTCACGCACCGGCGCAGGAGCAGCCCGTACGCGTCGGCGTCGTCGCTGGCAGCAGCCAGATCCCGTGGCGTCGGTGGCCGCAGCGCGAATCGTGCCCCGCGGTCGCGTCCCTCGGTCGCGGGGGGATCGTCGAGGAGATCCGACAGGCGCAGGCGGACGTCGAGGAGCATCCCGCAGCCGGCGCACTCCAGGACGCCCTCGACGTGGTAGCCGGAAGCCTCGGCCAGGTACGTCGTGGCCAGCGCGGCCACCTCGGCGAGCGGAAGGTCGAGTACCGCGTCGCCGTCCGGGTGCAGGTTCGTGAGGACCGCCGCGCCGCGCAGGGGCGCGGGCGCCCGCAGCGCGGCCTCCCACGACCGGAGCACCGTGGCCGCGTCGTGGAGGCTGCGGGGCCCGTGCGCGGTCACGGTCACGGCTCGACGTACGACGGTTCGCTGGGTTCGCTGACGTCGTAGTCACGCTCCCAGCCCTCGTGTTCCAGCTTGATGGTCTGGATTGCGACGGCGTTGGCGTTGGCGTCGAGCTCCGGTAGCGCCTCGAACTCCGAGACCCAGCAGCGGTACACCTTGTAGGCGATCACGAGTTGACCGGCCTCGTTGTACATCTCGAGGATGACGTCCTTGCGGAAGTCCTTGAGGGAGGTCTCCGACCCGAGGCCCGAGCCGTAGTTCCACACCTTGTTCGCCCACTGCTCGAAGTCGACGTCGTGGGTGACTCCCCGGGACAGCACGATTGCCTCGTACTCGGTGCGCCCAGGTGACTTGCGGCTGCTGCTGGGGTCGCCGCCGCTGCGGTGCTTGACGACCTCCGTCGTCCGCTTGAGCGCGCCTATCTTGCTGATTCCGGCCACGTACCGACCGTCCCACTTCACCCGGAACTTGAAGTTCTTGTACGGGTCGAACCGCGTCGCGTTCACCGTGAACTCGGCCATGTAACTGCTCCTTCGGGTCTGACGGCAGGTACGGCTGCCGTCAGGCGGTGGCCGAGGCGGCCTTCTGCTGGATACCGATGACGACGAACTCGGCCGGCTTGAGCGGGGCGAATCCGACGAGGATGTTGACGATGCCGCGGTCGATGTCGTACTGCGTCGTCGTGTCGGCGTCACAGCGGATGTAGTACGCGTCGCGCGGCGTCGTTCCCTGGAACGCGCCTTTGCGGAACATGTCCTGCAGGAAGGCTCCGATCGAGGCGCGGATCTGCGCCCAGAGCGGTTCGTCGTTCGGCTCGAAGACCACCCATTGGGTGTTGCGGTAGAGCGTCTCCTCGATGAAGAGTGCGAGCCGTCGCACCGGAATGTACTTGTACTCGTCGGTCAGCGCGTCCGCACCGCGCAGCGTCCGCGAGCCCCAGACGACGGTCCCCACCCCACGGAACGTGCGCAGGCAGTTGATGCCGGCGGGGTTGAGCCGCCCGTTCTCAGCGTCGGTGAGCGGCACGGTCAGGCCGTTCGCGCCGGCCAGGCCGGCCTCGATTCCCGCCGGCGCTTTCCAGACTCCGCGGCTGCCGTCGGTCCGGGCGTACGTCCCGGCGATCGCGCCGCAGGCCGCGAAGTCGCCGACCGCACCGCCGCGCAGCGGGTCGGGACGCCTGATCCGGGGGAAGTAGACCGCGGCGTTGCGCGTGTTCATGCCGGTGAGCGCCGCGTCGCTGGTCACCCAGCCGGTAATCGTGTCGATCGTCGCGGTGGACGGCGGGTCGACGACGAGGAAGGCGCGGTGCTCGGCGCAGAACCCGGCGGCCGTCGCCCACAGCGAATCCGGCAGATCGCTGGCCGGCGTCGGCGGTGGAATGCAGAGGATGTTGAACAGGTCGGCCTTGAGCAGGGCGTACAGGCCGGTCTTCGTGCTTTCGTCGCCGGCGTAGTCGGCGGCACCGGGAGGTGCACCGTCGCGTCCCGCCCCGCTGTCGCCGACGGTGTACGTGCCGACGATGGGGCGGTCGGTCGGCAGCGCCCCGGCCGGGTCGACGAGTTGGGAGGCGGCCAGGACGACGTCGGCCCGGCGTGGTCCGTCGACGACTGTGAGGTTGAGGAAGGTCTCGGCGGGCGAGCCGGCCGCGTCGGATTCCTGGATGACGAGGGAGAACAGGTCGTCGGCGTTCACTCCCTGCGCGGCGGCGATCTCCTTCGCCTCGGCGGGGTTCGGGTAGGTCACGGTGGCCCGGAGGGTGTTCGCCCAGGCGCCGGGGCCGGTGGCCCGCAGCCCGAGCCCGCCCGCGTCGAGGGCAGCGGTGGCGGCGTTGCGTTCGGGTACGGCGTCTGCGCCGTGTGCGACACGAACGATGATCGCAGCGCCTCCACCGTTGAGGTAGAAGTCGCGGACGGCGTAGCCGAGGCCGCTGCTGCGCCACAGGCCACCGAACGTACGCTCGAAATCGGCGAAACTCGCGATCGGGACCGGTTCGTTGACCGGGCCGCGCAGGGCGGGTCCGATGAACGCCGTGAGCGATGTCGACACGCCGGTGATCGTCCTGCTGCCACTGGGAATCTCGCTGAGGTAGACCCCGGGATAGGTCGTGGTAACGGCCATGCTGGCTCCTCGGTACGACGTCTACGTCGACCGTGCCGCTGACCCGTCACGCGTCCGTCACTGCCGCGTCAAGGCGATGAGCATCGGGCGGGTGCTGTGCTGCCGGGACGGGGCACGGTGCGGGAGCTTGGCGGCGTCGGGTCGGTGACGCCGCGGTGACAACGTCTTGACGCCGGCGGCCGATGCTGGCCTCACCCACGTCCTGGGAGGTCCCATGGTCCAGGTGACCGTGACTGCTGCACTCAAGGTGGCCGGCGGCCCCACGTTGCCGTTGAGCAGCACCCTGCAGCCGCAGTCGTACACCTTCGCCTCCGTCGCTCTCAACGCTACGGGAGGCGCGGGCGACGAGCAGAGCGTCGACCTCCTGCCCGACGGCGGGACGGTCGTCCTGCTCGGGGTCGCCGCGCATACGCCCGGCGGGAAGGCGGCGGCAGTCACCCTCACGCCGGTCAACGGCACGACCGAGGGCGAACCGTTCGGCATTGACGGCACGCTGCTCATTGCCACGCCGGGCGTCCTCGCCGCGCTGGTCGACGGTGGCCCCCGATCGCTCAAATTCGCGAACGCGGGGACCGAGTCGGTCATCGTCGAGGTGCTGACCGGCCTCGAACCAAGCTGACACAGTTCACTGGCAGGCGTCACGGTGGGTGGCGCAGCGCCAGCGCGCGTCGGTTCCCGCCGGGCGATTTCAGAGGCGGATGGTTCTGCCGCGTTGGAGCTCAGCGGCCCCGGATCGTCGCGAGAATCCACTCCTGGATCGTCTTCGTCAGTTCCGCGTCCCGGGCCGCCCATGACGCGACGACGTCGGGGGCGTAGAAGGTCGACGCCTGCTGCCAGGCCGTCCAGCTGCGCTCGCCCTTGGACGCGTTCGCGGAGGCGTCCATGAGAACGAGGTTGTCCCTGCGGACAGCCAGGGCGTTGCGCTCGATCGCCTTGAGTTTGTCGAAGCCCTCCATCTGCGACATCCGCTTGAGCGAGACGACGTGGTCCACCGCGAGTCCCTGGCTTGGCGTTCGCAACTGCCCGACCTGGTCTACCGTGGCGGTTGCCACGACGTCGGCCCGTTCTCGTGAGGCGCCGAAGACCTGTCGCATCCGCGTCGTCGGATCGAGCCTGGCACTTTCCGCGAGTGTCTCCGCCTCGCGCAGGCTGCGCTCGGCCTGGGTGATGAGGCCTTCGCGGTCCACCCGGCGGATGCCGGACCGGTCTGCCCGCACGACGCCGTCGAGGTCGTCGAGCTCCTTGCGGATCTCGGCGATCCGCTCGGTGTCCGGCGTCCCGGCCGGCGTCTTCGGGCGGGCGCGCAGTTCGGCCTCGAGCTCGGCTCGGTACTGGCGCAGCGAGGCGAGCCGATCGCTCGCCGCCGCGAGTTTCGCCTCGGCCTGGACCTGCTCCTGGGTCGGGCGTCGCCAGGCCCGCATTTCCTCCAGCAGCGCTTGGAACGCACCCTCACCGGCGGACCGCTCCGCGGCGAGCCGGTCGACGTACCGCAGCACCGCGGCCTCGTCCATTCCGCGCTTCTCGCCGAGCGTGACGACCTGCTTCACCTGCTCGAACGCCGTGGTGATCTCGGCCCGTCCGGCGCCGGACATCTTCGTCACGTCGCCCATGAGTTCGAGCAGCTGCGCGTCCTTGCGCAACTTGGTGATCGAATTCACGCCTTTCTTGATGCCGTAGTAGAGACCCTCGAACAGCGGTACGGGGTCGACCACCCCGGCCGAGCCCATGAGCCGGCCACCCATCTGGCTCAGGGCCCGCTTGAGACCGAGTTCGGCCGCCGCGCGCGCCTTCAGCGCCGCCTTGACCTCCACTTGCAGCCCCTCGGCCGCGTCGATCTTCGCGGTGAGCTTTTCGAATCGCAGTGCGGCGGTTTCGACGTCGGAGGCGGCGGCGAACTCGCGCAGCGGCCCCTCCAGCGACGACAGCCCCTTCGCCGACATCTTCAGCAGCTGGGCCGCTGTCATCCCGAGGTCGAGCGCCGCCGCCGCGACCGCGACCCCGACCCAGAACAGCGACGGCTCGTCCTGGATGAACGACAGCCGGTACTCGACCGCCTGCTGCTGGTATTCCTTGATCGCTTCGATCGCCTGGTAGGCGCTGATCCCGGTGTTGGCGACCAGCGCGGCCGCGGCGAGCCAACCGCCACCGGGTACGAGCACCGCGAGGACGAGGGCGATGATGCCGAGGACGATGGCCGAGAAGAGGTGCGCCGATCGTATGTCGTCGATGTGGTCGCGGACGATCCAGGCGTAGATGGTGTCGGCCTCCGCACCCTGGCTCTTCATTGTCGCGGCGACAAGGTCGGGCAGGCTGAAGATACGCTCCGGGTCGTTCGTGAACTCGTAACGCGCCTTCGCCGTGTCCGACAGCCGTTCCCGGACCACGTCGAGCAGGTACCGCTGCGCGGTGGTGGCGTCTGCTCCCGCGAGCCTCTCGCGGTCGGTGCCCCGGCCGAGCTTCTCCGGGTCGACGAGGGGGTCACCGCCCGACGCGGTCACCACCGCCGTGCTGGCCGCGGTCCGCAGGGCGCTGGCCTCTGCGCTGTACTTGGCCGCCTGCGCGGCGGCCCGCCACCGCTCGACGGGTGATTCTGGATCCACCCCCATGACGGTGAGTCGAGCGAAGGACGCCTTCTCGGCTGCCGCTGCGTAGTCGGCGCGCGCCGTGGTCTTGGCGATGCCCGCGACCATCGCCTGCAGGTAGCCGAGGTCTTGCAGTTTGCGCCGTTCCTCGTAGAGCAGGTGGTCGTAGCGCGCGAGGACGTCGAGTCCGAACGTGACCGCCTCGGACCGGAACCGCAGCAGGTAGGCATCCATTGCGGCACGGAACGCCGCCTCGTCGGCGAACCCGTGACGGCTCAGGGCCGCCCTGAATTGGGTAGTGGCCTCGCCCATCTCGCGCAGCAACACGGGGTCGTGGGCGGGGCCGACGACCGATCTCGTCCACGCTCTCACCAGGTTCCTGCGCTGCCAGGCCCGGTACAGGTCCTCGCATCCGAAGAGTGTGGCGGCGGCGGCCTCCGTCCGCACCGTCTCGGCCTCACGGATGCGCTGGTCGAGTAGGTACCGCTCGATCGAGGCGTCCAGCTCGGCCCAGCTCGTCGTCCCCGCGTTGACCTTGCTCAGGTAGTCCGTCCGCTGGGCCTTCGTCAGGCCGCTCAGCTTGTGCGCGAGCCACAGTGCTTTCTCGTACTCTTCCGGGGCCAGCGTCCGGTCGCCACCGAAGAGGATTCGCTTGACGTCGTCGGGTAGGGCTTCGATCTCCCGCAGCTCGGCGTGCTCGCGCAGCACATCGGCGCGCGCCCCGCGCCAGCGGCCGCGCAGCGCGGCGTCCTTCGGACCGGTGCCGAGCTTCGTACCCGGTTCGAGGCCGTTCTCCTGCCAAAACCGCGCATCGGCCGCCGCGTTGATCTGATGCTGCTCGGCCTCGGACAACCCTCGCATCGCGGCCTGCGTGGCGTCGGTGACCGGCAGCATGATGAAACCGCGGCGGACGTCGGCGGCGGATGTCCCGCGGCCGCCCGGGTTCTGCCAGTGCCACAGCGGCAGCCGCCGGTCGACCTCCTGCTCACTCGCGGTCTGGTAATACTGCCGGACGAACTCGCGCAGCAGTTCCGGTGGCGACATCACTCGCGTCACCAGCAGGCGGAACGGGCGCGGCTTGCGCGATCCCGCTGGCGCCGGTGGCGCCCCGGGCTTCAGGTGGAGCGCGCCACGGCTCTCACCCCGGGCCTGTTGCGCCACGTGGGCCAGCTCGTGCGCGAGAAGGCGACGGCCGGTGTCCGACCCGGGTCCGGCACCCGCGCCGAGGACGATGTGCCGGCCGACGGTGTACGCCTGCGCGCCGAGCGCGGTCGCCGAGTCAGCGGCGTTCCGCCCGGTGTGCACCCGAACCTGAGCCAGATCCCAGCCCAGTCGGGGTTCCATCAGCGCTCGCGTTCCGGCGTCCAGGGGTTCGCCGGAAGACCCGATCGGGGGAGCCGGCGCGTCGAGGCGCGGCATCGAGCGGACAGCACCGGGCGGACTCTCCGAGTGCCGGTCGGCGAACCGGTCAGCCTCGGCCTCGAGGTGCTCGTCCACGGTCACGGACTCCGAAACGGCGGAGCGCCGAACGCCGCGCGTGTCGGCACAGGCTGAATCGTCGTAGGCGTGCACCGCTCACAACTCCGGGATCCGGAACTGAATCGGCATCCCGGCGGCCCGGCCGTACCGCAGGCGCGCCTCGGCCGCCTGCCGCAGGCGATGCGATCCCGCCGCCTCTTTCTGGTACACGGCCACCTCCCGGGCGTAGCGTTCGCCCAACGCCCGGGTCAGCTTCGCCGTCCGCCCGTGTGCCCTCGCGTCGCCGGCCATCCCGTTGCGGCACCGGGAGGGGGTCGTGAGACTCCAGTCAAAGGGGGCACATGAGATTGCGGGCTTGGGCGCCGCGGTTCTCCCCGGCTTCGGATGCATCTCATCGTGCTGACGAAGCTGACGGCGTGCAATGCGGTGACGTGTCCACTTGCCGACAGGCCGGGACGGGATCGGGTCAGTCGGCTCGCACCGGCCGTGGTCAACCGCTGCGGGTCGCCGCAGGGCTGACGGTCGGGACGGTACGCTGCGCGCGATGGCCCGCCCACCGCTCGACCTCGTCCCCGCCGAGGTGCCGGCACAGTCGTTGACCCACAACCCACTCAACGGGGTGACCGGCGGCATCTGGCGGACCCGGCGGGACGGCCGCCCGGCGGTGCTCAAGCTGATCACGCCGCCCACGGGCGGCACCGGCCCCGCGCACTGGGCAGCGAGCGCCGATCCGGGCCACTGGAACTACTGGCGGCGCGAGGTCGAGGCGTACCGCAGTGGGTTGGCCTCCACTGCCTGGTCCGGCGCGGGCCTGGCCGCGCCGGATGTACTGGCGGTCGAGGAGCGACCGGACGGGACGGTCGCCCTCTGGTTGGCCGAGGTGGACGGCCGGCCGGGCACGGCCGGCTCGATGGCCGACTTCGCCGAGCTGGCCCGCCGGCTCGGCTCGGCGCACGCCGACTGGCTGGATCGGACCGGCACGCTGTCGCGCCACGACTGGCTGGCCCGGGACTGGCTACGCGACTACACCCTGAGCCGTCCGGTGACCGAGCCGGTGCCGTGGCAGCATCCCGTCGCGGCGGCGGCCTGGCCGGCACCGCTGCGCGACGGCCTCCGCCGGCTCTGGGATGGGCGGCAGGCGGTGCTGGCGGCCACCGACCAACTCCCGCACACCCTGTGCCACCACGACGTCTGGCCGAACAATCTGATCTTCACCGACGCCGGCCCCGTGCTGCTGGACTGGTCCTTCGTCGGCCCCGGTCCGATCGGCGAGGACGCGGCCAACCTGGTGCTGGACACCTTCTTCGACGGCCTGGTGGACCTGGCGCTCCTACCCGACGTCGCCGACGCTGTGCTGACCGGGTACGTCGAGGGGCTACGCGCGGCCGTCGACCCGGCACTGGTCGCCCGCGCGGTACGGATCACCGGCGCGGCCAAGTACTTCTGGCTCGCGCCGGTGATGCTCAACCGTGCCGGCGGGGCCACCGGCCAGACCTACGACCAGCGGGACGAAGCGGCGATCTTCGCTGGCCGCCGGACGGTGCTGGAACTCCTCGCCAACTGGTCGGTCCAGGCGCTGGACTGACCTCAGCCGCGGCTCGACGAGATCAGCATCGGCCGCCGCCCCCGTCCACCACAGGTCCAGGCTGCGGAGGCTCGATCAGCGAAGCGCTCCGCACCAGGACAAAAATGGGTGGTCTCGCCAGCCTGCTCCGCCCTACCTTGTAACTGGATCTTCTTCTCCGACCCACTCACGAGAGGACTTCACCCCGCGTGACGCCGCCTGCTCTTTAGACCTGACACCATCCCGTGCATCGGTCGCCGACGTCTCCGTCGGCTCTTTTCCCATGCCTTCCGTCAGATCTTCAGAGAGATCATGTCTACGCGTCCTCAAATCGTGCTGTCCTGGACCGTTCGGCGCACGCGCCATCCCGTGCCCGCATTCCGCTGCGTCCACTGCCATTTTGACCTCGCCAGCAACGGCAACGGGAAGTTCCGCGTCAAGGTCCACCGCAAACTCCTCGACAGCTGGCTCCTGGTCGCCTGCGTTTCCTGCGACCGCAGCAGCAAAATCACCGTTCACGATCGTGTCCCGGTCCGGTACCTGAATCCAAGCCTTCTGGAGGGCTGCTCCGGCATCGTCTCTGCCCTCGTCGCCCGATTCCTTCTCGACCCGCTGCTCAGCCGGCGTAACCGGTTCGCCCTGGAATGGGACTCGTGCTGGGAACTGCTCGCCCCGTCCCGTCCCGAAAGCCCCTGGCCCATCCGGGTTCCGGTCATCTTCGACGCCCCTGTGCCCCTTCGCCTCGAACGGCTCATCGCCCAAGGGGCTGGGCATCAGCCGCCGGGAGATGGCTCGCCGCGTCAAGGTCGGCATTCCGCTGAACCGCAGAACTCGCAGGGACTTCTCATTCGTCCTGCTCGGAGCCGCCGCCGTGGGCCCGAGCCGGGGCGAGAGGCAAGGTGGCCTCGCCCTGAGCTGCATCACGCGGCGGTCCGCGCGCGGTCGCTCCTGAGCGGGCGCGAACGAAGATCAGCGCCGGCCCGATGCGGGCGCCGAAGGTGAACCGCCCCGACGCACACCTCCGGCCGTGCCGAGTGGAGGATGTTGCAGTCCAGGCCGGGATTGACCGTCAGCTACGTGACGCCGGCCGCTTCGACCGCCAGGGCAAGTGCACCCAGCAGCGGCGCGTCGTCAATGAACCTTGCCGGCACCAGTTGTGGCGGGAAGGGGACCGCCTGGGGAAGCAAGGTGGCGATGCGGGGCAGGATGCGGTCGGCGGCGCCCATCATCCCGCCACCGATAGCCACTCGCGCCGGATCGAGGGTGATGCACAGGATGGCCACGGCCTGGGCCAGCCTCCGTAGCGCCCCGTCGATGAGGGCGTCCACACGCGGGTCGCCGGCTATGGTGAACAGCTCGGCGGCGGCTACCGTGCGGCCCACCAGGGCTGAGCCCTGGTGGGCCAACGCATTGCCGGACACCAACTCCTCCAGGGGTGCGTGACCGTCGGCATAGCAGTCGTCGGTGGTGGGGTCCAGGAGGTAGCCGATCTCGCCGGCGGCGCCGTGCGCGCCGCGTACCACGCGACCGTCGACCACCAGCGCGGCCGCGAGGCCCGTACCTAGGTTGATGTACAGGCCGACGTCGACCCCGCGCAGCGCACCCCAACGCAGCTCTGCCGCGGCGGCGGCGTTGACGTCGTTGTCGATGATGACCGGCGTGTCGCCGTACTCGTCGCGTAGCATCCGCGGCAGTTCCATGCCCTCCCAGCCGGGTACGTTGGGGGCGAGCCGGATTCGATCGGCGCGCACGACGCCGATGGTGGACACCCCGACGGCGGCCGGCGCGGCGACCATTCCTCGGGCGACCTCCAGCGACCGCCGAACCACCTGTTCGGCTCCCCCGGTCGTCGGTATCCTCAGCCGGGTCGAGAAGTCCAGGGGCGACCGGGCGTCGGCCGTGGCCAGTGCGACCTTTGTGCCGCCGAAGTCGATACCGAGTACGTGGGCCCCGTTCACTGCTGACCTCGACGGGACAACGAGTCGATGGCCACGGCGGCCGCCAGCACGATGGCGGTGACCATAAGGCGGATCGACGAGTCGACGTTTAGCAGCAGCATTCCGTTCGTGATTGATTGGATCACCAGGATGCCGAGCAGGGCCCCGTATGCGCGGCCACGGCCACCGAACAGCGACACACCGCCGATGACCGCGGCAGCGATCGCCATCAGCAGGGTGTCGCTGCCCCCCGAGCTC
The DNA here is from genome assembly GCF_044765245.1 of Micromonospora sp. NPDC093277. Classification (NCBI taxonomy): domain Bacteria; kingdom Bacillati; phylum Actinomycetota; class Actinomycetes; order Micromonosporales; family Micromonosporaceae; genus Micromonospora; species Micromonospora sp. NPDC093277. The sequence goes on from NZ_JBIWJO010000005.1 coordinate 101,439, forward strand.
TGATTGACAGCGGCCAGCCTGCTCGCGGCGAGGAGGCCGCCGAACGCGGCTAACGCCGACGCCAAGACGAACGCGATGATCCGCAGCCGGGTGACGGGAATGCCGGCCCGCCGTGCCGCCTCCGCATTGCCGCCTATCGCATAGAGCCACTGCCCGAACACGGTGTTGCGCAGCACCAGGTCGGCGGAGACGACCAGCGCCCCGAAGATGACCAGCAGCAGCGGTACGCCGCGGTCGGCGCTCAGCACGAGCACGGCGAGGCAGAGCAGTCCGGCGAGCCCGGCGAGGCGCAGGACCGGGCGGTTCAGCGGCGGCAGTGGCAGGCCGGCCTTCCGGCGCAACCGCCTGTTGAGCGCGGCGCTCGTCCCTGCGGCGCCGACGATGAGTACGACCAGTAGCCAGCTTGCCCAGGGCGGCAGCCAGGTGTCGCTGAGGCGGGCGATTGAGCCGTCGAACGGGAGGTTGATCGTGCCGCCCCGGCCCAGTACGTACAACAGCAGCCCCTGCCAGCCGATGAGGCCGGCGAGCGTCACGACGAACGACGGCATGCGAAGCTGCGTGAACATCAGTCCCTGCACCAGGCCGATCGCCGCGCCCAATGTGAGTGCGATAGCGACGGCGAGCAGTGCGGAGTGGCCCTGCCGGACGTGCAGGATGGCGAGCACCGCGGCGCACAGCCCGCTCACCGATCCGGCGGACAGGTCGATCTCGCCGATCAGGAGCACCATGATGATGCCCAGTGAGATCGTGCCGGTCGCGGCGAGTTGCAGTGCGAGGTTGGTGAGGTTCTCGGCGGAGAGGAACCGCTCGTTGAGCGAGCCGAACACGATCGCGATGGCGATCAGTCCGCCCATGACCGGCCACGTGCCGATGTCGCTGCGCCTCGTGGCCCGGTCCGCTGAGCGGCCTGGCCAGCGGAACGCTTTCGCTACTGTGGTCATGCCGCGGCTCCGGTGATTGCGGCCACGATCGCCTCCGGGCTGGTCTCGGCGGTACGGAAGTCGCCGGCGTTGCGGCCCAGCCGCAGCACGACCGTGCGGTCGCTCACGGCGCGGACGTCGGCGAGGTTGTGCGAGATGAGGAGTACGGCCAGACCGCGGTCACGCAGGCGCCGGATCAGGTCCAGCACCTGCGCGGTCTGCTCGACACCGAGCGCGGCCGTCGGCTCGTCGAGGATGACCAGCCACGGATCGCCCACCAACGCTCGGGCGATGGCGACGGACTGACGCTGGCCGCCGGAGAGCATCGCAACCGGCACCTGGATGTCCTGGATCCGAACGTCCAGTGAGGACAGCAGCGCTCGCGCGGCCCGCTCCATTTCAATCTTGCGGAGCATCGTCCAGCGGCGGCGCTCCGAGCCGAGGAACAGGTTGCCGATGACGTCGAGGTTTTCGCAGAGCGCCAGGTCCTGGTAGACGGTGGAGATGCCGAGGCTCCTGGCCTGGTGTGGGTTGTTGATCTGTACGGACGCGCCGTCGCGTTCCAGCCGTCCCTCGTCGGCGGTCACCGCGCCGGAGATCACCTTGACCAGGGTGGACTTGCCGGCGCCGTTGTCGCCGACCAGCGCGACGACTTCGCCTGCGCTCAGGTCGAGGTCGACCGTGTCGAGTGCCCGTACCGCACCGAACCGCTTTGACACTCCTCGCGCCGCGAACATCTACTGGATTCCGGCCTTGTCACAGGCGGCGGCCACGGCGCCGGTGCAGATCTCGCTGGGCTTGTAGAAGCCGTCCTTCACGATGGTGTCCTTGATCTTGTCAGCGGTCACCGCGACCGGATCCAGCAGGAACGCCGGGATGTCGGTCGCCCCGTTGTTGACCTTGGCCATCGCCTGCGGTTGCTCGCCCTTGGTCAGCGCGACCGCCAGTTCCGCGGACTTCTCGGCCTCACTGCGGATGTCCAGGTAGACGGTCATGTACTGCTCACCGGTCAGGATCCGCTGCACGGCTGCCAGCTCGGCGTCCTGCCCGGTGATTGGCGGCAACGTGGTGTAGCCGGCCCGCTTCATGGCGGCGATCGCGCCCCCGGCCATGCCGTCGTTGGCGGAGAGCACGCCGACGATGTTGTCCCGGCCGAGCGCCGTGATGGCCTGTTCCATTTGCTGCTGGGCCTTGTCCGGGCTCCAGTCCGGGGTGTCGAACTCGCGCCCGATCTGGACCTTGCCGTCGAGGATGTGGTGTGCGCCGGACTTGTAATCCGCGGAGCTGGGATCCGTCGGCGCTCCGTTGATCATCACGATCTTGCCCTTGTCGGCCGTCCCCTTGGCGTTGAGGGCGTCCAGCAACGCCTGGCCCTGGGCCTCCCCGACCCGGACGTTGTTGAAGGACACGTAGTACTCGTAGGCGATGCCTGAGATCAGCCGGTCGTAGGCGATGACCGGCACCTTTTGCTGCTTGGCCTGGTTGACCAGGGAGGCGGCCGCATCCGCGTCCACGGCGTCGAGCACCAGGACGTCGGCGCCCTGCGCGAGGGCCGCCTCGACCTGCTGCTGCTGTTTGACGGCATCCTGGTCGGCGTTGCTGTAGAGCAGCTTGCAGTTCGAGCAGAGCGCCTTGACCTTGGCCTCAAACAACGGCCGGTCAAACGCCTCGTAGCGCGTGGTCTTGGACTCGGGTAGGAACAGCGCGATCGTTGGCGCATCTCCCGCGGGCGCGTCAGAGCCGGAGCCGGAGCCGCAACCCGCGGCCAGCAACACAGCCGCCAGCGGGACAAGGAACCACTTAGGTCTCATGGGACACCTCTCGTCGGTGGTTCAGATCAGCAGAATGCACCCTGCCAACGGCGTTTGGCAATGTCTCTAACAAAATTGGTAATGGACCTTTACGAAGTCGTGTGAGACTGTGATCAGGTGCTGACTCACCAGACCGCGAGCACGACGAGCATGCTGCGGGTCATGAACGAGCGGGCGGTGTTCGGAGAGATCTTTCGGCTGGGCACGGTGTCGCGGCCCGAGCTCGCCCAGGCCACCGGCCTGTCCAAGCCGACGATCTCGGGCGCGCTCGCCAACCTCGGCCGCGCCGGTCTGGTGCGGCAGGTCGGCCTGCGCGCAGGTGCCGCAGGCCGTTCCGCGCTTCTCTACGAGGTCCGTCCGGAGGCGGGCTGGGTGCTTGCCGTCGACATCGGGCAGGCCTTCGTCCGGCTTGCCCTGGCCAATCTGGTGGGCACGGTCATCGCCCGCACCGAAGATCCGTCACAGAGCCGGCATCCGACCGAATTGCTCACCCAGTTGGCCGGGCTGGCCGACCGCCTGACCGCAAAGGCCGGAATCCGGCGCGCCGACATTACCCTGGCAGTCTTCGGCACCCCTGGCATTCACGACACAGAGACCGGTGCGCTTCACCTCGCCCCGAACATGCCCGGGTGGGACCGCGCCGGCGCCGTTGACCGGTTCTCGGCGGTGTCCCCCTTGCCGTACCTTGTGGAAAACGACGTCGACCTGGCCGCCGTCGGTGAGGCGACCTACGGTCTGGGTCGGGGAATTGCGCACTTCGCTTTCGTGTCGATAGGCACGGGCATCGGCATGGGCGTCATGGTCGACGGCAAGCTCTACCGCGGCTCACGGGGCGGCGCTGGCGAGATCTCCTATCTCCCGATCGGTGAGGGCGATCCGTTGCTGGACGACCCGGAAGCGCTGCGCCGCGGGATGTTCGAGTCGGTGGCATCGGCCGATGGCATCGTCGCGGCGGCCCGCCGGCTGGGCTGGACGGACGCGACCAACGCCAAGGAGGTCTTCGAGTCGGCACGGGCCGGCGACCCGATCGCCCGTCGCGCGGTCGAGGTGGAGGTCAATCACGTGGCGCATGGCCTAGCCGCAGTGACCGCAGTGCTCGACCCGGAACTTGTCGTGCTCGGAGGCGGTGTCGGGGTGCAGGGCGGCGACCTGTTGATTGGTCCGATCCAAGACCGCCTGCGGCACCTCGTGGCGTTGCAACCCCCGCGGATTGAGGTTTCCACACTCGGCTCGGACGCAGTGCTCATGGGCGCGGTGGCCGTCGGCGTCACCGCCGCCCGGGATCTTGTGCTCGACCGGACCGTGGCGGCGAATGGTTAGTAGTGCGTTGATGATGGACGCCTACGGGGCGGTGACCGCCGCCGGAGCCGCGCGAGCCGAGAGACCGGGCCGAGGGCTGACCCGCCCAGGTCACCCCCTGTCCGCGATGCTTACGCAGTGTCATGATGGGTGTAGGCGAGCGACGGTGCGACGGCACCGCTGGCGAGCGTCACGACCAGTGGCGGGAGGCATGCCATGGACTGCTACGGACACCACGAGGTCGCCCGCATCGACGATACGGTCACCCCGGAAACCCTGCACGATCGGGCCGAGCGGGTCGCGGTGCCGGACTTCGACTACCTCACCCAGATCATCGAGGGGCTCGCGGACCGACTCACCCCGCCCTACCCCGCCCCGAGGGCAGGGGACTGACCACGGCCGCTACGCGGGGATGTGCTGCTCTGCGAACTCGCGGCGGCCGACTCCAGCTCACCGTCGCCGGCACTTCGCGCAGGCGGAAACATGCCCCTGACGACCTCCGATTCCAGATCTCGTACAGATTGTTCGTCAGGTCCTCCTCTCAGTCCTCAACGAACTGTCCCGCTCCCACCGCGTCGGCGGCGACGTGGTCCTGAAGGCAAGCACTCCTGCCTGCTCTCCTCCGGTGCCAATCCCTTGCACCAGTCCGACACCTGATCTACGTTTGGGGAAAGCGCTTACCAGCGTCTCTGCCGAGAGGGCAAGCGTGACAGCGTCGAACCACCCCTTTTCTCCTGGTATATGTTCGGTCACCCTCCGGCACGAGTCCGCATGGTCGGTGCTGGACGTTGCCGCCTCCGCCGGGCTGTCCTGCATCGAGTGGGGCGCCGACGTGCACGTGCCGCCGGGTGACACGGGGACCGCGGCGCTGATCCGATCGGCTGGCCTGGACCGCGGCGTCCGGGTCGCGTCCTACGGCTCCTACTTCCGCGCCGGGCCCCACACGACCGAGGACTTTTCTGCTGTGTTGGCCAGCGCCGTCGCGCTCGGTGCCCTGCGGATCCGCATCTGGGCCGGCGCCGTCGGCTCGGCGTCAGCTACCGACGAACAGCGCAGGGCCGTGGTTCGCGAGACGCGGGCCGCGGTGCAGCGGGCGAGCGACGCCGGGGTCGAGCTTGCCTTCGAATACCACTCGGGCACGCTGACGGACACCGCCGAGTCGACGCTACGCCTACTTGCCGACGTGAAGCATCCCGGCATCCGTACGTACTGGCAACCACCGGTGGGTGTCCCTGACGCGGCGGCCATCGACGACCTTCGGAAGGTCCTCCCGTGGGTCAGCGCGGTGCACGTCTTCTCCTGGTGGCCCCAGCAGCAGCGCCTGCCGCTGGACGCCCGCGACAGCCTCTGGCGCGAGGCGTTCACACTGCTGCGCGGCACCGGAAGGCACCACGACGCTCTGCTGGAATTCGTGATCGACGACGACCCTGGCCGAGTCGCCGGCGAGGCGGCGTCACTCACCCGTCTCATCCAGGAGGAGTAGCCCGTCGGCAGACCGCGGTCCGCTCGCTCAGCGGTGGGCGCTGTCGGACACGACCTGCGCGGGGATGCCCTCGCGCACGCCCGGAACGCGGTGTTCGTGCCGTCCTCCGATGTGGCGGGCGTTCGCCCACACGATGTAGAGGGCAGGTGCAGGCAACAGGAAGAGCCCGATCGCGGGCTTGGCGACGACCGCAGCGACAAGGGTGCCGAGGACGGCGAGGTTCGCCAGGCTGAGGTGCCAGTAGCGCAGCGACAGGTAGGCGTAGGCCAGCAGCGTACTCGGCCGCAAACGGCCACCCGTGGCCAGGAACGCAGTGGTCGCCGCGACGACGAGGGCGATGAGCAGCGCCAGCAATGGGGTGACCGCACCGAACGGGCTGCCGAGCGCGAGCTGGAAGTCGACGCCGAGCACGATCACCAGCGCCGCCGCCACGGTGGCGGCGCCCATCGCGCGCCCGAACGACGTCCGGTAGGCCGCCCAGAAGACCCGGCCGACACGGTGCTCGCCCTCGGAGAAGGCACGGAAAGCGGCGAAGGCGGCGGCCGCGGACGGTCCGCACAGGGCCGACAGCCCGGCGAAGAACGGCCAGGCCTGCAGCGGCCGGCCACCAAGGGCGAGCGCGAGCAGCAGCGGTAGGGCCGTTATGATCAAGTGAAGGTTGAGCTTCAGGCCCGCGTAAACCGTGTTGAGGACGGTGTCGTAGGGCAGCCTCGCGAGCAGTCGCATGCCGGTTCACCCCTTCATGCCAGAGGCGGCGACACCCTGGATGAAGTACCGCTGGCCGAGCAGGAAGATCACCAGGATCGGCAGGACCGACAGCACCGAACCGGTCATCATCATCGCGTAGTCGGCGTCGAACTGCCCGACGAACGAGCGCAGGCCCAGCTGGATCGTCCACAGGTCATTGCTGGTCAGGTAGATGAACGGTCCCATGTAGTCGTTCCACGTGTTGACGAACGTCAGCAGGGCCAGGCTCGCCAGCGCCGGCTTCGACAGCGGCAGCACGATCCGCGCCCAGATGCCGTACTCGCTCAGGCCGTCCAGGCGCGCCGCCTCGCACAGCTCGTCCGGGATTGTCAGGTAGTACTGCCGCATCAGGAAAACGCCGAACGCGCCGAACGCCTGTAGCAGGATCAGCGAAAGAAATGTGTCGGTCAGCCCGGCCTTCTGCATCATGATGTACTGCGGGATCATGTACGCCTGCCACGGCACGGCGATGGTCGCGATGTACGCCAGGAACAGCGCGTCGCGGCCGCGGAAGCGCACCTTGGCGAACCCGTACGCGGCGAAGCTGCCGGTCAGCACCTGCAGCAGCGTGATGACCAGGCTCAGGAACAGGGTGTTGCCGAGGTAGGTGCCCAGCGGGATCCGGTCCCAGATCTGGGTGAAGTTGCTCCACTGGAAGTCGGTCGGAATCCACTGGATCGGGATGGTGAAGACCTCGTTGTTGCGCTTGAGTGAGGCGCTGACCATCCACCCGAACGGCACCAGGATCGCCACGGCGCACAGCGCCAGCACCACGTACAGGCTGATCTGGCCCAGCGTGCGTGGGCGGCGCATCGCCGGGCGCGCGGTGGTGTCGGCGGGGCTCATGAGCGCTCCCTGCGGTCGTTGAACCAGAACTGTGCCAGGGTGAAGACCAACACGAGCAGAAACAGAACGAGCGAGATTGCCGAGGCGTAGCCGAACTCGCCGTCGAGGATGCCCTTGCGGTAGATCTGCTGGGACAGCACGAGGGTGGCCCGACCCGGGCCCCCGTCGGTCATGACGACAATCAGGTCGAACACCTTGAAACTCTGCACCGTCAGTAGGATCAGTACCAGGAACGTGACCGGCCGCAAGCCCGGCAAGGTCACGGCCCGGAAGCGCTGCCACGCGCCCGCGCCGTCGACCTTTGCGGCCTCGTAGTGCTCGGTCGGGATCGCCTGCAGCCCGGCCAGGAACAGCACCATGTAGTAGCCCATGTCGCGCCACACGCTGGTGAGGATCACCGCGGGCATCGCCCAGGTGACGCTGGTGGTCCAGCCGGGTGGGGACTCGACGCCGAGGAACTGCAGGAACTGGTTGACCGGCCCGAGCTGCGGGTTGAACAGCATGTTCCACACCACGGCGACGGCCACCATCGAGGTGACGTACGGGAAGAACGCCGCGGCCCGAAAGAACCCGATCCCGGCAAGCCTGCGGTTGAGCAGCAGCGCGAGTCCGAGTGCGGCGAGCATGGTCAGCGGCACGTGCCCGAGCGCGTAGCTGGCGGTGTTGCGGAGGGCGATCTTGGTGGACTCGTCGCGCAGCAGTCGCTCGAAGTTGTCCAGCCCGACCCATTCCGGCGGGTTGTACGAGTCCCATTCCATGAACGACAGCGCGAGCGCCCCGGCGACCGGCAGGAGCGTGAGCAGGGCAAAGCCGAGGAAGTTCGGCAGGATGAAGCTCCAGCCGATGAGCATGTTGCGCCGGGCACGCCTGCTGCGCGCCGGCGGTGGCGACGGCACGGCCCTCCCGGTCGCTGGCTGCCTGGTGGTCAGGTCTGCCATCTCGTCCTCCCGTAGGCCCGCGGGGAGGGACAGTGCCGTCCCCGCGGGCGTGCGCGTGGTCAGTTGATCTCGTTCTTGACGCGGGACTCCATCTCCTTGATCGCGTCTTCGATCGACTTCTGCTTCGTCATGATCAGCTGGTGTTCCTCGGCGAGGACCGTGTCGACCTTGGCGGTTTTGTCGCTGACCGGCATTTCCGGGTTGATCTTGTCCGGGGTGAACGCCTTCTTGGACAGCTCGTCGGTGGACATACCCTCCAACGCGAAGTACTGCTGGCGGATCTCATCGCTCTGGTAGGCCGGCACCACGCCGATGTCCACGATCGCCTTCGCGCCCTCCGGTGAGGCGGCGAACTCGACGAACTTCTGCGCCGCCGCGGCGTGCTTGGCCTTCTTGTTCACCGCGAACGCGGTCGGCGCCCCGAACGTGGTCACGCCGGCCGCGCCGGGGCGCTGCGGCATCGGGGCGATGCCCCAGTCGACGTCGGTAGTGCCCTTCTTCTTCTCCGACAGGACCTTCGCGATGTACCAGGTGCCCATCGGCAGCATCGCGGCTTTGCCGGTCTCGAACATCGACGCGTACCCGGTCTTCTGGGTGACCGCGGTGCCGAAGTCGAGCGTGGCCCCGGCGTCCTGCAGCGCCAGCGCGGTGCGGTACTGGTCGGCGAAGAACTGGTAGTCGCCGCTCAGTTGGTCGCCGCCGGTTTGTGCGGCCGCGATGGCCTGCACCACAGAGCGCCAGACGTGCTGGTAGGCGCCGTAGACCTTCTTGTCGCCGCTGCCTGTGGTCAGCTTTTTGGCCAGCCCGATGTACTGGTCCCAGGTCAGGTTTTCCGGGTAGGGCTGCTTGGCGGCGTCGAACATCTTCTTGTTGTAGTAGAGGACCCAGAAGTCCTGCCGGTACGGCAGCGCGTAGTACTTGTCGCCGGCCTGCTTGTACTGGTCGAGCCCGGCGAGCTTGGCGCCGTCGGGTGAGGTGGCCAGCTCGGTGATGTCCTTGAGCTGGCCCCGGCCAGCGAAGCGGACGTAGTCGGCGAGAGTCTTCATGGTGATGACGTCGGTGGTGTCGCCGCCGGCGAGCATCGTGGTGACTTTGGTGGGATAGTCGGCGGCGAGGATGTCGACGGGCTTGATGGTGATGTCGGGGTTCGCCTTGTGGAAGGCGTCGAACAGGGTCTGGAACTCGGGCGTGGAGGCGAGGCTCCACACGGCGACGGTGAGCTCGACGGGGCCGCCTTCGGCTTCGTTGTCACTGGAGCCGCACGCGGGGAGCGGCAGGAGGGCGGCCATCGCCAGGCCGACCGCTGCCAGCATTCTCCTTCTGATCACGAACGTTCCTTCCTATCAAGACGGCCGCTCACGAGGCGGAGGATCGGTTCTGTGCGTGGTGGTGCTGGCCGGCCGGCGGCTGGGGCAGCGCCGTCGTCGTGGTGGCCTGGTCCGGCCACGTGATCCGGACGACCGGCGCCTCCTCGGGTCCGGAGATCTCTGCCGACGGCGGCCGGTTGCCGCCGTTGAGCGCGAAGGCCGCGACGTGCCAGAAACCTTCCCGGGGAGTGGCTTGCAGCCACGGGATGGCGGTCCACTCCCCCAGCGGGGTGGCGTCGTGCACGGTGTGCACCCCGGCGACCGGCAAGCCGGACAGCCCGACCGCGGTCGAGGTGTGTGCGATGCCCGTGGCCTGAGCAAGGGGCAGCCCGTCGTCGACCGCGTGCGCGGGGTGCTCGGCGTCCTGCGAGCCGGTTGCTGTCGGGATCGGCCAGCCACCGATGCGCAGCGTCGTGGCCCGGTCCCAGCCGAGCGCGTCGACTACGTCGACGTGGATCAGGCGGACCTCCCACGCACCGCGAACGACGGACACGGTGGTGACGGTGGCCGCGTCGACGGCGATCCCGGGACGGCCGGAGCCGTGGTCCGGCGCGGCGGAGTCCGGCTCGACCCAATGGCAGCGGGCCCGGGAAGCCAGTACCGCGGCCTGCGTGTCGTCGCCGAGCCGCACGTCGAGGGTGGCGAAGCCGCTGCGGTGGGTGGCCCGGGCATTGGCGTCGAGCAACACCACCGACTGGTCGAGCGGGTTGTCCCAGCCGTCGTCGTCCATCGCCGGGGCGGTCGCAGTGGAGTAGCCCAGGCGAGCGTAGACCGGCGAGTCCCCACTGCGGTCGCCGGTGCGGGCATGGTCGGTGCCGTGGTTGTAGACCCGTACGACGCCGTCGGCCCTGGTCGCCGCCAGCGCCCAGCCTGGCGCGGTGATGACGCCGAGATGGTCGGCTTGCTCGACCGGCAGCGGCTGTTCGACGTCGGTCCATACCGGATGGTCGGCGGGCAACGCGAGGCCGAGCATGCCCTTGGACGCCCAGTACGGCGAGGCGGTCCCGGAGTAGCGCTGCGCCATGCGCCGCCATGGCTGGAACCAGCCGAGGGTGAGCAGGCCGTCGGCGTCCGGGGCGCCACGGTCGGTGAAGTGCTTGACGATCCCGGACGCGGCCCGCCGCAGCAGACCGGGGGCGACCGCATCGGTGCCCGCCACCGCCCCGGCCCAGAACGGCGCAGCGGCCGCGAACCGGTAGACCAGGCTACGGCCCTGGATCAGCGGCGACCCGTCCGCGCCGACCAGGCGCACCGCGTCGAGCAGGAAGCGGTCCAGGCGTGCCCGGTAGTCGGGCAGCCGCGCGGCGGCCATCGCTTGCGCGCCCGCCATGCGGCCCCACAGGATCGGGTACAGGTGCAGCGCCCAGCCGACGTAGTGGTCGTAGCTGCGTTCGTCGCCGTCGCTGTACCAGCCCTCGTCGCGGACGAACGACTCGTGCCGGGCCAGATCGGCCTCCATGTCGTCGACCGACCACGGGCCGCCGACCGAGGCGAGGAATTGCTCGACCACGATGCGGAACCAGACCCAGTTGTTGCGCGGGTAGGTGTGGTCACCGACGACCTGCGCGAGGTAGTCCACGACGCGTTCCTGCACGTCGGACTTGAGCCGGTCCCACAGCCATGGCCGGGTCATGTCCAGGATCAGCGCGATCGACGCCGCCTCGACCTTCGCCTGGCCGTGCTCGCGCGGCTGGACCCACCGCTCCGGCGAATTCGGGTCGCTGCCTGCGGCGATGCCCTTCGCGTACCTTTCGAGCAGGTTGCCGGGGTCGCGGCCCTGCTCACCGGCGATTCGAAACCCGGCGAGCAGGAAGGTGCGCGCGAAGCCTTCCAGTCCGTCGACGGTGGTGCCATAGCCGCCGGGATCGCCGGGCGGGGTGATACGGGCGCCGGTGGGTGAGGCGTGCCGCCAGGCGGAGTCGAGCATGTGGTCGGCGAGTGCGGCCCATTCGGTGCGGGTCCATCCGGTGTACGGCGAGATCATGCGCTGACCTCCAGGTCCTCGCTGGTGACGGCGTCCAGCGCGGGCTCGCCGCGTACGAGACGTTGCAGCTCGTCGAGGGCCTGCGCGCTGAGCCGGCGGGTCTCCGAGCCGAGCGACCCGGCGATGTGCGGGGTGATCATGACGTTGGGCAGCTGCGCCAGGAGCGACCCGGCGCGCAGGGGCTCGGGGTCGGTGACGTCGAGGATGGCATTGAGCCGCCCGGTGGCGCACTCGCGCTCCAGGACGGCGGTGTCGACGACGGCGCCTCGAGCGGTATTGATGATGGTCGCGCCATCCGGGAGCAGGGCGAGCTCGCGAGCGCCGATGGCGTGACGTGTCTGCGGCAGCTCGGGCAGGTGTAGGGAGACGATCTCGGAGGCGATCAGCAGTTCGTCGAGCTCGACGAGGCGCCCGCCGGCGGCGGCGACGGCGGCCGGGTCGGCGTACGGGTCGGTGACGAGAATCTGCGCAGTGTCGAGGGTGCGCAGGTGTTCGATGACGCGGCGGCCGATTCGGGAGAACCCGACGATGCCGATGGTGCGGCCGTAGTTGGAGAGGTCCTCGCGGTGGTGGACGGCGTCCCAGTCGGCGGGGTGCTGCCGGGATTGGGCGGCCAACAGGTGGGCCTTCTTGCCCGCGAAGATGATCGCGGCGAGGGTGTACTCGGCGACCGGGGTGGCGTTGGCCTCGGCGGCGCTGGTGACCAGGATGCCGCGGCGCCAGATCTCGTCGGAGACGAGGTGGCGGACGCTACCGGCGCAGTGCAGGACGGCCCGCAACCGGGGTGCGGCGTCGAGTCGCTCGGGAGTGAGCGTGGGGCAGCCCCAGGAGGTGAGCAGCACCTCGGTCTCGGCGAGGCGGGCTCGGGTGTGGGGTGCGTCGATGTCGTGGGACCAGATCGGGTCGCCGAGGTCGGCCAGTGAGCGCAGCCGCGACAGTTCCTGCGGTCCGAACTGGAGCCGGAACGTCTCGGGCCGCATCACGAGCAGTGCCTGCGGACGGTGCATGGGGTGGGCTCTCCCTGCTCATCGCTCGCCTTGCTAACGTGTTCGCTTCTGTTCACTCGAACATCTATGGATGAGTAGATCAGCGTGTGAGCTGAACCACAAGTGCCCGTTACCGAGCCGCAACACGGAGCTCGTTGCGCTAGAACTTTCTTTGTGAACGAATTTGTTCGTTTGTGAGAGGGAGGACGATGGGGCAACCATGCCGGTCCGTGCCGGTCAGATCCGACCGAACGGCCGCCCGCCACGTGGCCGGCCGCCGCATGCGTCCGTGCACAATCGACCCCGACGCGAACGACACGATCGTGGAGGAGCCGTGACCCTGTCCGAGCCTCCGCTGTTGCCGGCCGAGCGCCGCGAACGGCTGCTGGCCGACCTGCGCGCCCGCGGCACCCTGCGGGTCAGCGACGTCGCCCGTGCCCTCGGCGTCACCACCGTCACCGTGCGCCGCGATCTCGCACAACTCGCCGACGAAGGGGCCATCGAACGGGTACACGGCGGCATTCGGCTGCCCCGCGTCGCCGACACTCCACCGCAGTCCACCGTGGCCGTGCGGCACTCAAGCAGGCCCACAAGCGCCGACGAGACCGCACGCCCTGCCGTGGGCATGCTCGTCCCGTCGCTGGACTACTACTGGCCAGAGATCGTCCGCGGCGCCCGCGACGCCGCCCCCGACGCCGGGGTGCGCATCGTGCTACGCGGATCCTCCTACGACGACATCGCCGACGTACGCCGCCAGACGTCATGGCTGCTGGAGACCGCCGGCATCCAGGGCCTGCTGATCGCCCCACCCACCGTCGGCGACGAGGCCGCGCAGCTGATCGGCTGGCTGGCCGGGCTCGACATCCCGGTGGTTCTGGTCGAACGCACCGCCACCGTCGGCCCGTACCACGAGCACGTCGAGTCCGTCTCCACCGACCACGCGTTCGGCGCGAGCCTTGCCGTGCGGCACCTCGCCGCATTGGGCCATCGCCGGGTCGGCTTCCTGGCCTCGGCCGCCAGCCCGCACACGTCGGCAGTGCGGCGAGGCTGGCGGCAGACCGCCCTGGAGACAGGGCTCGAGCTCGACGGCACCCCGGAGGTGATCAGCCCCGATCACCGCGACCCCCGGTGGGGCGACGAGATCGACCGCGCCATCGACGCCTGGACAACCACCGACACGACGGCGCTGCTGGCGCACTCCGACCGGGAGGCGATCGCGCTGGTCGCCCGGTGTGAGGAGCGGGGCATCGGTGTCCCCCGGGACCTGGCCGTGGTCGCGTTCGACGACGAGGTCGCCGGCCTGGCCAATCCCGCCCTGAGCGCGGTCCGCCCGGCCAAGTACACCATCGGCGAAACCGCGACGCAGCTACTGTCCCAGCGTCTGCAGGACCCGGGGCGGCCCGTGCACCGGGTGCTGATCAGCCCGCAGCTGATCGTGCGCGACTCCAGCGGCGTGCGTCCCCAGGCTTGACCGCCATGCCAGCCCTCCCCTTGATGTCCCCCAAACCGAGTCCCCCGCCGCGCCCAACACGATAATTTCGCGACATGGGCATCACCGGGGGGATAGCGTGCTTCTTTCTGATCGTCCTCATTGTGGCGTTTGTCGCATTTTGGGTAGTGCGTTACGGGTTCGGCCCAAAGCAAGAGGCACCGGCAAACGAGGTGGGCGACGAGTCACCACCGCCACCACCGGACAATCCAAAGCCGCCGCAGCACCCGCGGGACCGTCGCTGACGCGGCGACCGACCAGTTCTGGCGCACCACCTCAGGAAGACGCCCAGGTCGAAGTCGGTGTGCAGCCAACGAAGCGAGCGGCAGTCGGTTGCGGTCACAGCAGGTCCAGGCTGGAGTGCTGGGACTGGGAGTAGAACAGGTGGTAGCAGTGATGGAAGCGCTCGACGTCAACCGCTCCGGGAGATACTGGTCGGCCCACCTTCTTCCAGCCGTCCGCACCGCCCACCTCGTCGGCGTACAGCAGGAGGTGACTTTGAACCCACGACAACCTCTGTCGGGCATCCGTCTTCGAGGTTGTCGTTGCTTGCCAGAAGTAGGCATTGAGCTGCACAGACCCGACCGGGCAATGGTCGCTTCCTGTCACTGTTCGTCAGCATCGAGCCAGGGTTTGCGGGGGTGAGCGGGGCAAACGCCAGGACGACTCCAAGCATCACCCAACCCACTCCCCCACCGCAGGGGTGCACCCCCGTCGATCCGACGACCACCTTGCGCCCACCCATCTCGATCCGATTGCCGTACACGTGGGGTTGCGTCCGATGATCGACATGAATCGGCACCACGCCCGGGCTGCGTTGCACGGGGTCATGTCGCTCGGCTGACAGCCAGCCCACCGGGACTGGATCGACCCCGGGGCTGCTTCCTGGGCCGACATCACCCACGGCGACTCGGGGAGCAGGCCAGTCGGAAGATCCTCCACCGCGCAGGCGACCGGCTCGGCCACAGCCACGAAGCCAGTTTCCCCAGCAGTTCCGACGACCGGCGGGTCCGGCTACTCCGCGACGCTGTCCGTGCGTCTGGTGACCACGGACTCGCTGCCGCCCGGATTCACCGTGGAGATCGCGACAGTCATGGCATCGGATGCTGGCGATCAACGCTCAATCCTCGACGTGCCCTGTTCGGACAGAATGATCCCGCTGCTGTCGGCCAGGCGGCTAACCGGGACTCCATCAGCGATGGCCGCAGCCACCCTCAGCTATGACGCGGGCCCCGATGACTTCTGGATGGGAACACCACGCATCCTTGGGTTGATTTGCCGGTTGCCGGCACGGCACGGCCAGAGAACGGCTGAATTACCCGTAAATATGTAGGGCGGTAACGCTTTGTTGCCACGGCTCCCGTCAGCAGCTCCACTTCTTCGTCAGTGACGCGAGGGAACCCGCATTTCCGTCGATCAGCACCTGGTCGCCCGGCAACCCGTCGAGAGCCGCCCGCCTCACGGAGGAGACTGCCCGTCGCCGGGTCGTCTCGACCGAGACCAGGAAGCTGTCGGGCAACGTCGCGACCAGGGAGTCGCTCTCCCGCTCCCAGGCGGCGGGGTCCCCGACCACGAAAGGTCCCGTCGAGTCGAGCTGCTTCAAACCAGACACCTTCCAAAAGAGCTGGCTTTCCTCCCTCAACTTGCCGTTCTCGTCGTAGGGGTCGGCCTCCGCCTCCATCCCGACTACCTTTTCGTCGCCGCATTGAGGCACAACTGCGGCCACTCGCCCGTTGAGGAGGGTGAACCCGACGGGTGAATAGTCGGGATCACCCGGGATGCAGGCTGCCAACGGGGCCAGCAACGAAACAACGATCACGGCCGCGGCGAAACGCCGACCTGTCAGCACCCGTAACCTCCGTCACCAAGTCCCGCCCTACTCCCCCAGCGATTCTTGCAGGCATTGGAGCCGCCGTCCTCATGCCCCGGCCGTGCCCAACACCGAAGCCAAGTGACGTTGGGCTACTAACCGGATCATCAAGACCACCGCCCGCAACGCACACGGCTTCCGCAACCCCGAGGAACAGCGCCGCCGGACCCGCTGCGCCACCCGCAGCCGCGCACACCTCAACCTCGCCCAAGTTCGAAAAGTTTCGGTCGAGCCGGAGGAGCCTGAATGGCATCCGGACGTGGCGGGCTTGGTCCCGGACACGGGCGTGGTGTCCGGATCGGACCCAACGCCGATCGCAGCGAAGGTATTCAACATCTGCTATACATGGGAACGCTTCCACGCGCGGAGCGCCGTGTCCCTCCGGCACGCCGTCGGCGTGGTGAGGGCCGAGTCAAGGAGGAGACCATGCGCAACCTTCTCGCGGCGTTAACCGCCGCCCTGATGCTTGGCGCTACGGCCGGCAGCATCCCGTCCGGCGCAGCGGGTGCCTCCCACCGCGGCTCCTGCACCCGACACCTGCTCTTCTGCGAAGACTTCGAGCGACTGCCGCGCGGCGGTCCCAGCACTCTGAACTGGGGCATCGACACGCGCAACGGCACACTCACCGTCGAACACGCCCGCCGCGGCAACCAGGTGCTGCACATCCACACGGTCGACAACGGACGCGCCTTCCTGCGCATCGACGACTTCGCAGCACCCGGCAACCGCTTCTACGGCCGTATGCGGCTACACGTCGACGCTTTCCCGACCGCCCCCGACTGGGCACACTTCACGCTCGTAGAGGCGACCGGCACCGGCAGCTCGGAGGTCGTCCGTCCGATCGGCGGCCAGTACGCCCCCACGGTCCCCGGAATCTTCTGGGGCGTGGGCGCCGATGGCGGACCGACTGGCGACTGGACCAACTGGCGCGAGTCCGCCCCGGTCGTCGAAGACCGCTGGCAGTGCTTCGAGTGGAAACTCGACCCGGCAGACAACCGCGTCGCGGTGTGGATCGACGGGGTGGCGAACCCGGGGCTGACCGCCACCACCAACGAGCACGGCGGCAACGACGTGCCTTTCATCCTGCCGACGGTGAACACCGTGAAGATCGGCTGGCAGCTTTACCAGGGCGGCACCAGGCCGGGCAAGTTCGACCTCTGGATCGACGACATCGCGCTTTCCACCGAGCGCCTCGGCTGCTGATCCCCACCGCTGCCGACCAGGTCGAACAGGCCAGACGCGATGCGGCCACCTTCCTCGACGGCAACTGCCCACGGCGTACGAACAGGCGAAGTTGCTTCTGGCGCTTACCCGCCAGCGTCCGCCGAGCGTTTGGTCCCGCTTCTCGATTTGCATCAGCCGACAGCCGCCCCGTCCCGGTCAGGCCGCGTCTCGTCCGCGGCGAGTGCCTCGGTGGCGAGTTGCCGGCACTCGGCGAGGGTGTGCGCGGCGAGCGCCTCCCGCACCTCGGACACGGCACGCGGCGCCATCGACAGGCTGGTCACGCCGAGACCGGTGAGCACCAGCGCGAGCCGAGGGTCGGCGGCGGCCTCGCCGCAGACGCCGACCGGCTTGCCGGCGGCCAACCCGGCTGATGCGCAGCCGGCGACCAGTTCGAGGAGGGCGGGCTGCCACGGGTCGAGCAGATCGGCCAGCTCTCCGCATTGGCGGTCGGCGGCGAAGGTGTACTGGCTCAGGTCGTTGGTGCCGATGCTGAGGAAGTCGACGACCGAGAGCAACGCGCGGGCCCGCAGCGCGGCCGCCGGGACCTCCACCATCGCTCCGGCGGTGGGCAATCCGGCGTCGCGGCAGGCCGCCACGAACCGTTTGGCCTCGGCGACCGTGGCGACCATCGGCGCCATTACCCACACCTGCGCCGAGGTTTGTCGGGCCGCCTGCGCGATTGCTTCCAGTTGGGTACGCAGGACATTGGGTTGCCGCCGCGCCAGGCGCAGCCCGCGGACTCCCAGCGCCGGGTTCGGTTCGCCGCTCTGCCGCAGGAACGGCAGTGGCTTGTCGGCACCGGCGTCGAGGGTCCGCACGATCACCCGACGGCCCGCCATCGCCGCGAGCACCTCGGCGTAGGCGGCGGCCTGCTCGTCGCGGTCCGGCGGGTCGGTCCGGTTGAGATAGAGCAGTTCGGTGCGGAACAGACCGACGCCCTCCAGGTCCCCGTGCAGGTCCTTGGCGGAGCCGATGTTGCCGTACAGGGTGACGGGATGACCGTCGGCGGTGCGGCCGGGTCCGCTGGCGCTGGCCAGCCGCTGCCGGCGGCGTTGTTCGGCGACCCGGGTCGCCGCGACGCTGGCCGCGTCCACGCCGGCCGTGACCTCGCCGGTGGTGCCGTCAACGACGACGGAGACGCCGTGGTCGAGGTCCAGCGCGCCGCCGCACATCACCACGGCGGGCAGGCCGAGGGCCCGGGCCAGGATCGCGGTGTGGCTGGTGGGTCCGCCTTCCTCGGTGACCAGTGCGAGTACCCGCTCCGGGTCCAGTTCGGCGGTGTCGGCCGGGGCGAGGTCCCGGGCGACCAGCACGAACGGGTGAGCGGGGGTCGGGATGCCGGGCGTCGGCTGGCCCAGGCACGCCGCGACGGCGCGGTTTCGGATGTCGTCGAGGTCGGCCACCCGTTCCGCGAGGTACCCGCCGGCGGCCTGGAACGCCTGCCGGTGTACGGCGAGGGCAGCGTCGATGGCAGCGGCCGCGGTGCAGCCGGTCCGGGCTTTCGCCGCTGCGGCCTCGACCAGTTCGGGGTCCTGCGCCATCATCGCCTGCGCGCGCAGGATGTCGGCGGCGAGGCTGGCACCGGCGGCGGACGCGCGTCGGTCGAGGTCGGCGGCGACCGCGGCGAGTGCCGTTCTCACCTGCTCGGCCTCGGCCTGCGGGTCGGCCACCGGGCTGGGGTCCGGTAGACGCGGCGCCGGTGTCATCCGGTACGCCGGGCCGGCGGCGCGGCCTGGGCTGACACCGATGCCCCGCAGGTGTTCAGCCATCTCCGTCCCGCCCCCGGTCGGAGTCACCTTCGGTCTTCTCGGCGTCGTCGGCGTCGAGGTCTGCGGCGATGAGCGCGGCGAGCGCGGCGAGGCTGCTGTCCGCGGCCGGTCCGTCGGCCTCCAGGGTTACCTCGGTGCCGCACTTGGCGCCCAGCGACAGCACGGACAGCAGGCTGCGGGCGGGGACGGCGGGCTTGTCGGCGGTCCGGATGGTCACCGCGACGGGTTGCGCGGTGGCGGCGGCGACGAAGATGGCGGCGGGTCGGGCGTGCAGACCGCTGGCGGAGCCGACGGTGACCGTTCGGGTGGGCATTGCGGTCTCCTTCGGAGAGGTGTGGGTGTGGGGTCAGGGCTCGATGGTCACCTTGATCGCCGTGCCGCTGGCGACCAGATCGAACGCGTCGAGCGTGGCGTCAAGCGGAAGCCGGTGGGTGATCAGGTCGGCCACGGGTACGGCGCCCGAGGCGATGAGGCGCAGCGCCTCGGCGTTGTGTGCGGGGCTGGAGCCGTTGGCGCCGACGACGGTCAGCTCGCGGTAGTGGACGAGGTTGGCGTCCAGCCTGATTGTCGGGTTGTCCTTGGGCAGCCCGCCGAAGAGGCTGATGCGGCCCTGCCGGGCGGCCATCTGGACGGCCTGCTCCTGCGCCGACCCTGAGGCTGCGGCGGTGACAACGACGTCGGCTCCCCGCCCGTCGGTCAGTTTGCGCACGGCGTCCACCGGATCGGTGTCCCCGGCGCAGACGGTGGCGTCGGGGGCGACGAGCGCGGCGGCCAGTGCCAGCCGCTCTGGGTTGAGTTCGACGAGGGTGACCCGGGCGGCGCCCCGGGCGCGGGCCAGACGGACGTGCAGGCAGCCGATCGGGCCGGAGCCGATAATCACTACGTCGTCGCCGGTGCCGACCCGGGCGAGTTGCTGTCCGTTGAGGACGCAGGCCAGCGGTTCGGCCACCGAGGCCTGGGCGTAGTCGAGTCCGTCGGGGATCCGGTTCAGCCCGTCGACGGCCAGCACCTTGGCCGGCACCACGAGGTACTCGGCGAAGCCGCCGTCGTAGTGATATCCCATTGACTCCTGGTTCTCGCAGACGGTGCGGAACCCTCGCCGGCACTCGACACAGTGGCCGCAGGGGATGGCAGCGATGACCTGTACGCGGTCGCCGGGCGCCCAGCCGTCAACGTCCTGGCCGACCTCGACGACTTCGCCAGCGATCTCGTGGCCCATGACGCGGGGCGGCACGATGTGGTGGTGGCCGAACCGGGAGATCTTCACGTCGGTGCCGCAGGTGGAACAGTTGCGTACCCGGATCTTCACGTCGCCCGCCCCCGGCGTGGGCTCTGGCGCGTCGGAGATGCGGACATCGCCGGGGGCGTGGAAGCGTACGACCTTCATTGCACCTTTTCCTCTCGACTTTCATGGTCGGCGCTGGCCGTGGGGACCAGGAGCCGGCGTACCTCGGTCGGGTCGGACGCCTCGCGCAGCGCCCGCGCGTGGTCGGGGCACAGGAGGATCTCGGCGAGTTCGGCGAGCAGGTCGACGTGCCCGTCGCCCTGGGCGGCGATCGCTATGCACAGCTGCACCGGGTTGCCGCCCCAGTCGACCCCGTCGGGAAACCGCAGCACGGCCACGGCGTCGCGGTGGATGGCCGCCTTGCCCGCGGCGGTTCCGTGCGGGATGGCGACGCCCTCGCCCACGTAGGTGGAGATGGACTCCTCGCGGTCCAGCATCGCGGTCACGTACTCCGGGGTGACCGCGCCGATCTCGACCAGCACCTCTCCGCACCGGCGGACCGCGTCCGCGCGGGTCGCGGCCCGCTCGGCGAGCCGGATCGCCCGTTCCTGCAGCAGGCTGTCATCCACTTAGATCACCCCCGGCCTGCACGGCCTTGACGACCTTCGTCACGGCTGGGTCGCCGATGAATACCTGGATCGGGACGATCACCACGCCGGGTGCGCTGAGCCGGGCGCGCTGGACAAGTCCCTGGTGGCAGATCACCACGTCGGCGTCGGCGGGGATCGAGTCGACCGGGGTGTGCTCGACGGTCACCGAGTTCTTGCCGAGCTGGCGGCGCAGCTGGCTGGCGAGCATGACGCTGCTGCCCATGCCGGCGTCACAGGCGACGACGACCTTGCGGATGGCGGTGCCGTTGATGGTTGCCATGGAGGGTTTACGCCTTTCCAGCGTTGGTGGGGTCGGCGGACGTCGTTTGCTCTGCGGAGTCGCGGGCCGCCGGCGTACGCGGTTTGTTGGCGGCCGACTGGCGCTGTGCGGCCTTGAGTTCCGCTCGCTCGGCGTCGGCCTGATCCTCTGGCGTGGTGGCCTCGGCGTCGGCGTCGTCCGGCTCGGTACGTCCAAGCCTGAGCAGCAGAGCCGCGACGGCGAAGGTGACAGCGGCCGCGATGAGGACGCCGAGGAAGACCCCGAACCAGCCGCCCCTGGGGGTGACTGCGGCGTAGGCGAAGATGCTGCCGGGTGAGGGGGTGGCGACGAGGCCGGCGCCGGTGATCATGAAGGTGGAGACGCCGGCGGCGCCGCCGGCGATCATTGCGAGTATCAGTCGGGGCTTCATCAGTACGTACGGGAAGTACACCTCGTGGATGCCGCCGAGGAAGTGGATGATCATCGCGGCGGGGGCGGTCGGACGCAGCGCCCGCGGCCCGAACAGGAAGTAGGCCAGCAGCAGGCCGAGTCCGGGACCGGGGTTGCTCTCGATCATGAAGAGGATGGACTTGCCCTGATCCGCCGCCTCGGCCACCCCGAGCGGCCCGAACACGCCGTGGTTGATGGCGTTGTTGAGGAACAGGACCTTCGCCGGCTCGACGATCACCGACACCACGCCGAGCATGTGGTTCGAGACCAGCCAGTCCACGCCGTTGCCGGCCGCACTGGTCAACGTGCGGACCACTGGCCCGATCCCCAGGACGCCCAGCAGCGCCATGCCGCCGCCGATGATGCCGGCAGAGAAGTTGTCGACGAGCATCTCGAAGCCGGGGCGGATCCGGTCCTTGATCAGGCCGTCGACGAGCTTCACGACGTACGCGGCCAGGGGGCCGATGATCATCGCGCCGAGGAACATGGGAACGTCGGAGCCGACCACGACGCCGACGGTGGCCACCGCGCCGACGACGGCGCCCCGCTGACCGTGCACCAGTCGGCCACCGGTGTAGCCGATGAGGACCGGCAGCAGCACGGAGATCATGGGCCCGACCAGGGCGGCGAACTTCTCGTTCGGCAGCCAGCCGGTGGGGATGAACAGCGCGGTGATCAGACCCCAGGCGATGAAGGCGCCGACGTTCGGCATCACCATGCCGGCGAGGTGTCCGCCGATCCGCTGGACTGTTGCCTTGACGCCGGTCCCCTGGACCTGAGGTGTGTAGTTGGTCGTCACGGTTCACTCCTTGAACGCCAGACGGTTCGGGGGATGGGGGATCAGTTGGGGGTCAGTAGCTGCCGGAGGTCCTCCGGCCGGGTGTCGAGGCGGACGGAGTCCCGCCGGATGTCCGCCGGGCCGGGCATCCGGCTGCCGGGCAGGCTTACGGCGGCAGCGCCCCAGGCCAGTCCCTCGGCGAGGGCCGCAGCGGCGAGATCCCGACCGCGTGCGGGACCGGCGGCCCAGCGCGTGAGGAAGCCGGCGAGCAACGCGTCGCCGGCGCCGACGGAACTGCGCAGGCGCGGCACCGGCGCGGACCCGAAGAGCACACCGGTGTCGTCGACGAGGACAGCACCGTCGGCTCCGAGGCTGGCCAACACCGTGCCGGCTCCCCACGAGCGCAGTTCCCGCGCGGCCTCGACCACGTCGTCGAGGGACCGCATCGGCCGGCCGACGACCTCGGCGACCTCGTCGCGGTTGGGTTTGACGAGGTCTGCTCCGGCCACCGCAGCCGCCCGCAACGCCGGCCCGCTCGTATCGACCACGAGCCGGTCACCTGCGGCGACCACCCGCTCGTAGAGGGCGGTGAGGTCCGCCAGGGGCAGTCCGGGCGGGGCACTGCCGCACAGCACCACGCAGCCTCCCGCGCCCGCCTCGGTGAGCGCCCGGTCGATGAGGCCGGTTACCTCGTCGGCGGTGAGTTCCGGTCCCGGCTCGTTAATCTTCGTGACGGTGCCATCCGGCTCGGCGATGGTGATGTTGGAACGGGTGCGGCCGGAGATCGGGATTGCCCGGACGTCAACGCCCGCAGCGACGAGTAGTCGAACGAGCTCTGCCCCGTCGTCGCCGCCGCACGGCAGCACCGCTCGCGACGGCACGCCGTTGGCGAGCAGCGCCCGCGATACGTTGACGCCCTTGCCGCCCGGTTCGAGATGGACCGCCGTGGCGCGGATGACGTCGCCGCGGACCAGTTCGGTGATCTCCAGCGTGCGGTCGAGGCTCGGATTGAGGGTGAGGGTGACGATCATGCCCGCACCACCCGGGCTCCGCCGGCCTCCACGTCGCTGGCCAACTCGTCGTCGACGCCGATGTCGGTGATGAGCAGGTCCAGATCGGAGACGGACCCGAATCGGGCGAGGTAGTCGTTGCCGAGCTTGGTGTGGTCGGCAAGTAGGACGACCCGGCGGGCTGCCCTGATCATGGCGGCTTTCACCGCGGCCTCTGCCGGATCGGGGGTGGTGAGCCCTCGCTCGACGGAGCAGCCGTTGGTGCCGAGGAACGCGACGTCAACGTACAGGTCGGTGAGGGGTCGCAGTGCCCAGTCGTCCACCGTGGCCAGCGTGCGGCCACGCAACCGGCCGCCGAGCAGCAACACGTTGAGGTTGGCGCGGGTGCCGAGAATGGTGGCGATCACCGGGGAGTTGACCACCACGGTCAACTCCCGGTCGCTGGGTAGCGCCTCGGCCAGGCGGGCTGTCGTGGTGCCGGCGTCCAGGATGATCGCGCCCTCTGCGGGGATCTCGGCGAGCGCCGCCTTGGCGATCCGCTCCTTTTCGTCGATCAGCACGGCGTCCCGGGCCGCGAGCGCCGGTTCGAAGCCGATCCGCTCCACCGGGATCGCGCCACCGTGCACTCGGCGCAGGACGCCGGCCCGCTCCAGGGTCGTCAGATCCCGCCGGATCGTCTCCGCGGTCACGGCGAGGGCGTCGGCGAGAGTCCCCACCTCGACTCGCCCGTTGGACCGAGCCAGCCGGACGATCTCCTGCTGCCGCTCCTCGGCATACATGTGGGGTCACCGCCGTTTCAACTTGGTTTCACATTTGTTTACGCCCGTTTGTGTGTGACGTCAAGGGGTTCATGTGCACGCACTTCAATCTCGACCGGATGGCGGGCGCGATGCCCCAGACCGACGGCCCGCTTGATCGACGGAGCCGGGTCAAGGCCCGTGGGTGACCGCGCGTCAGATCGGTCCACTGTTCGAGGTGTCGCATTCGGCCGCACACCGGGTCGTCGACACCCTCGGCCCGCTGCTGGCCCTGGCGCCCGTGCGCCGGCGGCCGGTCGATCAGATCGCGATCGTCAACGGCACCCTGATAACCACCCGAGGCCACCGCCTGCTGCACGGGCAAGAACTACCGCTACTCGACGAGCGCCCCCAGGTCGCCATCGACGCGAGCACCCGCCTCGTCATCACCCTCGGCGATCCGCAGCCCGGCAACCGCAACGACACGATCGTCTACCGCACCTCCGGCATCGACCGAAAGCTGGCTGGACGGCCGGTCATGGCGGCATCTCGTGCAGTGGCTGTCCTGCCCGCCGTCACGGGACGACGCCCTCCGTCCGTAGTTGCTCCTGCGCCTCGTTGAGGGTACGGGCGGCGGACTCGGCCAGCTCCTGCCCGTTCGGGTGATCATCGGTGAGGTCGCGCCGACCCACAACCCAGCCGGCCGTCTCGCTCAGGCCCGGCCGTAGGGATTCGCGGGAAAGGAACCTCCGGAAGGCCTTGCCGAGGTCGTCGCCGCGGCTCGACGAGATGGTGCTCGCGCGCTCCGCCACGGCACGGAAACGTTGAGGAACGACGATCAGCGAGTCGCTCTCCGGGAATAGGACGTTCTCGAAATCCATGCCGTCGAACTCGGCGTACCGGAAGTCGTCGGAGGAGAAGGTCACGTTCCGCAGGACGGCGGGCACTGATTCGCTGTCCTGCCCTCGTCCCAGGAAGCGAACTTCGGACAAGCCTCCGGTGAAACGGCAGTCGTCGAAGGAGCATCCGGTGAAATCAACTTTGACCAGGGCCGGAAACGTGGAACGGGTGAATGTGGTGCGCTCGGCTGCGAAATGGTTCGACTTGATCCCGACTAGGTCGACCGACTCCCAGTCGGCATCGGCGACCAGTGTTTCTCGGAGATCGGTACGCCGCATGGTGGATTCGGCGATGGACCCACCAATGAACACCGCAGCCGAGAGGTCGGCGCCGTCGAAACGGCACCGACTCCAACGGACGCCGTCGAGGCGGGCCTCAGACAGCGAGGAATAGCTGAGGTCTACTCCGGCGATCTCAACTCCATGCGCGGCCAGGCCGCCGGCACGTATTCCCCGGAGATCCAGTAGGCCGTCCACAGTCGGCAGTCCGAGGCCTCGCAGGGAACTGCCGTCCGCCAAACGCCGGAGGATTTCGCGGGCCGAAGCCACTCCATCCCGGGTACGCCAGCGGTCGATCAGTTCCCTGCGAGGCACGTCGATCCTCCTATCGAGTCGGCAGATGGATCCCTCTACCGACCGGTATCGTTACGGGTCAGGCCCACAGGACGCGCCCAGTGCCGTGGGTGAAACCCGGCTCACCCTCCAGGCGCCAGTCTCAGGGGCGACCCGGACAGACTCGACGAAGAACCTCAAGCCGCAGCCCCGACCCCGCGTTCGAACGTCCGCCTGAGGGACGTGTGACTGCCAGCGCAATGCGGCAAATCATGATCATCACTGTCTGATCGCGGTTTCGGTGTGCCAGGGTTGCTGGAGGACGGCCGGGCTACTGGTGCCGGAGCCACACATTCGGCTCGACGTAGAGGCCTTGGTCGGCTTCCCGGTCGATGTGCAGGGTGCTCAGGCCGTCGGGGATGACGTAGTCGCCGGAGTCAGGGAACGCCATGCCGGTCCAGGTCTGCCAGTCGGCGACAGTTCCGGTGATCACCTGTGAGCATGGAGCCGGCGCAAGCACGCGCGCGCCGAGGCGCCAGTGAGTGCGGACCCACGGGTCCAGTGGTGCTCCGTCAGGTCGGGTCCATTCAATGTAGCGATCGATCGCAGTGAGTGGATAGCGGTCCTTGAGCGTCGGGCGCACCGGACAGATGACGCGCGGCCATCCGGCCTGCTCGGCCAGGTGTCGAAGAGCGGTCAGTAGTTCACCGGCAAGGCCCTTGCCCTGGACGTCATGACGGACCTGGGCGGCGAGAATGACGAGGGTGTCGGGGCTTTCGCCAGCATCGTGCACGTTGATCGCGCGGGCCAGAGAGTCGTTGTAGCCGGCGGGTAGATCGTCGATCTGTCCGTTCCACCGCAGTGGCACCGCCCATCCGGCCGCCACGACCTCGCCGTCGTCGAGAAGGACGAGTTCGAGGTGGCGGAACAGTTCACGGACCCGGCCGATGTACCGCTCGGTTTCCTTGTCGTGAAAGATGAACTCGGGCCAGCCGCCTGTGAACAGCCGAGTCATCTGATCCTGGGGCCGGGGCCGGGCGTGCAGAGGTTCTGCGGTGAGGGCCACGAACGGATTCTGGGGTGCTGAGTGACCCGACGCGAGCGGATTTTGGATTCCGGCTGCGACAACGGCCCCGCGGGTGACTCGCGGTGCTCGGCACGATCGCTGTGCGGCCCGTTACTCGTACCGGTACTTCAGCGCGTCCGCCTCCGACTGCTCGATGTCAGCGATCGTCAGCTCCGGCATCCGCAACTGAGCCAGCGTCACCTCGGCTGAGGTCGGCTGGGCGTCCGCCGGCAACCACTGCTCCGGCTTCCACGCCGCGCTGCGCAGAAGCGCCTTGGGACAGTGCGGGTAGATCTCCTCGATCCCCACCACCAACGCACTAGCCGGCGGCTTACCCACAGCCGTCAGCTGCGACAGCAGATCCGGGCGGGTGGAGACGCAGGCCCGACCGTTCACCCTGAGCGTCGTGGTACGCCCTGGGATGACGAACAGCAGCCCGGCCCGTCCGGTGACGACGACGTTCTGCAAGGTGTCCAGACGCTTGTTACCGGTCGCGTCCGGTATCGCCACCGTCCGCGAGTCCAGGACGGTGACGAATCCGGCGGGACCGCCACGCGGGGAGACGTCAAAGTTGCCCTCCGCGTCCGCGCTGCCGACCAGGACCAGCGACGCACAGCCGATCAACCGCCGGGTCTGCTCGGTGAGTTCAGTCATCTGCTTCCGCACCGCCGCGTCGCTGGGCAGTTCGTAGGCCCGGCGCAGCGTCTCCTCGTCGGGCACGGCGTCGAGGCGCAGCGACTCGAAGGCACTGGTCGCGAGATCTGGTCCCATCCGTCGACCCTAATGGACAGACCTGACTGACGACCTGAGTTCGTTCGCCGGACAGACACCGTTCTCTGCTACGACCGGGCGCTGGCACAGAGGGCGGCGGCTCGCCGCTTGGTTACGTACGTGCCGATCCTGGGCCACCCTGGGGCTGGCAGTCTTTGCTGTCGAGGTCCGCGGCGTGGTCAGGGTCGCCGGTGAACTCGACGTGCACGAGCTTCGGCAGCCATCGGAGCAACTCGCCGAAGCTGTCCGGTCGGGAGACGTCCTCCTCCGATGGCTGCGTCGTCCAGGCCACATCTGCCTGCCCGTTGAGGCCAGCCGGTGACGCACCATGCCGGACCCCATGCTGGTGTACCGCCGACCCAACGCGCCGCGTCGCCGGCCCAAGCCCGCGCCCGTGGTCCCCGCGCCGCGGAGCGAAACGCCGGTCGCTGACCCGGCGGCGATCCCGCGAACCGGGGTTCGAGACGCCATCAAGGCCGCCGTGTCGCAGTCCGACGAGCTGCTGGACGACGAACGCTTCGCCCAGGCCGCGGAGGTGCTTGAGGGGGTGATCGGCCCCGCCAGCGTCGCACTCGGCGCCGAGAGCCCCCGCGTGCTGGGGCTGCGGTCACGGCGCGCCGCCATGCTCGTCATCGGCGGGGACTTCCGGCGCGCGCTGCCGGAGTTCGACGCCCTCGCCGCCGCGTACGCCCGCACCGCCGGCCCGACAAGCGAGGACGCGCTGGAGTGCCTCCGGCAGGCGGCCCACAGCCGGGCCGAGCTCGGTCAGGCCACCACGGCACTGCGCCAGTTCCGGCAGGTGCTGACCCACGTACGCGCCACCTCCGGCGACGCCTCCCCCACGGCCCTCGACCTGCGCCGCAACATCGGCCTGCTGCTGCTCTCCGAAGGTAAGGCCACGGAGGCTTCAGCGGAACTGCAGCCGCTGTACGACGACCTCTGTGTCGTCTACGGCCCACAGCACGAGGAGACCCGGGAAGTCGCCGACGTGCTTGCCCGGCTCCGAATCACCGCTGGCGGATAGGTTGGCCCGGCAGCCGTTCCTGCTGGGCCGCAGCTCGCGATCCGCCTGGTCTTCTACCGGGTCACCGTGCGCGGGTGGCGTCGGGGCACCGGAAGGCGAGTCGTCGCGCCACCTCCCTTTCCCAGGTCATCGGCGCAACGGTTCAGGCGCCACGGCGCACTGCCCCTAGGACGGCATCCGCTCATCGACGGCGACCTGGCGCAGCCGCTGGCGGCCCGGCCGGCCCGCTGCTGGCCACGACGCGGCGCTGCGCGAGTGGCGAGAGGTGGAGTTCAGCCGGCTAGCCGAGCCGCTGCGCTTAGCGGGACCTGAGCGCGCCGCTGGTCGAGTGGCAGCGGCAGGGCTCACCGTCGCTCGGCGGAAATTGGATCAACCCCGCTTGTGCCGGGGAGCAGAGCCTCACCGGCACCGCGCCGCCGGTGCGGAAAAGATCACCCCCGCATGCGCGGGGAGTCGGTCGCCGAGCACAGCCGCCCGTTGTGCGACCTGGGACCACCCCCGCGTGCGCGGGGAGCAGCCGTCCGAGGCCACGCACGACCTGGACGACGACGGATCACCCCCGCGTGCGCGGGGAGCAGCGGTACGACGCCCGGCAGTGCGAGGAGTGCGGGGGATCACCCCCGCGTGCGCGGGGAGCAGGTGACGTCCATTATCGGGATGCTCCCGAAGCCGGGATCACCCCCGCGTGCGCGGGGAGCAGGTGACGTCCATTATCGGGATGCTCCCGAAGCCGGGATCACCCCCGCGTGCGCGGGGAGCAGGGCATCCTCGCCTTCCGTGGCCTGGGCACCGCGGGATCACCCCCGCGTGCGCGGGGAGCAGCCACGCGTCTCCGTGACGAGCACCGCCGCGCGGGATCACCCGCGCGTGCGCGGGGAGCAGAGCCGCTTCACGTCGATCCCTCTGGCGCCCTCCGGATCACCCCCGCGTGCGCGGGGAGCAGTTGGCCTGCGACCGGAAGACCGTGACCTTGGTGGGATCACCCCCGCGTGCGCGGGGAGCAGGGCGTGACAATCGTCAGCGTGACGGAGGGCGAGGGATCACCCCCGCGTGCGCGGGGAGCAGAACGACCGCGCCTCACGCAGCAAGCGGAGCCGGGGATCACCCCCGCGTGCGCGGGGAGCAGTCCGCTTCGGCGTCAGCGAACATGCGGCCGAGGGGATCACCCCCGCGTGCGCGGGGAGCAGGGCGAGGTGTCCGAGTGGCCGCAGCGCACGGTGGGATCACCCCCGCGTGCGCGGGGAGCAGGCCGTGAGGTCAGCCGCCTGACCGCAACGAACGGGATCACCCCCGCGTGCGCGGGGAGCAGACCGCCGTGGCAGACCTGCCGACTGTGCCGGTGGGATCACCCCCGCGTGCGCGGGGAGCAGATCTCCGGCGACACCATCACCTTGTCCCAGCCGGGATCACCCCCGCGTGCGCGGGGAGCAGTAGTCGTCGTAAACCTTGGTGGCCTTCGCCTTGGGATCACCCCCGCGTGCGCGGGGAGCAGGCGATCGCGCACCGGAGCGTGTCGAAGACGACGGGATCACCCCCGCGTGCGCGGGGAGCAGAGCAGCGACCCGCGAGTCAAGCTATTCGCCCAGGGATCACCCCCGCGTGCGCGGGGAGCAGTCACGCTCTTCCCGAGTCTTTCCGGTGAGCGCCGGATCACCCCCGCGTGCGCGGGGAGCAGCTGTCTCGTACGTCGGTACGGCGACCGTGAGCGGGATCACCCCCGCGTGCGCGGGGAGCAGGCACGCGCGGTCGGACGTATCGAGCTGGAGGAGGGATCACCCCCGCGTGCGCGGGGAGCAGCGAAGGGCCCCGAGGACGAATCCCCGGGGCCCGGGATCACCCCCGCGTGCGCGGGGAGCAGCCGGGCGCCCCCGGCCAGAACGTGTTGGCCATGGGATCACCCCCGCGTGCGCGGGGAGCAGGCGGGCATTGCTGAGCTTCTGCACTCCGCCGAGGGATCACCCCCGCGTGCGCGGGGAGCAGTCGAATCGCCCGGCGAGACCGTCGAGGGTGACCGGATCACCCCCGCGTGCGCGGGGAGCAGTTCGCGATCATCGGCGACGTCATCTCGATCCTGGGATCACCCCCGCGTGCGCGGGGAGCAGGCGGCCGGCGCGGGCGGGCGCACGAGCGTGGCGGGATCACCCCCGCGTGCGCGGGGAGCAGGGCCTTGTTGTTGAGGTGCCGTCCGGCGGCGAGGGATCACCCCCGCGTGCGCGGGGAGCAGTCGGTGATCTCCTCCGCCTCGACCGGAAGAGCCGGATCACCCCCGCGTGCGCGGGGAGCAGATGCCCCTAACTTTGGGTTCGGCTTTGGCGTCGGGATCACCCCCGCGTGCGCGGGGAGCAGACGGTAGTACGCAGCACGACGCCCCGCCTTCCCGGATCACCCCCGCGTGCGCGGGGAGCAGCTCGTTTCCGGTCAGCGCGGTGCCACCCGTGAGGGATCACCCCCGCGTGCGCGGGGAGCAGCCGCAACGAGGGGTTGGCGGCCGCGATCCGGGGGGATCACCCCCGCGTGCGCGGGGAGCAGGCAACAAGGTCATTCTGAATGATGTTGGCCCCGGGATCACCCCCGCGTGCGCGGGGAGCAGTTCGAGTTCGAGTTCGAGCACGGCGGCAAGACGGGATCACCCCCGCGTGCGCGGGGAGCAGGACCTCGGTGAGGCGGGCGGCCTGCTGCTGCCGGGATCACCCCCGCGTGCGCGGGGAGCAGGCTGCCGGCGGTGACATCCGGGTGACGCAGGAGGGATCACCCCCGCGTGCGCGGGGAGCAGCTGTCCCGAAGCCCGCTCCGGCGAAGCTCGTCGGGATCACCCCCGCGTGCGCGGGGAGCAGTACGTGATCGCGTCCGGCCTGACGGCCGACGCCGGATCACCCCCGCGTGCGCGGGGAGCAGGGTGCCCGCGTGCTCGCCATCGCGAGCCTCCAGGGATCACCCCCGCGTGCGCGGGGAGCAGCGCGAGAGCTTCGGCGCACCCTTCGGGGCCAGCGGATCACCCCCGCGTGCGCGGGGAGCAGTCGGCGTCGCCACCGAACGTGAGCGTGACTGCGGGATCACCCCCGCGTGCGCGGGGAGCAGGCTGCGGCGGCCTCGGCGGCGGCAGCGGTGTTGGGATCACCCCCGCGTGCGCGGGGAGCAGCTGTCGTGACGGCCATGTACGACGAGGTTGGGGGGATCACCCCCGCGTGCGCGGGGAGCAGCCCATCATAGGAGAGTGATCATCTTGCGCCGGAGGATCACCCCCGCGTGCGCGGGGAGCAGTGAGCCTGGAGCACTGGGTAGCGGCCAGCGTCGGGATCACCCCCGCGTGCGCGGGGAGCAGATTTGACGGCTACTCGGTTCCCGGCCGACAAGGGGATCACCCCCGCGTGCGCGGGGAGCAGACTTCCTGACCTGCGGCGCTAAAGATCAAGTACGTCGTTTTTCTTCACTTCGCCTCGCAAGATCGTCTTACCTGGCCTGTGTAGCGAGAAGGGGGAAGGGCCCGTGACCGGCTTCAGGGTAGGTACAGCGTACCGGGCGCTCTGGCCGGACTGGTCGATGGCGATCAACTTCCACCGGCTGCCCCCGGAACGAACCCAAGCCGAGGTCTTGTGTGCTTTCGCGACATCGCTGGTGGGACTTGTGAAGGCGCTGCTTGGCTTCGGCCACGATGTTGGCGACAAACGCGATGGCATGGCCACTCCTCTCAGATCAGGCCGTTGCGCAGCGCGTAGGCCACGGCGTGGCAGCGGTTGCGGAGGTGTAGGCGGTTGGTCAAGTCCTGGATGATCCTCTTGATCGTTCGCTCCGAGTAGGCCAGTGCGGCGGCGACTTCGCTGGTGCCGTAGCTGTCGGCGACCAGGCGCATTATCTCGATTTCGCGGGCGGTGAAGCCGTTGAATGTCAGGCCCTGCCGGCTGAGCACGTCCCGTTGCACCGTGCCGACCTGCTTGAGGAGCCGGCCGAGCAGATCGGGTGGGACGCTCCCCTCTCCGGCTGCGGCGGCTCGGATGACGCTGACGAGATGGTCAGGGCTGGCATCCGACCGGCGGACGATCCCGGCGACTCCGTGTTCGACGGCGGCGACCAGCCCAGCGTCGTCGATGTGGGTGACTACCAGCACCATCGCGGTGCCACCCCGGCAGTGCAGGGACCGCAGGGATCGCAGGGTCGCCTCGTCGACGCTGTCGCCGATGATTACCGCCACGTCGGCTTGGTCGGTCTCGGCGTCGTGGAGCAGCAACACCTCCGGACGAGGTCGCAGCAGGCCGATCACGCCTGCGCGGCAGATGAGGTCGCTGCCATGCAGGCTGACGCGGCGGCGGGTGGGGACGGCCGGCTGGAGCATGGCGTGCAGTTCCTTGCTGACATATTGGTCAGGGGCGGCCGGGGACCAGGGCCGCCTCAGCGATGCGGCGACCCTGGTACCCGTGGTCGGGTGGTCAGCCAGCGGTGGACAGCGGAGCGGGGTGAGACCCGCGTTGGACTGGCCAGATCCTCGGGCCGCTGGGTAGGTGCAGCGGAAGGTCCGGCCGGTAGCCGTGCTGGCACAGCAGGTCCCGCGCGCCCTTGGTCCAGACGACCGCGTACACCGGGTGTCCGGTCTGGTCGACCACCTGGTGATGCTGGCGCAGCAACGCGTCGGCGGCGGGCCACGCGTAGCCGGGCTGCACGGCCAGCCACGACAGCCAGTGGTGCGGCGCGTCGGGCCGATAGCTGCGCACTGCGGCGGCCAGCTCGCCGAACCGGGGTGCCGCGCGGCCTGCGAAGGTTGTCAGGTGGTGATCTCCGAACGCCCTGCGGTCCGAGTCGAGGTCGTGGCGGCGCCAGACGGCGACGGCTGACCAGTCCAGCGTCACGTAGACGTCGCCGGCTTCGACGGCGTGGTCGACCTCGACTGCCAGTAGTCGCTGGAAAACGTTGTGCCGTTCGCGCTGGTCCGGCACCAGCCACTCAGCGACCGGGTCGCCTTCCAGCGCGGCGACGAGCAGCGCTGTCACAGCGGCGACGTCGCCGGGTTTCGCGTGCCGTACGGACGTGGCCATGGTGGCGTTCACCGCAGCCGCCGGTCCGGCCCTTGGGCTCCCCCGTCGGCAGTCTGACGCCACATTGGCCAGATCGGCGGGGCCTCCGTTGATGCCCGCATCGGTTGGCCGGACTCGTAGCCGTGGCGCAGGTACAGCCGGCGGTTGTGCTCGTTGCTGGCTTCCAGGTATGCCGGCTGGCTCTTCTCGTCGAGCGCACGGTGTGCGTGGTTCAGCAGCGCCGAGCCTATCCCCCGGCCCTGCGCGGTCGGGTCAACCGCGAGGTAGGCCAGGTAGTCGTGTGGCATCCGGGGGTGGTGTGCTTCGAAGAGCGCGTCCAGGAGCAGGAACTTGGGCGCGTATTCGCCGCACGCCGTCTCCAGTTCGTGGTGAAGGTCCGGGCCGGCCGGGATTGCGTCTTCGCGCCGGTGCCAGATCGCCACCCCGGTCAGGTCGGTGGTGGTGTCGACCCGTCCGTGCCTCAGCCCGTGGTTGAGCATCAGCCGGAAGTAGCGGTGGTACACAACCCGTCGCTCGGCCAGGTCGGGGATCAGCCAGTCCGCGACCGGTCCGTCGAAGAACGCGTCGACCAGCACCCGCACCAGTGCGGCGGCGTCGGGTGGTGTGGCCCGTCGGATGGTCGCATCCGTTTGTGTCGTGGGCACGGTAGGGCTCCTCATCAGGCGGGCTGGCGGACGGGTTCGGGAGCGCGTAGCGGTGTCTTCGCGGATTCCGCGCCCAGCCCGATCGACCGGTACACCTCGGGTCGAATCGCCCGCAGGACCAGCGCCCACACCAGTCCGGCCGCCGCGGCGATGCCGTAGCTGGCGGGGAACCACCAGCGCATCGGCGAGGCTGGCTCCACCCCGAGCAGGGTGTCGAACTGCTCGATGGTCACGTAGAGGATCGAGGCGAGGGCGAGGGCGGCCAGAGCCGGCGCGATCCGGGTCCGCCATATCCCGTCGTCGGTGCGGTTGCGGATGAAGAACGCGACCACGCTGGCCGAGGTGACCGTCATCAGGATCAGCACGCCGAGGCCGCCGGTGACGGTGACCCAGAAGAACAGGTGCACGATCGGGTCGGCGTCGGTGATCGTGTACCCGGCGAGAACCACCGCGGCGAGTACGGTCTGGATGATCGAGCCGACCTTCGGTGCTCCGGTGCGCCGGCTGGTCCGGCCGAGGACGGCGGGCAGCACCCGCTCCCGACCGAGGGCGAACAGATACCGCGCCTCGGTGTGGTGGAAGCTGAGCAGGGCGGCGAACAGGCTGGTGATGAAGAGCAGCCGGCCGACGGTCACCAACTCGGCTCCGATGTACGGGCCGACGAGGTTGAACATCAGGTCGGTGCTGTCCTTCGAAGCCGCCTCAACGATCTTGTCAGGGCCGGTGGCCACGGACATCGCCCACGCCGACGCCCCGTACAGCAGGCCGGTGATCGCCACCGCGATGTACGTCGCCCTCGCCACGGTCCGCTTCGGGTCCTTCGTCTCCTCCGAGAACACCACCGTGTTCTCGAAACCCACGAAGCCGGTGATGGCGGTGACCAGGGCGGCACCGATGCCGGCGGCGAAAATGTGCGACGGAGAAAGAGTGTCGAACGTGACCCGCCCGTCGGCCGGGTGGGTGAGCATGACCGCGTCGTACACCAACGCGACGACGACCTCGCCCACCAGCATGGCGGAGAGGACCTTGCCGTTGAGGTCGATGCGCAGAACTCCGAGCACCGCGATGATCGCCCAGGCGGCGTAGGCGCACAGCCACCATGGCACGTCGATGCCACGGTCGCCGAGGAACCCGGCGAGGACCGCGCCGAACCCGCCGTAGAGGCCGATCTGCATGGCGTTGTAGCCGACGACAGCGACGAACGCGGCTCCAACGCCGGCCGGCCGGCCGAAGCCCTTGGTCACGTAGGTGTAGAAGGCCCCGGCGTTGACGATGCGCCTGCTCATGGCGACGTAGCCGACGGCGAACACGGCGAGCACCGAGGCGACCGCGAGGTAGGACACCGGGATGCCGAGTACGCCGGTGACGGCGTATCCGGTCGTCGCGCCGCCGGCGACCACGGTCAGGGGCGCGGCGGCGGCGATCACGAAGAACACCACGGTCCACGTGCCGAGCCGGCCTCGTGCCAGCACAGTGGACACGGTGTCAGGAGGTGAGGACATGGGGAAGCTCCCTGCAAGAAGGGGGTGGGGGGAAACGACCGCACCGGCCGGTGCGGGTGACATGAACCGCACCGGTCAGGTGCGGTGGCTCAGAACGGCAGACCCGACAGCCGTGTCAAGGTCGGCGAGCAGTTCGCGCATCGGCTGGGGGGCCTCCTCCAGCTGCCGGCGCAGGTCCGCGTGGACGGACGCACGGGCGCCGTCGAGGACGAACCCGCCCAGCCCGCACGAGTTGGCGATGCCCATCAGCGCGAGGTCGAACGGGTTCAGCTGCTTGTGGTCGCGCAGCAGGGTCGACAACCGCGCCCACGACCAGGCGGCGACGTTGGTGTTCGTCGGCACGTACACGGTGGTGGCACGCAGCAGCCGGCGGTGCTGCTGGGGGGCGACCTTGCCGGCCTGCCACAGCCGCTCAGCGACCTGCTCGGGCACCGTCTCGGCAAGGAACGCCAGCCAGGTACGGGTGGCGGTGTGCTGCGGCTCGGCGACCAGCCGGGCCAGCACCAGATGCTGCAACCAATCGTCCGGTGGCCGGGTGTCCCGCACCCACAGCCGACCCCGGTCGAACGTGACCTTTCCGGCCGAGGCCAGCTCGCCGAGCAGCGCGGCGGCAATCCCGTAGTTGGTCGCCGCGCCGTGCAGGCGGGGCTTCCCGGTCTGGTCGTCGTGGGCGAGGAGATGGAACTCGTCGGCCAGGAGCTTCGGCCCCTGGTGCGGGCCGCCGCGCACGGTGTCGGGCCGGACGGCGGCGGGGACCGGGTCGATACGCGCGGTCGGGCGGTCATCTGCGCCAGGAGGTGTCATCACCACGGCTGGCCTCTCTCGGGTCACGTCGTCTGGACTGATCGGAAGTCGGTGCGGAGCCGGTGGGGCCCGGATGGCGTTCGAGCAACTTCAGCGCCCACCACCACACCCCGCAGACGCCCGCGGAACAGTTGAGACAGCGGCGTCCGTCCTCGTGCGCCGCGACGGTCAGCAACGCGACCTCCACCTGGTCGGCAAGACCGGTCGGCTCGTCCATCCGGGTCACGGCGGGCTTCCGAACCGGTGCAACACCGCAGTACGGACTCGCAGCTCGATGTACGGCGGGTGCTCGTCGGCGTACTCACACTGCGGCCGGTGCCCGATCACGCACGTCCACCCGACGTGGGTCGGGTCGGTCCGCACCACGGACAGCACCACCGCGACGTCGGTGTCGTGGGTGAGGTCAGCGCAGTCGGCCCATTCGGTGGCGGCGAGTCGCAGAAGCGTGCCGGCCGGTACCACCAACGAGCGGGGCTGCGGCTCTGGTGGGCCGGTCATTTCGTGATCCTGTGCAACAGGCGGGCCAGCAACCCGGGCTGCGCCGGCAGCGGAGCCGACTCCCAGATTGCCCGGTTGGCGGCGGCGCGCGCCTGCGGGTCGGTCGGACCGGTCGAGGCCGGCAGCGTGTAGCCGTCCTGACGGCCGTAGAGGGTGGCCGTGCCGAACGGATCGTAGGGATCGTCGGCACTGGCAGGCACGAACCATTTGCGCTGCACGGGCGCCACCTCCTTCCCGTGGGTGCGCGGCCGGGCCTTTCCCGGCACCGACCGCGCACCCGGCTGATGGGTGCAGGGGCCATCGGGGGGAGGAAGACGGACCCTGCACCCGGCTCATGCGCGGGGCTGATCCCGCAAGTACTTGGTGACCAGGCCGGCGGATTGCTCGGCGTGTTCGACGAGGGTTCGCAGCGGCGAATTGGCCGGTGGATGCAATTCACAGGCGCTGTTGACCTGGTCCATGCCGGCGAGGAGGACGTTCGTCGCCGAAAGTGCCCGGTTGACTGTTTCCATCTCCCGGGCCATCTCAGCCGGAGTACTCATCCCTGCTCCATGGTGGTCGAGTGCCGACGCTGGGTAACGTTGGATTCATACCAACCATTGCAGTGCGTCAGGCCACAGTCAAGGCCAAGGGCTAGATTGGTTGGTACGACATCAGGGAGGGTGGGGCTGTGCCGCCGCTGTACCAGAAGATCGCCGACGAACTTCGCGAGAAGATCCGCAAGGGCGAGCTACGCGCCGGCGACCGGCTGCCGACCGAGCCCCAGTTGATGGACCAGTACCAGGTGTCACGCAACACCATCCGGCTCGCAACTGGCCTGCTGGTCAACGAGGGCCTGGTGGAATCGGTGCCCGGACGGTCCGGTGGCATGCTCGTCCGTGACCGGCTCACCCTGACCTTCCACGCCTCCCGCGCGGAGTTCCCCACCGGCCCCTACGCCGAGACGGACGCCTGGCGCAGCGAGGTCGCCGACCAGGGCCACGAGGCATCGCAGGAGTTCGAGCTTCGGATCGAGGCGTTGCCGGCCGAGCTGGCGCAGCGGCTCGGGGTGGAGGTCGACTCCCACGCCGCTGTCCGCCGATGCATCCGTTTCGTCAACGGGCAGGCGTCCTCTGTGCAGGACACCTACTACCCGATGGACTTGTGTCAGCAGGTCACCGAGCTGCTCTCGCCTCGCGACATCCCGCAGGGCACCACCCGCCTGTTGGCCGCGCGCGGCTACGAGCAGGTGGCATACGAGGACGAAATTCTGGCCCGGATGCCGAACCCGGCCGAGGCACAGTTGCTCGACTTGCCGCCGGGCACTCCGGTGCTGCTGTACATCCGGACCGGGTTCACCAACGAGCGGGCGGTGCGGGTGTCCGTGACCTCGTTCGCTGGCGACCGTAACCGGCTGGCCTACACGCTCGGCGACTCGGCCGTGATCGGAAGGTTCCACGACCGGGAGGAGGAGCCGCAGTGATCATCAGCCCTGCGACCCTGGCAGACGTCGAGGTCATCATGAGCTGGCGGCGCGAGCGGGCCGCCTGGCTCGCCGCACGAGGCGAAGAGCAGTGGTCGATCCCACTGCCTCGGTCGGCGGTGGCTGCCACTGTGCAGGCCGGCCAGACCTGGATGGTGTGGGACGGGTCGGACCCGATCGCCACGATCACCTTGACCGCATATGTGGACGTCGACTCGTTGTGGAAGCCGGACAGAGACCCCGAGGCCCTGTGGTACCCGGAAGACGATCCGGCCGACGCGCTGTACGCCGCCAAGATGATGATCCCGCTTCGGTACGCCGGCGCCGGGCTCGGTGGGGAGATGCTCGACTGGGCCGGCGGCCGGGCGTACCAGGCCGGCCTGACCTGGTTACGGCTGGACGCGTGGACCACGAACCCGCGGTTGCACGCCTACTACCGAGGCCAACGTTTCCGGCACGTCCGGACGGTGGAGAGCCGAGTATCCGGTGCCTGCTTCCAGCGGGCCGCACAGCCGTACGAGGACGGGCGGTTGAAGACCGAGATGATCTGACCGGCGGGCGCGTGGATTTCTACGCAGCACACCGGCGACCTGGCAGAGGTCGGGTGTCCGTAGCAGTCGGTTGGTGGTGCGGGGGATCAACCCGCGTGCGCGGGGAGCAGGCCCGCCCGGACTTGTAGTGGAGTGGTCCCACACAATGGGATCATCCCCGCGTACGCGGGGCGCAGGACAACGCCTCCCAAGACCGCACTGTCCCAGGCGGGATCACCCCCGCGTGGGCGGAGAGCAGGGCGCGACGGTGAGCAGGATTTTGTACGCCGTGGGATCACCCCCGCGTGCGCGGGGAGCAGGAGGCTGCGGAGAAGCCGTCGGCTCAGAACGCGGGATCACCCCCGCGTGCGCGGGGAGCAGGTCGCCGCCGTCGCCCTAACCGCAAAGAGCGAGGGATCACCCCCGCGCGGGGAGCAGACCCGCGTCTACGCAGACGGCGGGGAACTGCCGGGACACCTCCGCGTGCGCGGGGAGCAGGCCACGCCGGGCGGCACGTACGTCCGGTGGCAGGGATCACCCCCGCGTGCGCGGGGAGCAGGCAAGGCGGGCGTATTCCCAACCCTCGATGATGGGATCACCCCCGCGTGCGCGGGGAGCAGGCACCGACACGCAGGAACACGTACACCACACGCGGATCACCCCCGCGTGCGCGGGGAGCAGGTTCCCCACCGCGGCGCCGCGGTGCCGGTCGCGGGATCACCCCCGCGTGCGCGGGGAGCAGGTGTGGAAGGTCAAGTGGGAGCGGGACTACGCGGGATCACCCCCGCGTGCGCGGGGAGCAGTCCGGGAAATCGGCCTCACCCTGGAGACGCGACGGATCACCCCCGCGTGCGCGGGGAGCAGGTTGGCGATGGCCCACGCAACGCGATGCGTGAGGGATCACCCCCGCGTGCGCGGGGAGCAGCGGTGCGGGCGGTGGCCCGCCACGGGTGACGGGGGATCACCCCCGCGTGCGCGGGGAGCAGACCGGCATATCCGGGTAGCGCTCCTTCATGAGGGGATCACCCCCGCGTGCGCGGGGAGCAGGCCGCCGTGCACCTCGTGCCCGTCTGGGTCGACGGATCACCCCCGCGTGCGCGGGGAGCAGATGCAGCGCCTTCAGCCGTCGGCGCTCGGCCCGGGATCACCCCCGCGTGCGCGGGGAGCAGGCGACTAACCGTCAACCACCCAGGGGCATCAAGGGATCACCCCCGCGTGCGCGGGGAGCAGGACGCCCTGATCGACCTCGCGATCCTGCCGCCGGGATCACCCCCGCGCGCGCGGGGAGCAGATGCCGTGGACGGCCGATTGGACGCCGGCCCAGGGATCACCCGCGCGTGCGCGGGGAGCAGGCTCCGCCGCGCACCGTCGTCCAGCGGATCTGGGGATCACCCCCGCGTGCGCGGGGAGCAGTTCTCGCTGCTGATCGCGCTTCAGTACGCGTCGGGATCACCCCCGCGTGCGCGGGGAGCAGCCGGCATGACCGAACGTCAGCCGGATCCGCTCGGGATCACCCCCGCGTGCGCGGGGAGCAGGACGGGTTCGAGTTCGAGCACGGCGGCAAGACGGGATCACCCCCGCGTGCGCGGGGAGCAGTTCCCCCACCTCGGCGGGATCCTCGTCGACACGGGATCACCCCCGCGTGCGCGGGGAGCAGACCGACCGCCGGTACCGCCCCGAGACGCGAGAGGGATCACCCCCGCGTGCGCGGGGAGCAGCACGGCACGAGGTCGCCGATCAGGACGTGCGCGGGATCACCCCCGCGTGCGCGGGGAGCAGGGCGACGCGGGCGGGGGTGGCGTCGCCTCGGTGGGATCACCCCCGCGTGTGCGGGGAGCAGGGCCTGACATGGCCACCACCGAACTGATCAACGGGATCACCCCCGCGTGCGCGGGGAGCAGACGAAGCCGTGCTCGTCGATGACGGCCAGGTGGGGATCACCCCCGCGTGCGCGGGGAGCAGCTGTCCCGTCGTCGGCGAGTTTCGGAAGACGCCGGATCACCCCCGCGTGCGCGGGGAGCAGATGATCGGCGTGTCCTTGGCCTTGTCGAGCATGGGATCACCCCCGCGTGCGCGGGGAGCAGGAGCTGCCCGAGCTCGGCGACGACTTCTCCGACGGATCACCCCCGCGTGCGCGGGGAGCAGGTCGCCGATCGGATCAGTCGGGAGCG
This sequence comes from Micromonospora sp. NPDC093277, assembly GCF_044765245.1. Taxonomy (NCBI): domain Bacteria; kingdom Bacillati; phylum Actinomycetota; class Actinomycetes; order Micromonosporales; family Micromonosporaceae; genus Micromonospora; species Micromonospora sp. NPDC093277. The sequence goes on from NZ_JBIWJO010000005.1 coordinate 142,231, forward strand.
CGGCAAGGGATCACCCCCGCGTGCGCGGGGAGCAGGTGATCTTAAGGGTAAGAGCTTGACCGTTCAGGGGATCACCCCCGCGTGCGCGGGGAGCAGCCGGTGGCCAGCCGGCACGGACTGCCCGCTCAGGGATCACCCCCGCGTGCGCGGGGAGCAGAGCGTGACACCGCTGGTCGCGTACGCCGTGCCGGGATCACCCCCGCGTGCGCGGGGAGCAGCTGGGACGTCGCGGTGACCGCACCCGAGGTCGGGGATCACCCCCGCGTGCGCGGGGAGCAGACCATCGAGGCGGTACCGGACTTGTCGAGCCGCGGATCACCCCCGCGTGCGCGGGGAGCAGACTCTGACTCAGCGGCCCAGTCATCTCCCGCTAAGGATCACCCCCGCGTGCGCGGGGAGCAGCCGGTGGCTGCGGCGCCGGCCAGCTGCGCCACCGGATCACCCCCGCGTGCGCGGGGAGCAGGGACTGCCAGACGGACACGTTGGCCGTATAGAAGGGATCACCCCCGCGTGCGCGGGGAGCAGTTGCTGCCGAGCATGGTTGCTCCGTCGACCCAAGGATCACCCCCGCGTGCGCGGGGAGCAGCGGATGTCTGCCCAGCCGCACGGCGACGTTGCGGGATCACCCCCGCGTGCGCGGGGAGCAGCCGGAGTGGGGTGCCCGTCGCGTGCACCCCCCGGGATCACCCCCGCGTGCGCGGGGAGCAGGCGTTCGAGGGCAGCATTCGTGACGGTCAGAAGGGATCACCCCCGCGTGCGCGGGGAGCAGCCGCCGAGTGCATCAAACATCGGCCCAACCAAAGGATCACCCCCGCGTGCGCGGGGAGCAGGCAGGACACCGACCCCGGCAGCGTCTCGCTGCGGGATCACCCCCGCGTGCGCGGGGAGCAGTTGACCCGTGCGCGGGGCAGGTCCGTGGCCGGGGGATCACCCCCGCGTGCGCGGGGAGCAGTCAAGCCTGCTGATCTCGATGCAGCGCAAGCCGGGATCACCCCCGCGTGCGCGGGGAGCAGACTTCTTGACCTGCGGCTCTAAAGATCAAGTACGTCGTTTTCCTTCACTTCGCCTCGCAAGATCGTCTTACCTGGCCTCTGCAACAAGAAGGGGACGGTCGCGTGACCGGCTTCAGGATAGAGGGAGCGTACCGGGTGCCCAGTCGGACGGATCGAGTCCGATCGACTGCCAGCGACGCTCCCCGTCTGTCGTCGACGTGTGAAAACTGACCCCTGGCGGCGGGTGAATGTTGACCCCTCCGAATGATCAGGAGGGTGTTGAGCGTGGAGGACTGGGCGGAGATCCGCCGGCTGCACCGGTCGGAGCAGATGCCGATCAAGGCGATCGCTCGCCGGTTGGGTATCTCGAAGAACACGGTCCGTCGGGCGTTGGCGGCGTCCGAGCCGCCGAAGCACATGCGTAAACCTGCGGGCTCGGTCGTGGACGCAGTCGAGCCTCGGCCGGCCAGTACCGCCAGCCGACAAGCACGACCACCGATAGAACCGAACCAGCAGGGGGTCAGCTTTCGACCGTCGCTAGGGGGTCACTTTTCGGCCGTCGTTGACACCGTCAAAGAGAGTTCTCCACGATGGAACCGATCGCGGGGCCGCCCCGCCGACGTGGGCGGAGTCCCCACCAGCCGGATCCTCTCTTGCGGTGCCGCCCACCCGTGATCGCACTGCTCGCCCGCATCCTGAACCGCCCCCGCCGGGATGCGAGTTGTCCGAACACCTGCGCCACGGTCAGCCGTCGCGTTCTCCATCGCTTTGTCCGGGGCTCACCGCCGGTGCGGCGTTGCCCCCTGGGGTCCGGCGTCCGAACCTGCGGCGCTTCGATGCCTTGCTCCAGCCTCGGGGCAACGCCGGGTTGTAGGTCCTGCGCTCGGTCGGTCGGCAGATCAGGGTGATGCCGTCGAAGTCCACCGGCTGCCAGTGGTGGTCGTGCACCTGGAAGCACAGTCGCTGCTCGCCCGGCTGCTGATAGACGAGCAGCGCCCGGCCGGCCCCGGCCATCTCGACGACCTTGGCCCAGAGTCGCTGCCGGATGCGGCTGTTCACGTGACCGACGTACACCCCGGCGGAGATCTCCAACAGCCACTGCGTCAGGTGACCCCGCAGTCCTTCGGGGCAGGCGGTCAGGATGATGACGGTCATCAGAAATCTACGTCCGGGGCATAGTTGCGTCCGCTGGCAAGCTCGTAGCCGCCTTCGTCCCACAGGCGCACGGTGTCGCCTTCCGCCTCGCCGTCGAGCCACTGCTCGTCTATCGGCCCGGTGGGAGCGGGATCGAGCAGCAGGCTCCGGATGTCGCGTACGCATCGGTCGAGGAGTGCCCCGTCGTGGATCCGGTCCCGGACGGCGCGGCGCGTGTCCGGGCCGATGTCGGTGGATCCACTGGCCGCGACGTCGAAGGCGACCGGGATGGTGATGTCGGCCTTGTAGAGGTCGGCGATGTCGTAGACGAAAGATCGGTCATGGCCGGTGTGGACGAAGCCGAGCCCGGGTGAGGCGCCGACCGCGACGATGACGGCGTGCACGACGCCGTACAGGCAGGCGTGTGCGGCGGACAGGGCCTGGTTGACGGGGTCGCTGCCGCTGAAGTCGTCCGGGTTGTACTCGCGGTTGTTCCATGCCACGCCGGTGCGACGGGAGTGTTCGCGGTAGCAGCGGCGTACTCGTGCTCCTTCCTTGCCGCGCAGTTGCTGCATGGTGAGTCCGGTGGTGTCCTCGCCCGGGAAGCGCATCCGGTACATCGCTCGTGCCACCTGCAGGCGTCGGTCGCGCTGCGAGACCGCAATGGCCTGGGCGACGAGCAGCCGGCTGGATCGGGCCAGCGGGCGCCCGTGTGCGTAGTAGCGAACGCCGTGCTCGCCGACCCAGATTGCGGTGGCGCCGTTGTCGGCGAGGAGCATCATCGCCTGTTGGGTGATGCTGGTGCCGGGTCCGAGCATGAGGACACCGAGGGTGGCGGCGGGGATGTGGACGACACCTTTGTCGTCGGTGGCGGTGATCGCGTTGCTGTCGCGGTGGATGACGCAGCGTTCGCGGTAGATGAAGCTGAGCCGGTCCTGGGCGCGGTTGAGGTCTGCCAGTTCCGCCGGCGGGACACCGGGGATCTTCATGGGGCGGCCTGGGCGGGGGCGAGGGTGAGCAGGCCGCAGCCGTACGCCTTGGCGTGCCCGATTCCACCGGTCAGCGCCCGGCGGAAGGCGTCGGCGTCGGTGATCCGGAGGATGCCGTCGAACGTCGCCGTCGTGAGGGTGACGGCGCCCATGCCCCGTTTGAAGGTCTGGGTCTGGCGGCGGTGCAGTCGCAGGTTGGGGCGGCCGTCGTGCTGGCTTGTCAGGGTGAAGCCGTGCCGGTCGGCGCGGGCGAGCAGCCAGGCGATCTGCTCGTGTTCGCGCAGGTAGCCGAAGCGCTGGGTCTCCTTGGCCTCGGCGTTCTTGCGCCCACTGTGGGTCGGATTGGCGGTGAGCCGGAACGCCCACTCCTGGTCGGAGCGCAGCGAGCCGATCAGTCCGTCGTAGTCCCGGGTCACCCAGACTTCGTCGCTGGTGGGCCAGCCGGCCTGCTCGACCAGGTGGGCGAGGTCGGGTCGGCCCGGGCTGACGATGTAGAGGTGGACGGTCGCGGTGGCCGGGGTGTCGAGCCGCCAGAGCGTACGGGAGCCGGCGCGCTCGTAGTCCTCGGCGGCGGCGAAGCCGGCGCGGACCGCGGCGTGCATGGCGTGCGGGGAGGAGAGCAGTTTCCGCGCGTTGCGGCGGGCCGGGTTGATCTGGAATCGGGTCAGGAACATGCTCAGCCTCCCAGCAGGCTCAGCGGGTCGTGCTCGGCGACACCGGCCCGCTCCGCGAGGTCGTTGGCGACGTCGACGTGCCGGCGCAGCACCGACCGCCAGGTGTGCTGCCGATGGGCGGGGTCGAAGCTGACCGGCTCGTCGGGCACGGTCTCGGTGACCGGATCGCCGGGGCGGGCGTCGCGGATGATTTCCAGCCGGATGGTGCGGGCGGCCTTCTTGCGGTACCAGTCGGCGGCGAGCCAGGGCCACTGCGTCAGCGCGTCGTCGAGGGTTCCGTCGTGCACGCCGAGGCTGATCGGCCCGGCCGGTGGGCAGGAGCGACGCCCGAGGTAGAGGGGGAAGCGGGGGCGGTCCAGTGCGTCCGCCAGGCCGCACAGCAGCTCCCGTTCACCGCTGACGGCGGCGAGGAAGGACGCGTCCGACAGGTAGAAGCGGTAGGTCAACGGTGCGCTCTGGCGGCCGTCGAGGCTTCGGGCGGTCTGGAAGTCCCGAAGGATCTGCCCGGGCTGGTCCAGTCGTACCCCGAACTCCAGGCCGAGCAGTTCGGTAAGCGGTTCGGTGCGCCGGAGGCCCTTGGCGGCGGCCAGCAGACCGATCACTCCGCTCTTGGTAGGCGCGATCTCGGTGCCGCGACGGGCGAAGCGGCTGGACGAGCCCCATGATTGCAGCGGGCCCGCCAGCCGCAGCAGCAGCACGCTCATGCGGGTTGTCCGAGTGCCACGGCGACCTGCTCGCCCACCCCGGTGACGAGTTCGCTGAAGCTGACCGCCTTGCCGAGGTCGGCCAGCACCGCGGTCTTCTCCCCGACCTGGGTGACCCAGCTGGCGACCGGCCGCTCGCCGTAGGCGTTCTCGACCGCCACGGTGTGCCGTGCCAGTTCGGCCGCGGCCAGTTCGAGCCGCCCGGCGGCGTGCGTCTCCCGGACGGGCGTCTCGTAGGCCCCGACCAGGTTGATCGGCTGGGTGTCGCGCAGCCGCACCAGCACGGCGTCGGGCAGCGTGCGGTGGGCGAACGTGTTCTGCTTGCCGGTCGGCATGCTGCGGGCGAACGCGGTCAGGAACGCTTCGACGGCGGCTCGGGTCGCGTCGGCGTCGCCGAGGGTACGGTGCAGCGCGTCGACGTCGACGGTGGCGTACCGGTACAGCGTGGAGGAGTTGAACTCGATGGTGCCGATCATGCCGGCGCCGGTCTCGGCGGCGTCGGCCTTGCGGTCGTCGACGGCGGTGAAGTAGTCGAACTCGTTGTCGACGGCGTGGACGCTGATGGCGTGGGACACCTGGCATGCGGCGTCGACGTTGATGTCGGTCATGTCGGCCACCATCCGGCCGAACATCGCAATGTCGACCGAGTGCTCGGTGTCGACCAGCGCCTTGAAGCGGGCCTTGTCGAGGGTGGCGCCGGCGCGTGCCGCCTCCAGCGCGGCGGCGGCGAGATTGTCCAGCTGCCGGTGGCTCAGGAACAGCAGGTAGCCGGACTCGACGTCCTTCGCCTCGGTCTTCTTCTTCTCGGCCTTGGCGAGGCCGCCGGCCACGAAGACGTCGGTGGCCAGCGCGGACGCGGCCTCGTCGGTGATGCTCGCGTCGAGTGCCTTGATCCGGGCCGCGAGCGACTCGCCGACGCGTTTGGTCCGCTCGCCGAGCTGGGAGTCGTCGAGCAGGTCGGCGAAGGCCAGCCGGATCGCCCGCTTCCAGGCCTGGCTGGAGACCCGTGCGCGTCGCACCCCGCCGTAGACGGCGGTCTTCGGGGAGCCGGTGTCGTCGCGGTTGAGGTTGCTCGGCGGCACGGTCTGCAGCGCGTAGACGTCGATGATGGTGCGGCTCATGATGGCTGCTCCTCGGCAGAGTGGGTGGGGGCGTCAACGTCGGTGCTGGGCCGGCTGCGGAAGAACTCCCGGCCCCAGATGGCCTGGACCTTGGCCGGCCCGTCCGGTCTGCGAAGGGTCCGCAGGTCGTCGGCGAGCAGGCCGTAGTCGAGTGGGATCTGGTGTTCGCGCAGCATCGTGATCAGGCTGCGCAGGTGGTAGGTGCTCTCGTGGTAGGTGCTGGCGGTGCCGAGGGCGGCGAACCGGCGGCGCACCCCGTCCGGGCTGGAGGACTTGCGGACGAGGTCGGACAGGGCCTGCCCCAGCCCGCGTCCGTCCGCGTGCATCCGCTCCCGGCGCGACTGCTGGTGCAGCGCGTACAGGGTTACCGCGTCGTGCACGGCGTGTTCGGCGTCCGTCGCCTCGGTGTCGTCGGCTGGCCGGTGGCCGAGCAGGTGCTCCGGCACCTGTAGGTACCGTTCCAGCAGGAAATCGAAGCCTGGCGTTCGGCCGATGCCGCGCCGCAGCCGGGCCAGCGCGCTGACGGCTTCGGGTTGGGGCACGGTGCTCAACACCCGTGCCTGCAGGCTGCCGACCGTCCGCGCGACGTGCTCGCCGAGGTCGGCGCGGCGCCGGACCCAGGCCTTCCGGGCCGGGCCGGCCGGCTGGTCGACTTCCACCGCGGTCATACCTTCTCCTCCTGCCTCTGGTGCGGAGACTGGGTCGTCATGGGCAGTGCCCTGGCCAGGCCGTCGCGGAACCACGCCTCGGCCTGGGAGCTGGAGTAGTGGATGTCCCGGCCGGCGCGGTCCTTGCCCATGCGGCCGACCCAGGTGGTCGGGCCGGCGGCGGCGACCAGGTCGAACCCGAGCCGCTCGACGGCCCGGCGGACCAGCCGCTGCCAGGTCGCACGCTCGGCCGCCGGGTCGCTGTCCGGGCCGAGTCGGGCCAGCCAGTCACGGAAGGCGCGGTCCAGCCGGGCGTACGCGGATTCGGCCGCCCGGTCAGCCTCGCCGATGTCGGTGTCGCGGCTGCCGGCGGCGCGGGCCAGGTTGTCGGCGAGCCGGCGCAGCACCGTCACCGCCGCCTCGGCGTCGCCGGCGGCGTCGACGGCGGTGGCCCGCAGCGCGGAGTCTTCGACCAGCAGCAGCACGTTCATGGTCAGCGCGTCGCTGAACACCTCGTCCACGACCGACTGCTGGGTGCCGTAGGTGACGCTGGTGGCACGCGTGCGGGCCTGGAAGTCCGATCCGACGACTCCGGTGACCGTCAGCCGGGCGAGCCGCTGCACCACCATCGGCGACAACCGCTTCGGCGGCTCGGCGCCGGACGGCGGCGGCGCCGGCAGCAGGGTCTGCAACCCTCGCCACAGGGCCCGGCTGTGGTCGTGCGGCCGGGGCAGGTAGATCGGGGTCCGCTTCTGTTCGCGTTCGCGTGGGCCGCTGCGTCCCCAGACGCTCATCGGCTCCAGCAGGTGCCGGTCCTGCCATTCGAGCCGGTCACCGTTGGAGATCATCGCGCCGGTGATGCCGGCGGCATCACCGAAGAGGCGAATCCGCCGGGACTGCCAGGTGTAGAGGCTGAGCAGACCGTACGGGCCACGGGTGACGTCGGCCTCTTCGGCGGACGTCTGCGGGTCACGCTCCCACACCGGCAGGTCCCGTTCGTCGGCCACCTGCCAGCCCGGTGCGATCGGCACCAGGTTGAGCAGCAGGGTCTCCAGCAGGGTCGCGCCCTCAAGGTGTACTCCGCCCAGGGAGCCGAGCGATGCCACGCCGATGGGATAGCCCCGCCCGCCCTTGACCCGCGTGTCTCCGACCGCCCCCGTCTTGATGCCGGAGGGGTCGTATGCCTGGCAGTGCACCAACCAGCGGGCAGCCTCGGCCGGCGTGATCGAGTCCATGCCTGGCCCGGCACGGGTCGTCAGGAAGGGCAGGCCGCTCGGCACGTCGGCGATGAGACGCTCCAGCCCGTACGTGTTGCTCTTCGCCGCATGCAGGTCGGCGACCTGATAGAACGGGTGCATCGGGTGCAGCAGGTCGAACCGGTCGCGGAAGGCGCCAAGGTAGTCCGCGATGTCCGCGACCGGCAGTGCCCGGTCCCGCCACAGTGCCTGCCAGGCGGCCTCGCCGGCCGGGCCGCCGGTGGCTCGGTGCAGGATCGCCAGCGCCAGCCGCAGGATCGCGAAGGTCTGCGTGGGCAGTTCGCAGGCGATCATGCGTACGTCGCCGGCCTGCTCGAAGAGGCCGAGCAGCGACACGTCGCGGCGCTGGCCCGTGGCGTCCAGCACCGGGATCCAGGCCTCGTCGACCAGCGAGAACTCAGCTGGGTGTGGTGAGCCGGTCATCGGCATCACCTCCTTGTTCGGGTCGATGTGGTTCAGGTGGTGGCGCGGGTGACCCGCAGCCCTTCGTCGGGGTGGTAATGCAGGTCGAAGCCGGCCACCGTTGCGTTTCCGTCCGCGTCGATGTCGAGTACGAGCTCACCGGCGAGCCAGGGGTTGTCCTGCCAGGCGCTGACGTCGGTGCGCTGCTCCAGTTCGTCGATGACCTGGTCGATCACGTCGGCGGCGGTCATCGCACGTGGCAGCGGGAGGGTGCAGCGTGCGATCAGCCGGGGCAGTGGCCGGCGCGGAACGCTGCTGGTCGCGACCGGTACGCCGCCGCCGTCGATCCACGGTGGCAGGATCAGGCCGTCCGGTGTGCGTACCAGCAGCAGGACCTCAAGGGATTCGGCGTCGGTGTCGCGGACGTGACCCTGCGCCGCGCGGTCGTCGGCGTTACCGACGCCGCCGGTGAGCCAGCCGATCAGCGGTACGCCGGGTTCGGCGACGCTGGCCAGGCGGAAGCCGTCGGCCTTCAACTCCTTGGTGGTGATCTCGTCTCGCTGTTTCGCCTCCGCCTCGGTCATTGCCGGCTGCCAGGAGGGCGGGCCGACGGCGGCGTCGGCGTAGGCGGTCTGGGTGAGCGGGGCGATGTCGGCGGGGAGCCGCAGCGGTGCGCCGTCCAGGTGTGGCAGCAGCACCGCGGCGCTGCGGAGCAGCGTGGCCGGCTGGTAGACGCGGCGTGAGCCGGTGACCGGTTGCGGCGGTTCGGTTGTCCAGTCGGCGCCGCTGATCCAGCAGGTGGGGGTCGCGAGCCGGGCGGGGCGGTCGGTGCGGGGATGGCGGTGCAGCCGGCCGATGCGTTGCAGGACGAGGTCGACCGGGGCCAGGTCGGTGACGAGCAGGTCGAAGTCGATGTCGAGGGATTGTTCGGCGACCTGGCTGGCCACCACGACGTGCCGGTGGGGTCGGGTGCCGTTGCCGGGTGGTCCGAACGTGTCGCGCAGCCAGCGGTCCTTCGCGGCGCGGTCGATGGCCATGAATCGGGAGTGCGCCACCGACACGGGGGTGTCCGGTCCGAGCGTCGCGCGTAGCGCGGCTGCGGTTTCCTGGACCCGTGTCACGGTGTTGCGGATCACGAGTGCGCAGCCGCCGCCGGCCAGTTGGTCGCGCAGCAGGTCGGTCAGTGCGGGCAGGTCGTCGGCCAGGCGCCGCAGGGTCACCTCGATGCCGCGTCCGGAGTCGGCGCAGCTGGTGGCGGTGGCGCCGCGTTCGGTGGTGGAGGCCGTGATCAGTGGGTATCGCAGGTCGGTGCGGAGCGGGGCGTACGGGTCGACGCGCGGTTTGCCGCGGTCGCGCCAGGTGAGCGGGGGCAGTGGGCCGAGGCGGCCGGCGTCGTAGGCCTGCATCAGCTCGGCCCGTCGGTGTGCTGGCAGGGTGGCGGAGAGCACGACGACCGGTACGCCGTAGGCGCCGAGCCACTCCAGTGCCCGGTCGAGGAAGCGGCCCATGTAGACGTCGTAGGCGTGCGCCTCGTCGATGACGACGATCTTGCCGGCGAGGCCGAGGTGGCGCAGTACCAGGTGTTTGCTGCGCAGCGCCGCGAACAGCAATTGGTCGATGGCGCCGACGACGAAGCTGGACAGCAGTGTCCGTTTGGGTCCGGCGAGCCAGGTGTGTACGCCGATGTCGGTGCCACCGGCGTCCTCGGCGATGCCGCTGGGCAGCGAGGTGGTGCGCAGCTGGTCGTACTCGGGGTTGAGTGCTGCTTTGCCGTGCGCCAGGCGGACGTCGCGGTCGCCTCGGCCGACCTGCGTGTCGGGCAGTCGGCGTAGCCAGGACAGCATTCGGCCGAACATGGCGTCGCTGGTGGCTCGGGTGGGCAGGGCCAGGTAGCAGCCGGATGCCCCGGTGCGGCGGGCCAGGATCTCCACCGCCGCCAGGGCGGCTTCGGTCTTGCCCTCCCCCATCGTCGCCTCGACGATCATCATGCCGGGCACGGGCATGGCTTCGGCCAGCTCGGCGACCGTGCGTTGCACGGGTCGTGGCGCCGCGCCGGCGGGCAGCGTGAACCGCGTGCCGAACAGCTCGTCCACGCTCTGCGGCGGTGCGGCGGGCCGCCAGGGGGCGGGCAGGTCCAGCAGGTTCCAGCCGGCCTGGAGTCGGTGCGTGTCGGGGCTGTCCAGGAGATAGGGGAAGAAGTCCTCGTTGCTGGCGATCCAGTCGGCGGCGATCACGAGGCCGGTGAGGATGGCCTGTGCGGGCTGTGACAGCGGAACGTCGCCCCAGTCGACGAGCCGCTCCCCTGCCCCGGACCGCTCTGTCATCCAGGTGAGCAGTTCCTGCTGTACCTGCCGCCAGGCCGGGTCGCCGAGCAGATGCGGGCGCACCTGCGCGTCGCGGAGGCCTTCGTCGGTCGGTGGGACACCATGGTGGCCGCCGACGATGACCGCGTACGGGTGCGGGTCGATCCAGTTCTGTTCCTGCAGCCAGTCCGCCAGCACGAGGTGTCCGGCGGTGGCGTGGGGGGCGTACCTGCGGTCGGCGCGGATCAGGTCCCGGTGGTAGGTGAGCCCGTGGTCGCGCATCCGCTCCGCCAGGGCGTACGCCTGGCAGGCGAAGGCGGGCGTGGCCTTGCCGATGTCGTGGACGCCGGCGATCCAGACGGCGAGGGTTCGGGCGTCGGCGTCGCCGCCGGGCAGTTCGTCGGCGACGCGGCGGCGAGCCGCGTCGCCCAGCCAGTGGTCCCACAGCTGTCCGGCGACGTCGGCGGTGTCGGCGAGGTGCCGCCACAGCGGCAGCCACCCGACCGGGGAGGTGCCCCTGCGGTCGGTCTTGCCCCAGACGGAGCGTGCCGCGTCGCCCAGTTTGGGACCGCCGACAGTATTTCGGCCGTTCATCGGCTCACCGGCAGGAGCGGGCTGGGTGTGCCGGTGTGCGAGAGGTAGAGCACGTCGCGGGCGCGGGTCAGGGCGACGAACAGCAGGCAGCGCTCGCGCTGCAGGTCCTGCCCGTGGGCATGCGGATCTTCCGCCGCCGAGGTGACCGCGTTCGGTGCCGGCAGCACGCCCGCGTCCAGCCCGACGACGGCAAGGCACTGGAATTCCAGCCCCTTCATGCGGTGCATGGTGTCGACGCGCACCCCGTCGATGCCTCGTTTGTCGTCGGCGACGGGAATGTGGGCGTCGCTCAGAATTCTGCTGATGGTCCTGACCAGCTGCCCGGTGCGGACGGCCACGCCGACGGCGTGGGGTTCCACGCCTTGGTCCAGCCAGGTCCCGACCCGCTTGATCAACGCTTCCCACTCGCCGTCGCGGCTGCCGTGCGCGGCAAGCTCGGGTACGCCGCCGCGGGTGATCGAGCGGTAGCCGCGCAGCGTGTCGTCCTGTCCGTCGAGGCCGGTGGCGGTGTCGCCGGCCAGGACCTTGACCGACAGATCGAGGATTTCGTGGGTGGTCCGGTAGTTGACGGTGAGCCTGCGGGTTCGGCCGCGGACCTCGATGCCGAGCTGGGCCAGCGACACGTGACTGTCGTAGATGCGCTGGTACGGGTCGGCGAGCAGGAACATGTCGTTCGGGCCGGGCGCGACGAGTGCCCGCAGCAGACGCCACTGTGCCGGGTGCAGGTCCTGCCCTTCGTCGACGACGACGTGCCGGTACGGGGCTGGTGAGCGGCGTGCGACGGTGGCCGCGTCGTCGGCGAGTTGGGTGTGGGTGCGCAGGCGCTGCTTCGTCAGCTCGCGCACCACGGTGTCGATCGAGGTCCACACCTGTTCACGTTGCGCCCTGCGCAGCCCCGCGCCGCGGCCCTTTCGCGGGGCGTCGCGGTAGGCGTCCAGGGTGGTCAGCTGTTGGGCCAGCACCACCTGCTCCCACTCGTGCTTGAGGAAGGCGGCGCTGGCCGTGGTGATCTGGCCGGCGCGGTTCAGATAGGTGGGTCCGGCCTTCGCGGCGGCTTCCCACAGCTGGTCGATGGTCCCGCTCTCGGCGACTCGTATTCTTGCGCCGTCCCGGGCGACGATCTCGTAGGCCAGCTTGTCGACGCTGATCACGTCGATGCGTGCCCGCACGCTCGGGTCGGTGGTGAGCCGGTACAGCTGGTTGCCGAGGGCGTCGGCGAGCGCGCGGGTGAACGTGGTCAGCAGGACTTTCTCGCCGTCCGGCAGCCGCTCGGCGAGGAACACCGCCCGGTGCAGTCCGGTTACCGTCTTTCCGGTTCCGGCGCTGCCGGTCACCAGCGCGGGGCCGCTGTAGGTCTCGCGGTAGGCGACGTCGCGTTGCGTGGGGTGCAGGAAGGTGCGCCACACGTCGAACGGGTGGGCGAGGATGGCGGCGAGCTCCACCGGGCCGGAGACGAAGTGGATCCGTTCGGGCGTGCGGCGTGCCGCGGTGAGGAGGTCGTCGGCGTCCACGCCCGACACGGCCCGGTCCGCCATCTCCGCCCAGACCTCCTCGACGGGCAGCCCGCTGGCCAGGCCGTTCAGGACGTCGAGCTGGGCCTCCGGCAGGCGCCCGGCGAGGCTGTCCAGCTGCTGGTCCGTGGCTATGACGCGCAACAGCGGCAGCAGGTCCGCGTCCACGCCGAGCCGGAGGAGGTCGGCGTTGGAGACGTGGTCGAAGAGGCGGCCGGTGGACGGGTTCGACGGGCCGGTACGGGCGAGTTCCTCGATGCCCGCCTGGTCGCGCATCTCCAACACGCCAAGTGCCTGGTTGACGGTGAACCGGCGGCTCACCGCGAAGGCGATGGCGTCGTCGTGTGGCAGGACGTCGAGCAGCGCGTATTTCTCTGCTCCGAGTGAGAGCACGACGCCGCGGTAGAACTGGTCGATCCGGATGGTGCGGATGTTCGGATCTCGCGCCCCGGTCAGCTTCTCCAGGTGCAGGCCCGCGTGGGTGTGCTCGGCGAACTTGCTGATGGCGGCGTCTACGGCGCGCTGGACCCGGCGCTGCAGCCTGGCGTAGGCGGAAAGGAATTCCCGGCCGATGGCCAACTCAGCCATACCGTCCCTCGTCAGTGGGTGCCTGGCGGAGCCAGGGCGTGGAAGGTGAACTGTCGCGATGCGGACAGAGTTGAGCGCGTACGTCGCGCAGCATGGGCTTGGGCGCTGGTGAAGCGGGCGCGCGGATGGCCCACATTCAAGCATGTTGTGAACTGCGCTTGCAAGGCTTTATTTGTGATCATCGCTCACCGATTTGGACACTCCTGATCGGCGGGCGTGCCGCGCGGTGACCCGGTCGGTCGTTATGCTGAACCCCGTGGTGCCCGGTACGAGCCTCAAAGACCGATACAAGCTGGGCCGATTCCCGTTGGCGCACAAGGGAATGGGTGAGGTGTGGCCCGCGCAGGACACCCTGCTCGATCGCCCCGTCATCGTGAAGTTCGTCAACGCCGCCATGTCCGACCTGGACCTGTTGCGACGGTTCCGCCGTGAGGCCCTGCTGACCGCTCGGCTCACTCACCCTGGCGTGCCCGCGGTCTTCGACCTCGGCGAGCAAGCCGGCCAGCCCTACCTGGTCCTTGAGAAGATCGACGGAATCACGCTCACGCACCTGGCCGCCGAGCAGGGTCCACTCCCGATCGGGTGGGTGGCCGCCATCGGGGCACAGGTCAGCAGCGTCCTGCACGCGGCGATGCGGATCGGCCTGGTGCACCGGGACATCAAGCCGAGCAACGTCATGCTGGACACGAGCGGCGCCGTGAAGGTCCTCGACTTCGGCTTGGCCGTCGTTCACGGCGACGATCGCTACTCCCGGATCACCCAGACCGGGCAGAGCCTTGGCACGGTGGGCTACATGGCGCCCGAACAGATCCTCGGCGAGCGCGCCGACCACCGTACCGACCTGTACGGGCTGGGGGCCACGCTGTTCGACCTGCTCACCGGCCGCCCGCCGTTCGACGGCGTGACCACCACCACCACGCTGCGGCACCAGCTGAGTGATCCCCCGCCGCGACCTGCCCAGCTGCGGCCGGAGATCCCCACCGTGCTCGACGACCTGGTGCACGCGCTGCTGGCACTCGACCCCCGGGACCGGCCGGCCAGCGCCGCCGACGTGTACGAGGTCCTGGCACCGCTCTCCCACGACCTGCCGCCGATCCCCGGCGTGCTTACCGACACCGCCCCAGCAGTGCGGTACTACGCCGCGATCGTGGGACGGGTCCCCCAGCAGACCCGCCCCACGGCGACGGCTACCACCGAACAATCCGAAATCGACGTCGAGCAGACCGCGAAGGAGGCGGATCAGCTGCACGCCGCCGGCGAGTTCCGAGCCGCCGCACGACAGTGGCGGCAACTCGCCGACCATCACGCCCGGCAGCACGGCGACGACGATCCCCTGGTGTTCGCCCTCCGGCTGCGCGCCGCGCGCGCCCACGTGGCGCTCGGCGAGCACGAGCGGGCGGAGCGACAATTGCAGAACCTGCTGCAGGACCGTGTCCGGGTCGACGGACCGGAACATCCAGCGGTGCTGGACCTGCGAGAAGAGATCGCGCGACTCAGCGCGGAGCGGCGAACGTCCCCCTCTCGATGCGGACCAGGCGCGGATCGCTGAACGACCGGGGCAGCAACGCCGCCTTCTGCGCGGGAAAGCGATCACCCCCGTAGCGGAAGATCAGGGCACAGTTCTGCCCGCGCGTCTCGGTCGTCAGGGCCCGCCTGGCCAACGGCGAGTACATCGTGCTGTGCTTCAACCAGGCCGCCTCCTCACCGTGCCGGTCGAAGCCGCGGCCACTCGCCGCGTGCCCGAACACGTCGTGGACCGCACGGAACATGTCGTTCTCCCCGTCGCTGAGGTATGGATGCGGGTTGGCACTGGCCGCGCTGGACCACACCTTCAGCTGACGCCGCCGCACGTCGTCGACCATCGACTCAACATCGGCGTACGGATCCTCATCCACGATCCGCACCGTCACGCCCAGGCCACCGAACTCCACCCGACCGATCAGGAAGTGGTACTGCCGCGCCGTCTCCCGGCAGAACGCGGCGTACGCGGCGTAGGCCCGTTGGTCGCGGACCGGCGCCGCCATGTACGCGGCTGCGATGGCGGCACCGACGGCGGGGTCAAGGCGCACTCGTGCGTACGCCTGCGGGGTGGTGTTCGCGGAGCGCGGTGCGTACCGCCGGGCACCGTGAAAGGCGTACGCGACCGGCGGAAAGTACGGAGACGGGGCGGCCGGCGCGGGTACGAACAAGGGTGTTCATGGTCCTCCTTCGGTTGTCGGAACGAGTGGCGGGCGAGTCAGCGGGCTCCCGAGTCCTCGCGGACATCGCGCGGCTGCAGCCGTACGCCGGGCGTGACGCACTGCTCGCGGCGCAGCAGCTCGCCGAGCACGCGGATCTCGGACACCCGGCGGTCCTGATAGAGCTTCGCGAACTTTCCGATGGTGGTGCTGCGCCCACGACGCGGCATGGCTCCTCCATGAGAGGTGTAGGTCGGGATTCACGAGAACCATAGCCATTGTGAAGCGTGTACACAAGCGATTGCGTCATGATAGCGTTCACGTGTGACGAGAGAGGCGAGCATGCTCCCCACCGAGGCAACCCTGACCGCCAGCGGCATCGCGCGACTGGCCAACGTCGGCAGGGCGGCCGTGAGCAACTGGCGCCGCCGGTATGCCGACTTCCCCACCCCCGTGGGCGGCACCCCGACAAGCCCGTCGTTCGACGCCGGGGAGGTGGAGCACTGGCTGCGCCGCCACGGCCGGCTACACCAGGCCAGCACCGAGCAGCAGGCGTGGCGGCACATCGAGAGCTACCAGCCCGCGGCGCAGATCAGCGACGTCCTCAGCATCGCCGGCGCACACCTGCTGGTCCGCGCCGACCAGACCGGCGCCGCCGGCGACAGCCTCCCCACCCCTGAACAGCTCGTCACCCACCTGCGCACACTCGACCCCGGCCTGGCCACACTGGTCGATAACGTGCTGCCGAAGCAGTGGACCGCGCAGCTCACCACGCTGCTCCGCACGGTCGACCAACTCAGCTCAGAACAGAACCCCGAAGCCGCCTTCGAACACCTGCACAGCCAGTACGTCACCTCGGCCCACTCGATGTCCGGCCTCGCCGGCACACCCGACAGCGTCGCCGAGGTGATCCTGACCCTCGCCGGCTCCGGCACCCGAACGTTCGACTTCACCAGCGGCACCGGATCGATCCTGCGCATGGCCGCCGACCAGGCCCTGCAAAGCGGCACCACCACACGCTGCTACGCACAGGAAATCAACCCGCAGTACGCCGTGATCACCCTGCTGCGGCTCTGGTTCGTACACCTGCGCGCCCGCCGCGCCGGACACGACACGCAGCCACCCGTCGTACACATCGGCGACAGCCTGCTCGCCGACGCGCTGCCAGACCTGCGGGCCGACGTGGTCGTGGCGAACTTTCCGTTCGGCGTTCACGACTGGGGCCACGACCGGCTCGCCTACGACCCCCGCTGGACCTACGGCCTGCCCCCACGCACCGAGCCCGAACTCGCCTGGGTGCAACACGCCCTGGCCCACCTCTCCCCCGGCGGCACCGCCGTCGTCCTCATGCCGCCGGCTGCCGCATCCCGTCCAGCCGGCCGCCGCGTTCGGGCCGAACTGATCCGCCACGGAGTGCTGCGCGCGGTCATCACCCTGCCCGCCGGCCTGATGCCACCGACCGGCATCGGACTGCACGTCTGGGTCCTCACCCAACCCGACCCGCACCAGCCACCCGCCGGCGACCTGCTCATGGTCGACACCACAGCCGCCCCAACCAGCCGCAACCTGTCGGACACAGTGCGAACCGCGTGGCGGGCCTACCTGTCCGACCACTACGCCGAACTGCCCGGCGTCCACGGCGCCGTGCCCGCCATCGACATGCTCGACGACCAGGTCGACCTGACCCCGCAACGCTACCTGCCGCAGGCCAACGACCTCGCCACCAACCCGGCCCAGACCCTCGCCAGAATCAGCGACTTCGACCAACTCCTCGACCACATGCGACACATCCTGCCCGCCGTACAACAAGCACAGACAACACCGCTACGCGCCGCCCGCCAAGCCGACATCGCCGACCTCATCCGCTCCGGCAGCATCACCGTCCAACGCGCCGCCTCCCGCAGCCGATCAAGCAGCGCCACCACCAGCACCGCCGTACTGACCGCCGCCGACATCCTGACCGGCGGCCCGGCAACCGGATCAGCGATCCGCGCCACCACCGACGACCCAGGGCCCCAAGTACGCGCCGACGACATCCTCGTCCCCGTCATCGGCAACAAGATCAGCGCCCGAGTGGCCACCCCCGACCAGGTCGGAGCCGAACTCGGACCCGGCACCCAGCTGATACGCATCGACACGGCCCGCTTCGATCCATGGTTCGTCGCCGGTGTCATCTCCCGCACCGACAACCTGCGCGTCGCCGGCCGAGCCGCCAGCACCGCCAACGGCACTCTACGCATCGACATCAGGCGACTCGCGATCCCCGTGCTGCCACTCGACCAGCAGCAAGCGTACGGACAGGCATTCCGCCAACTCGCCGAGTTTCGCACCACCCTCGACCGGGCGGCAGCAACCGGAGCCGCACTGGTCCGCGAGATCAGCGACGGCCTCACCGCAGGCGAACTCGGCCTCACTCATACTGGACCAGCGCGGACAGAACCACGGCGGGCTGACCCCCGCGTGCGCGGGTAGCAGGCGACTATCGTGATCGCCGACATGGTCGGCATCCGCCCTCGCACCGCCAACCGATGGACCCAATTCATTGGCGACAATTGGTCCGACTGCCTTGCCACCTGCAGCCCTAAACCTCGTCGTGGTCGATTTCCACCGCTGGTCCGGGCCGGAACGCGCTGCAATCAAGCACCCTGGACCAGCCCCAAGGCATACCACAGCAGCGCGCCAGCCGTCGCGGCGGCGACGGTGGCGGCGAGCAGCATCGGCCAGTCCCGGCCGAGACGGTGTGCCACAACCAGCCACGCCAGTACAGCCAGCGGCAGCACCACTCGCACGATCTCCCCGACCGCGACGCCGTAGAAGAATGGATCACCAAGGGCGAGCAGACGCCACGGCGGCGCCTGCACGATCGCGTGCCAGCCCTCGGCAGACAGCAGCCCGCACGCGACACCAGCGGCAAGGGCGGCGCGGCGGGTGCTGTTGGCGCGTACTGCGTGGCCGAGCAGCCCGAGCAACGGGCCAGCGAGCAACGACCCGGCCAGCCACACCGCAGTCATTACCGCGACCGAGCGCAGTCCGGCCATGTTGGCCGAACTGCCATCCGCCAACGTGCCACCGCTCCACCGGCGGCTAACCAGCAGGATGAGTAGGTAGTACAACACGGTGGCCAGAACCAGCAGGCCGGTGGCGCCCGTGATGGCGCGCCACGTGGCATCCGCATACCGTCCGGCCAGGACCGCGGCCAGCCCCCAGGCGAGTCCGCTGGAGGTCAGCGCGACCATCACATGGCCGGCGACGCCGTCAACGGAGTCGGCGGCGAACGCCAGCAGTCCCAGTGCGGTCGCGGCGGCGGCGACGTTCGCGGTGTACGCGGCCCGGCGCTGCTGCACGGCGGTGTCGGTCATGCCCGACCTCCTCGGATTCGGCAGCGCAGCGTAGCTGGACCTGGTGGTACTGGTCAGCTGGGCGGAACACCGCACCTTTCCAATACCTACTTCGCCAGTGCACCCGGATCGTCACCGAGGCGATTGTCGGTGGGGTAACCGGCGGCATCGCACGGCTGTGGTGGCTGCGGGTCGATTCGCGCCGGGCCATCTGGGCGAGTTGACGCAGCAGGTGCCGTTCGAGATGGTCGATTCCGTCCTGGCCGAGACCGGCAGTGGCCCCTCGACATCTCACACCACTCCCCCGCCGTCCGCCGACCCCTTGCGGACTACCTCCGGACCGCTGCGGGTGGCCTGCCTAACCGCCCATGTGCCACCATCAATCGGTGGCCGACCCCGACGCCTGGTCCCAACCTGGGAACCAGTCTTCTCTGGCGCATTTCCTGCGCCCCCTGTTCCTACCTGCTGCGGCCCTCGCGGTGTCGGCGTGGCTGGTTGTCGGTCTACTCGTCTCCATGGCGGTGGCTGCCTACGGCGCTGACGTCCCGGAGAACATGACGGGCTTGGCCGTTGCAGTCGTTCTCCCGCCAACGCTGGTGGCTGCTTTTGGTCTCACCTCCGTCGCGGCGTGGTGCTACTCCGGGACCCGGAGCAGTCGGGCCTTCAGGGTGATCGCAAACGGGTCAGCGGTTGCGGCAGCTGTCGTGGCTGGCCTCTGGTTCTGGGCCTCTGCTACTGGAATCGTCCCCTAAGATCAGCGGATTTCCTCGTCGGGCAGTCCCCGACCGTCCAACCTTCTATCTACAAGGGTGCCGTACGAAGGCCCGGAGTGGACAGAGAACGAGGACGAGAAGAACCGGTCATGCCAGGGAACATGGCCCTACCTGGAGACGGGGATCCCACCCGAGGATCGGCCGCTCCTCGACGATCGTTGATGCCTGTGCCCGCTTGCTGCCCCGGTGTGATCTTCTGACCGAACCTATGCCCTATTGCCGGTCGCTCTGAGAACTCCTAACAGGATGATCCGCGCGGGTGCGTGGGCCGTCCCGCTCCAACACGGCCGACTCAACGTTTGCCACGAAGGCCGGCGGCAGGATCTGCGCATAGCGGGCCACCGCCACGTCGCAGGCGCACTGCGGCATCTCCTCGATCACGCACGCTGGCTAGTGCCGTGACCACGAACGTTCACGGTGTTGGATGACACGCCGTCCGACCTGTCGGCCGGGCGGCGCCGCGGCGGTCAGGCTGTGGCGGTGGCAGATCCTGTACGCGTGCGGCGGCTGAGTGATCACGAAGGTCAGCAGCTGCTCAGAATCACCCGCCGGGGAACCGGTTCACCGATCCGACTACGTCGGGCCATGACCGTGCTCGCGTCTGCCAGCGGGAACACGGTGCCGGCGACCGCCCGCCTCGTCCAAGCCGATGAGGACACGATCCGGCAGGTCATCCACCGGTTCAACGAGATGGGGATGGCCAGCCTGGACCCTCGGTGGGCGGGTGGCCGTCCCCGCCAGATCAGTCCTGACGAGGAGCAGTTCATCGTCGAGACGGCCAACACCCGCCCCCGAGAAACTGGGGCGTCCGTTCACCCGGTGGAGCATCCGCAAGCTCGCCGATCACCTGCGGGTTCATTCCACTCGCCGGATCGCGGTGGGTCGGGAACGGCTGCGGCAGATCCTGCACCGGCACCGGATCACCTTCCAGCGGACGAAGACGTGGAAGGAGTCCACCGACCCGCAGCGTGAGGCCAAACTCGCCCGGATCGAGTACGTCAGCAGCCATTTCCCGCAGCGGGTGTTCGCGTTCGACGAGTTCGGGCCCCTGGTGATCCGTCCGCAGGCCGGTACCGGGTGGGCGCCGGCCGGGCACCCACATCGGCTGCCCGCGATACCACAAGCTGCACGGGGTCCGGCAGTTCCACGGCTGCTACAGCGTGGGCGACGACCAACTCTGGGGCGTCGTGCGGCGCCGCAAGAGCAGCGCGAACACCCTCGCCGCGCTCAAGTCGATCCGGGCCGCCCGTCCGGACGGGGCGCCAATCTACGTGATCCTGGACAACCTGTCCGCGCATAAAAACGCCAAGATCCGGGCCTGGGCGGGCCGGAACAAGGTCGAGCTCTGCTTCACCCCGACCTACGCCTCCTGGGCCAACCCGATCGAGGCCCAGTTCGGGCCGCCACGCACCTTCGTGATCTCCGGCTCGAACCACCCCAACCACCCCGCGCTGACCCGGAAACTGCAGGACTACCTGCGGTGGCGCAACGCCAACGCCCGCCACCCCGACGTCCTGGCCGCCCAACGCCGCGAACGCGCCCGCATCTGCAGCGAACGACAACGACGCTGGGGCCAACCCACCACCCGCGCAGCCTGACCCAACACCCCAAACGTTCGTGGTCACGGCACTAGGCTGAGCCGATGACGGCGTGCTGGAGCGACCTCGATGGCTGACGCCGACGACGTCCGTCGACTCGCACTGGTGCTGCCGCACGTGGTCGAGATCAACAGCGACGGCTTCGACTTCCGGGTCGGCGGCAAGGGATTCGTCTGGTCTTACCCGGAACGCAGACCCGGCGCCTCGCGCCGCATTCGGACCGACATCGCGGTCCTCTACGTCGGCGACGAAGCGGAGAAGCAGGCGCTGCTGCTCGGCGAGCCCGAGGTCTTCTTCACCACGCCCGCCTATGACGGGATGCCCCTGGTCATGCTGCGGCTGGCAATGGTCAGCGTCGACCGCCTGCGGGAACTCGTCACCGACGCGTGGCACATGCGCGCCCCGGACGAGATCGTCGGTGACCTCGATGACCACACCGACTCGTGAGTCCAGACCTGGAGCCGCTGGCCGGGCGACCGTCGATGTGATTGTCCCGAACGGCAACGGACTGGGCGCTCTCTCCGCCGCCGTTGTCATCATGGCTGCGCATCGGGGCGTGGGCGGGTAGCCACCACGCTCCCCAGTACGCGCTATGCCGAGATCAGTGGCCGTCGTGGTCGGATATTGGATTGCTCGCTCGCCTGGGCGACGACGAGGAGCGTGGTTCGGTCGCGAATATCCGCGCCGTTCAGGACGGGTACGCGTTGCCAGGCGTCGTTGCGATCAGCACATCGGCAACCGGCTTCCAGCCGAGCGTCCTGTACAGACGCTGACCGTCCTCGCTGGCGATGAGAATGCCCTGTTCGACGCCTTCTTCGATGGCAGAGCGGGCAAGTGCACCCATGACCGCGCTGGCTAGGCCCTTGCGGCGATGAGCCGGCATGGTTTCGATCCGGTCTGCAACCGCATCCGTACCGGCCAGTCCCATCGTCCCGCGCGCACCGATTTCACCCGACTCGTGCCGTACCGTGGCCGTGACCCCGCTGTCGCCTCCGCGCGAGTTGACCTGGGTGGCGTAGTTGTCCTGCTCCGCAAGCGAGTCCTGCTGGCCTGACAGGGTCACTCCCGATCACGGAAAGTGGGCCAGACCCAGATCCCGTTTTCAGGCGGAGCTGACAGTTGCCGGTAGCCGGCCGGCAGCATGGTGCCGCCGGCCCAACGACGCCTATACAATGCACCTCACCTATATCAACAAGTGATGATGGCTGAGGGGGATCTGCTGCGTACTCGGGTAGCCCCCATCGGCCTGTTCCGGTCGACGGCCGGGCCGGCCACAGGCGCGACAGTCCCGACCGTACCCGCTCTCGGTGACCTGGGCGCGTGCCGGTGAACGAGCATGTGGCGAGTGGACGGATGGACGTCTCCATACTGGGCCCCGTGCAGCTACGCCGAGACGGTGTCCTGGTCCCGCTGGGTCCACAGCTCACCACGTTGCTCGCCATCTTGCTGTTGGAGCTCGGCAAGCCGGTGCCGAGCCGGCGACTGGCGACACTGCTGGCCGGCGACGACGTGTCGGACGCCGCGCGGGCCACCCTCCGCAGCCATGTCGCCCACCTGCGGCGTGCCCTCGAACCCGGTGAGCGGGGGCGGCGTGGCAAGGGGCTCATCGCCACGGTTGGCCACGGCACCGCGGCGGGATACCGGCTGGACCTGGAACCGGCGTGCGTCGACGCCGTCCGGTTCGAGGAGTCGCTCCGGGAGAGCCGTCGACTGCTGGCGCTCGGCGATACCGGGCAGGCCGACCGGGCCGTCGCGATCCTGCGCACTGCGCTCGACCAATGGCACGGCGAGCCCTTCGCCGACCTCGCGGACAAGCCCTTTGCGTTGGCCGAAATCGCCCGACTTCAGGCAGTTCGCCGTGCTGCACTGCTCACTTACGCGGAGGCAGTCAACGAGTTGGGGCGGCACGCCGAGGCGATGGGCGACCTTACCGGCGCGGTGGCCGCCGATCCGTACGACGTGGGTCTGCGCTGCGTGCTCGCCCTCACCCTGTACCTCGACGGCCGAACTGACGAGGCGGCGGAGGTGTGCCGGCACGGCCTGGCGCTGTTGGGTCGCCGGGGCATCGATGCACCGGAGCTACACGGCCTACAGCGCGACATCCTGCGGCGGGAGGTGCAACAACCGACCGGCGGGTCGGTCAGCCAGCCCTCGGTGCCCCGGATGCTGCCTCCGGACCTGCCGTGTTTCGTCGGCCGGGCGCAGGAACTTTCCACCGCGGAGGCCCGGCTGATCGGCCGTGACGAGCAGCGGTCGGCGATTCTGCTGGTCCTCGGTCCGGCCGGGGTCGGTAAGACCAGTTCGAGTCTGCGTCTGGCTCACCGGCTGGCCCCTCGATTCTCCGACGGGCAGCTCTATGCCAACCTCCGCGGCTTCGACGCCACTGCCACGGCGCTGGCGCCGACCGAGGTGCTGCGCGCCTTCCTCGAGGCACTCGGTGTGGCACCGGAGCAGATTCCGACCAACCTCAACGCACAGATGGCCAGATACCAGGCCCAATTGCGGGACCGACGGATCCTGATCATCCTCGACAACGCCCACAGCGCCGACCAGGTTCGGCCATTACTTCCCTGCTCGACCACGTGCGTGACAGTGGTGACCAGCCGGAATCGGATGTCATCGCTGATCGCCGTCGACGGCGCCCACCCGCTCACCCTGGGCCTGTTGGACGAGGAGGAGGCCGGCCAACTGGTCCGCGACCGAATCGGCGCCGACCGCGCCGGGAAGGAACCCCAGGCCGTCTCCGAGATCACCCGGCTCTGTGCGGGCCTTCCGCTGGCCCTGTCCATCGCGGCAGCCCGGGCCGCTGCCAACCCCCAGTTCACCCTCCGGTCCCTCGCCGACGATCTTGCCAGGGCCGGTGTGCTGGACCGGCTCACCGACAGCGACTCGTCGATGGACGTACGCGCCGTGTTCTCCTGGTCCTACCGGGCCCTGACCCCGGCGGCGGCTCGACTGTTTCGGCTGCTCGGCCTACATCCCGGCCCAGAGTTCAGCGCCGCCTCCGCGGCCAGCATGGCCGGTGTGAGCCGGCGCGCGGCCAACGCCCTGCTCGCCGAACTGACCGGTGCCCACCTGGTTGGGGAACCGGTTCCGGGCCGCTACGTCCTGCATGATCTGCTCCGGGCCTACGCGGGCGAACTGAGCGAGGCCGAGCCCGAGCGGCGGGCTGCACTGCGCCGGGTGCTGGACCACTACCTGCATTCCGCCGTCGCGGCGGACAGGGTGCTGATGCCGTACAGGCAACCGGTTTCGGTGGTCGCACCGGAGGAGGGCGTGACGCCCGAAGACATCGCGGAGGGTGACCCCCTCGTCTGGTTCACCGTGGAGCATCAGACGCTGATCGCCATGGTCGGTTGCGCCGCCCAAGCCGGTCTCGACCGGCACGCCTGGCAGCTGGCCTGGGCGACGGCCACCTACCTCGGCCGGGGCAGCTACTGGCACGACGTTCTGACCACCCAGTCCCTGGCCCTGTCGGCGGCGTCCCGCCTCGACGACCGATCGGCGCAGGCCCAGTGCCGCAGGGAACTCTCCCACGCGCTCTCCGGGCTCGGGCTACCGGAACAGGCGCGGGATCAGCTGCACCGGGCACTGACCGATCTCGTCGACGCCGCGGATCCGAGTGGCCAGGCGTACATCCACCTGAGCCTGGGTTGGCTGTGTGAGTTGCAGGGTGATCGGCGGGCGGCGACACACCACGACCAGGTCGCGCTCGAGCTGTTCAAACGAGGTGGCGACCGCAGCGGGCAGGCTCGGGCGCTGAACGCGGTGGGTTGGGATTACGCGCAGGTCGGCAGCTATCGGCAGGCCATCGGATACTGCCGGCAGGCGCTGTCACTGCACGCCGAACTGAGCGATGACGCCGGGGCCGTGAACACCTGGCACACCCTCGGCTATGCCTACCACCAACTGGGCGAGTACACCATCGCCGTCGAGTGCTACGAGCAGGCACTGTGCCTGAACGTCGGACATCGCTTCAAGGAAGCCGAGGCCCTGGCGCATCTGGGTGACTGCCACCATGCGCTGGGGGACATAACGGCCGCCGCGACCAGTTGGGGACGGGCGTACGCGATCATGACCGAGCTGCACACCGACGGCGTCGATGCCGTACGGGCCAAGCTGGAACTCTGCGGCACCCGGACAAGGATGCCGGCCGCCGGTCATGTCGAGGGCGAGCGACGGGCGTTGAGAACCGCGCCCAGTACCCGCTCGCCGGAGAAGTAACCCATTCGCCGCGAGTCGAAGCTTGAGCCTGGATTGTCGCCCAGGAGTACGACCATGCCTGACGGTACTCGTTCTTCGGCCAGCGCCGGCACCCGGTCACGGGGCACCGGATCACCAGGCACCGCCGCCACCCTCTTGATCAGCCACCGGCGTCGGCCCACCTCGGATGCCGAGGCACCGTCGCGCAACAGCGGCAGGTGCCATTTGCCGTCGAGGGACGGATACTCCACGACCACCACCTGTCCTACGGCCGGCACGCCGCCCCGCCGGACCAGCACCCGGTCGCCGTCCCGGTAGGTTGGCTCCATGCTGGCGCCGTGCACGGTCACCGCGACGAGACGACGTGTCAGCAAGCACCGTCCGAGCAGGACCGCGCCGGCCAGGGCCGCCGACACCCCGCAGATCAACATCCACGCGTACGGCCACAACGCTACTGCCAGCAAGGTCCCGTCGAGGAGGGTGAGGGCGCCGACGGCCTGTGCCGTCAGCGTCTGGTCGGACGGCGTACGTCCGACGGGTTCTTCGATCATCTCGCCTCCGTCGTCAGCGCGCCCTCGGCGTGTTCGCCGTAGCCGGACGCCTGAAGGTCGAACAGCCTGCGGTAGGTGCCGTCGGCCGCCATCAGGGAATCGTGCGTGCCTCGTTCCGTCACGCCGCCGTCGGCGATGACGACAATCAGGTCGGCGTCGCGGAGGGCGCCCAGCCGATGCGAGATCAGCACGCTGGTCCGGCCCGCGCGGTGCCGCAGCAGGCGGTGGTGGATCTCGTGCTCGGCTGCGGCATCGAGCCCGGCCGAGGGCTCGTCGAGGATCAGCAGGTCCGGCCGGTCCCGCAGGAAGGCGCGGGCAAGCGCCAGCCGTTGCCACTGGCCACCCGAGAGGACCACGCCGGTGGTCGGATCCTGCTTGTCCGCCTCCTGGTAGAAGATCCTGGACAGCAGGGTGTCATAACCGTGCGGTAGCGCGGTCAGCACGTCATGGATGCCAGCGGTACGCGCTGCGGCGGTGATCCGTCCTCGCTCCGACAGGGCGGTGAGATCACCCAGAGCGATGTTCTCCGCTGCGGTCAGGTCGTAGTGCATGTAGTCCTGGAAGACGGCGCCGATATGGAGCCGCAGCTGGGCCGGATCAATCTCGCGGATGTCCACCCCGTCCCAGAGAACCTGTCCGCGGGTGGGGTCGTGGAACCGGCACAACAGCTTGACCAGTGTCGACTTGCCGGCACCATTGAGCCCGACGACCGCGAGGGTGGCGCCGGCCGGGATCCACAGGTTCACCCCACGCAGGACCCACGGCGCCTCGATGGAGTAACGG
The DNA here is from genome assembly GCF_044765245.1 of Micromonospora sp. NPDC093277. Classification (NCBI taxonomy): domain Bacteria; kingdom Bacillati; phylum Actinomycetota; class Actinomycetes; order Micromonosporales; family Micromonosporaceae; genus Micromonospora; species Micromonospora sp. NPDC093277. Next base: position 168,569 of record NZ_JBIWJO010000005.1, read on the forward strand.
AACCACACGTCCCGCAGCTCGATGCCCCGCCTCAGCTGATCGACCGGCTGTGCGAGCGAGGTGACGGGGAGGTCGGGCGGACTCGTCGTCACCGCCACGTAGTGGTCGAACATCAGCAACGCGTGGTGCGCGCGGGCGATCTCCGCAGCCAGCGTGGCCAGCGCGTTCTGCACACCGGCGACCGCCGCGACAAAGACGGTGATGTCACCTACCGTGATCCGGCCGGCTGCCGCGGCGTGGACCGCCCACAGCAGGCCGATGCCGGCGACGACCGCGGACACGAGCGCCAGGCTGATCTGCGCCAACAGCTCGCGGCGGTCGTTGACGTGCTTGGCCCGGTTGACCGTCCGGCGGTCGGCCAGCATCCGGGCCCGCAGATGACCGCCGGTGCCGAACAGTCGCACCTCCTTTGCCGCCGCGGAGGTGGAGAGCAACTGGCTGTAGAAAAACTCGCGGCGCTCCGCCGGCCCGATCCGCCACTGCATCCCGGCCCGATAGCGGGCAAGCAGCATCTCGGTCGCGAGCATCGGCACCGCCGACGCCAACACCAGCACGGCCAGCATCGGACTGAACAGGTAGAGCGACCCGAGGAAACCGGTGACGGTAAGCGCCGTACGGGCGGTGCCCAGGACACCGTCCACGACCTGGCTCGGGGTGGTGCCACCGGTCTGCTGGGCGAGCCGGAGTCTGTCCAGGAACTGGGGGTCCTCGAACCGGTCGAGACCGACGAAGCGGTCCACCGCCGTGAACAGCCGTTCCTGCGCGAGCAGGCCGACCGACCGGTCCAACTCCGCCCGCAGGTACCGGGTGAGCTGCGGCGCCGATCCCGCCACCATGCCGGCGACAGCAAGTGCCAATCCGATCTGGGTCAGGGCCTTCGGCGCCGCGTCGTCGGCGAGTCCGTCCAGAATCCCCTTGGTCAACCACGCCACCAGTACGGGCAGCACACCGGCGCCGAGCAGGAGCACCACGTACCCCAGCAGGGTCACCGGGGCGGCGCGGGCGACGAGCAGGCAGGCCGTACGGATCCGGCGTGCCGACCGCACCGGTGGTGCCGACGCCCCCGACCCACGGCCGGCACCCGCCGCGGCGCCGCTGCGCCGTGTCCGCCACCCGGTCATGCCGGGGTCGGCGCCGTTTGCTTGATCCGGACCACCCGACCGGCGTCGTCCGGACCGACCCACATCATGGTGGGATAGGTGAAGGCCCGGAAAGCGTTGCTGAGGGGACCGCCCTTCGGCTCGACCACGACCCGCGCCACTGCGGCGAGTCGCTCGGCGAACCCATCGGCATCGTTGGCGCCGGCCGCGACGACAGCGAGCACCTGCTCCCGGCCGCCAGGCACCCGCCGGGCGTGCTCGACGAGTTCGGGCAGTTTTTCCCGACAGGAGTCACAGGACGTGGAGACGAAGGCCACGAAGGTCTCCCCCCGCAGCAGCTCGCGGCGCACCGGTACGCCATCGGTGTCGACCGCAGCGAAGTCGCCCACCGGATCGGCGATGCCCAGTTCGGCGGAGAGCCCGGCCTCGTTGGAGAGCAGCGCCGTGTGCTCACGGAGACGCTTGAGTACGCCGAAAGTGAGTAGGAAGTTCACCGCACCGAGCAGGCCCACGACCAGAACGGCCGCAACAAGAATGGTCATCTGTTGCTCCTGAAGAGTAGTCAACGACTGTGGGTGGTAAGTCGCGGATCGTGGTCGACCCTGCGGAACAAGGCCACCAGATCGTCGGATCTGGTGGCCAGGAAGCCCAGCAGCAGGCCGACGAAGCCGGCGAGCACCAGCCCCGCCGACCGGAGGGAGCCGGGTGGTGACGCGACCGGCGCGAACGCCGCGACGGCTCCCCCCGTCGCCAGGCCGGTGAGCAGAATGTTGCGGACGATGTGCCTGCGGCCGAGTCTCTCGGTGGTGGCGCCGAAGCATCGGCAGTTGCTCGCGGTCCCCCGTTGTACCGCGATTCCCACCCCCACCGTGAAGATCCCGAGCAGCAGGGCCGCACCGACGAGCGCAAGGCTGGGAACGAGCCCCGTTGGCACCGCCAACGCCGCACACAGCGCACCCTCCACCACCACCAGCACGATCGCGGCCGGACGGACCAGGCGTCGCGGCAGTAGTCCGACGCCGCGCAGAGAGGAGACGAAGGCGGGGAACGCACCCCGTCCCCATAACTTGCCGACCGAGGACGCCAGGAATACCAGCCCGATCGCGCACCGCACGGTGATGGCCAGATAGTGCATCGCTGTTCCCTTCGCTTCGACTCGTTGGCGCCTGGCCGCCCCGGCCGAGGCTCGACCACCCGTTTCCGCCCGTGGATCCCACATCGGAGCATCGGCTTTGCGGCCTCGGCCGGAGGCAGGAAGCCGCATGGCGACAGCGATCAGTCGCCCTGCAGCCTCAGTTGGTCAGCAGCCCTTGCACAGGATCCACTCACCGGGCTGGTCGATCTCCCCGACGGTGCAGGCGTCGCAGGGCAACGCCCTCCCACACCGGCTGATGCACTGCCAGCACGAAGGCCAGCTGCCGCAGCCCGCCGACGCATTGATCTTGGGCACGAACATGGCCAGCAACCGGCCGCCCACGCCCTCGATGATTCCCCTCATCCGAGCCTCCCGACATACCCGAGGAGCACCGTGCTACCTCTGAGGAACACCCTGCCGAGCCGTGGTGCAAGGCTGGTGCAAGGGCCGTGGAAGAGGTGTGGAAGCACGACTGGCATGCGCTCCGGCTGGCGTCGATCGGGCTGCCGTTCGAGGTCAACGGCCCGGCGGACCGCCCACCTCAGGTCAACAGCCGCACCGTTCCGGGCCGCTGCAGCTGCAGCTGCACCAGGCCGGTCCGAGACGCGATCATCACGAGCCGGACGGGGTCGTGTCCGCCCAGGGTCACCGCCGCCCAGTTGATGTACTCCAGAAAGGAGCCCAACTGCTGGCATGGATGACGTCGCACCAGCTTTCGCTGACGCTGACCAACGAGACCCTCGCCTTCGCGGCCTGCTGCTCATCCCCGCGGTGCTCGCGCTCTACCGAAGCCTCGACGGACCCCAACGGCCATGGGCCGCATTCGGCTGCGCCGTGCTCGCGGCCGCCGTACCGATCATCCTCACGCTGGCCATCATCCGCGGGCGGCTCATGTACCCCGTCTACGGCATCGACACCAACGATCCGGCCACCGTCGCGCTGGTCGTGTCCCGCTACTACGGTGGCGCCCACGAGGTCACCCTGCTGCTGGGCGCCGCACTGATCATGCTCGCACTCACGATGCGGCGAGGAACCTTCGGCCGTACGGCCGCAGCCTTCGGGGTCGCGGCGGGCGCGCTGCAGATCGCCGGGGCCTACCCGTGGCTCACCGGTCCCCTAATCGCTCGATCGCGCAGGCAATGTTCGCCGCATGGCTCGTCTTCGTCGGCACAAAACTCACACGTTTCCCGCACACCGTCACGGCGGCACCGACCGCTCAAGTCGCTCGTCCCAGGCTGCCGTAAGGAGCGGATCTGCCGCGAGGAGCGCGGTCATACCGACGTGAGTGCACCCGACGGCCGGCTGGCGTCCAGCTGATGATCGCTTCGGCTCACCGATGAGTGGCTCTAAAGTCCGGTGCCGGGGTTACGCCTACCGTGCTGCCGGTATCGTCTTCCGCCGCGAGGTGCGGTCTATGGCGTCCGTGGTATCGATCTATCGGGGCGCATGCCACGGCGCCGCGGGAGATCATCGTGGCGGGTGATGACGCCGGCGAGGTAGACGGCGGGGACGAGCATCAGCAGGTCGACGGCGATCGCGACCAGTTCGATGCGCGGGATCCGGGCGGCGGGGAAGAGGACGGCGCCGGCGGCGAGCATTACCCCGGTCCACAGCGGGACTCGGCGGCTGACGAGCAGGTAGATCGCGAGGAGCAGCAGCGTGAGCGGGAACGCGGGCCCGCCGATCCAGAAGATCACGTTGGCAACCAGCGGATGATCGCCCAAGCGGTCCAGGGCTTCGCGGTGGCCGACGCCGTACATGGCGTTCATGACGCCCTGCAGGCCAAAGGCCGCGCCACCACAGACGGCGCCGTAGGCTGCCAGCACCATGCCCCAGCCGGCGATCCGCGGTGCGTCTCGTCGGATCACCGCGGCGATCCCGGCGAAGCCGACAATCCAGGCGACCGATCCCAGCACCAGCAGCGTGCCGGCGACCAAGCCGTACTCAGCGTCGCCGACCCAGAAGAAGTCGGCTGCGGTGAACAGGACCGGTCCGGCGATCAAGCACACCGCGGAGGGCAACTGACTCGAGGACAGACGTTGGCTCGCCATGACACCCGATTGTGGTGCCGCGGTCGACAAAGGTCACTGCGGCTGCCCACCCATTCGGCGGTAGGGCTGTCCGTACCGTTACCTTTCAGTGAGCTCTAGTGAGCGGCTGATTGGTATGCCCCGCCTTGCGGTGGGGCGGTCCCGGCCTTACCCGCCTGGGCGGTGCCGGGTTGACGCTTCACAGCCACCTGCCCGCCGGAGCGGGTCTTATGGTCGGCTCCACGTCCTGCCACCGGGCCACTCCCGGCGGTGGTCTCATCGCGCGCGGTCGCGGCGAGGTTGCGTGCGGCGGTGAGGTCCCGATCGAGGACGAGGCCGCAAAAGTTGCAGGTGTAGGTCCGCACGCGCAGCGGCAGCTTGGCTTTCACTGCGCCGCAGCCCGAACACGTTTTGGAGGACGGGTACCACAGGTCGGCCAAGATCCGCCGACCGCCGTTCCATTCGGCCTTGTACCCGACCTGTCGGCGGATCTCGGCGAACCCGGCGTCGGCGACGTGTCGGGCCAGGCGCCGGTTGCGCAGCATGCCGGCCACGTTGAGGTCTTCGACCACGATCGTGCCGTACCTGCGGGTCAGTCGGGTGGTGAGCTTGTGCAGGCCGTCGCGGCGCAGGTTCGCCACCCGGGCGCCGGGCCACTCCTGACGGAGTCCGAATTCCTCCCCGGCCTGAAGGCCGGGGCATCCTTCGGAGGATCAGGTGACCTAAAGGAATTGCTTCACCGTGGTAGTGAAGACCAGCGAAGACCAGCCCGTCGTGGATAGCGGTTACGGTCGGGCACGGTGTAGTCGATGGCCTGGACCAGGCGGGCGAGGTCGTCGGGGACCGCGCCGCCGGCAATGACGGTCTGCGCCGGCCGGCGGCGGCGTTCGGCGCACAGCCCGGGCCGGTAGATCAACGCCAGGTAGGAGCCGTCGGGTGGCCGCGACGCTCGGGGCCGCGACGCCGGAGGCCCCGGCCGCCAGGGGTACCGGCGGTCGGGGATCCGGCGGTCAGGGCTCCAGGTGGCGGGCGAAGCTCAGCCGGAGGTGGTTCTTCGGTCGGGCACCGACGATCGAACCGACTACCTCGCCGTCCCGGAACACCAGCAGGGTCGGCAGGGACAGCACCCCGTACGCCCGGGTGGTCACCGGGTTCTCGTCGGTGTTGAGCGTGGCGAAGAGCATCGCCGCGCCGAACTCCTCGGCGAGCTCCGCGAGGTGCCGGGACACGGCACGGCAGGGTGGGCACCATTGGGCCCAGAAGTCGACCACCGCCGGCCGGGCGCTGGCCAGCACCGTCGCGGCGAAGGTCTCGTCGGTGACCACGGTCAGCTGGGTCTGTTGCGTATCCTGAGGCAATTTTCCTCCCGATCGGCGATCGCGCGGGCGAGCTGGTCATGCAGTTGTCGCCGTACCGTGCCGAGGCGGTCGAGGTAGTCGTCCACCTCGGCCAGCTTGCGGCGCAGCACGGCGACCGAGTCCGGGCAGACGTCGCCGGAGCTGTGGCCGGCCCGCAGGCAGGCCACGAACGGCCGGATGTCGTCGAGGTCGAAGCCCACCGCCAGCAGCGCCCGGATCTCGTGTACGACGCGAAGCTCCGCCTCGTCGTAGACCCGGTAACCGTTCGCCGAGCGGCGCGGTCGTACCAGCCCCCGGGTCTCGTAGTACCGCAACGTGCGGGTGCTGGTGCCGGCGCGTTCGGCCAGCTCACCGATCAGCATCCGACCTCCCTCGTTCGCCCTGGTCGCCACGGTAAAGGTTGCCGCCGGTGTCAACGCAACAGGTGAGCGCAGGTACCGGCAGGGTATGCGGGGCGCGGCCGGCGGTGGACCCGCCGGCGGTTGCGGAGGTAGAAGATAAGGACACGCGAGGTGACGATCCCGGTCCCCGACGACGGTTTGCCGGCCGACCTGATCATCCCGGCGGGCCTGGTACGTCGATGCTGCGCAGGCCTCCCAGGTCTACAAACTCGCGTTCGTCAGCAGGTTCGACTGGCTTGGTAACGCGGAGTTAACCAACCCGGGGCGGGCCCGCCTGTGCTGAACATGCCAGACTCGGTGACGGCGCAACGGATGCGGAGAGGGGCGGCGGATGGCTGATGACGCGCCGACACCGGTCCACCTGACGAAGGTACTGGACGGTCTCGCCGAGAACCCGGCGCTGCCGGCCGGGCTGGTCCGCCGGCTGGTGCGCTACCGGCACGGTTTCGGCCACGTCGCCAAACGCGCCGACCTGACCCCGGACATGATCGAGGACATCCTCGCCTCGGGCCACCACTGGCTGCTGCACTCGCTCGCACTCAACGGCCAGTTGCCGCACGCCGTCCGGATGCGGCTGGCCGCCCATACCGATCCCGGCATCCGGGCTGCCCTGGCCGCGGGCGCCCGTGACGCACCGCGCGAGTTGCACGAGCGACTCATCGACGATCCGGACACGCGGGTACGGGAATACCTCGCCGAACGCGACGACATACCGACCGATCTACTCGCCCGACTCGCCCACGATCCCGACCCGAAGATCCGGGCCACGCTCGCGCGGTGGTGGACGCAGGCCCCCGACGCGGTCCGACGGATCCTGCTCACCGACCCCGTCGACGAGGTCCGCGCGGCTGCCTGCTCGACCTACTACGCGCGGCTGCCGCACCCGGTGCCGCCGCCCGACCTCGTGGCGGGACTGCTCGCCGACCCGATCTCCCGCGCCGGGGCCGTACGCCACGCAGTCCTGGCCCCGGAACTGGCCGCACGGCTGGCGGGTGACCCCGACTACCAGGTTCGCCGCCAGGCCGCCGAGCACCCGCAGCTCCCCCCACCACTACGGGACCTACTCGCCGAGGATCCCAGCGCGAACGTACGCGTGGGTGTCTTCAGCCGCCGGGACACACCCGAACCGGTACGCCACCGGATCTATACGCAGATCCAGCAGGGCGATCGCCCGCTGACCGACCTGCCCGACGACGAACTCGACGACCATGCGCTGCTGCAGCAGTTCGAGGACCACATGGCCGTCGCCGAGCTGCGCTACCTGCGGCTGGACTGGGTCACCACCGACCCGATGCCGCACGTGTCCTCGCCGTACATCTGCTTCCGGCGCTCCGCGGCACGCAACCGGACGCTGCCGGCCGACGCGGTCATCCAGCTGCTCAACGACGACGACAGTGGCGTACGCACGACCATGGCCACGCACGCCCCGCAGCTGGTTGACCCCGCCACGGCCGAGCGCATCGACCGTGAGTTCCGGCCGGACAAGAGAACACGCTGGCGACCGGCCGACCTGTTCACGTTCCCGCCGCAGACCCTGCGCCGGTTGGCCACCGACCCGGATCCGCGGATGCGGTGCCTGGCACCCCGGGACCTGGACCTGCCCGTCGAGTTGACCGAACGCCTGGCCACCGACCCCGACAACGCGGTTCGCCGCGCCGCCGCCGGGCATCCCAACCTTCCAATCCACGCACGTCGCGCCCTGCTCGCAGATCCGAGCGAGTGGGTGGCGCACGCGGCAGCCGCCGCAGCGACCCTGCCCGTGGCCGAGATGGACCGGCTGCTCACCCTCGCCGGTGTCTGACCGCCCGACCAGCCTGCGACTGATGCAAGCGGTCCGGGACGACACCGTCGACGCGTTCGTCGACGCCCACCCGAGATGGGTGGCCGACTCCGAGCCGGCGGTGCCCGCCCTGTGGGCGCCTGCTCCGCCGGCCGCCACGGAATGAGGGCACGGGGCGGGCCGGACGAATTGGTGGGCCGCGACGCCGATCTCTCGGCGTCGCGGCCCACCTTTCCTCACGGTCCCTTCACCTCGACTCGACCATGGTCAAGCCGCAGGTCACGGCCTACTTGCCGTTGTTCGGCACCGGGTGCATGACGGTCAGCGTCATGCTGTTGTTCTTGTAGGACACCCGGAACAGGTAACCGCCCGCGTTCAGGGCCCGGTTCTCGGGCAACGCGTGGAAGGCGCCCTTGATCGAGCTACCGCTCATGATCGTGAACACGGTGCCCGGGGTCAGCTTGCCCCGCACGTCCAGGTCCAGCTCGCCGTCCAGCACCAGCTTGCCCGCCGCCCGGACGCTCGTGTAGTCCCGGTCGCCGGAGATGGTGACGGCGACACGACCCTGTCTGCCGACGGTCACGTTCCCGCCGACGTTCAGGACGTTGCCCGCAGAGGTGCCGGTGAGCTGCGCGGCCTCGTCGGACGCGAGCCCGGGCCGCAGCACGCCGCTGGTGACGGTCACACTGTCACCCACGCTGCCACTGCCGCCGAGCGTGCCGCCCTTGACGTCGATCGAGCTTGCGTGCGAGCCGGTGATCGAAAGCTTACCGCCTTCAACCGTCGTGCCGCCCTCGTAGGTGTCGTCGCCCGTCATGATCAGCGTCCCGGGGCCTTGCTTGGTGAGAGAAGCCGTGTAGAGGTTGTTGTCGATGTTGTTCTGAATGTAGGCCGCGCGCTCGTCCATCCATTCCTTGCGCCACTTGACGGCGTCCTCATAGGTGATCTTGTCGTACAACTCGGGATGGCCGTTAGTGATAGCTTGGATGTGGGGATCACCCAAAATGCCCTGAAGCATGAAGGCATGTTTGTCAAGCGTGCCGTCCCGGTTCAGCACGTTGGGGCTGAATTCACCGGCGTAGGCAACGCCTTGCTCCTTGTAGCCCGCCAGCCACTCCAGATCTTCCTTTTCCCTTTGCTTGATCGCGATCTGGCTGATGTCGTTCGACCAGACGTCCAGGGGCGCTTTATCCATGTTGTAGGTCATGGGGCTCAGGAGCTGGCCGGGGCCGTACATGCCCTTGGCCAGATCGGGAATCCCCCAGCCCCAGCGTTCGTCCGGAAGACCGTCGGGAGCGGTCCAGGCGATGGATGCTCCGGACGGGGAGGTTTGCCCGGTGCCGAGGAATCTCACGCCGTCGGACATCTTGTTGTTCGCCGTGGTGAACATCAGCTCACGCACCTGCTTGGCGTCCATGTTCGGATAGCGGGAGAGCAGAACCCCCATCACCGCTGTCGCAACGGGCGTCGCCGGTGACGTGCCGCTTGAGTTCGAATAGCTGGTGTCACCACCGCTGCTCGTGGTCCGAACGTTGTTTGAAGGGGTAGACACGTTCCACCACTTGGCGAGCCCCGCCTCGTTGTACCCGAACTGCTTTGTGTATTCGGGATTGGTCGCAGTGGGCGGTTGCACCCCGCCGACCGCTACCCACTGCTTTTCCGCCAAGGGATTGAAGAGGGGATACGCCGGGCGAAAGTACGGGTTGCTCCAGTCGTTGTTGCCGGCCGACCTTGCGTTGACGGCACCGCTGTCCTTGATGGCGTCCCAGATGGCGTCCATAAAGGAACGTCCGGGGTAGTTCGGATTGTATTGAATGCCGCCTTCCGAATAGCTTTTCTTGAAGAAGAAGTACTGGTACTCGAGATCCTTCAGGTACTCGTTGGGGACAATGGTCGCCATTGCCGTGGCGCTGGCGCTGTCTTTGCCAGGCAGTTGGTAAGCGTTGGCGAGGTTGCCGTTGACTCCAAGGTCGTTTCCCAAGCCGTCATAGCGGGCTCTGTCAAGAGTCTGAACATAAGAGCCCCAGCTGCTGTTGATAACCTGAGCGCCCGCGTCGACCAGGGCCTTATTGGCCGTATACCAGTACACGTAATCGTGGAAGGGGCCGTGGGACTGGCTATCGGAACCGCCGGTCTTGGCAACAAACATCTTCGATCCAAAGGCGATGCCGTGCTGGTCTACACCATCGCGCACGCCGGAGGTGACGCCAAGCATACCGGTCCCGTGCGAGTAGTCACTTGCTCTCGCCTGATCACCGGCCACAGTGAACCACTCGCCCGCAGTAAAAGGGTTCGTCGGGGTCGCGCCACGATACCCGTAGCCGGACGTACCGTAGACACCCTCCCCTGTCACCGACTCGATCCGCTCGGTCTGAAATGCTTCGTGTGTAGGCCTGTAGCCCGAATCCATCATGCCCAGCGTGACGCCCTGCCCGCAGTACCCCAGGGCGTAGGCGGTGGACGCGTTTACCGCGGCGAGCTGCCAAGGGGAATTAACCGCCGTGCCAGGAGTAGAAGGATTATGGCCGGTATAAAAACCATATTCCGGCGTTTCCCAACTGGCTTTAGCGGCGTCTAGCTCCCCTGGACTCGTGGCGACAAACCCGGGGTCTTCTGGATACGACCACTGCGCGCAGTCTTCCGGGTACGACCACTGCGCGCTGGCCGGGCGTTCGTCGGCCCCCGGCCCGGCCAGGGCACCGGTCGCCGGCAGGCCGGCGGCCACGACCGCCAAGGCCAGCACCGAGCCGCGCCCGGCAAGCTTCCCTCTTCGCATCTGCGTGCTCCTCCTCCCCACACCACCCGTCGACCAGCGGCTCGAGGTCCCCCTCGTCGGCATAGACACGGGCCAGTCGCCACAATGGTCGAACCGAACCTACGGACCGACGTACGGCAGGTCATCGGATACCTGTGGAAGATGGCCGCCGTCGGCTCCTACGCCTGTCGCACGGTCGCCGCCGGCGCTGGACCGCAAGCCGACCCGATTCGCGTTTGCAACGACCGGATCGTCGATTCAGGAGCGATCGGTCACTGACAGATCACAGCACGAGCGTTCAGGCAGCTCGTCCTCCTCGGTACTTACCGGCGCTCGCCGGTCGCGGAGATCACGCACGACAGCCAGCCCGAAGCCACATCGACTCGCGTCGCGATGATCAACAAGCTCAGGCGCTCCTACGACCTCGACAACCACCACGAACTTCTCCGTCGACCATGCCGAGGCTGGGGGCTTCGAATCCTTCCAACCGCAGCTGACGGTCTCTGTCGCCGCCGCCAGGGTTGGTGATCATAGGTTTGTAGGCTCCTGGTGCACGACCCGGATCCACAACTCGCCGACCCACCGTGCTTCAGGCGTCGGCGGGGCGGTACTCCAAGCCGTCCACGCAGGACATTAAGACCGCGGCATACCGTCGGTTGGCGGCGATGTCGCGGTCCTCATCGATCTCGAAGCCGATGAGCGCGCGGTGGAACGGCACATCGCCGTACACAGCAAGAGCAACGTCAGCCAACCACCGGTCCAGCGCGCTACGCCACGTCAACGATTTCACGCCGCTGGATTCGTCGAAGGGGTAGCCACCGATGCGGCGGTCGGCTCGGGCCAACGCGCCCAGTGGCAGGTAAAGCTCCAATGTATCCACGCTCTCGTACCGGGACAGGAACCCGCCGCAGACGACCCGGGCGCCCGAGGGCAGCGTCAGCGTTCCGCGTAAGTGACCATGCTCGTGGAGAGCGGCCACGCCAAGCTCGACCTCCGCGAACCCGGTCCCGTCGGCCCGACGAACATGGCAGCCCTGGACGCCGACGGCGCGCCACAGGGACCGTAGGGCCCGGTCGACGTTGTCATCGTCGGCTGCGCCGAGAACCAGGCAGAGTTCGTAGAAGCCACCCGTCCAGTTCTCGTCGTCGCTCATGTCGTCCGCGAACGTCACCGCATCACGATCCCTGATCCGGCTGCGGACGTCATCCTCGCTACTCCTGCCGCGCACGTCGCGGCAGGAGCGCGCAGGCGATCAATCAGCTCTGTCATGTTGCCTCAGCCATTGGGACACCGCCGTAAGGTCGGTGCGGGTGAGTCCCCGGTACGGATCGACGCGATGCAGCAGCGCTGGCCGTGGGTAGTGCGCGTCGACCCATTTCTGGTCGGCGTCGGTGGTCTCGTCGTCGAGCCACACGAACGGACGACCCGCCGCCCATCGCGTCAATGGTGCGGTCTTCCAGTGCACGCCACGCTGTGGTTCCTCGTCGTCATCCGGCCAGTCGATGACCGGCAGAGCGGGAAGGCCAAGCCGAGGCGCCACCACCTCGTTCGCCTCCGCCATCCAAGTGCTCGCCCAGACCAGTTCACCCGCCAGCGCGAGCAGTCGCTCGCCGTCACCTGAATCGAGCCGCTCCAACAGCGGATTGCCGGTGCCGCCGGGATCGCCTCCCGCACCGAAGCGTGAACGCGGCCGCGTGCTGGCTGACCGAGCCTGCAACGGAATGAGCACGCCGTCGATGTCGATGAAGACCAACGGTCGCGTGACGTCGGGAAGCACGCCGGAAACCGTACCGCTGATCCGGGCCTGCCCGGGACGGCGGTCCGGCCCCAACGACCCGCCAGCGCTATGCGAACGACTGCTCGGCGAAACTGATTCCGCCGCGCTCACTCATGGCGAGGACCTGCCGAGCGGTGCGCTGCGGCGGCAGCCGGAGATACTGGATGTACCCGTGCGCACGAAATTGTAAATCGAAGTTCTGGCCCTCGATATGCCATAGCGGGTCGGGGCCGCCGTCCAGCGGATCAAGCCGGTGCACGTCAGCGATCTCCATGACCTCGTGGAGCGGCCCCATCTGGCCGGTGATGTTCCAGGCCCGTTCGAACACGAGCGTCGCCGGCGCGATCCAGAAGGTGAACGGCAGCTCACGCCGGACGGGCTCCACCCAACGCACGATGTAGTCGAGGTCCAGCAACAACCTGGCGGGCGGGAGCGTATCGTCCACGTACTCGCCGATGCTGACCGCGTGGACTCGGCAGTCATGCCATCCCATGTTCGCCAGGTCGGCGTCCGTCCAGGTGGCCCTCGACAAGCCGGAGGGCCCATGTGGCAATGCGATCACCGGGCAATTGTCAGCGATAAGCGCTGCCGTCGGCAGCTCAGGACACGGCCGACACAGGGTTCCACGTCACGGGCTGTCGCCAAGGGCAACGGGCCACCGCACCCGGTCGGCGGCATGATCGCGCAGGATCAGCGTCGTTTCGTAGCGCTGATTGGCGCACTCATCGGACTTCGGTGGCGGCGGGTGGGATGTTCCACCGTAGTACGGCCTTGCCCGCGACGTGCTGAAGACTCAGTGGGTACACCTGTCCAAAAGACCTGCCTGCTTTGAATCGCTGAAGTTCGCTCGGTGCCCAGCCGGCACAGAGGATCGGGCAGCCGGCTACCTCGATCACTCCGACGCCGAGGGGATCCTGCCAGCCGGCTCGCCATCCGAGATGGTGATGGCTGTGTAGGTCGACGGATGCCAGGTGTGGGTGGTGACCCCGCGCGACCGCCCACCGGTTGATCGCCGCCGCCCTCTCCTGCGCGACTTCGACCGGTAGATCCAACCAGCCGCGCAGGCGGTTGGTGTGGAACGCCGGAATAGGTTGCGCACCGAAGTGCGCCCAAGCCTCTTCCTCGCCTTTGCCCCAGATCCGCAGGTCAGCTAACCCGTCGACAGTGCGTGCCGCTGGCAGGAAGCCGACCCATGAGTCAAGTGCAACCGCGTCACCGATGACCATCCCGGACGGGTCCACGGGCAGATCGCCCAGGATCACAGGTTCTTCTCCGGCTGACACCGCCGACCAGGGTAGGTTCAGGTCGATGTCGATAGTGGCTATGGTGTCGATTGCCTCGTATGTACCGGGCCGGGTCCGTGCAGTCACCATCAGCGCTCCGAGGCCGGCCGGCACGGCGACCGCCTCGGCGAGCCAGTCCCGCAGGTGGGCGCCGCCTGTATCCGCCGCCCGCACCGCACGAGCCGACAACGGCTTCCCAAGGTCGGCCCACTGATCGAGAAACCCGCCGCAGGCCAGCACGACAGTCCGCGACGGCACCACCACCCGCCCCAGTGCCACGGTCATCGACGCGGAATCGTCACTGCTGTTCATCGCTGCCGATCATCACACCCCATGGGCTTCTGAGGCATCCGCTCACCGGCGTGGTCGAGTGGCGTCAACGACCGTCCGATCGGCGGAAGATCATCAGGCGGGACGCTCCACGGGAGTTCGTTGCCAGGCGCTGCTGGGCGCACGGCCTCCCGATACGGGAATGCCGCGCGAGGTCCGCGCGGCACGGGGCCGCAGCGCAACCGGCCGGGCGCGGCAATGATCTAGATTGACCTCAGTCGACACGCGGGGGATGCATGACGGTTTTCGGCTGCAGGAGCTGCGACGCCACTCTGACGGTTCCGGTGTCGAGGGTGGCGCTGCCCGTCCACGCGGACCAGAAGTATGGGAACGGGCCGGGATCGCTCGCCCCGGCACTGGAACCCGGCACGTTCGCGGTGAATCCGCTGCCCTCCGGTTCGCCATGGCGCCGGTGGGCCGAACTTGAACCCGGTGAGGCCGAGGCGCTCGGCTGGTACGCGCCGAGGTTCCGCATCTCCGCCGGGCCGGTCGGCCAGGTGTTGCTCGCCCCGGGGGACGTCCGCGGCGCCGTCATCGCCCCGGCGCTGGTCGGCGGCTCCGCGTGCTGTGGCCTCGACGGCGGCGAACCCAATATGGTCTGCGCCACCTGCGGCACGCCGGTGGCCATCCGGATCGACGACTGTGGCCTGCGGCAGGCTATCTGGCTGGACCCGCTGGCCACCCGCGTAATCGAGGACGATCCCGGCCCGCACCCGGTGCTCGACTGGGCGGACCTGATCGACCAGCGGCCCGGTATCCCGCCGTCCGAACCGGGCGGCAGCTGGCACCCGATGTGGGCAGCCGCCGCAGGCTCGGCGCTGGCACACTTGCTGGCCGCCTCGGGCGGCGACCCGATAGCGATCCCGGATCACCAGGTCGCCGAGGTCTTCCGGCCCGCTCTCGATCGTCTCGCCGGCCCGGGCAGGACGGGGCCGAAGCGCACCCTGATTCTGGCCGGGCCCGGCCTTCCGGACGCCGACGGCGGCCTCGCCCTCATTCCAAAACATCCGCAGACCGGCGAACTCTGGCCGGTGGCCCCGCCGGTGAGGCCGGTACCGCTACCCTGGGACGCCTGGCGGCACCTCGCGTTTTACCGAGCCCCGAAGCCGGTCGGGCGGTCGGTCCCGATCCCGCCGGAGGCCCTGCCGGCGCTGCTCCCGGCTTCCCGGTTCGCGCCGGACGGCCAGATCTTCCTCAGCGATCTGGCCCGACTGCCCGAGGTCAGGCAGCCATGGTTGCGTGCCATCTACGACCGAGGCCGTCCCTACAGCTACAACTTCTACGTCTTCTGACCGCCTGCTTCGCCGTGATAGCGCCCTTCCTCCGGCGGGTTCACTATCCTCGGCAAAGCCGCGAGTGCTGGCTATGTTCCCGAGGCCATGTAAGTCCCAGGCGTTGACGATCGCCGCGGCCTGCCCTTCGCTGAAGGCAATGCCGCTCAGTAGGACGTTGTTCTGATAGTCGACGATCTTGAAAGCCCATCGATCGAGCTCGGGACGGTACTCCGACGTAGCCCAGAAGTGGCCCGTCAGGTCGCAGGGGAACTCTTCCTCGCCCAACGGATGGGATTGACTGGTCATGCGGGGTTGGTCGAGATTGGGACGACCTGCGGGGACGCCGCAGCCATGCTACGGCGCGTTGCGGCAGCGGTTGGTTGCCGTAGTAGTCGATCGATACTGTGCCTCGATGGCCCGTACACAGCTCACCGCCCAGTTGGTGGTTGACGGTCGTGTTCCGCAGGCATTGGCGCTGTCACCGAACGGCAATTGGGTCGCCTACGTGGTCACCCCGGTCGGGCGCGCTGGTGATCACCCGGTCAGCGAACTCTGGGTCGCCGCCGTCGACGGTACCGGGCCGCCGCGACGATTGACCTCGGGTGAGGCGTACGATTCAGCGCCGCGGTGGGACGGGGATTCCCTGTTGATCTACTTTCTCTCCGACCGGGCCGAGCGTGGCACGGCGCAACTGCACCGGGTGGGGCTGGTCGACGGTGTTGTGGAGGCGGTCACGTCCTGGGCCGGTGGGGTGTCCGGGCACCTCCCACTCGCCGATCCGGACCTGGTCGTGGTGATCGCAGCCGACGAACCGTCCGCTGAGGACGAACGCCGGGAAAAGGAACGCGACGACGCTCGGGTGTGCGGCGAACGCGTACGCCCGGACCGGCTGCGGCTGCTCGACGTACGGAGCCGGGAGGTCCGGACACCGGATGCGTTCGGCGATCGCCATGTCGTCGAGGTGGCCCAGCGGCCCGACGACCGAATCCTGGCGGTCCTCACCTGGTCGACCCCCGACGTGGACCCGGGCCTGGTCACGCCCGGTCTCCACCTCCTCGATTCGGGCAGCGGCGAGACACGCGACCTCGGCCCGGCCGCGGCGGACGCGTCGTCGCTCGTCTGGTGGCCCGCCGACGACGGCTGGCACCTGGCATATGTCGCGAAGACCCCGCCCGCTCTGGTGGGCGGACACGCGGTCCTCGATGTCGCCGTGCCGGTGAACGGGCCGGTGGGCGAGCACCGTAACCTGACCGCCGGCACGACCGTCTGTCCGATCAACCTGGTCCAGGTCGACACCGGTCCGCCGCTGGCGCTGGTCGCCGACGGGCTCGATACCGCGATTCACCGGCTCGATCCGGTCGAACCCAACCTCGTCGAGGTGTCCCGGGTCGACGGCCTCGCCACGTCGTTGACCGCGAGCCGGCGCGGTGACGCCGTCGCGGCGGTGCTCAGCACGTCCTACGAGCCCGGAAACGTCCACGCCGGCCCCACTTGCGGGCCGCTGACGAGGCTGACCGATCTCAGGCCCGAACTCCGCGGCATCCGGTGGGGTGTCCAGGAACGCCTGTCGTACGAGGCATCTGACGGGCTGACGCTGGACGGCCTGCTGATCCTGCCCGCCGGCCGGTCCCACGAGGACGGGCCATTTCCGCTGGTGACACTGGTCCACGGCGGCCCGTACGGGCGTCACGCCGACCGGCTCATGCTCGGCTGGCACCCGTCCGGCCAGTGGCTGGCGACCGCGGGCTACGCCGTGTTTCTGCCGAACCCGCGCGGCGGCCAAGGGCACGGCCACGACTTCGCGGTGCGCGTCGCTGGTGCGGTCGGCCTGGACGAGTGGACCGACATCTGCGCCGGCATCGACCTGCTCATCGCCGACGGCGTCGCCGACCCCGACCGGCTGGGCATCGGCGGCTGGAGCCACGGCGGGTTCATGGCCGCCTGGGCGGTCGGGCAGACCGACCGGTTCAAGGCCGCCGTGATGGGCGCTGGAATCAGCGACTGGGGAATGCTCACCGCAACCGGAGAACAGGGGCCGTTCGAGGCTGCGCTCGGCGGCAGCAGCGGCTGGGAAGGAACAGGTCCACACCGCCACGACCGGCTCAGCCCGATCTCGTACGCCTCCAAGGTCCGCACGCCGGTGCTGATCCTGCACGGCGAGAACGACACCAACGTTCCGGTATCACAGGCGGAGTTCTTCCACCGCGCGCTACGCAGGTTCGGAGTCGAGCACCAGTACGTCGTCTATCCCCGGGAGAACCACTCGATCCGCGAACGCAACCACCAACTCGACGTACTCCGCCGCACCCGCGCATGGTTCGACCGGTGGCTCGGCTGACTTCCTCCACCCGAGAACCTCTCCATCGAACCCGCCGCTGCCGTCGGCAACTGACGTTCGCCCGCCGCCCAACAGTGGACCGAACGGCCGTTACTCCACGACGGGCGCCTACGATGTGTCGAATCCCGACGGATGTCGGGCAGGACGGCGGGAGGCCCGGGTGGACGATCAGGACGCTTCAGCACGGATCGACGCAACGGTGGCGCACCCCGCGCGCCGATACAACTACCTGCTCGGCGGCAAGGACAACTTTGCCGCCGACCGTGCCTCCGCCGCCGAACTGGAGGCCGCGATGCCCACCGTGCGCCTCGCCGCCGTGGAGAACCGTCTGTTTCTCCAGCGCGCCGTGCGATTCCTGGCGCGGCAGGGCATCCGCCAGTACCTCGACATCGGCACCGGCATCCCCACCGCCGACAACACGCACGAGGTGGCGCAGGCCATCGACCCGTCGGCGCGGGTCGCGTACGTCGACAACGACCCGATCGTGCTGGCCCACGCCCGCGCACTGCTCACCAGCACCCCACAGGGGCGCACAGCCTACATCGATGCGGATCTGCGCGAGCCGGAGAAAATCCTGGTCGACCGGGACCTGCGGGCCACCCTAGACCTCGACGCGCCGGTCGCGCTGATGCTCGTCGCGGTCCTGCACTTCATCCGCGACGACGAGGACCCGGCGCGGATCGTGCGCACGCTCATCGACGCGCTGCCCTCCGGCAGCTACGTGGTCGCATCGCACGTCACCTGGGAGTACATGCCGCCGGAGATGACCGTCAAACTGGAGGCGGCCAACCGCGACGGGCGGTTCCGGGCCCGCTCCGGCGCCCAGCTCACGGATCTGCTGGAAGGCCTGGAGCTGGTCCCGCCGGGCGTCGTCTCCGTCGCGCAGTGGCACGCGGACGAGGCGCCGAAGCCGCGGCCCTCCGTCGAGGAGGTCTCCTTCAACGCCGCCGTCGGGCGGGTCGTGCGGTAGGGCTCGCGGCCGGCCGTCACGGCGCAGGGCGGATGCTGCGTCACCGGATCGCCGAGGCCACCGCGATGCACTTCGCGAGATTGCGTAAGCCAAGGGCAGAGCCGTGGAGCTGTTCGAGACGGCCGACAATTGGAGGGCCGAGGATCCTCCATCGTTCACCAAGCACGCGCATCCCACGCAGATGTCCGCGGCCGGGCGCTCGTCCGGGGTCGGCGTCGGCTCGATGCTGGCGGCAGCGCGGCTGGACCGTCCCGGCGCGCGATGCCGGCGGGGTTGATCGCGAACACGGTGGCGGCGATGCTGTGGGCGTGGAGTACGTGTCCAGAGTGCCACGACCGCCGCTGGACGGGCTGATCGACGACCTCTACTACCTGGGGGGTGCGCCGCCGTACGCCCGGCTGATGCTGCCGCCGATGCCGTCGGCGTTGCTCATCGTCAACCTCGGGGCGCCGTTCCGCATCCGCGCCGGCACGGACATCGAGACGGCCGAGTACGCCGACGGCTGCGTGGTCACCATGCCCACCCGCGCGTTGGAGTTCGGCTACCCACTCCGGACCCGGTCCGTCGGTGTGCACTTCAAGCCGTGGGGGCTGGCGCCGTACCTGCCGATGCCCTCGGCCGAGCTGTGTGACCGGCCGGTGACGGTAGAGCAGGTTTGGGGCCGGCCCGCCATTGCTGAGCTGCGAGACCGGCTGGCCACGGCGGACGGACCGCACGAGATGCTGACGCTGCTCGAGGAGGAGCTGATGCTACGGGTGTGCGAGACCGCCGGCCTGGGGCTGGTCCGCCATGCGAGCAGCGTCATCGCGGCGACCAGCGGGGCGGTGGCGATCGGCGATCTGAGGGTGGCAGCCGGCGTCAGCAGCACCCATCTGGCACGGCGGTTCAAGGAGCTCATCGGCGTCACGCCGAAGCGGCTGGCCCGCACCTACCGCTTCGCCGCCACAGTGTTCGCGATCGACCCCGCCGGGCCGATCGACTGGGGCGACCTCGCCGGTGGCGCAGGCTACTTCGACCAGGCCCACTTCGGCCACGAGTTCCGGGCGTTCACCGGGCTCACGCCGACCCGGTACGTCGAAGTCCGGCGGCGGTTCCTGCGCGAACATCCCGGCCATGTGCTGGACAGCTGGCCGCTGCCGGCCGATTGATTTCTTACAAGAGCGACAGCTCACGACACGCTAATTTGGGGGCACCCCAAGCAGAGGAGAGTCCCGTGGGCAAGGTGGTCATGTACAGCTCGGTGTCGGTGGACGGCTTCGTCGCGGATGAGAATGACCAGCCCGGGCCGCTGTTCGACTGGTTGTCCAGCGGTGACGTCCCGTTGGACGAAAGCGGCGAGGTGAAGGTGTCGCAGACGTCCTACGACTACACCCGGCCGTACTGGGACCAGATTGGGGCGACAGTCGTCGGCCGCCACGTCTTCGACATGACGGACGGCTGGGACGGGAAGCCTCCGGGCGGGGTCGACCACGTGGTCGTCGTGACGCACCGGCCGGAGCCCGAGGGCTGGGACCCCGAGGCGCCGTTTCACTTCGTCGACGGCGTCGAGGCAGCCGTGGCCAAGGCGCAGGAGCTTGCGGGTGACCGCTTGGTCGAGGTCGCCGCTGGCGACGTCGGTGGCCAGGTGCTTGCCGCGGGTCTGGTCGACGAGGTGCGCATGGACGTCGTACCCGTGGTGTTCGGGTCCGGCAAGCGCTACTTCGGGTCGGTCGACGCGCAGCACCTGTTGGAGGATCCTGACGTGGTGATTCAGGGCAACCGGGTGCTTCACCTGCGCTATCGGGTGCGCCGTTGACCGATCTGAGCGGGTACGCGAAGAAGTCCACTGCGAACATCGGGCCTCCGGCTGCGTTCGCGCATCGCTGTCCCTGGTCGGGCGACGGATTAAAGGTCAAGCACAAGTGGAGTTTTGTAGGGGTCAAAACTGTGAGCGGACAAGATTCAGACGACTCCTACCGACCTGCCTGGCCCGGTCTCGCAGCTCATCCCCAGAGGCACCCCGCAGCAGAGCCTCGATGTCCTCGTCCTGACTCCGTTCCTCCGCGCTGAGGAGGTGCTGAGAAGGAATCAGGCCCTCCAAGTGCAAAGCCCCATTACGAGCCGCCATCGAACAATCCCTTAAATTGGCCAGGGTGGGCTCAACCACCACGCCCAGACCAGAATGAAGCACCAGCACCGACTCCAGCCCGTAGGCGGGTGGTCCGGTCAACTCGTCCGCCACAGTCATTTCATGCATCTCCTCGAGTTGGGCCATCTTCACACGACAAGCCTGCGCGTCATCCACGTCGTGATGCCACAAAAGCTCCAAGGCTTCCACGTAGACGGCGACGTCATCCGGCCGCCCGTCCAGCGCCGCCGCCCACGAGACGATGTTGATCGCACGCTCCACGCACGCTGCGACAAAAACCGCAGCCCGCGCCGGTGATTCTTCGGGAACCAGCCTGTCCAGCGTCATATACAGTTACAGATCCTCGAGCCGGGCCAATAGAACGTTCTGATCTGCGACCACCCTCGGCTTCGAAGGGCTTGCCTTGGATATTACCGCCGGTCGCCAAGATAAGATCACCACCGTCCGGCGCCCTTGCAGACACTCCTCGAAGCAGCTCCCGCAATGGGACGGCCGCCGGCCTTGTTGATCGCCATCAGAATATTCCACTCAGCGTGGCGGCCCTTGCTGAAGAGATCAATGCCCCGGAGGGGGGCATCACCGCGACGCTCCAGGTAGTGCGCTACTTCGATGACGACGATGACGAAGAGGAAAATCCGCAGCCCGACGGCACGGACCTGGTCCGCCCACCCCCAGCATCAACGGTGGATGATGTCGGACCTCCTGCTGGCGCGGCGACTCAAGCACGTCCCGACATCGACTGCCCGAGCCAGGTCTCCCCCAACGTCACCGCGAGAACCAGCCGCCCATCTAAGGCATCCTCGGGCCAGGCGCCGAGGACTGGCCTTCACGACTGGCGACCCTGTCACCGGGATGGTCGATGTCGAGCGGAGACGTCCGCGACCGCGGAACGGACGCGCCAGTCCGGATCATCCACCATGGATTCCAGCCGGTCCAGCGGCTGCCCGAGCAGGCCGATGCCACGGACGGCACCGACCCGCACGGCCGGTTCGGGGTCGGCCAGCAGTTGGCGCAGGGCGGCGGCCGCCGCCGGAATGCGATCGGAGTTCGCGGCCCGGCGGCCAATGGCCTCACCCAGCGCCGAACGGGCATGAAAGCCCGGATCGGAGGCAAGCGGGATCAGATGGTCGACGACCATCGGCGGGGCGGACCATGCCAGCAGGAGCACGGCTTCGCGCTGCACCCACTGGTCCGGATCTCGCAGCATCGCCACGAGGAGGTGGTAGATCTCCGGATTGTCCTTCGCCGTCGGGAGGGAGCCGAGTGCGGTGAACCGGATCCACGGATCGGGGTCAGCGAGCGCATCCCGCAGAGTCGCCATGTCAGAGGGCTCGAAGACGTACCCGATCGTCCATAGGGCGGCTCTGCGGACGTGCTGATCACGGTCGCTCAGCATGGGCAACAGGACCGTCCTGCAGCCGGCCGGGTCGGCTCGCATCGCGGTACACAGCGCCTGGCCCAGAGAGTCCCAGTCATCGCCGTCATCGCGGCGCATCGCGTCGGCGTAGAGACCGAGCAGCCGCGGAAACGTTTCGACGCTGGCCAGTCCGGCCAGGAGCTGTGCCATCACGTCACGGCCGTACCAGTTACGCTCCGCAGCGTAGTGCTCCAGCGCGGCCCGCGCGGGTGCGATCGCCGAGCGGTCGCCGCTCGCGACCAACTCCCGGACCAGCATGTAGACATCCCCGTCACACGTGCCTTCCACGGCCCGGACAACCTGCTCCAACGTCACCCCGCACCTCCGACCAGCGTCACAGCGCAGATCAGCGTACGGCGCGCATCGCCACCCGGTGAGCCAGCGACGTTGACGTCCGGGGGTTGCTTCGCGGCCTTGGCTCTAGCGCGAAGCTGCTAGCCTCGGCGGCGTCGTGACGCTAGGTCTACGGCCGCGGCCTGCCACTGCGGATAGCCGAATGTAAATCCGGCATCAGAGAGCCGTCCAGGGGCGACTCGCCGGCTCTTCAGCAGCAGCTCGGTGTCCGACCGGATCGCGAACGCGCCGACCTCAGCCATCCATCTGGTGGCCGGCAGGCCAACCGGCATCCGCCAGGCCGAACGTAGCTCTCGCATGAATTCTCGATGTGGCAACGGGCCCGGTGCGGCTAGGTTCACGGCCCCGGTGAGGTCGTCGCGTTCGATCAGAAATCGGATGGCGCGGGCGAAGTCCTGGTCGTGGATCCACGAGACATACTGCCTGCCGCCCGCGACCGATCCGCCGAGTCCAAGCCGCGCAAGCCAGCTCAGCACGTCGAATACGCCACCGCGGTCGGGGCTCATCACCATGGCGGACCGCAGTGCGACCTTGCGCGTGTGGGGAGTTGCCGCCTGCTCCTGTGCAGCTTCCCAGTTCTGAGCGATCTTGACGCTGTACGCCCAGTACCCAGGCACACCGTGCTCGCTACCGCCGATCAGACCGCCGTACTCGTCGTTGGCCGCGTCAAAGCGGTGCGCATAAATCGTTGCGGTGCTCATCTGCATCCACACCTTGGGCGGTCGGGCCGCCTGGGCGATGGCCTCGCCGACAATCCGCGCCGACGCCACACGTGAGCACATCATGGCTTCGAGGTTCTCCGCGGTGTACCGACAGCTCACACTGCGCCCTGCCAGATTGATGACCACATCGCTGCCGCTGATCTGCTTGGCCCAATCGCCAAGCGTGGAGCCGTCCCAATGAAGCTGACCCTCACCCTTCGGCGAGCGTGTCAAGAGCACAACATCGTGGCCCTCCGCAGTCAACGCCCGATCCAGAATCGTGCCGACCTGCCCAGTGCCACCGGGAATGACGACCTTCACAATCCCTCCCCACCCGGCACCCTTTTGAACATGTTCAACTTTGCCGTGAGCGTATGGCTGGATGGCCAGACAGTCAAGAACACCTGAGGCGTTCGCCTCGTGGCCCCCGGACCCACAGCGCCCGGCCACCCAGCTCGTGTCTGCTTCCGAGCCCCGTCCGGCGGCGTGCCTTCTACCGGGCTGTCGCGCGGTCCACGCCCGCACTTCTTCTCGGCCGTGACCGAACACCCTCGACTGGGCGCGACCGGACGCCTCGCCCAGCGGCACTGGCGACACGCCGTGACGCACGGTCGGCGGCAGACCCGTGCGTTCCGACCTGAGCGCGGCAGGCCCTGCCAGCCGCCCGCAAAGCACTCGTCAACCGAGCACCGGGCTGTTCATCGGTAGAGCGGCTGGTCTTGGGTGGGGTCGGCGGGGACCACGTCGAGGCGTGGGTCGGTGGTGAGTTGGGTGATCAGCGCCCGGGTCCCGCCGATTCCGGCCCAGTGCGGATCGACGTCCTTGGCCACGCACCAGGCGTGGTCAGCGGGCCAGGCGAATGCCGGCTCGGCGTTGCTGAGACGACGCTGGCCCGGCCACTCCGCAGCGGTGTCCCAGGTGCCGACGTCGGCTAACGGCCCTCGAAACAACCAGTACGCGCGGTTGGGCACCACAACCTTGGGCGCACTTGGTGTCGAGGGCGGGGCAGCGGGTGTGGGTGCCAGTCCCGGCTGGCCGCCGGGCCGATCGAGCGGGGCGGCAATGTTCTCTTCGTCGATGTACACGGCGTCGTCGTCGGCTGCGACGTCGGCGTCGCCGAAGCCTTCCCAGACGCAGAAGTAGCAGTCTTCGGGGGTCGTGGTGTGGGTGGCCAGCACCTCGAAAAGGGTGGGCAGCTGGTCGGTGGGCCAGTCCGCGTCGACGTCGTTCTCGCTTTGGCCGGGGCGTGTCGGATCGGGCAGGAAGCGAAGCCGCGCGTAGGCGTCGAAGCCCGCAGGGCCGAGGCCCACAAGCTGCTGCCACGGCAGGTCGCTGTGGGCGATCCAGTCGGCGGCCGACAGTTCCCGACAGAAGTTGAGGGTCACCCACACAGGAAACGCCAAGTAACGCCCGGACGGCGGCAGATCCGGATGCGCGCTCGGGTCTGACTGACGTCAGACGACGGTGGCGGTCACAGCCGAGAGCAACCCGGGGTCAATGCCCGACGGGTTGCTGGTGCGTAGGTTGGCTTCCAAAGCAACCGCTGCATCACGTTCGGGCGAATCGGCATGGCACTCGCAGTCCAGCCATTCTGATGCGTAGTAGGCGTCGCCGATAACGCCATCGGGGTAGTCGAGGTCTGGGCTCAATCGCGCCAACTGCTTCCCCCTCCGCCCCCTGTGCGAGCAAGTGAGCGGCTACATCTGGCCAGTGACTGCTCAGTATGAGCCCAAGTTGGTGCGCACAACCAACGACCGCCAGCCGGCTACCGACAGTAACGCTCGATTGGTGGCATGAGAGTAAGCCTGATCTTGGCTGGGTTGATGTCGACCGGAGTTGTCGTATCCGGGCCGCGCTGTTCGTAGCTACGGTGAGAGGCGGTCCACGAAGGCGCTGTCACGACCACAGGAGATGCCACCGATGACGCACCCACAGACCACGGTCCACCGCATGTTCGAGCTCGTCGAGCCGATCGCCACCGTCACCTTCTCCGAGGTGCCGAACGAGGCGTTCCTGGCCATCGGCATGCGCAACTATTGGGACGGATACTTCGCGGGCCGGGCCGCGCCGCTGGGGCTGGCACCGGCCGCGGTGGTGCACGCGGTCTTCTACAACTTCGCGGACGGCGAGGTGGCGCGCCACATCCCGTGGGTCTGGGGAAAGACCACTCCGCAGGAGGCGATCGCGGTGCGCGAGCGGGGCAGCGCCGCCGCGCTGCGGCAGATGATCGGGCAGCTCGCCGACTCCCCCGATCTGGTGCGGGTCGCCGACCTCGCCACCCGAGCAGCGGTCAGCGCGCCGACCGAGGGCCGAGCGCTGTACGCCGGACTCCGGGCGCTCGACGTGCCCGCGGAGCCGGTGGCCAGGCTTTGGCACGCGGCGACGCTGCTGCGAGAGCACCGCGGGGACGGCCACAACGCCGCCCTCCTCGCCCACGGCATCGGCGGCACCGAGGCCCACGTCCTCCTCGCTCTCTCCCTCGGAATGCGGGCGGAGGAGTTCGGCCGGATCCACCACCTGCCCAAGGCGCAGCTGGCCGCTGTCGTCGACAGGCTGCGCGACCGCGGCCTCGTGAGCGCCGCCGGCGGGTTCACCGACGCCGGCCGGGAGACCAGGGAGCGGATCGAGGCCCTCACCGACGAGCTGGCGGCGCCGGCGTACGACGTACTGAGCACGGACGAGCTCGACGAGCTGGTCGCGGGGCTCGAGCCGATCGCCGCCGCGGTACAGGCCGTCGACGACTGAGCGGGTGCATCAGGCGACGGCCACGACCCCAGCTCACCCGGCACCTGCGGCAACGCATGGACGGCGACGATCCCTCCGGGGTCATCATGCCCGTCGAGCTCATCATCCGTGGCTCCGTCTAATCGGAACCATGGACAGCGGCGGCGCACTGTGATGCGAGTGACCCCGCCGCTGCACCTCATACGGTCGCCTGTCCGGCTGGCTGCGCGGTTGTGGTCACTAGGTCGGCGACCGGGCGTCGTGGGCGCAGGCTGCCGGCAAGACACAGCAGTACGCCGAGCATTAGCCACGTCGCCAGGACGGTGATCGAATGGGTGGCGCCGTGGCCGTCGAAGAAGGCGGTGGACCGCAGCAGCCGGCCACCCGCGCCGGGCGGCAGCAGTTGGCCGAGCGTGCCGGACCAGCCGGGCAGCATTTCGGGCGCGGTCGCGGTGCCCGACAAGGGATTGCCGATGAGGGTCGCCGTCGAGGAGCGGTTCGGGCAGCCAGGCGCCAACGGTGCGTTCGCGGCGGGCTTGTGCCGAGCGGAGCCGGTCGAGGCACAGGTTGGTGACGACCTTGGTCAGCCATGCTTCCGGCACTTTGATCCGCTGCCGGTCGGCGGCCTGCCAGTGCAGGAACGCATCCTGCACGGCGTCTTCGGCGTCGGCGGCGGAGCCCAGCAGCCGGTACGCCAGCGAGGCCAGCCGGTTCCGGCTGGCCTCGAACCGACTGGTGTCGAAGCGGTCAGTGGCGGTGCTGTCCACGCGGATCACCCTAGGCGGCTACGCCGAGCGCCTTTTCGGCGAACGTATCCGGCGCGGCGGCCAGGCGGCGCTTGCGCTTGGGCAGGCCGAAGGTCGGGTGCGAGGTGGCCCACAGCGACATCTTGAGGATGCCCGCCTTGATCCGCGCGGCCTTCCGGCCGCCCACGTACTTCGGCTTTGCTTGCGCTTCGTCGTCGACCAGCTGCAGGATCCCGTCCTGCCGCCCGAGGCTGATGTGGTTGCCCGGGTAGACCAGCTTGGTGTTCGCGATCTTGCGGACGGTCAGGCGTCCCATGATCGCCTCGATGGCCTGCTTGCTGGTGTAGCCGGCCGAAGCGCAGGACATCGGTAGCGGCCGGCCGTTGTCGCCGATGGCGTAGGCGCTGTCGCCGGCGGCGTAGACGTTCGAGTGCGAGACCGACCGCATGGTGCGATCGACGACGATCTGGCCATTCTCGGTGACCTCCAGCCCGCTGGCGGCGGCGATGGGGTTGACCGCGAACCCGGCCGTCCACACGGTGGCGTCGGACGCCAGGGCGGTGCCGTCGGCGCACAGCACCCGCGTCGCTTCGACGGCTTCGACGCTGGTGTGTTCCAGGACGGTGATGCCCAGCCGGTCGCAGGCCTGGCGCAGGTGGCTGCGGGCTCCGGCGGAGAGCCGGGCGCCCAGCACGCTGCGGGCGATCAGCGTCACCGACAGGCCGGGCCGGGATTCGGCGATCTCGGTGGCGGTCTCGATGCCGGTCAACCCGTCGCCGACGACCAGCACCCTCCCGCCTCCGCGCCGCCTGCCCAGGCTGTCCAGGCGCTCGCGCAGCCGAAGCGCCGAGGGCCGGGCGGCGATGTCGAAGGCCTGCTCGGCCACGCCGGGGACGCCGCGGTCGTCGCCATGGCTGCCGAGGGCGTACAGAAGCGTGTCGTAGCCGAGCTCGCCGCCGCCGTCGACATCGGCCACGGTGACGACCTGGCACTCGGGGTCGACGGCGGTGACCCGGGCCAGACGCAGCCGTATCCCCGTGCCCGCGAAGACGTCGGCGAGCTTCGGAGCCTCGATCTCCTGACCGGCCGCGAGCTGGTGCAGCCGCAGCCGCTGGACGAAGTCCGGCTCGGCGTTGACCACGGTGATCTCGGTGTACGCCGGG
This sequence comes from Micromonospora sp. NPDC093277, assembly GCF_044765245.1. Classification (NCBI taxonomy): domain Bacteria; kingdom Bacillati; phylum Actinomycetota; class Actinomycetes; order Micromonosporales; family Micromonosporaceae; genus Micromonospora; species Micromonospora sp. NPDC093277. The sequence goes on from NZ_JBIWJO010000005.1 coordinate 196,333, forward strand.
GACAGCCGGCGGGCCAGGTTCCCGGCCACGAAGGCCCCGGCATAACCGGCGCCGAGGATGACGATGCGGTGCTTCATGTGTTGCTCCTGTCGGTTCGCTTGCTCTCAGGGAGTTGAGCGGAACAGCGCCCCGATTGCTGACAGGAACTGCGTATGGCATAAGTCACAGAGCGGCAGGAGCGTCGTCCAACGATGCTCGCGACGCCGAGGCGGCGCAGATGCAGGCCGAGCTGAACGGGCTGATCTGATGCCGATCACCGTCGACGTCTTCGTCATGCTCGCCAGGTGGAAGATGTCCGTGGGCGAACTCGCCGAACGCGTCGGCATCACACCCGCCAACCTGGCCGTGCTGAACAATGGCCGCGCCAAAGCCGTCCGCTTCACCACCCTCACCGCACTCTGCGAAGCCCTCGGCTGCGAGCCCGGCGACCTGCTGCGCTGGGGCTGGGAGACCGCGGACTCCGCGGGCGCGTGATGGCCACCACCGAGACCTGCGACGCGGGCGCTGGGCGCTGCCGCTCACACGTTATGTACCGTGACGCCCGGCCGGCGGTAGATCCGGTTGAACCGCGCCACGTGATTTCCGTCCGACGGAGCATCCGCAAGACCGGTAACCTCGCGCCGTGATGTCTGCTGATCGAGAAGGCTGGTCCTTTGCCGTGGCGAGGGAACCAACCCGGTTTGGTCTCGCGGTCGCCCGAGCCGCCCCAGACCTGCAGCACGCCTACGGCGGAGAGGGGGACACTCTGCGGCATCCCTAAACGCCGGATCGAGGTCTACCTGACCCTCTTCGACCACCCACTGAGATGATCTCGCCATGGAGCGGGAAGAGTTCTGGCGTCTGGTCGAATCTATGGGTCCGAAGCCGGACGACGACGGCTTCGACAGGCTGACCGCCGAGCTGGCAACTCTGTCGGTGCCGGACATCCAGGCGTTCGAGAATCATCTGGCCGCCCTGCTGCACGGCTTGGACACACACGCTCACGCCCGTGCCGCCCGAGCCAGGGGAGACTGGTTCCTCTACGTCCGCTGCGCCGCAGTCACCTCCGGGCGAGCGGCCTACGAAGAAGTGCTCGCCGATCCGCACAAGCTTCGGCGTTTCGCGCGGCGCGAGGCAGAACCACTTCTCTTCGTCGCGTCGCAGGCATACGAACGCAGCACCGGCTTGCCTTGGCGTCATGAATCACCGGTCAGCTACGAGTCCGGAAGCAACCTCACCGGTTGGAGTAGCGACGACACTTACGGCCAGCTCCCACTCTGGCTGAGGATGACCATTGCCATCACTCGCCCATTACGCTGCGGCACCCAGCCGCCTGGCCACGACTGACTATGGCAACGAGGAAGCGCGCACGCCACGCGGCAGATCCGGACGGCGCCCGTGCTGGCGGCGTGTACCGCGGCCGGTCACTGCTCGGGCCGTTGGTGGGCTCGGTCGAGGAAGCCGATGAGAGTGTCCTGTTCGACCTCGATGCCCTCGGCGAGGCGAGCGGCAGCATGCACCGCCTGCGCAAACGGTATTGTGAACTGATCTTTCAGCCGGGGTCGCTCGGTTGCCACTCATCCAGGGTGAGCATCAGTTGGGTGCACGAGGACACCTCCGGGCAGGTGCTCTCGTGGGCGATGTTCCGGTCATCGGCGTCAACGGTCATCCGGTACTTGGGCGGGTAGTCCAGGCTGACGCAGTTTGGATTCTGGAAGCAGCGATTCTCCCCGGGCTGGGCGCCGGCCTGCTGAAGCCGTTCGGTGAGGGCGGTTAATGCCGCCGGCCCCGACACGTTCGGCGCGATGTAGAAGCGCGTCCAGTACGGCTTGCCGGAGGAATACTTGTTCTCCAGCGTGTCCGTCGTCCGCCACCCATCCGGCAGGGTGATCCTGTCGAGGGTGGCGTACGCGGCGTCGCTGCGCTGCGCATTGGGCCGGTACGAGAAGTACCAATAGCTCCCGCCGATGAGGGCGAGGACCAGAACGACTCCGGCCGGGATGATCCACTGGGCTCGGGTTTTGATGGCGCGCTCCACGACGTCGAACGGTCTTCGGCGCACGCAGTATTCCTCATCGACACTTCGCCCGTGGGGACACCCGTGGCGCTTGAGCCACAACGAGCACGCGGCAGGGGTGAGTGCACTGCCATAGGCATGATCGGATGCACTCTTTCGGCAGTTCAGGATGCCCGCTCGACTCGGAGGTCAGCTACCGACTGTGACCGCTCGCGATCAATCAGCAGGCGGAGATGGCCTATTCGTCTGTGTGCGTGCGGTACGGCTTAGTCTGTCCGCATGCGACGCTTCAACGACGAAGACCTCACGGGCGCGGAGTTCCGCGAGTGCGACCTGAGTAGGACGCGGCTGGTCGGTGTGGTCATGCAAGACGTTGAGATCGACGGTTTGGTCACCAACCTGGTGGTCAACGGCGTGGAGGTGATGTCGTACGTCGAGGCGGAGCTCGACCGCCGGCACCCGGTGCGGCTGCTGATCCGTTCCGATGAACCGGCCGACCTGCGCGAGGCCTGGCGACAGCTGCGGACGGCGTGGGCGACGACTATCGAGCGGGCCCGGTCGATGGCCGAGGGCAGCGCGGATGTCGGCGTCGACGGCGAATGGTCGATGGTCGAGACTCTGCGTCATCTGGTCTTCGTGCACGACTCGTGGTTTCGGCGCTGCGTCCTCGGGCTGACCGAGCCGTTCACGGCGATGGGACTGGCAACTCTGTTCGTGCCGGATCAGGAGGGGCTGGGGCTGGACAGGTCCGCCCGGCCGGGTCTCGACGAAGTGCTAACCGTGCGCGATCGGCAGGCGTCGGAGATTGAGGCGTGGCTGGCCGAGGTCACACCCGAGCAGCTCGCAAAGCCCGCGCCGGTGCCGGACGACGACAGATGGCCCCCGTATGCCAAGGGCCGGCGCGTGCGGCAATGCCTCGGCACTGTGCTCAACGAGGAATGGGAACACCACGGTTTCTGCGTGCGCGACCTGGACAAGCTGTCGCGGCGGGGGGCTCCGTAGGTGTGGTGATGAGGGATCTCCCGCCAAGATCCCGGCCCGAACGGCGCGTGGCCCCCGTGATGCGATGGGTCGAACAGTTCGGAGGGGTCGGGACGAGGAACCCTTCGGCTGTCCTATGCCTGTGCTCTAATCCCGCCATGCATGTCGTCGTCACGGGCGCACTCGTGGAAAACGGTGCGGTCCTGCTGGTACACCGCAGTCCGACCCGCCGGGCATATCCGGATCTCTGGGATCTGCCCGGCGGACATGTCGAAGCGGGTGAGTCGGAACTACAAGCCCTCGCGCGTGAGATGCACGAGGAGCTCGGTGTTCACATCGTGGCGGAGTCCTCCTCACGGTTGGGCGACTGGCATGCCGGCAGTGGTGAGGACGCCGTTCACGTGGGCGTCTGGCAGGTCGGAGACTGGGTCGGCTCTCCGACCAACCGTGCACCTGACGAGCATGACGAAATCGCCTGGGTCGGGATCAAGGAGCTGGGCGGCCTTCCGCTCGCGCACGGAGACCTGGCGGCATTGCTTCGTTCTCTGCCTGAGCCCGACGGGCTGCCTCGTCGCGACGAAGCAGGGGCAACCGCATCGCCGAGCGGTTCGGAAATCGATCGGTGAGCCGCTCGCAACCGCCCTGCGAGCGGGTCGGCGTGGTGGCCGCCCACCTCCAGGCGCGCCGTTCGGTGTTGTGATTGGTTACGGCGGTCCAGGTTGTTACCGGTTCGATCGTCGCGCATGGTGGTGGGTGGGTCGGCGTGACGGCCGCGATCTGGACGTTGCGGCGGCTGACGGCGCTCGCCGTGGAGAAAATGGCGCTGCGGCACGTACGTCCGGGAGGGTCGATGACCATGATGTCCGGCAAGGTGTGCCTGGTGACCGGTGGGACCAGCGGGATTGGCCGGGAGACGGCGGCCCGGCTGGCCGAGTTCGGGGCCACCGTGGTCGTCGTCGGGCGCGACGCCGAGCGAGGGCGAGCGGCCGTCACGGAGATCCGGCATCGGGCGCCCGGCACCGAGGTGGACCTCCTGACAGCCGACATGTCGAGCCTGGCCGAAGTGCGCCGGCTGGCCGCCGCGGTGCTGGAGAAGTACGACCGGCTCGACGTGCTCGACAACAACGCCGGTGTGATCACGCTCAAGCAGCAGTTCACGGTCGACGGCTACGAGACCATGTTCGCCGTCAACCATCTGGCGCCGTTCCTGCTGACCAACCTGCTGCGGGAACGACTGGTGGACAGCGCGCCGGCCCGCGTGATCACGGTGGCGTCCAACGCACACCGCTCGGCCAAGCAGATTCCGTGGGACGAACTGGCCCGCGGCGAGCCGAGCTACCCGCTGTCGAAACTGGCGAACATCCTGTTCACAGTCGAGCTGGCCAGCCGTTTGAGGGGCACCGGCGTGGTCGCCAACTGCCTGCACCCGGGCCTCATCCGCACCCGGTTGGGCCGCGAGGTCCGCGGCGTCGCCAAACTGCTCGTCGCGGCCGCCAAGCCCTTCATGGGGAGCGTCCAGACCGGCGCGGCCACCCCGGTCTACCTGGCCAGCGCCCCGGAGGCGGCCGAGGTCACCGGAGGCTACTTCTTCCGCGGCAAGCAGATCGAGGCGAGCTCTCTGGCCCGCGACCCCGAGGCCGCCGCGCGTCTATGGACCCTCAGCGAGGAGCTGGTGGCGTAAGCCGGGCCAAGATCGCCGCCAGGTGACACGCTCGCCAGCCTTGTGACCAATAGCGTACGGACCGTGACGATCTACGTGAGCCGCAGCGCCAGCCTTAACTGAATGGCGTTGGGTCTTGAGACGCTTCCTGGACGGTGGGGCACCGCCCGAATGAGCCGCGTAGCGTCACGGCCAGGTTCGCGCTGAGCCGGCGAACGTCTCGGGATCGCTGTGCACGGGCACCACACAGAGCATGTGGCCACCCGGTGAGCGCATCGTGAAGGCGTCCTTCCAGCGGGACACCTGCTCCGCACCCAGGGCCGTCAGGCGGGCAACCTCTGCCTCCAAGTCATCCGTCTCGATGTCAAGGTGGTAACGCGGCGCACCATCGTCGATCGCCTGGACGACGGTGAACAGACCGGGGACGGTGCCGGCCAGGACGGTGAACTGCTCCTCGCCGGGCGCGGGGCAGGCCGGGGCACCCAGCGCTGCGGACCAGAAGTCCACCTCCGCGTCGACCTGCGTGGCAGGCGTGTCGATGAGGAGTCCGACCAGTCGACTGCGGTGCATGGCCACAAGGCTATCCCTGAACCGCTCTCGAGCACCTGGCGGCCACGGCGTCACCACCGCGGGCTGTCCAGCCCCCGGCTGAACAGGTCGAAGGAGCACCTTCGAGAAGCTGACCGTTCCGGCATGGGAGGCGATGCCGCTCCCCCAGGCCGCCCAGGCGGTCCAGGTGTCCGCCTTCCCCGACGCGTACGCGAGGTGGACCGAGGACGCTCTGCACCTGACGATGGCGTCATCGCGTGCTCCGCGTGGCCTCCGCCGCCACCGGGCATCTCACTCGCGCCCGCCGATCGCATCCACCGGCGCTGGCCGCATCGCGTACCGGGTGGCTGTCGTGATCGCACCCCGGGAGAGCGCGATGGTGAGCGCCACGATCGCGATGAGACCGATGAGGGAAATGCTGGGGATGGGCGACCGCGTCAACCCGAGGCTGATGCCGATCAGCGGCGGGATCGTCGCCAGCAGACCGAACAGCAGCGCCGAAAAGACCACGATCCTGGCCTCGCCGTTCATCATCGCGCGGACCTGGTCTCGGCTGGCCCCGATGAGTTGCAGCATCGCGAACTCTCGGACCCGCGCCGCTGTCGCCATCATCAGGGTGTTCACCACGGCGATGGCGATGTAGCCCAGCAGGACGGTCTGGAACAGCAGGTTGAGCGCCCAGTCGCCCTCGCCGCCGGCCCCGGGCACGCTCAGGAACGCTTCCCGGTCGTCCACCTGGACGGTCGGGTAGCGCTCGACGGCGCCGCGCAGTGCGCCAGCGAGCGCCTTCGCGTCGGTCCCGTCTGCGGACCTGATCAGCACCGCGGTGTCGACCTGCGCGGTGGTGTGGGCGACGACGAGGCCGTTGGGCAGGGTGACGTCCCCGAAGCCCAGGCCGTTCTCGTAGATCGCCACCACCCGGGGCTTGATCACCGTGCCGTCGCCGAGGTGGACCTCGGTCGTTCCGCCGACTCTCCCGTGGACGGTCTCCGCGGCGACCCGGCTCAGCGCCACCGCCTCGCCGTGCAGGTCGGCAATGTCGCCCTGGATCACCGCGAGGTCCATGGTTTCGGAGAGCCGTTCGGGCGCGACACCCTGGGCGGCGAGGACCTTGGTCGCGGTGCTGTCCTCGGAAGGGAACGTCAGCAGTACCTGCATCCGCGCCACCGGCGTCGCGACGGCGACCCCGGGCACGCCGCGCACGGCGTCTACGACCTGCGGAGACACTCCGGTGCCGGACGAAGCGGTCAGCACGTGGTCGGCCCGCAGTCCGTCCTTGAGCTGGTGCTGTGCCCCCGCGATCGTCGTCGACGCGGCAAACACCTGCACGGCGGCCAGGGCCACGCCCATGGCCAGCGGTGTGCTGGCCGCGCTGAGTCGCCGCGAGTTGGTGCCCGCGTTGGACCGGGCGAGGAAGCCGCTGGCTGTGGACCGCCGGTTCAGGATCCAGCCGAACAGCACGAGGGCACCCCTGAGCAGCAGGGGTCCGAGACACCCGAGCGCCACGACGAACAGCAGAACCGCGCTCCCGGCGGTGTCGGCGGCCGAGTCGCCTGGCGATGCCACATTGCCCAGGGCCAGCAGCAGCCCGAGCGGGATGAGCAGGACGCCGATGGTCAACCGGACCCAGCCGAGTTTCTTGGGCTCGACCGCGGCGTCCCCGAGCGCCTCGACCGGGCTGACCTTGGCCACTCGGCGCGCGACCAGCCAGCCGGCGAGTCGGGCGCTGATCATGCACAACACCAGCGAGGCGAGGATGGGCAACAACCCCACCTGCATCTGGAAGTCCGGGGGCATCGCGCCCGCGAGGACGAACACACCGCGCATCACGAAGGCGAGCACCACGCCGGGGATCGCGCCGACCGCAGCGCCCACCGACGACACCAGGGTCATCTCGGCGTTGATCATCCAGTGGATCTGCGCAGGCGTCGCACCGATGGCGCGCAGCAGGGCCAGTTCGCGCCGGCGCTGCCGCACCGACAGCGCGAGGGTGCTCGACACCACGAACACCACGATCAGCACCATGGTGCCGCCGAACGACGCCGCCGTCTCCACCACCATGCTGCGGGCGTCGCCCACATCCAGAAACTCCACGTCACCGCGTCCCGCGCCGGTGTGGGCCACAACGCCCGGCACGGCGGCCGTGATGCGCTCGGCCAGCTCGTGCGGTGTGACGCCGGGCTCGGCGAGCACACCGATGGCGTCCACCCGGTGCGGACGGCCAGACAGCTTGGTCGCCTGGTCGTCGGTGAAGAACACGGCGGACTGCCGATCCAACCCGGCCGGCGCGGTGGCGATGCCGACCACGCGGTAGGAAGACGGGATCGAGCCGACCACCAGCCGCACCATCGCGCCGAGCGACACGTCGCCGCGCGCGGCGAGGTCGGCGTCGAGCACGACTTCGTCGGGCGCGGACGGCGCCCGGCCCTCGCGCACCCGGAACGGCCCGAGCGCCCCGGCGGACCAGCCGTGCCCGAGCACCGGGAAGCCGTTCGAGCCGCCCACCGCGGCGCCGTCCGGGATCAGCACGCTGACCTCGACATTGACGTCGCTGATGGCGGACCGAACACCGGGCACCGCGGCGACGGCGGCGACCCTGTCGGCGGGCAGCGTGACCCGCTCGCTGTAGCGGACCTCAGAGCTCTCGTCCAGGCTGAAGGACTGCTGCGCGCCGAGAACCACCGCCGCACCCGAGTAGCGCTCGGGGATCACGCCGGCGCCGAGCCCGGACACCAGCAAGATCCCGCATGCGGTGATCACCGCCGAGCCCGCGGCGATCGCGATGAACGAGCCGACGAAACCGCCCGTGTTCCCCTTGATCGTGTTCCACGCCAACGACAGATCCTTGGGTAACGGCACCACGAGGCGGACCAGCCGCCGGACGCGGCGGATCACCACTCGCCCAGGTGCGTCAGACGCGACGCGACCTGCTCCGGAATCGGCCGGGCCAGCTCACCCGCGAGCCTGCCGTCGGCCAGGAACACCACCGAGTCGGCGAACGAGGCGGCAACCGGATCGTGGGTGACCATCAGCACCGTCTGCCCCATGTTGTCCACGACGTGTCGCAGCAGTTCCAGAACCTGCCTGCTGGACCGGGTGTCCAGCGCTCCGGTCGGCTCGTCCGCGACCACCACTTCCGGGCGAGTGATCAGCGCACGGGCGACCGCGACCCGCTGCTGCTGACCGCCGGAGAGTTCACTCGGCCGCCGCTTGACATGCTCGCCGAGGCCGACCGCGGTGAGCACCTCGCGAAGGAACGCCTGGTCGGTCTTCCGGTCCGCCAGCCGCAGCGGCAGCGTGACGTTCTCCTCGACAGTCAACGAGCCCAGCAAGTTGTACGCCTGGAAGACGAACCCGATCCGGTCCCGCCGCAGCTGCGTCAACTCGGTCTCCGACCGGCTGGACAGCTCCGTGTCACCCAGCACGACCCGGCCCGACGTCGGCCGGTCCAGACCGGCCGCGCAGTTCAGAAACGTACTCTTGCCGGACCCGGACGGGCCCATGACAGCGGTGAACGTACCGCGCGGAAACCCGACTGTCACCGCGTCGAGAGCGCGTACCGCGTTCTTCCCCGACCGGTACTCCTTCGACACCGAATCCAGACGCACCGCATAGGGCGATTCAGCGGTGGTCTCGGCCTGCGCGACAGGCCGTCTCGACCGGTCCCTCGTCAATCTCATGCCGTCCGACGTTAGGTTCGACGGCGGCCTGGACCGATACCCCGTACCACCGGACATGAGGTACAGCTAGCTGTAGTGATGAGGGCGGCGACCATCGGGCAGACTCGACACCGTGTCGGAAACGCGAGCTTCCCCGGGAGGCGCGGAGAGAGGACAGCCCGTGACGCCGAGGCAACGGTGGGCACAAGCGCGGCGGGGCGGCGTCTACCTGCTGGGCTCACTGCTCTCCGGGGTCGCGACGGTGCTCGCGCTGCCGCTGCTGTGCGTCCCGCGGCTCGCCCGGCTGTCCGCGAACTGGCACCGTGACCGGGCCGGCCGGCTGCTCGGTGCGCCGTCGGCATCGCGGCCTGCCAAGCCCGCGACGAAACGCCGAGCATGGGCCGATCGGGCCACGGTCCGCACGTCCCGCGCCCTGCTCTGGCTGCCCGTGAACGCCATCAGCGGGATGGCGCTCGGCCTGCCCGCACTGCTGTGCGTGGGCAACATCGTAGTCGCCATGATCGCCACATCTCTGTGGTGGGCGTTCAGGCTGGAGGATCGGCCACGGCTGTTCATCGACGTCCCGGTGATCGACTGGACGACAGCCCTCACCCTCGGTCCACTTCAGATCCTCCTGCTCGCCGTGCTGGCGTATCTGGGCTTCCCACCGATCGCTCGCGCGCACGCCCGGATTTGCCTGGTGGTGCTGTCGCACTCGACCAACGAACAACTCGCCGAACGGGTCGCCGTGTTGACCCGCACCCGCGCGGACGTGCTCGACGCACACGGCGCGGAGCTGCGCCGGATCGAACGCGATCTACACGACGGCACCCAGGCCCGGCTGGTGGCCATCGCGATGCGGCTGGCCGTGGCCCGGCAGGCGTTCACCGAAAATCCGCGCGACGAGCAGTTCGTGGAAGGACTTCTTCGGGACGCGCACGAAGGAACCGAGGAGGCGATGACCGAACTGCGCGAGGTGATCCGAACCGTCTATCCGCCGATCCTCGCCGACCGGGGCCTCCACGGTGCCCTGACCGCCGTGACCACCCGCTGCGGCGTGCCGACCCAACTGGACATCAGCGACCTCGAACGGGTCCCCGCGGCCGTGGAGGCCGTCGTCTACTTCGCCGTCGCCGAGGCACTCACCAACGTCACCAAACACAGCCAGGCGACCGCGGCCGGCGTACAGGTCAGCCGTACGGCCGACCGATTGTCGGTGGTAGTCACTGACAACGGCACCGGCGGCGCCGACGATCGGCGGGGCACCGGCATTGCCGGGATCCGTCGCCGGGTGCTCGCACTCGACGGCATCGTCGATATCGACAGCCCGGCTGGCGGGCCGACGGCCATCACCGTGGAGCTGCCATGCGGGTGGTGATCGCCGAAGACAACGTGCTTCTGTCCACCGGGCTGGAACTGCTGCTGGGCCGCGTGGGCTTCCAGATCGCGGCCATCGCCGACAATGCGGCGGGTTTCCTCACCGCCGTGCGGGAGCACCGTCCCGACGTCACGATCGTCGATGTCCGGCTACCGCCGTCGTTTCGCGACGAAGGAATCCGAGCGGCGCTGCAGGCCCGCCGGGAGCACCCCGGCCTGCCGGTCCTGGTGCTGTCGCAATACGTCGAGCAGCAGTACGCCGCCGAACTGCTCTCCACCACCGGCGGCGGCATCGGTTATCTCCTCAAGGACCGGGTCAGCCGGGTGGACGGGTTCGTCGACGCGCTGCGCCGCGTCGCCGCCGGTGGTACCGCAATGGACCCGGAGGTCATCGCGCAGCTCGTCCAACGCGCCGGCAACCCGATCGCCGCCCTTACCCCCCGCGAACGCGAGGTGCTCGCACTGATGGCACAGGGGCACGACAACCGCGCCATCGCTGAACTGCTTGTCATCACCGACAACGCCGTCCATAAGCACATCGGCAACATCTTCGCCAAGCTCGGCCTCGCTGTGACCGACAGCGGCCACCGCCGCGTCCTCGCCGTCCTCACCTATCTGAACGCCGCAGGCCAGATGAGCGGTGGCTGAACTGGCCCCGTCTCGGTCGTCCGTCACTCGCGAACGCCGATCGCGTCGACCGGCTGCGGCCGCATGGCTTACGGGAGACTGAGGGGCGCGGCCACCATGGCGACGGCCAAGGCGACCCCACGTCCGGCATCAGTTCGTAGGCTCGGCATCGCGTGTGGGCGCGTGGATGCCCGTCAGGCGGCACAGGGCGGCAAACCCGTCGTCGGTGCCGGGCCAGTGCTGACGGACCGCGTCGATGCCGGCCCGGCGGACCACCGAGCGCAACACGGCGGCCACGATGATCGCGTCGTCGGCGTAGCCCAGCACGGGAATGAAGTCGGGGATCAGGTCGATGGGCATCGCCAGGTAGGTCATCAGCAGACCGAGCCGGACTCGCACTCCTCGGCCGAGGCTGCGGTCACCGGCAAGACGGCGCAGCAACCGCAACAGGTCCGGCAGGATCCGGATCGCCTCGGTGAGCAGCGGACCTTTCGGCCGCACGATCACCAACCCGGCCAACAGTGTCAACCAGGAGGCGACGATCGCGACGCTGAGGCCGATCAAGACGTCCCACGCCATCAGACAGCAGCCTCCCGCGAGCAGCACACGTCACCGCGGTCGGGTCCGCAGCCGCATTCGTTGCGGCCGGCGTCAGGCAGGGCGCAGTCGTCGCACTGCTCACCGCGCCACGCCTCGACGCCTTCCTTGACCGCCACCCCCGCGATCACCAGCGCGGCCACCGAGTCTGCCCAGGTCCAGCCGAGCCAGGCGTTCAACCCGAGACCGGCCAGCAGCACCGCCGATAGGTATGTGCACAACAATGTCTGGGTGGAGTCGGCGACCACGGTGGCGGAGTTCAACTCCCGGCCGGTGCGGCGTTTGGCCCACACCAGCAGCGGCATCACCGCCAGCGACGCCGCCGCCAAGCCGATGCCCACGGGGGACGGCTGTGCCTCGTCCCAACCCAGCAGCGCCCGGACGGCCGAGAATCCTACCCATGCGGCCAACCCGAAGAACGACACCGCGATCAGCTTGAGCGCCAACTTTTCCCGCGCTTCGGGCACGCGGGACCGGAACTGCCAGATCACGACCAGGGCGCTGGACACCTCCACGAACGAGTCCAGCCCGAACCCGAACAGCGCAGCCGAGGACGCCGTCGCGCCGGCCGACAGGGCGACGAGCCCTTCCAGGAGGTTGTATCCGGCGGTCGCGTACGCCAGCAGCAGACTGCGCTGGTTGAGCAGCGCGCGCCGTTGGGCAGTCAGCGCGGTGCTCACCGGGCTGCCTCAACTTCTGCGGCCTGGCCGTATGTCGGGCACAATGCAACCGCTTCTCCGGTCGCCGTGAGGACCGCTTCGGCCGCTGTGAGCAGGTCGACCAGCTCCGGACGCGTCAACGCATAGAACGACTGCCGTCCCACCGCTCGGAAGTCCACCAGGCCACAGTCACGGAGGCAGGCCAGATGCTTGGACACCGTCGACTGGGCCAGTCCCAGCTCGCCGGTCAGATCCACCACCCGCGCCTCGCCGCCGACCAAGCGGCGCACGATAGCCAGCCGGGTCCGGTCCGCCAACGAGTGGAACAACGCCACCGCCGGACCGAGCTCTCCACTCATCGCCATGAGGCGATTATATGACCTGACGACGATGCCGGAAGAGCGGGTCGAGGAGCCCGGATGTCGTGACGGCCGTGATCCGGTGCCGCAGTCCCACGACGGCGAGGTCAACGAAGAGGCACATGGTCATCCCCGCGACCCAGCACGCGAAGGCTGCCGGTCCCCCGCCCGCCAGGCGGCGAAAGTCGCGTGATCACCTGTCTGGTCTGGCTTCGACGGAAGCGCCGCAGCTTGTGCACGTTTGTCGCGCTCGTCGAGCGGTCGTTGCCCACTGTTGGCCGTCGGGTCAAACCCGATCGATAGACGTAGTGGTGAGTTGCTGCTGTTCGCGCGGGCGACCTGTCCCCCATGGCTGTCTGCCCCGCTCGCGCCGCCATGCGTCCGGAAGGAAAACTCATGCGAATCGTTCACCTACTCGCCGCGTCGTTCGCCGCCGCAACCGTGGTCTCCGGCTTGGCCCTGCCGGCCCACGCACAGGCTGCGCCGGGCACCACCACCGGGGTTACGCACGCCACCGTCCGCCGCGACCATCCGGACGTGCGGGTTCCCGTGGTGGTGCGGACCGCCGGCGAGGCGGTCGTCGACCTCGACGTGACCGCCCCGGGCACGGATTGGTCCACCGCGGGTGCCGAGTCCGCGGTCGTGTCCATCTCGGTTGATGGTCGATACGTCACCGATCTCGTCGTGTCCGGCGACCAGCCGCTGCACCAGCAGCTCGCGCTGGGGCACCTGGATGCCAGACCGCACCAGCTGCGCCTGCGTTTCGCGGCGGAGCGCTCGGCGGCCGCGAGCACCTCAGTCCTGGTACGCGGCCTGCACGTGTCGACGTACGCGCCCGGCACCTCGGAATACGCTGTGCTCCGGTACGCGCCGGTGGTCTATGGGCGCAACCTCGCGGCTCTGGGCAGCCCCTACCAGAACGCGACGACCGACACGCCACTCATCGCCTGGCACGAGATCACGCCGGCCGCCGTCGCCGGCCACCAGCAGATCACGTACTCGGTGGTGTGGAGTAACGAGGACGGCGGGACGAACTCGCCCGCGTTGATGGCCCGCTGGGGCCGTACGACCGACATCGAGTGGGTCTACTCGGTGGAGATCGACGAGCATGGCAACCGGGTCGCCGGCAGCGATGTCTACCAGGCTCCGGAGCACCAGATTCTGCACTTCGCAGGCAGATACGAGGACGACCACGCCCTGCTGCAGACGTGCACCTCGAACAACAACATGTGCGATGTCGTGGACGACCCTATGCGGTTCTTCCTGTCGACGCTTCCGACGCTGCCCGCAGGCAAGGCCCGCGAGTACCTCATGGACACGAACCCCTGGACATACCAGATCATGGCCGAGGAGATGCTTCGCGAGGGCAAAATCGAGCCGGCCTCGCCGGCGGCGGTATTCACGCCGGAGGTGAGCGACCAGCGCAACTACCTGTATGCCGTGGTCGAGAAAGTCACCCGGCCGGCCGACTCCGGGTCGAACTGGGTCGGGGTTTCCCTCGGTGTACGCCTCGTCAACGGCCAGACCATCTACCTGTCGCACCATGTCGACGCGACCTGGTCGATCCAGCGTGACGTACCGGCGGCCACCACCGTTGAACTGCCTGCCGGAACCACCGCCGACGACATCGTGGAGGTGAGCGTCCACCGCGTCGTTGTCGGTGCCGACAACGGTGCCGTCGTACACGTGACCGGAATCCAGCGTGGCTTCTTCCTGGACCAGGACTACCTGCCCCAGGCGTCCTTTCTGACGTGGAACGGCGACGTCGTCCTCGACCCGACCACCACCTCGCAGGTGATCTGGCGGCGTTGAGCCGAGTGTGCACGGGGCGTCGGCGGCAGCCGGCGTCCCGTCACTGCGGTCGACAAGGATCGAACGGCCCCGGGCCTGGAGATCTCGACCCGGACGTCCTTCCGCCGGGGCCAGCCTGCCGTCGCGGTGACGGAACACGCTGTGGGTGCGCTCCGCCGACCGGCGCGACTTTTCGCTGCGGGTTCGCGGTCGTCCGATATGGACTGCGATGGCGTGCCCTGGGGATCTGATCCCGTGACAAACTGGTTGTCGGGCCCTCCTTAATGGGAGCGTGATGTGACAGCAGCCGTGATCACAGCCAGCGCGAGCATCGTGGTCGCGGTGCTGGTCTTCGTGCTCAACCAGCGTGCCCAGATGCGAGCCGAGCGTCGGCGTGCCCGTTTGGACCGGGTCGCCAGCCAGTTGCGCAGCCTTCACGGTCCGCTGCATGCCCTTGTCGATGTCAACGAACGCCTCTGGCGAGCCCTCCGGGACGTCGACCTCCCTGAAATGGAGCGGCGCAGATCCGACGGTGTCCTGGCGGTCGAGCAGCAAGAACAGTGGATGGATTGGCTCCGTCACGCGCTCATGCCGGCGAACATCAAGATGCGCGATCTCATCGTCGGCCACGCCGACCTGGTGATCGAGGACGGCATGCCGGAACCGCTGCGAGCGTTCTGTGCGCATGTCGCCGCGTACGAGGTGATGTTGTCCAGTCGAGAGTCGGGTGTCGGTGAGCGGCGGCAGGCCCTGATCGGGCACCCCGGTGCCCCGTACGTCGACTACGTTCGACGGTCGTTCGAGGCGTTGAAGCGCGAGCACCATCAGCTGATGGCGACGCACCGAGCCCGCCGGGGTTCTACTGCCGGCTGATTGCGGCACCATAGGTGACCGATAAGGACAACAAAAGTTCGATAGATCAGCTGTGTCTGTTCATTCAGGGAATGAATCAGAACTCGGTCAAGCACCAGCCTCCGGAACGACGAATCCGCCGGTCACCGGTCTGCCCCGCAGCCTCGCACCCGGCGTGGAGGAACCCGGGCCGCGTTCCGGTGATCCACAACCTGGGAATGGATCTGCTGCTCAGCAGCAACGAAGGTCATGGCGCTGCCACCCGGTACAGGTCTCGCGTGTCTCTCCGGTCTGCTGGTGTACCTGCCTCGATAGGCGATACGCTGAGTTCCTCAGGAATCAGCCCCATCGCAATCGACGGGGGAGCCTCAGCCGAGGCGGTGTGTGCTGGTGTGCCCACCGACGCCGCTTCCAGGAGGTTCAAGGGAGGGCACAGGGTGTCACAGGAGCGGCCGACTGAGTGGGACGTCCCACTGGACGACCGAAGCCTCGCCGTCGAGACATCGGGGAAAGCGGACGGTTTTCCGGTCTTCCTGATGCATGGGATGCCGGGCAGCCGCAGTGGCCCGAAGCCCCGGAGCATGATCCTGCATCTGCTCGGCATCCGGCTGATCTGCTACGACCGGCCCGGCTACGGCAGATCGACCCGCCATCCCGGCCGTCGCGTCGTCGATGCCGCCCTGGACGTGCAGGCGATCGCCGATCACCTTGAGCTGGACAAGTTCGCCGTCGTGGGCCGCTCCGGCGGTGGGCCGCACGCCCTCGCCTGCGCCGCCAGTGGCCTGTTCACCGACCGGCTGACCCGGGTCGCGGTCCTGGTCTCCCCGGCTCCCACCGACGCACACGGCCTGGACTGGTACGCCGGCATGGCCCCCTCCAACATCCAGGCGTATCGGGAGGCATTGTCCGACCGGCGCAGGCTGATCGAGTCGCTGACCATCCGGGCCGACCGCACGCGGCGGGACCCGGCGAGCGTGGTCAGCTTCATCGACGGCGAGTTGAGCGCCGCCGACCGGAACGTGGTCGAGGACGTCGCGCTGCGCCGTCAACTGACCGAGAGTTACGCCGAGGCGGTGCGGTGCGGCGCCGACGGGTGGATCGACGACGCGCTGGCGCTCAGCGAAGACTGGGGCTTCGACCCGTCGTCGATCAAGGTGCCGGTCCGGCTCTGGCACGGTGCCGAGGACGCCTTCTCGCCGGTTGCCCACACCCGCTGGCTCAAGTCGCAGATCCCGCACGCTGAATTTGAGGAGCAGCCTGGGGTGGGTCACTTCGCCGCCATGCTGATCCTGCCGGACATTCTCGCCTGGCTCGCCACCGCCCAGCCGGAACTGGTCGACGCCCGCCCGGGGCGCCGGGTCTGACCCGACCACCCGGGCGGTGCGACGTACCGCCCGGGCCGCGAACGATGGATCAGAACGGGTGCGGGTCCAGCACCCGGTCGAGCAGCTTCCGATGGCCCAGCGCACGCACGTCCGGATGGCCGCCGCCGAGTCGCTCGACCAGACCCGCCACCGCCGTCTCCAGTTCCTCGGGCCCGGAGTCCGGCTCGCGCAGGTCCCGGATCAACGCCAGGTTGGCCGCGGCACGCAGGGTGTCCGGGTGCCGGGGGCCGAGGACGGTGCGCATCACCTTGCGCAGGTTGTCCAGCAGGTCGAAGGCCCCAGCGAGATCGCCGGTTTCCGCCTTGCAGACCGCCAGGTTCATCTGGGCAGCGAGCACGAACGGATGCTCCGGGTGCAGCATCTCGCTCAGTCCGCTGACGGCCACCTGGGCCGATATGCGGGCGGCCTCCCGGTTGCCCTGCGCCCGAGCCGCCGCCGACAGGTTGTTCTCGCAGATCAGCGTGTGCGGGTGGCGGGGACCGAGCAGCGCCCGGTAGAGCGCCTGCACCGCCCGTAACTCCTCCTCGGCCCCGGCGGCGTCGTCGAGCGCCAGCCGATTGGTCGCCCGGCTCAGCCGGGCCGCCAGCGTGTCCGGGCTGTCCTCGCCGAACGTCATCCGTAACGTGTCGTACGTGGCGTCGAGCAACCGAGCCGCCTCGACCGGCCGGCCGACGGTTCGCAGCGCCACCCCGAGGTTTGTCTGTGCGCTCAGCGTGGCCAGCGCGTTCGGCCCGGACAGGCTCTGATAGTCGGTCAGGGCCTCCTGCGACTGCACCAGCGAACGCTCGTACTCACCGGACTCTCGCAGGTCTCGTGCCAGGTTCACGGCCGATGAGAGGGTCCAGTGGTTGTTGCGGCCGAGCACCACCCGGCGCCGCTCGTACACCTGCTCGTCGAGGCGCTGCGCCTCCGTCACGTTGCCGGCCAGCCGCATCGAGGCGGCCAGGTTGTTCAGTGCCGTGAGGGTACGCGGGAAGTCCTCACCGAAGTCCCGTGACCACATCCGGTAGGTCTGCCGGTCCCGGGTCAGGGCCGCGCTGTACCGGCCCAAGCCGCGCATGTCGCCGGCCAGGCCACCGGCGGTCATCAGCGCGTCGGCGTGCGTCTCGCCGAGCAGTTCCTGCTGCTGGACGAGAGTCTCCTCGTCGTACGTGTAGGCCTGCTGGAAGTGGCCCTGGGAGCGCAGGATGTTGCCGAAGTTGAAGCGCAGCCGCAGCAGCGGTGGACGCAGCATCTCGCGCTCGTCGGGGTCGGTGCTCGACCCGAGCCGGTCGGTCCACGCCGTCAGGATCCGCTCGGCCAGGTCGCGGGCCTGGCTGAGCACGCCCCGCAGCCAGATGTAGCGGACCCGCTCGACCAGCAGCTCCAGCACGGCCGGGTCGTCGGAGTCGAGCGCCGCCTGCATGGCCACCTCGGACTCCTCCAGGTGGGGCCAGAGCATCCGGAACCGCTCCCAGTTGTCCGCCACGTCCACGTCGCCGTCTGGCCGGGCCGCGGCCAGGGCGCTGATCACCTGCCGGCGGATGGTCTGCTGCTCGTCCTCGGCCATCCGCCGCTGCACGGCGTCGCGCAGCAGCCGGTGGATCTCGATCTGCTGCGCGCGGGTGTCGAGTCGGAGCAGTGCCAGCCGATTGATGCGCTGGATCAGCCGCGCGGCGCCCGACCGGGTCGACACCGACGGGTCGGCCTGCCGTAGCAGCTCTCCGATGCCCTTGCTGTTCAGCAGTTCGATGGAGACCTTCACCGACAGCACCGAGCAGATCTCCAGCAGTCGGTAGGCGCCCGGCGAGTCCTGCTTGAGTCGGTCCAGCGATGGCCCCCAGGTGTCCAGGGAGGCACCGTGCTCGGCCAGCTGGGCCAGGTAGTCGTCCACCGCGATGCCGCTGTCGGCCATCAGGGCGCCACCGAGGGCGAGTGCGATCGGTAGGTCACCGAGCGCCTCGGCGACTCGCTCGGCGTCCCGGCGGGGGAGGCCGGGCACCTGCCGCTGGAGGTGCTCGATGCTCTCGTCCCGGCTGAACGGGCTGATCTCGATCGTCTCCGCGCTCTCCTCCCAGGTCTTCTCCCGAGCGGTGATGATGATGTGGCCCCGACCGCCTTGGGGCAGGAAGCCCTCGATCTCCCGGTAATCGGCGACGTTGTCGAAGACCAGCAGCCATCGCGGGTAGCGGTCGCCGCGGACCAGGGTGTCGTGCACCTGGCGGATCGCGGTCGGGATGTTCGCCGGCTCGGGCAGGCCCATCCGCTCGCCGAGATCGACCAGCGTCGAGTCGATGAAGATCTGCGGATCGGCCTCGATCCAGAACACCAGGTCGTACGCCGTCCGGAACCGGTGGACGTACTCCAGGGCGATCTGGGTCTTGCCCACGCCGCCCATGCCGCGCAGCGCGACCAGTGAGTATCCGCGGCTGGCGCCGGACTGGAGCCGGCGCCGCAGCCTGCGTAGGTCCTCGTCGCGCCCGGTGAACTGGACGTTGGCCACCGGTGTCTTCTGCAACTCCGGACCGATTCCCGGATAGCGGGCGCCGGTCGCCGCGGTCACGTCGTCGTTGGACAACTCGACCCGGCCGACCAGCCGCAACAGGCTCGCCGCCGCGTCGCTCGCCCTCGTCAGCCCGTTGAGAAAGACCGACGTCTCCTGCAGGAACTCGGGCAGCGGCTTGACGTCGTCGACGTACACCGCGAGCGGAGTGCCCGAACCTGGACTCTCTGCCGGCGGCAGCGCGCCCGGCGTGGTCTCCGCGTAGGCCGTCGAGACGACGGTCAGCGTCCGGGTCGGGATCACGTCCCGGCCCATCCCCGCCGACCCCGCGTCGATGACCTGGATACCGACCAGGCCGACGATCCGCTCGATCCACTCCGCCCAGGCCTGGTCCTTCGGGGCGTACCGCAGCAGGATCTCCCCCTGCGGCAGGAACCTCTTGCGCTCGAACTGGGACCGCAGCTGGTTCCGCACGGCGTCGTCCAGCCGCGGCAGCGACCGGACCTCACCCTCCGTGATGGCCGAGGTCAGTCGTTCGTAAGCCGAGAGCATCGCCCGATCGGTGCCGAACGTCGCCAGCGTCTCCTCGTACGCGTAGTAGGCCACGTACGGCACCTCGACCTCGGCCCAGTAATCGCGCCGGTCCCCCTCGCTCAGCCCGGCGGGCAGGCCGGCGAAGCGGTGCATGGCGAGCGCTCGTCCGGCATTGGCCTTGTCCTGTTCGGCCGGGTCGACCCGCATCGGGGCCGGCAGCACCCGGATCCGCCGGTTGGTGTACCGGTTTGTCACCTCGCGGGCCACCCGCGCCGCACCTTCGATTCCCTGGTCGCTGAAGGTGAAGCAGTCGACCAGCACGTCCGGCAGGTGGATGGTGCAGATGCTGGCCACGTCGCTCAAGCCGGTCCGGCTGTCGATCAGCGTGTAGTCGTAGTTGCGCTGCATGTCCGCGCGCAACGCGTCGATGAACGCCGCCCCGCCCAGCCCGTCGTAGAAGACGTCCCAGTCCAGCCCGCTGATCCCGGCGGCGTAGTCCTGGTTCTGCCGGCCGGCGGAGAGGAAGTCGAGGCTGCCCCCGCCGGGAAAGGTGTGGTTCAGCGAGAACGCGAAATGCCGCACCCGCGCGAACTCCGCCTCCCAGCCGTCGGGCAGGGAGCGACTCTTCGGCAGCCCCTCGGCGTCCTTCGCCGAGGCCTGGTTCTCGAAACCGCGGATCATGTCGATGACGCCGCCGGTGCCGGGCAGGACACTCAGGTCGATGAACGGGTGATAGAACCGGTGCAGACCGGGCGATTCCAGATCCCAGTCGGCGACCAGCACCTTCTTGCCGTTCGCCGCCAGGATCCAGGCCACGTTGGCCAGTGCCATGGTCCGGCCGGTGCCGCCCTTGAACGAGTAGAACGTGACCACCTGGCCGTTGCGTTCGTCAGTCATCGTTCGCCTTCCGTGCCTGGAAAAGTGCTGCCCGACGGTTCGGGCCGGCCGAGCTGCGGACGCCGGACCCGGGGCCGGTCCGACGGAACGACGGGTGCGTTCTTGAGGTACTGACGGCGTGCCTCGGTTACCAGCTCCGGCATGATCTGGACGAACTCCGGCAGTTGGGTGACCCGCTTTGCCTGCGGCCGATTCGCCCGCTGGAGCATCAGCGCGACCCGGTCGGCGAACCGGTTGCCTTCGGCCACGGTCAGCGGATCGCCCTCGTTCAGCACTATCAGCGGGATCACCCACCGGGGCAGGCGCTTCAACACGAGCGCCAGATCGTGCTCGCCGGCGCTGTCACTGACGATCCACGGATCGATGAGCAGCACCGAGGGACAGCGGGCCATCACGTCACCGGCATCGGCGAAGCTGGTGATGTGGGTGGCCAGACCCAGCCGCTCGGCCGTACTGGCCACGTACTTGGCCGCGGGCAGCGCCTGGTCCTGCCCGAACGGGCGCCACTGCTCGCTGCGCTCGGCATAGACCCCGGGCGCACGGTCCGCCGGCACCTCGGCCCGCGTCGGCGCGGCGACGACGACCACGAACTGGGCGTCCGCCCGCGAGGTGTGACGCGCCTCGGCCACCTTCGGCACCACGGAGGGTGGCAACGGATACCGCTGGGCGATCTGCGTGACCTCGGTCGCGATCCGGCCCAGGATCTCCTCGTACGCCGGGCGGTAGCTGGCGAGCATGCAGAGCGCCCGCAGCCCGTTCTCGGCGTACCCGGCGACGTCCCCGGCGAGTTCGAGCGCCTCGCGGGTCTCGGCCGTCTGGTCCCATGACGGCAGCGGGATCCACAGCACCGGGACGATGTGCCGGTACTTCTCGACGATCGTGGACGCCTTCAACCGGCGGCGGAACGCCTCCAGCTCACCGAGCGGCCAGGAGTTTCTGAGATAGGCGGGCGAGTAGAGCGGCACGAAGACCTGGGTGTTGCCGAGTGCCGTGGTCAGCGTCTCCTCCCAGTCGGCGCCGAAGCTCAACTGCGCGTCGAAGAACCCGACCTGCCGGTCGTCCGGAGCGGAGACCTGACCACGGATCGCCGCCGACAGGTCGTCGAAGAAGACCTTGACCCACTTGTCGGGATCCAGGCGGGGATCCTCCAGCATCGGCGCGGAGTGGGCGTAGCTGAGGAAGAAGTAGGTGCCGTGGTCGATCGCCACCGGTGCCGCAGCTGCCCCGATCCCGGTCATGTACCCCTCCTGGAGAACTTCCTGGCGAGCCCGTTGGGTGCGGTCAGGACCCGCGGCTCGACCCAGTGCGATCGGGACAGCTCGACGATGCGCTGGGCGAGTTTCCAGATCACGACATCGCTGGCGTCGTCCTTCATGGAGAGAAGCCCGTACAGGCCCTCCTGGTGGTAGTTCGGGACCACGTCCTCGTCGGGAGTACCGTCGGGGGAAAACCATTGGAGGCGGTTGGGCGGCTCGCAGGAATCCGCAGGTGCCCAACTCACCGGCAGGATGCAGGTCTCGTGGGTGGGCCGGCCGTCGCGACGCACGATCGTACGGCTGGCAAAGAGGTCCCACTCCATCGCGCACCACTCACTGTCCAAATAGGCCGGAGACAGCAGGGCGACGAAGACCTGACAGGTGCCGACGGCCTCCAACAGCTCCGGGGTCCACCTCTCGCCACCACGCATGTTCCGATTGATGAAGCCCGGGTCCGCGCCGGCCGATCGGCTCACCAGGGCATTCACGTGGATCGACAGCTCCGTGAACAGTCGCAGGGCGTTCGAGTTGGCCTCCCGCCGGCCACCCGCCGCCCGCCTCGGCGGCTTGATCACGGCATAGCTGACAAAGAACAGTGGGGCGAGGGGATCGTCCACCACCCTGCCGTCGTCCAACTGCCGTTCTCCCACCATCGACCGCAGGTCTTGCTCGCTCCTGTCGCCCAAGGTAAGCACACCGACTCCGGCGGGTCTATACCGCTTTACGGTCGGCGATGCCCGGCCATCCAGGTTGTCGCGAAATCGACCGCAGCGCGAAGATCAAGAAGCGTCGACTGCGCCGCACCCACGAGGCCGTGGCCGACCGGCAGATGGGCCTCGATCGCCGCGCCGATCTCGGGAAAGTCGCTCACGTCGAGCATCGGCGCGCGGAAATCCCGCCGCTCCCGCCGGCCGCCCACCAGCAGGTAACAGCGATACGCCCGCTCCGGAGGCGGGCCCGCCGGCCGACGCGCGCCGGGCCGGTACTCGGCCAGGTGCAGCGCGGTGCACTTGTCGTAGCCCACGCCGAGCAGCAGGACCGCGGCGCCCGCGGTGTACAGGCGGCCAAGTGGGGAGCGTTCCCCGAGGTGGCAGTCGAGGTCGTGGACCTCGGTGAACTCGACCGCGCGCCGTCCGACGGCCGCGAAGGACGTGATCGGGTGGCCGCTGCGGGCCGCACCGGGCTGCTGCCGGACGTATTCGGCGAGGATCCCCATCCCCTCGGACGGCGTGATCGCCGGATCGAAACCGGTTAGCCGGGCCTCGTACGCGGCTCGGCCCGCCGCGTCCAGGCCGTCGGTGGCAGCGCGGAATGCCGGACCCGTGGTCGAATTGCCGACCGTCTGCGCCGGCACGACAACCGTCGCGTCCGGGCCAGCCACCTGGCGCAGCGCCGCCAGCAGCGTCGCCGGGCCCCCCGCCACCGGCCCGATCCGCCGCATCGAGCAGTGCACCAACAGGTCCTGACCAGCCCGTACGCCGACGGCGGCCAAATCGGCGGCGAGCCGGTCGACGTCCCGGGGATCGGCATGACCAACACGGGTCGGCGGGTCAGCGCGGGTCATCGGACCACGAGTCCACGGTGTCGCGCATTCGCCGGACGAACCGTTCCCCGTGCTCGGTGAGCGCCCCGGTGGCGGCCAGCTCATCGATCGTACGCACTGTCCACCCGCGATACCGGCGGTACTGCTGCCCGGCTTGGGCACCGGGCCGGGCCCGCCAGATGTCGGCGAGGGCCAGATGCGCGTACGTGCCCTGGAGCGCTCCTTCCAGCGGTCGCGGCTCGTCCCGCCACGGCACGGTGAGCCGCCGCTGGTACGCCGGGTCGTACAGGACGCTGACATCCAGTACGGCGCCGAGCTTCATGTGCTGGAACTCGTGTACCAGCAGCTCCGCGAGCGGATCGGGGTCGGTCGGCACGGTACCGACCGCCCCGAAGGCGTCCCGGGACGCGGCACTTCGCAGCCGGCCGGTGGGATCGACCCGCAGCGGTGTGACGGCCCGCAGCCCCACCCGCATGCCCGGGGCCTGACCGGGCACGGAGCGCTGGATCCGGGTCCACGCCGCGGCCAGCGACCGGCGCCAGAACGCCAGCTGCGCCGGGCCGAGCCGGCCCGCCACCGGCCACTCGTAACAGTCCCGGTACGGGTCGAGGTCCTCGACGAGGACCCTCCAGCCGTCCAGCTCAGCCTGCCGTACCGGCAGCCAGGCCGCCGGTGGCGGCGCGGGCCCGGCCAGCGGCACGGCGACGGCCGAATGCCCGGCGCGGGCCGTGAAACCGCCGCCCGCGATCGACAGGCACGCCTCCCGCTCCCCCGGCTCGTCGAGCGCGAGCGCGCCAAGGCCGGGCAGGTGAACCAGACCGGACCGCACCGGCACCTCGAGGTCGACGCCGACGCCGGCGCGGATCGCCACGCCCGCGGCCAGCGCGCCCAGGAACGCCCAGTCGGGGGACTCGCCTGCGGGCGGGGCAAGGCAGTGCCGCGCCCACCGCCGCACGTAGGGGTGGGCGAACGCGGCCGACACCGCGTCGGCCGCCTCCTCGTCGAGCCGGACGATCAGGTCCCAGGCCGCGGCGATCGGCGTACCGGCGACCCGGTCGGCGATCTGGACCAGCAGTCCCCGGACATAGGCGAGCTGAGCGGTGGCGAGCCGCCGCAGGTTGGCCGCCGAGCCGTAGCCGGCGCCGAGATCGTCGAGCAGGTCGTCGGCCGGCAGGCCATCGAGCAGCAGGTCGCCGCGGGGCCCACCCGGGTCCGGCGCCGCGCCGGTACGCACCGCGCTCGTCGAGGATTCGTGGTTGATCGAAGTGATCAGCCCCTTCAGGTCGGCGCAGTAGACGGACGGGTTGTCGAATCCCCCGGCATCGGAGTAGCGGTGCGCCCGCAGCCCGCCACCGCACTGGCCGACGACGGGGCATTCCCGGCAGGTCTGGCAGAGCTGGCTCACGCCACGCTGGCTGCGGGCGAACTCCGGATGGGAGGCCACGGCGTCCGCCGGGTGGCGGAAGACATCCAACCCGGTCCCGGCCGCACCGTCGAACGCGGTCTTCATCGAGTCAGCCAGTTCCCAGGCACCGTCCGTCTCGATCACCGCGAGGCCCGCCGGATCGAGCCCGACGGACTCGGTGCCGCTCTGCCCGCCCGTCGCGGTTGCCAACAGCGAGTCGAACAGCCGGATGTCGACCGGCCAGCCGTCGCGGACCCACCGTCGGTAGATACGCAGCAGCCAGTCGGCGTACGGGGTGGCCGCGCCGTCGGGTCGCGGGGGCGGACTGTTCCAGGTGGCGTGCGGGAGCAGGAAGTCGATCCGGGACGGCGCCTCGGCCAGCAACGCCTCGTAGACCTGGATCGGGTCGTTGCGCACATCGACCGTGCAGAGAATGCCCGCGTAGTTGTCGCGATACTCCGGGCGGCGGAGCAGGGCCAGCGCCCGGCGTACCTGGGCGTGGCTGCTCGCCCCGCCGGCGAAGCGTCGGTGCCGGTCGTTGGCGACGGCGTCGCCGTCCAGTGAGATACCGACCTGTACGCCGTGCTCCACGAACAGGTCGCACAGCTGCGGGGTGAGCAGCACCCCGTTGGACTGCATCCGCAGGTCCAGTTGGGCGACCGGCTCGATGCCGCCGCGCAGTCGGGTCAGCACCATCGCCAGTCCGGCCGCCCCCAGCAGCAGTGGTTCACCGCCGTGCAGCACCAGGTGAATCCGGTGCAGCCCGTGGTCTCGGGCGTGCTCGGCGATCCGGGTGGCGGCGGCCGACACGGTCTCCGGGGCGATCTCCCGCGGCCGGCCGCGCCAGCTCTGGTCCGCGTGCTCGTAGACGTAGCAGTGGTCGCAGGCCAGATCACACCGGCTGTGCACCTTGAGGACGTACTGGTTCAGCGGGCGCGGCCCCACATCTGATGCGCCTGGCGTGGTGGACACCACGCATCAGATCGCCGAATTGAACGCCGCCACATCGACCGCCTCCGAGCGGTTGCGGTCCTCGACGATCCGTTGTACGAGGGGACGGACCTGGTCGGCGGTGAGCTGGCGCAGTGGAGTACGCAGAAGCACGGTGAGATCGGTAGACGTCTGCTGGGCCTCGACCGGTGCGGCATGAGCCACGACGATTCCCCCTCAATGCCGGTACATGCGGACGGATCGGTCGGCGACGGAGCGACGAACTTCACTCCACTTAGCAGCATAGAGACGACCTGCCATGATGTCATCCGGCGGTGAGGCGCCGATCCCCCGACACCATTGAGGTCCCCGCGAGCCCGAAAAGCCCCGGATGACTTCGACTGGGCAACCCCAGCCAAGCGCCCCGCTACCCTTCTTGACAGCACCCACCTAGTCAGGCTCTCGGACGAACAGGACGATAAAGATCGCGAAAACGCCCCAGCCAAGTACCCGGCGCCGGGTGTTGTCGTCCAGCCCTCGGCGTTTGGCGACCACCCATGCCAAGAGGTAGCCGAAGGGCCATCCCAGCAACACCGTCCAGATGGTACTCCCGTTGACGACAGCGAGGAACGGGAAGACCGCCGAGGACATCATGCCAACACAGGCGAGCAACCAGGTCATCGCGGAGTACAGGCCCGTGCGGCTTGTGTGCACCGGATCAACTGCCCCGATAATAGGTGTTGTCCTCAGCCAAGTCGATAATCTTGGTATAGCCTTCCTTCTTAAAAGACACAAGGACCCGCCCTTCTCGCATCTGGTCATGGGCGCCTTACGCGAACCCGGTAACTGTCCTGCCGGCCCCCGATCGCGGCCGAACTGCGGTGCTTTGGATGTCGTACGGGAGTGGGCGGCCCCTTCGTCCCGAAAGAATGATCAGCCGTCGATGAGCTGGGCGAGTAGCCGGGGTGAGTTGTCGGAAAAGCCCATCGTCGTCCGCGGGCGTCCGGCGCCGGCCGCCCGGGTCGTCACCCAATTGATCAACCTACACTGGTGCCATGCGGCGACGGGATGTGGTCTGGTGGGCCTTGGTCGGCGCAACCATGTCGGCCTGGCTCGTCATCGGCGTCTGGGTCCATCTCGGCGGGGAACCCTCTCACCTGTTCTTGGCGCTCATGCTCGCCTGGGGAGTCGCTCTGTCTGCGGCTCGCCACATCTTCCGCGTGCCGGCCATCTGGCCGAAGCGTTCACCGCACGATGTCAGACGTTGAAGCGGGACTTAGGGCGCACCTCATTTGGCGAGGCGGCGGTAGCAGATCATGGTGCTGGCGCGGCGAACGCCATCCCACTGGTGAACACCAGCCCGGCAAATCGCTGCCCTGAGCGACGGACAAGGGCTGGACCTGAAAAGGCCCAGCCCTTGATCAAATACAAACCACTGAGGTGACTATGGCGGCCGGCCGGCTCAGTCGAACGGGAGCCGGATGCGCAGGCCGTTGGTGATCGTCGCGTTCGAGGCGTGCAGCGAGGCGATCTCGGCGTCGGTCAGCGCGCGGTCGTAAAGCCGGATGTCGTCGAGTGCGCCACGAAGCCGCTGCTGTCCGTCCAGCCGCTGCCCGAGGTGGATCTGGAATGGGCGCTTCGGGCTGACCGAGCCGAGCCCGGGCGAGGCCGCGGAACCAGCCAGCCGACCGTCCACGTACACCGCAAGGGTGTCGCCGCTGCGGCGCAGCGCTACGTGGTGCCACGCCTGGTCGGCGTATGCGCCGGTGGTGGTGACGGTGACCGACTGCTCGCCGCTCTGCGCCCAGGTCCGCAGCCGGCCGCTGGCCGGCTCGCCCCGGAGCCAGAGCTGCGAGTAGACGTCCCCCTGGTTGTACGCCCAGATCAACGCCTGGGTGGACGTGCTGGCCCCGTACCGGAACCAGCCGGTCCAGGTGAAGTCGCCGCTGCTCACCGCAAGCTTCTCCGCGAACGGCAGCCGTACGTGGTCGTCGACGCCGTCCAGGTTGATGGCGCCGCCGAACCGACCGGCTACCCGGTTGGCTCCGCCGTGGAGGTAGCCGTGCAGGCCGCTACCGGAAACGTCGGGTGTCGTCGGCATCCCGATCGAGGCGGCGTCCGGATGCCCCAGGTCGGCCTCGGTGAATCGGGTGAACCAGATGTAGCCGTGCGACCAGGACTGGGCGCGCTCGTACGCGAGCCCGACCGTATTGTTGTTGATCAACGTCAGGTCGCTGTACGACGAGGCACCCGAGTAGACCACCGTGCCGCCGGCCGGGTCCGCCCACTCGGTCCCGCCCTTGTAGGTGGACCGGATGGTGGTGTTCGCCCGGTCCGTGACCTCCTCCCCGGAACTGGCCGGCCCGGACAGCAGTACCCGGTTGTACCGGTCACCCTTGTCTGTGGCGCGCAGTTCCAGGGTGGCCGTCTGCACCCGGGGCACCCGGAGTCCGGTCTCCGCGGCGCCGGCGTGGAACCGGGTGGAGAAGGTCAACCCGCCGTCGGTGGAGACCGCCGAGGCGACCGTCGCCAGGTTTGCCCCGCCCTCGTCCCGGGCCAGCGTGAAGATCGAGCCGTCCGGCCGTTCGAAGGCGGAGAGTTCCTGGACCCGCAGGTCCGGGTCGGCACTGTCGTCGTACGCACCGAGCTGCCAGTCCTGGCCGCCGTTGTCGCTGTAGATCAGGGCACCTCCCTTCCGGCTGCCGGTGGTGGTGTAGTGCGTTCCGGCCACGAGTCGACCGGCGTGGGCGCCCCGGGTCAGCTGGATCCCGTGCGCCGGGCCGGTGGCGTAGCTGCCCCAGGACGGCAGCTTCACCGCGTCGGTGATTTCCTGCGGCGCGGACCAGGTGGTGCCGTTGTCGGTGCTGTGCTGCTTCCATACCGTGCGGTAGGAGCGGGTGGTGAGCAGGGTTATCCGGCCCGTTTCGGCGTCGACCACCGGTACCGGGTTGTGTGTTGTGGCGTCGCCACCGCGATGCACGACCTGAAACGACGGCCAGGTCCGTCCGCCGTCGAACGAGCGGGCCAGCACCACGTCGTGGGTGCCGGAGTCACCGCAGGTCGGCTTCCGACCCTCAGCGAACAGCAGCAGTGTGCCGTCGACGGCGGTGACGAGCGCGGGGATGCGGTAGCAGATGTAGCCGTGTGTGTTGGGGGTGAGCACGATCGCGCCATCCGAGATGGCGGCGGCGGCCGGTGCGGCGGGTACCGCCAGCGCTGCGGTGATTCCCAGCGCCAGCAGGACCACCCGGGTGAGCCGCCGGTGAGCATGTGACCACATGCCCGCGATGGTACGAGCGCCGAACGTTGAACAGCTGCGCGGCACACTGGCGGCGGCGGCATCAGGGTCCATTGTGGTCACGGGCCGGTAGGGTCACCATCATGTCGCCTCGAAGGCTTGTCCTGATGCTGTGCTTGGAATTGGCGTTGAGCCTTGTGGCGGTCGTCGCGCCGACACATTCGGCGTCCCCTGCGGTTGCGGCGCCTGCGGCTGTTGGTTCGTTCACCGAGACGAAGCTGTGGGATGCCACCGACACCAATGACCCGTACGTGCGCATGCATGTGCAGGCGTTTGTCGTCGTCCGCGCTGGCACGGCGCTGCCCGCCTCCGGCGGCGGACAGACCCTCACCGACGATGTCGTGCTCGCCATCACCGAGGGGCGTAAGTCCGACTGCGACTGCAGTAAGAAGGACCTGCTTCTGCGGCGCAGTGTGGATGGCGCGCGCACCTGGTCCCCGAGCGTCGTGGTGGTCTCCGACGACGCGCCCGAGGGCGACAGCATCGGAAGTCCGTCGTTGCTGGTGGACGAGCAGACGGGCGCGGTGTTCCTGTTCTACCGCGGCGCCAACGCGTCGATGTTCGTGAAGCGGAGCGACGACGCCGGCGCCACCTGGGGTGCCCGGGTGAACCTGAGTTCTCTGTACGCCACCAACCCGAACGGCTGGACGCATCAGAGCCCCACCCCGGGCCACGGCATCCAACTCGTCAACGGGCGCCTGCTGATGCCGGTCGGCCACAAGTCCTCCGGCAGTGCCCCCAACTACGGGGTCGACCTGCTCCTCAGCGACGATCATGGGAGCACGTGGCGGCGGAGCACGGCGATACCGTTTTCGGTGAAGTACCCGATCGGCGAGAGCCGGCTCTTCCAGCGCAGCGACGGCGCGGTCGTGATCAACGGAAGGTGGGGCGCAGGCGGGACCCACTACCGCATCACGTCAACCAGCACCGACGGCGGGACAACCTGGGCCCGGCCGGTGGTTGACGGCTCGATCGAGCAGTTCGTCGCCATCGACGCTGGCCTGATCCAGTACACCCGCGCACCGGTCAACCGGATCCTGTACAGCAGGCCGGATGCCTCGGCGCGGGAGAACATGACCGTCTCGGTCTCGTACGACGAGGGCGCCAGCTATCGATACAGCCGGGTGGTCAACCCCGGCACGTCCTACTACTCCGACCTCGCGTCGCTGTCCGACGGCACGATCCTGCTGATCTATGGACGCGACGGTGACTCACGCGCCTTCCCGGAACGTATCTCGGTGGCCCGCTTCGACCTGGAGTGGCTGACCAACGGGCGGGACAGCCTGGCCGGTGGGCCTGGGCTCACCCAACGCGAATACGAACTCGCCACCGCTTCGGCGCGGGCCGACACGGGTACGCCGCGGATCGTTTCGGACGCCAATGCCCGAGGCGGCAAGGTCGTTGCCTACGGAGCGAGCGCTGCCGGTAATTACCTCGAGGTTCCGTTCGATGTCCCCACCGCCGGCAGCTACGAGGTGGCCGTGCGCCTGCACCAGGGCAGCGACCGGGGTCAGATCCGCACAAGCATCGACGGCGTGGATCTGCCGTACGGCCGGGTCGATCCGACGATGACAGCGGTCGAGGGTTTCCGTGTCTAT
Organism: Micromonospora sp. NPDC093277; assembly: GCF_044765245.1. Lineage (NCBI taxonomy): Bacteria > Bacillati > Actinomycetota > Actinomycetes > Micromonosporales > Micromonosporaceae > Micromonospora > Micromonospora sp. NPDC093277. The sequence goes on from NZ_JBIWJO010000005.1 coordinate 226,768, forward strand.
CCGCTGGGGACCTTCGCGTTGTCCGCTGGCAGACACTGGATCCGGTTCACTCTGGTCAAGGCTGGCCGTGGCGGCGGTAAGGTGATCGCTCCCGACGAGCTCGCGCTGACCTCCGGCGGGTCCCCCGCCGATACGCCGCGGACCATCGCGGACAACAACGCACCGTCAAGCTTCGAGATCGTGTCTGGCACATGGGACACCGACGCGACCGGGGTGGCCGGGTACTACGGCCAGTTCTACGCGACCCATCCGGCGGGCACCGGCAGCGCGGTGGCCCGGTTCCGGCCGGACGTGCCGATGACCGGGACGTATGAGGTGGCCGTCTGGTATCCCGCGCACTCGAACCGGGCCTCGAACGCGCCCTACGTGGTCAACCATGCGGACGGGCAGGCGAGATTCCGGGTCGACCAACGCGCTGAGGGCGCGCGGTGGGTGGTGCTGGGTGCCTTCTCGTTCGTCGCCGGCGACACGGCCACCATCGAGCTGTCCGACGACGCGAACGGGTACGTCATCGCCGACGCCGTGCGACTTGTCCGGATCGGTGGTGTGGTGGACAACGACACGGCAGGGTTCGAGGTGGCCTCCGGCGCGTGGAATCGGGCGACCGGGGTGCCCGGATACTACGAGCAGAGTTATCGCACGGCTCCGGCGGGCACCGGCGCGGCGAAGGTGCGCTGGAGGCTGGAGCTACCGGCGACCGGGGTCTATCAGGTGGCGGTCTGGTACACCGCGGACGGGAACCGGGCATCGAACGCGCCATACGTGGTGAACCACGCGGGCGGGGCAACGACGGTCCCGGTCGACCAGCGGATTCGGGGCTCGCAATGGGTGTCGCTCGGTGAGTATTCGTTCGCCGAAGGCACTGCCACCGTCGAGCTGACCGACAAGGCTGATGGGTACGTGATCGCCGACGCGGTACGGGTCGTCTATCAGGGCGTGGTCGTCGACAACGCCTCGACGAGTTTCACCGTGCTGTCCGGAACCTGGAACAACAATGCGAAGGGCGTCTCCGGGTACTACGGCGAGAACTACGGCAGCAGCCCGGCAGGCACCGGCACGGCCAAGGTCCGGTGGACGCTGGAGGTGCCGGCGAGCGGGGTGTATCAGGTGGCGGTCTGGTACACCGCGCACGAGAACCGGGCGTCGAACGCGCCGTACGTGGTGAAGCACGCGGGCGGGGCGACGACGGTCCCGGTCGACCAGCGCTCCCGCAACGGGCAGTGGGTGTCGCTCGGTGAATTCTCGTTCGCCGAAGGTACTGCCACCGTCGAGCTGTCCAACAACGCCGACGGATACGTCATCGCCGATGCCGTACGGATCATGCCGCAACACGGGTGAACCTCAGCGACGCTACGTAAGGAACCGCAGCAGGCCGGGCCGCTCATCGCGACCCGGCCTGCCGGGTGACGGGTTGGGCGGAAGCGCTGTTGGAGAGCACTTGCCGCGATGGCCACGCTCATCGATGAGGTCCGCGGGCTGACCGTGCGAGGTCCGCAAGACCAACGAGTCGCTCGGCTTCCCAGCCCTCCAACAGGTAGCGATCGGCGTAGGCCCGGATCCGCTCGGTGGTCAGTCGCGCCAGGCTGTCGACGAGCTCGGGGTTGACCCGCACCGTCCACGGTCCCTCGTACTCGGGGTCGGCCCCATCGCCCAGTGGCTCGTCCCGGCCGAACTCGCTCGGATCCCGGCCGTCGATCTCGCCGGCGAACTCCTCGACCTCAAGCAGCCAGCCCTTGCAGTCGACGTACGGCCAGTTGTTGCCGGCCGGCCCCACATTGAGATCCATCGCGTCCAACTCCTGCCCGGTGGCCGCGAAATAGTCCGTCAAGACACCCACGTCGCGGACTCTAGCGCAGACGGCACAGGCCCGCTTTCCACCCTTTGGACCCGGCATCATTTCAGGTCGGGCCGCGGCTCAACCGCCGCCACGACGCCCGGAGACCGCCACTGCCCAACACGCCTGGCTCAACTACCTGGCCCCGGACTGGTCTCGTCTCGCTCCGCCCCATCGCGCCGGATTGCCGCGTCCATGTCGTACCCGATCGCTAGGTTGTGCATGCATCCGGTCAGCTCAGGTCGGGCAAGTCTGCGCCGCGCCGCCGCCGTCGGCGTGGCCGGCGGGAAGTCAAGGAGGTCGGCGATGGCCAGCCCCGGTGTCACTGCTTCTGAGGAACTGGTCGACCCCATCGACCCGGTCGTTGACGCCGAGCGCGCCGAGCCATTCGATTCGGTGCAGGCGTACCGGTCAGCGATCGCCGAGGTCCGGACGGCCGCGGTGGCGTACTACGGTGGGTCGGGCCTGGTCATGGACGATGCGACCTACGACGCGTTGTTGGCACGGGTTACCGCGACCGAGGCCGCCCGCCCGGAGTGGAAGGCCGACGACTCCCCGACGGGGGTGGTCGCGGCCGGCGGCGGTGTGATTGGCGACGTCGAGCACAGCTCGCCGATGCTCAGTCTGGACAACGTGTTCGATGAGGAGACGCTGCGCAAGTGGGCTGTCCGGCTGGAGCGGTTGTTGGATGGGCCGGTGGGTGGATACACCGTCGAGCCGAAGATCGATGGCCTGGCGGTCGCTGCCCGGTACGTCGACGGGCGGCTGACCATCGTCGCGACCCGCGGTGACGGGCGGGCCGGTGAGGACGTAACCGGGCAGGCCCGGCGGGCGGCGGGGTTGCCTGCCCACCTGGCAGAGCCGTTGACGGTGGAAGTCCGCGGCGAGGTGTTCATGACCGACGTCGACTTCGCCGCCGCCAACGTGCTGCGCACCGGTCATGGCGAGCCGGCGTTCGCCCACCCCCGCAGCGCTGCGGCCGGCACGCTGCGCGCGCAGGACCGCGCCTACGACGCGCCGTTGTCGTTTCTCGCCTACGCCGTACACGGCCTCGACGGCGCCGACGGTGAGCCGATGCCGCACTCGGTCGCGATGGCCCGCGTCGGGCAGCTGGGCGTTGCGACGACCGCGACCTCGGCGGCCGGGATGCCGCTGTGCGCGAGCGTCGACGAGGTCATCGCCGCGGTGGAGGCTCTGCGCGCCGGCCGCGGGGAGCTGGGGTTCGGGGTGGACGGGGCGGTCATCAAGGCCGACCAGCCCGCCGACCGGGACCGGGCCGGTTTCTCCAGCCGGGCGCCGCGGTGGGGCATCGCCTACAAGTTCCCTGCCGACACTCGCACCACCCGACTTCAGCGCATCGAGGTCCAGGTCGGCCGCACCGGCGTGATCACCCCGGTAGCGGTGCTCGAACCGGTCGTCGTCGGTGGCGTCACCGTCACTTCGGCCACTCTGCACAACTTCGACGACCTGGTCCGCCGCAATGTCCGCGCCGGTGACACCGTGTTCGTGCGCCGCGCCGGCGACGTCATCCCCGAGGTCACCGGCGCCAAGCTCGACGACCGGCCGGCCGACGCCGCGCCGTTCGAGCCCCCGACGGTCTGTCCCCGCTGCGGCGGCGACATCGACCGCTCGCAGAAGCGGTGGCGCTGCACCCGCGGTCGGGCCTGCGGTGCTCACGAGTCCCTCGCGTACTACGCCGCCCGCGACTCGATGGACATCGAGGGACTCGGCGACAAGATCATCAACATGTTGGTGGCGGCCAAGCTCGTGACCGACCCGGCCGACCTGTACGACCTTGACGTGCCCACCCTAGCCGTGCTCGACCGGCTGGGCGAGATCTCCGCGGGCAAGCTGGTAGCCAACATCCAGGCATCGAAGGACCGGCCGTTGTCGCGGGTGTTGACCGGCCTCGGGGTACGGATGACGGGCCGGTCCATGTCCCGGCGGCTGGCCCGACACTTTGGCACCATGCAGGCCCTGCTCGACGCCAGTGTCGACGACCTCCAGCAGGTCGAGGGCGTCGGCCCGGAACGCGCTGTCACGATCGCCGCTGAGCTGGTCGAGCTGACCGGCGTGATCGACAAACTCGCCGCGCACGGGGTGAACATGAGCGAACCGGGCGGGCCGGCCGTCGTCGCCCCGGCCCCGAACGGCGCAGCAGCTCGTCGTCTCCCGCTTCAGAAGCCCGACGGAACCCCGATGACGGTCGTCGTGACCGGCACGGTCCCGGGCCTGACCCGCAATGAGGGAAACGAGGCCGTCGAAACGCTCGGCGGGAAGTCCTCCGGATCGGTGTCCAAACGTACCGACATGGTTGTCGTCGGCGACGGCGCCGGCACGAAAGCCGACAAGGCCGAGCAACTCGGCATCCGGATCCTGCCCGCGGACCAGTTCGCTGCCCTACTACGCGCCCACAGCGCCGGGAACATGGACGCCATCAGCAGGATTCTCGCCTGAGAGGGTGCGGGCCTGGACGGATCCTGTGCCGGCAGGTACGCCGACACCACCTGCCACATCGCGTCGGTCAGATGCCTGCGTGGGGTGGGAATCGGTGCTGGTCAGGCGGATGCGTTCGCGATGCCCAAGATTCGGGTCACCGCCTCTCGCGCATGGGGATGCAGCGTGTCCGGGTCGTCCAGGTCACCGCCCACGACGATGCCGTCGCGGAGCATCATGAGGATCATGGCGGCACTGTCCGGCTCGGGATGGCCGGCGTCGGCCAGTAGGTCGCGGAAGAATCCACGGTTCCACCGACGGTAGTCGGCGATGGTCTGGCGTACCGGGTGGGTCGGATCTGGATATTCGGCTGCGGCGTTGGTGAACGGGCAGCCGCGGAACTTTGGGTTGGCGGCGTTGCTGACCAGAAGGTCGAAGATGCGCAACAGCGCCTCCCGTGGCCCGGGTGCGTCGTGTCGCACCGCCTCCAACGCGGTGCGCTGGCGCCGGTACTCCTCGTCCAGGTACCCGCGTACGAGTTCGTCCTTGGCAGGGAAGTGGTGGTAGAAGGTCGCCTTGGCCACGCCTGCCTCTGCGATGATCCGGTCGATGCCCACGGCGTGGACACCTTCGGCGTAGAACAGTGCCGACGCCGTTTCCAGCACGCGGCGGCGAGCGAGGCTTTCCCGCGATCTGACGTTCACTCCTTGACCGTAGCAGACAGGTCTGTCTAGGCTAGACAGCGAAGCAGACAGACCTGTCTGTCTATCTATCCTAGAAGCGGGAGTGGTCATGGGATCAGTCATTAGGGAGATGGTCATCGACGCCCCAGCGGATGACGTCTGGGCCGTCGTGAGCGACTTCGTGGACGGCCCCCTGCGCATGTCGGGCGGCGCCCTGGTCGACAGCAGGCTCGTGGAGCAGGACGTACGAGCGCTCACCTTCGCCGACGGCACCGTCGTTCGGGAGCGGCTCGTCGCGCGCGACGAGCCAGCCCGCCGAATGGTCTATGCCTGGGTCGCGGACGACGTGACACATGACAACACTTCAATGCAGGTCTTCCCAGAGAGCGGGGGGCGATGCCGCCTGGTCTGGATTCACGACACGTTGCCGGACGAGCTCACCGGCTGGCTAGCCACCACGATGGACCGGATGTCGCCGTTGCTCCAGCAAGCCCTCAAGTCCTCGTAATGCGCTTGCTGGCTGCGGTGCCGGACAGGCCGCGGTGTAGCGAGGGAGGATTGCACCATGCATGTGGAAGTTCTCGTGGTTCTCGATTGTCCCCACGCCGAGACCACCACCGCTGTTGTGCGGCGGGCACTCGACGACCTGGGACTCGACCGTACGCGGGTGACGACCACCGTGGTCGCCAGCCAGGCCCAAGCTGAGCAACTCGGCTTCGTCGGCTCACCTACCGTGATGATCGACGGTAGTGACCCTTTCGCTGATCCGGCCCTGTCGCCTGGCCTGGCCTGCCGGCTCTACCACGGCGACACGGGATTGACGGGAACGCCCCCGATCCAGCACGTCCGTCGAGCGCTCCAACGGGCAGCGGCCGGCTGAACGTGACGTTCCGCCGATCTTGCATGGTGCGAGTGTGGAGTGCCGCTCGTGGTGAACCGCCGAGCCGCCGCTACCAGTCGATCTTGCGCGGATCCCCACGAAAACTCGTGTCCGAGGCGGATGCCTTGAACAAAATGCGGGATCCCCGGCGCACACGCGCCGGGGATCCCGTGATCAGTTGGCGGGTCTTGTCAGCCCACGCCCATCGGCTTCGGAGGGTTCGGACCAACTTTCCAGCTCACGAGAGTGGGGCCTTGGATCGCCCAGCCGAGGCCCGCGCTGTATCCGCCGTAGTAGTAGTAGCCCTTCCCTTCCGTGCGGACTCCGGCGCCGCCGTTCGCACCGATCAATCCCCGAGCGGCTGTTACTCCCGCAGAGCCCAGTTGGTCCTTCGGAAGGGCCGACGAATAGCCAACGGATACACCGCCGTACATGTTTGCTACTCCCGTGGCCTTCTTCAGCAGCGACAACTTCGACAGGGCCTTCGGGTCGGAGCCGGAGGAGAGACCGCCGCTGAGCCCGACGACCGCTGAGCTGTCCTGATAGGTCACAGAAAGGCAGACCATCAGGCACACAGAGGCGCTGAAGTAGATGTGGCGGAAGAGGCTGTGGTTGCCATATTTGCTAGGACCCGAGTCGCCCGGGTTGGGGCCGCACCTTGTCGCGCTGGTGACGCCGTACTTGGCGATGCACGAGTGCCACCATTTCTCGCCCTGTGTCATCGCCGCCTCGCGTGCCTTGCGTTCGGCCGCCGCCTTGGCCCGTTTGGCCGCGTACTCCCGGGCCAGCCGCCGTGCCTCGGCCGCCCTGCGCTGGTAGTCGCAGCCGTCGCAGTAGTGGTGCGCGGTCCCCCCGGTGCTCCCGCTGTTCACCCGGCGGCTGTAGTCGCAGCCGTCGCAGTAGTGCTTGGTCGAACCGCCTCCAGAAGACTTCTTTTTCTTCTTGCCGCTGCCCGACTTCTTCTTTTTCGGCTGGTCCTCGTTGTTGTAGCCGCCGCACCCGTCGCAGTAGTGGCCGCCGGGGAGCAACCGCCACCGACCATCCGGGTCACTCATCGTGACCGGCGTGTTGTTGGCGTACGCGTACCCGTTCATCTGTTGCGGATCGTTGTAGTCGATCAGCGGGTCGACGGAGATGAACCGTCCGGTGTCCGGGTCGTACTCGCGGGCGCCGAGGTGGGTCAGGCCGGTGGACGTGTCGACGGTACCGCCGACGTACCCCTTCTCGGTCGGCCAGTTTGGCGACGCGCCGCGTTGTTCCCCGAAGGGCAGGTACCGGCGCTGGGTCACGGCGAGGTCGGTGGCGCCTACCGAAAGCTGCGCGGTGCCGACCCGGTCGGCCGCCTCGAAAGACAGCCCGTTGGTGGAGGTCCGCACCGCGGTGACACTGCCGAGACCGTAGTAGCGGGTGGCCGACAACTGGCCGGTGGACCTGGTCAGCTTCAGCTCGGTGTTGCCGAGGTAGAGGGTGATCGCCCCCGGGTCACGGCGGATCAGCCGGTCGCCGTCGCCGTCGTAAAGGAACTCGGTGAGCTTGCCGCCCTCGGTCACCGTGGCCACATGGCCCTCGACGTCCCAGGTCAGAGTCTGACTCGAGCCGGACACGGTACGCGTGGTGGTGTTGCCCGTCGCGTCGTAGTCGTAGCTGTTGGTGGTGCTGCCGGTGGTCACCGACGCCAGGCTGTGCGGCCCGTGCCCGGCGGCCGGATACGCCGACGTGCTCTTGGTGCCGGCGCCCGTGGTGGTGTTGTAGTTCGTCTCGGTGCGCCGGTTGCCGACCTTGTCGTACGTCCAGTCCTGCCAGTACGGTGCCGGTCCGCCGAGCACCGAGGGGCTCGGCGCGGCGGCGCAGGCGTCCGTCGCCGTCCAGGCGCTGGTCAGGCGATGCAGGTAGTCGTACTTGAAGCACTGGGTGTCCGCCGGCCCGCCGGAGGGCCGGTCGGCGATGCGGGTGACGTTGCCCGAGGCGTCGTAGGTGTAGTTGACGTCGGCCAGGTGCATCGGTGAGACGTTGCGGTCGACGAGGGCCCGGGTCAGTCGCCGGGTGGCGTCGTCGTAGGTGAAGGTTTGCACCAGTTGCTTACCCGTGACGGCCTGCAGGGTGTACTGCGTCGCCTCGTCGTACGGGGTGTACAGCGCGTCGCTGAGCAGCGTGCTCAAACCGGTCTGGGCGGTCTTCAACCGCCCGTCGACGTCGTAGCTGTAGCGCAGCGTCTCCGCGGACAGCCCACCGACGGCTGGGTAGGTGCTCAGCAGCGGCAGGCCGGTGTCGGTGTAACCCGTGCTGAACCGGTACGTGCCGGCGAGTGCGCCCTCAGTCGACGGGATCGTGAGGGTGCTGCCCAGCGATCGGTAGCGCAGGTCGTAGCCGTTGACCGCTTCCGTGTAGGCGTTGCCGTTCACGTACCGGGTGGTGCTGGCCAGTTGCCCCTTCACCACCACGCCGCTGGTCAGCGTGTCGTACGTCCAGCCGACCCGCTTCGGGCCCGAGGTCGAGCTCTCGTACTCGCCGGTCTTGCGGCCGAGCGGGTCGTAGCTGTATGCGAGCGTGACCCCGCGCGCGTCGGTGGCGGTGAGCATCTGGTCGGCGTTGTCGTAGGTGTATTTGGTGGTGCCCTTGTCCGGGTCTTCCTCCCAGTCCTTGCGGCCGCGCAGGTCGTGGTGGTTGCGCCAGACGTTGCCCGCCGGATCGGTGACGGTCTCGACCTCGCCGGCAGGGGTGTACGTGTACTTGGTGGCGTCGTAGGTTCCGCTGGGTGAGTCTCCCGTGTACTGGCGCAGTTCGACGGTTTTCCCGTCGGCGTCGGTGATGGTGGTCGTCGGGGTGTCGCCGGCGGGTGGGTCCACATTGACCCGGTCGCCGCCGTAGGTGGTGGTGGTCCGCCACTTCTCGGTGCCGTACGACAGCGTGATCCGGTCGGTCTCCCGCTCGTCGCCGTCGAACACGAAGCGGGTCTGCGCCGGGACGGTGTTGTCGGTGACGGTCAGCAGTGTGGTCCCCGCGGGCTGGTCGTTCCAGTAGGCGCCGTTCTGCTTCACCACCAGGCCGCGCGAGTCGTAGAAGGTGTCGGTGACCACCCGGCCACCGTCGGTCGCGGGCTTCTGGGTCTGACGCGGGCGGAGCCGGCCGTCGAAGAACTCGTACCGCGTGTTGTATGTTCCGTCGTCGCGGATGTTCTGCGTGGTCACCACGATTGGCGCGTTCTTGCCCACCAGGTAGGAGAATTTCGAGGTCGCCGTGTCGCCGCGAGTCTTGGACCGGTCCGACAGCCAGACCGCGGTGATCCGCCCGACCGGGTCGTGGGTGATGTCCGTACGCCGGCTGTTCGCGTCGACGACGGCCGTCTCCTGCCCCCACGCCGGGTCCAGCGTCTTGGTGACCGCGTGCCCCATCGGGTTGGTGACGGTGCTGCTGGTGACGGGCCCGCCGGTTGTCGGCGTGAACGCGGTCGTCGTCTTCTGGTTCAGCGCGTCGTAGTTGGCCACGGCGCGGCCGTGGATGTCGTACTCGGCCCGGGTCGACTGCGCGTAGGTCGGGGTGCTGTTGGAGTACGACGCCAACTCCTGGGTGAGCGTGATGTCACCCTTGGTGGGGGCGGTGCCGAACGTGGTCGACCCGTCGTAGAAGGTCCGCACGTCGGAGATCACGTCATTCGGGTACGACGGCGTGGCGGCGCACGGCACGGAAAGCCGCTCCTCGCGCACCTTGAAGTCGACCAGCCATTTCGCGGTGTTCCGCGCATAGGTGATGCGGTTGCACTCGTCGTCATTGGTGCTGGAGGTGTCACCGAGGTCGTTGACCTGCGACGGCAGCCCGTACGTGTCGTACGTCGTCTGCACCTCGGTACGCCGCCAGCCCCCGGCGGCCAGGGCCAGCCGGCCGCGCTTCTTCGTCACTCCGACCAGGTACGCCTTCTTGCTACCACGGGTCGACGTCGGTGCCGAGGTCCACGGGTCGTTGATCTCCCCGTCGAGCACGCTGCCGCCGGCACCGTTGTAGGTGATCTCCTCCCGCCTGAAGCCAGCCAGGGCGGGATGGTCCGTGATGGCGACCCCCTCCGAGTCGGTCACCGTGACGCTGCGGGTGCCGGTGGAGGTCTTGTCCCCGTCCATGCCGCGCAGGAACAGCACCTCGGACTGCGAGCGCACCCCGCCGACGGCGCCGTTGGTGGTGCGCACCTTGGCAAACCCGCGCCACTGGCTCCAGGTGCGGTACTTCGCCGGGGTGAGCTCGTTGTCGTCGTATGCCCAGGCGCCGCCGCCGAGGTACTCATAGTCGGTCTGCTCGATCCCGGCCACCCCGGACACGTCGTCTTCCAGCACCTGCAGCGCCACGTACTTGTGGAACCAGTCGAGCTTGGGCTCGATGGCGCCCTCAGGAATCCAGTAGCCGGGGAAGCACCGCTTGGTGTTCGAGTCGGGGGTCGGCGGGGCGCTCCGGGTGCACTCCTTGCCGGAGTAGTTGACCCGCACGTGGCCGCCGAACTCGTCGTAGACGTCGGTGAGCCGCCACTTGTACATCGGCGGGATACCCTCCTCGGCGTCCACCCGGTTCTCCAACTGGACGCCTTCGAAGGTCACCGCCGGCAGAGCCAAGCTGCCGCCCACCTTGCCGGTACGCGTCACCGACGCCAGCCACAGCGCCGGGGAGGTGCCGTCACCGGGCTCGCGGAACTGATAGCCGAGGGTCCAGACGTCGACGTCCCGGTAGGTGGTGCCGGACACCCACACCTTCGTGGTCACGCTGGCCAGCCGCTTGCGCGTCCAGAACGTCGGCGCGTACAGGTTGGTGCACGTCGCGCCGGCGGCACAGTTCTGGTCGTACGGCACGTCGGGCCAGTTCTTGGCGGTGTCCTTGGTGATCGCCCCGGTGCCGCAGGTGGCCCCCGCCGCGCACCGCTCCTCCGCGCCGAGCACCACCCGCATCGGCGCGGCGGCCGAGTACATGGTGTCCGAGCGCTGCCCGTAGTCGATACGGCTCAGGTAGCCGCCGCGGTGGTAGGCGGTACCCGCGGTCGCGGTCCGGTTACGGCCGTAGTAGTTGGTCTCCGTGGTGTAGAAGTACGACATGGCGTTGCCGTGGGGATCGACGACGTAGTCGAGGTTCCAGCGCCACGCCTGGTCGCAGTACGATGCGGCGAAGGTGCTCGCGTGGCACGGCTCGCCGGAGTCGTTGCCGAACACCGGCGCCGTCCAGGTCGAGTTCGTCACCTCGTTGCCGCTGGCCCAGCCGGGCAGCCGGTTGAGCCCGTAGAAGTACTGGGTGCCATCCCGCGTGGTGATCTTCCAGTACTCGCCGTCGTTGTCGCCGTTCGACGCCCCGGTCAGGCGCTCCACCTTGGATCCGTCGTCGTTGCGGGGGTGCCAGGCCCCTGTGGTGGCGTCCTTGATCAGCTCCACGGTCTGCCCGTTCACCGCGAGGAAGGCGTTGTCGGTCTCCCAGCACAGGTCGTACGGCTTCGGGGTGAACGTCACGTCGTCGGAGCAGGACTTGTAGCGCCGCTCGACGAAGCCCTCGCTGAGGTCCCAGCCTTCGCCGACCCAGGACGACTGGTTGTTGGTCGACGCGGTGCGCCCGTCCACGCCGCCGGACGAGTACTCCAGCTCGAGGTCCGGCTCCGGGCCGCCGAGGCCGGGCACCCCGTCCATCGGATACGTCCAGGTGAAGTCCCCGGACGGGCCTCCGGCGTCCCACGACGACGACGGCGACAGCTTCGTCGCCTGGTAGTCGCCCGCGCTGCCGGCCGGCGCCGCCGTCGCCGCGAGCACGGCCATCTCCGCCGCCGCCACCGGCACGTCGGCGGTGAGGCGTCCCTCCTTGGCCGCGTTCCGGGTCGGCAGCGGGGTGCCGGTACGGCATTCGACCTGTTCGGGTGTGGTCAACGCGCACGCGGGCAGCTGGACGAGACGCAGCCGGGATGCCCAGTCACCGCCGTACGCGTGGCGGAACGAGGAGTAGTCGACCTGCACCGCCAGGCGATCGTCGGCGGAACGGGCCGCGGCCGCGGTCGGGGTCGCCGGGGTCGGCGCGGCGCCGTCCTCTTCGCCGGTGGAGACGGTCAGGAGCAGGCCCCGCACGCCGGCCTTGTCGGTTGCGGTCCGGTCCAGCACCCGTACCCGGGCCGACGCGGGTGCCGCCGTCTTCGTCGTGGGCTGCCCGGCGCCGCGCCCGAGCCAGACCGGCAGGGCGCCGGCCCGCACCCGGCCGGCGCCGGAGCTGGGCACGGCCACCTCTGCGGTGCCCGCCGCAGGCCAGGCGACGGATGCGGGTGTCCGCTGCACGGCGGCTGCCGCCGGGTCGGCCGGCGTCGCCCGCGCGGCGAAGTTCCGCCCCGGCACCGAACGCTCCGACTGCACGGCGGGCCGCTGCCAGGCCGGCGCACCTGCTGCCGGCGCGGCGGTGACAACCAGGCCACCGGCCCCCACCACCGCCGCCACCGCCGCAGCCGTGGCGCGGCTCTTCGTACTCCACTGTCTTTTCACCGCATGCCTCCGAGCTGGTGACGGCGCCTACTGGGGGTTGGCGATGGCGCTGTAGAGATTGAAGATCTCCTGGTCGCTGAGCGTTCCCGAGTACGCCCGCACGTCATCGATCCCGCCGATCAGCCACTGCGAGAAGGTGACGTTCGAGGCCTGTCCGCGACCGAGGAGCACGGCGCCACCCGCGTTCCAGGCGCTGACGTGGTATGTCTCGTCCACGGCCTGCCCATTCACATAGAGGCGCAACCGCTGCGTCTGCGCGTCGTACACTGCGGCGAGGTGGGTCCACTCCCCCACGGTCGGGACGTCGAAGAGGTCCACCGCCTCGCGCAGTTCCGCCCCGGACGCGTCCTGCGCCGAGCTACGTACCGACCACAGGTACATCCGATAGTCGTCGCTCCACGACCAGCCGAGGTTGAACCCGCCGACCTTGCCGCCGAGCTGGCTGACCGCGATGCCGTTCTTGCTCAGCGCGTCCGGCCGCACCCAGGCGGTCACCGTGTAGCTGGCGTCGGTCCGGATGGCCGGGCCGGACGTGGTCAGCACACCGGTGGTGCCGTTGACCGCCACCGCGTTGCCGGCGACCCCGGCGATCCGCGTCGTGCCGCTCGACGACCAGGTCGCCGGACGCGAGCCGGCCGCGTCCGCGGCGGTGGTGCCGGACGTCTCGTCGAGCTTCCAGTGCCCGGCCAGCCGCGGCACCTGCTGGAGTTCACCGGGGAGCAGGATCCGGTCGTAGGCTCGCACCTCGTCGATGTCCCCGGGGAAGAAGTCGACCAGGGTGTCGTTGGTCAGCGCCCGGCCGATCGTCAACGGCCCGGTCCCGGTCCATGCGGCGTTGTAGCTCGCCGTTGCCTGCAGCACACCGTTGACGTAGAGGCGGATCTGGCCCGCCGACTTGTCGTAGACACCGGCCAGATGCACCCATTCGCCGACCGGTACCGCGGAGACGGAGTCGACCGTCACGTAGCTCGGACGTTCCACGCTGTCGGCGACCGGGAACGACCACCGCCACCGATCGGTGGCCGAGTAGTACTGCAGGTAGAACGAGCTGCGGTGGGTGCCGTCCTGGCTCAGCACGCCGCGGTTGCCGGACTTGCTGGTGATACGCGCCCACGCGGACACCGAGAACGACTTCGAGGTGTCGAGCACCGCGCCGCTGGTCGCGGCGTGGTCGTCCTTGCCGTCCAGGTGCAGCGCCCCGCCGGTCACCCCGTCGGTCCAGGTGGCACCGCCGGAAACAGCGGCATCACGGCCGTTGCCCGAGGAGTCGACGGCGACGGTGCCGTCACCCGACTCGTCCAGCGTCCACTCACCGACCGGCCCGGACGGCGCGGCGGCGTAGAAGACCACGGTGGCCACCTCGGAACGGTTGGCCGCCTTGTCCACCGACCGCACGTGGATCCAGTTGACGAACCGGTCCGGGGTGACCGAGACGGTGACCGACCCACCCGCGGTCGCCGGGTTGGCCTTCTTGCTCAACGCGGTCGCGTCGCCGTTGAGCGCGTACTCGTATGAGGTGACGTCGCCGCCACCGTTCGCGCCGAACGTCACCGACGAGCCGCGCCCCATCACCGCGTCGCCCTCGGCGTTGTCCGGGAACGCGGTGGAGGTCGCGGTCGGGATCGGGGGCCGGCTGGTGTCGATCTGGAACTCGCACCAGGCGCTCCATGCGCTGCTGTCCGTACCGTCCTCGGCCCGCACCCGCCACTTGGCCACCGCGCCGTTGCCGAACGCGCCGGACGGGATCTGCTTGGCCACCACGGTCGCGGTCTTGCCGGCCACCGACGCCGACGTCCACTCCCCGACCGGCGCCGTCCCGTCCACCTTCCACCACTGGAAGTGCGCCTTGACCGCGTTGTCGACGTCACTCACCGTCGCCCGCAACGTCGGGGTGGCGGCACCGACCACCAGCCGCCCCGACCCGGTCGTGCAGGTCGCCGACCCGTCGGTGGTCAGGCTCGTCGGCGCGTTCGGCACCGTGTTGTACACGATGGTGATCGACGGATTGTTCCGGAACCGCTTCCACGAGTGCGGGTCCCGGTTCGACTCCGCCGTACTCGACGCGCGCATGCCCTGGGTGATGCTGCTCCAGCCGTTTTTCGCGGCCTTGGCCACGTGCGCGGTGACGCTGAACTCGGCACCTCCGGCCGGGCAGCTCGACGACGACCACCCCTTCGCGAAGCTCTTCGCCGCGAGCTTGCTGATCCAGCTCGGCTGGTTCTTCCACGTCGTCGACGAGGAGATCCCACCGGTCTCCCAGACCTGCACCTCACGCGCGGTGCACGAGTACGACCACACCTCGTGGGTCTGCAGCGTCGCCGAGAGAATGTGCTTGCCCTTGACCCCGCTGACGTCGAACCTGAAGAACGAGCGGGTCAGTTTGCCGTCCTGGGCGTCGTAGCCGACCCGGGCCTCCTTCTCGGCGTCGTTCGCACCGTTGTAGAACGAGGTCCCCGGCAGGTTGCTCCACACCTGTGTCCACGCCGTCCGGGCCCCCGACCAGGACGGGTCGATGTAGACCGGGTAACGCGTGGCCGACCCGGTGAGCAGGCCGCGGTCCGGCACCAGGGCCAACTCGCCGGCCGTGGTGGCCACCCGCATCGACCTGACCCGCCCACCCGGCACCGTCCGCGAACCGCTGCCGCTGGAATCCCACATGTACGGCGCGGGAGCCTGGAAGACCGCCTCACCGGCCGTGTCCACCGCGGCCAGGCTGCCGTCCTGCGCCGCCCGTACCGTCACGCCTCTGGTGCTGGTGAGCAGCCGCAACCGGGTGAGCGCCGGATTCGCCGCCGCTTGCGCCGACTTGACCACCAGCACCTGCGAGAAGCCCTCGACACCGGCGCGCACGGTCAGATCCACCCCGGGCAGCACCTCCGGGTACGTGGCCGTGTCATCCGCCAACACCGGCGCCGGCAACCGCCCCGGCCAGCGCAGCAGCAGCTCTGTGCCATCGCGCCGCAGCCGAGCCAGTGGCGCGTCCCCGCCGCCGGAGAACGCCATGTCGAGCACACTCGCCGCCGGCACCACCATACCGTCGGGTGCGACCTGCAGCGTGGTGTCGACCGGCTTCCACTCCGCGCCGCGGCGCACCCGAACCGGTTGCACCGACTGTTCCAGCGTGAACGAGCCGTCCGGGTTCGCGAACACCTGTTGCCGCTCGGTCCGCAGCGCGCTTGCCTCCACCCGTCGCCCGGAGGCGACCGCGGCAGCGCGCGCGGCAACCTCACCCAGTTCGTCCGAGCGTGACGGGGCGGCGATCACCGCCCCCGTAGCGGGCTGCGCCAGGACCGCCGCCCCGGCGATCGCCGAGCTCATCAGGGACGCGAGTATGGCCGTTCGGAGCCGGCTGGGCCGGCCGGTGCGGTGGGCCGGCGGGGCAGGCGCCGACGTGCTGCGGGACCTCGTGCCGACCAGGACAGCTATATTGATCTTCGTCCACACAGGAGCAGGCTAGAAGGCGCGACCCGCCGGAGCCACCGTGCACAATGCTCGATTTACTCCGCGAGGTGTGCACGGTGCTCACCCACGGCACGGAGGGCATGGACGACGTCGTAGATGCCCGACCCGGTCGTCAGCAGGTCGCGGTTGAGCAAGCGCTCGACGACGCGCAGGCGCGCCCGGACGGTGTTCCTACTCAGGCCCAGGGCCCCGGCGGCCTGCTGGGCGTCGGTGTTGGCCTCGATCCAGGACCGCACGGTGAGGTGAAGGTTGCGGCGCTCGGCGTCGCAGAGGGGCCGGAGGAATGTCTCCGCCCACGTCATCGCGGGCTGCGTGCGCAGCAGCTCCCCCAGGCTCGGCGCGGCCTGCTGGGTGTCGCCCGGATCGTATTGGAGGCCGCTCTGAAGACTGCTGAGCGACAGCGCCAGGTCGAGCGTCGCCCGGCCCTGCACATCGTTGAGGTCAACTCCCAGCGCCTCCTCCGCCCGCTGGCAGTGCGCGGCGACGGTGTTGCGACCGATGTGCAGCAGGCGGGCCACCGCGGAGCGGGGAAATGCCACCGCCAGGCGTGTGATGTCCAGGGTGAGTTTCGGGAGGGCGTGCAGGGGCGCCACGTAGGCCCGCGCCCAGCCGACCGCCGCCCGGCGGGGCAACAGGTGCAGCAGCGAGGGCTCGCCGCGGTAGGCCGCCACACGGCCCGGGGAGTTGCGCGCGACGGCCAGGGCGTGCAGGGCCTCCCCGTAGGCCGCAGCCGTGGCGTCGAGCGGGTGCAGCCTGCTGACACCAAGCGCGTAGGCCGGGTTCTCCCTGACCAGACGCTGCAGCACCGCCCCGTGGCCGAGGTGCCCGACGGCGCCCGAGTCCTCCGCGATCGGACAGATCAGGTGCTCTGCGAATGCCGGGCAGTGCACCATCAGACCCGGGCCGTGGTAACCAGAGGTGTCCTGGTAGGAGCGGACCAGCCGGTCCCGGTCGGCGGGCGGGCAGTGCAGCAGATACACCCGCAGCCGCTCGGCGTCCAGCAGTGGCGGCACGTCACCGGTGGTCATCCGCCTGGCCAGCGTGACGTCCCCCGCCATCAACGCCGTCAGCACCCCGAACCGCACCTGCCGCGCCTTCTGCTCGTACCCGCGAAAGCTGTCGTCGGCGGCCAGCGCCCGGCCCAGAAGTTCCACCAGTCCTCCGGCCCGTGACGCCAGCGCCGCCGCCTCGCGCGACAACCCGCCGGCACTGACCGTGACCAGGACCGGACGCGGCTCACGCTCCCCAAAGGCCTCAAGGTATACCTGCGCTCCGCCGACCTGCGCCGTGACCGCAGCCAGCCGCCCTGCGGCCAGGTGCCGCATCTGCTGTTCCAGCGCGTCGAGCACCGTACGCCGGAACCCGGCCGTCGCGGCTTCGACCGTGGCCGCGCCACCGACCCAGGCGGCCTCTACCCCGATTCGCCGCCCCAGCCAGTGCAGCACCTCCACCGGCGACCCCTGCCGCCGTGCCACCCGCACCAACTCGTCAAGATCATCAGCAGACCCTGGCACCCCCACCGCCTGACCCCCGCGTCAGCCGACAACATCAGCACTCTGGGATACATCCACAACATGTCCCTCGGCTTAACCAATGGCAAAAAATTGCCCATTCGTTACCGCATCCCCCGCTACGGCTCGCATTCGAGGCAACGGAGCAAGACGCGGGCAAGGACCCTCGTCGGGGCCGGGACGCGGCTCATGGCCGAACGTCAGGAGGTCCACCAGCACCTTGCCGACCCGCCCCGGCCTGAACAAGCCGGTGGGCGTCGGCGGTGCGGCGCAGCGGGAAGCGGACCAGCGGCAGGCCGCGCTCCTCCCCGACCGGCAGAGCACCGTCGCGGACGGCCGCGGGGACGTCCTCGACGGCGGTACGCGCCTACCGGCCTGCCATGCAGAGGACCAGGAACTGCAGGCGCATGTTCAGCACCATGCTCTGTCCCACGTTGAGCACGACCGGCCAGCCGCCCTCGTTGGCGTAGGTCGCGTTGCTGCCGCGGGTACGCAGTACGGCGAGGTCCAGGGCGAGGTTCGCCCCCGTTTGCGCTGAGGCCGTCCATCCTCCTATGGATCGCCACGTCAATGGGCCGTCTGCCGGCCCACGACGATCGTCGTGACCGGGCAGTCCGTCCACACGGACCTGTTGCGGCTCCTCAAGAGATGCTCAAGTCCCGTTCACGCGATCGCTCAATGACGAGAATGCGCATACGCTCACCGCCAATCCAGCCGGCCCGTACATCCGACCGAGGCGGCTCGAACATCTGAGGCCGCCCGCAGGCTGTGGTCACGGACCGGTCCAGCCGGTGGGCGACGTCGGAGTCCGACGGCCGTCATGGCACGAAACGGGCATGGGGTCGTTCTATCCGGAAAGGACGCTGGTCGGATGGCAGGGACACGGACCAGGTCACGTCGGAGGCGCCTACCAGCGCTTCCCGTGCTGGCACACCTGTTCGCAAACCATGCGGTTGCATGTGGGCGCAAGCCGATCCGCCTGACCGGCGAATCGGCTTTCCCTGCTCTGCCCGGCAGGAGTTCCGTTTCCTCCCCGGCCTGAAGGCCGAGGTATCCACGGAAGGAATCTGATGACCCACTCCCGAAGAGCCCTCGGTGGCGTCCTGCTGGCAGGTCTGCTGGTGGGCGCCAGCCCCGGCTCGATGGCAATCGCCAATGCAGGCAGCAAGGATCTGTCGCTTGGCATCCAGTCCACCGTGTCCCTGCCGTCACAAGCACAGGGCAACCCGCCGCCGTGGTCCGGCAAGGCGTTCCGTCAGGGAGTCGTGGCGGTCGCCAACCCGTACGCCGCCGAAGCCGGCGCCCAGATCCTCGAACAGGGTGGCAACGCGGTGGACGCCGCGGTGGCAATCGCCTACGCACTCAACGTGGTGGAGCCGCAGTCGGCCGGCATCGGCGGCGGTGGCTTCATGATGATCCACCTGGCGGAGACCGGCGAGACGGTTGCCATCGACTCCCGGGAGCGCGCGCCGGCCGGTGCGACACCCGACATGTTCGTGGGCGTGCCGAACCCTTCGCTGCAGGGCGTGGCCGTCGGTGTGCCGGGGATGGTGCGCGGCACCGAAATGGCGCTGGAGCGCTACGGCAAGCTGTCGCTCGCTCGTACGCTGCAGCCGGCCATCAAGCTCGCCGACGACGGCTTCGCCGCCACTCCGCGCTATGCGGAAGCCAGCTGCAGCAGCCGGGCGCGGAACTCGCCGGAGGCTGAAGCGTACTTCTGCGCAGGTGGCGTACCCCCGGCGGTCGGCTCGCTGGTGCAGAACAAGCCCCTCGCCGAGACTTTCCGCCTGATCGCCACCAACGGCGCCGACTGCTTCTATGTGTACATGCCGGAGAAGGGCTGCGACATCGCCCAGGGCATCGTCGAGGGCCAGAGGTTCAACCGTCCGCAGGCCCCGAACGGCAAGGGCGGCAGTATGACCCTCGCCGACCTGGAGAACTACCAGGCGACGCTGCGCACGCCGGTGGAGAGCACCTATCGCGGTTACAAGATCCGGGCGATGTCGTCACCGTCGTCGGGCGGCTTGACCGTGGCCCAGATGCTGAAGATGCTCGAGCCCCTACCGGTCGGGGATGAGAGCCAGGGCTTCGGCTTCGGTTCCACGAAGACGGTGAACGTGATGGCCGATGCGATGCGGGTCGCGTTCGCAGACCGGTCGATCTGGATGGGCGACAGCGACTTCGTGCCGGAGCCGGGCCGAGGGCTGCTGCACCCGGATTACGTCGCGCTCCGCGGGGCCGCGATCGTGCCAGGTGCGCGGATCACGCCGAACCCGTCGCCGGGAGACCCACGCCCGTTCGAGGATCCGGACGTAGCGGCCGGCACGTTGATCCCGACGGCCGAACCGGTCACCGGGCCAGGCGAGACGACCACGCACTTCACCGCGATCGACAAGTGGGGCAACATGGTGTCCTACACCAACACGATCGAGTCGTCGCACGGCATCGGCGTGTTCGCCGGCTACCAGGGCACGGATGCCTCGTTCCGCAACTTCGGTTTCCTGCTCAACAACGAGCTGACCGACTTCAACCTGACGCCGACCGTCAACCCCTACACCGGCGGGCCCGGGTTCAACGATGTGCAGCCGGGCAAGCGGCCGCGCAGCAGCATGACGCCGACCCTGATCCTCACGCCCGACGGCAAGCCCTTGGTTGCCTTCGGCTCGCCCGGGGGCTCCACGATCATCAACTCGGTGTTCAACGTCGCGCTCAATCTCATCGACCACAAGATGGGGATCCAGGAAGCGATCGACGCGCCTCGCGTGTCGGTGACCAGCGCGACAAGTTCGGTCTCGATCGAGGACGGATTCCCGCAGAACACCGTTGACGGTCTGCGCACCCTCGGCTACACGCTCAGCACCGGCGCCGACATCGGTTCGGTGCAGGCGGTGGTGGTCGATCCGAAGACCGGCAAGCAGTACGGCGGCGCCGACTCCCGCCGTGAAGGCACCGTGATCGGCTTGCCAAGGCCGCGGTCGTCCTGAACCACGGTCCGGCGCGGAGCCCCGGTATGAGGTGGTCTGCCGACAGATCACCTTCAGAAAGGGGTTCCGCGTCGGGCGGGCAAAACCGCTCGAGATCGCTGGCTCGCCGGGCCGGCCTCGGGCGGCCGGTGACAGTCTTGTCATCTGTGAGCCACGGCGGGGTCACGGGTGGTCAGAATCGCGGCTATGGACCGACCTGCGCGCCTGTCCGCCGTGTTGCTGGCCGGGCTGACCGTTCTGCTGGGTGGGCTCGCGCCGGGCGTCGCTCAGGCGCACATCGGTGGCCAGCCGGTCCCCGATGCCGCCTACTACCGAGCCGAACTGCATGCCGTCACGCCGCCCCGGCCAGACATCCAGGTGCAGGTCGATCCCGGCGGCGAGTGGATCGAGCTGACGAACAACGGTCCGGACGAGGTGATCGTTCTCGGCTACACCCGGGAGCCGTATCTGCGAATCACCGCCACGTCCGTGCAAGAAAACGAACTCTCCCAGACGACGTACCTGAACCGGAGCCTGTTCGCCGACAGCGTGCCCACCGGACAGGACGGTGGCACGCTGGCTCCGGCCTGGAAGACGACCAGCACGAAGGGCACCAAGCGTTGGCACGACCACCGGATCCACTGGATGGGCCAGGCGCGGCCGCCGGTGGTCGCCGCCGATCCCCGCCATCCCCACCCGATCGGTGACTGGACGGTACACACGACGATCGCCGATCAGCCGCTGGTGATCACGGGTGACCTGCGGTGGTTGGGAAAGCCGGGCGCGGCGGACGGCTCGCCGGCCGCGGTGCCGTCCTGGCTGCTGTGGCTGATCGAAGGGACCCTCGTACTCGTCCTGCTGCTCGTAGGTCTGCTGATCCACCAGCGCCGACGATCCCCGACTGCGCCGGAGCAGGCCGCCGAACGCCCGGCACGGGTCATTGGCTAATTTCCAAGCTTGCCACCAGGGCCATCGAGCCTGGTGGTCCAGTGGTGGCCGCCGCCGGTGACCCTCGTTTGGGCGCTGTCGTTCGTCCTTGAACGACCTGACGATGGCCAGCCCTGGCGAGCTCAGCGGGCCCGAACAGCCCGATGGTGGGCCAACAGCCCAGCACGTGAGCACGGGCGCGGGTGCTCCGGCTGCTGACCGGCCGCAGCCGCGTCATTCCACCGGACGATCTCGCCGTTGCGAGTAGGTCTGCAGCGCCTTGAAGATCACCCGGTCGGTCCGCTCTGAATACGGTGCCGGACGCTGGTCGGGGCCGCTGGGGCTTGTCGTTCGAGGGGTTGTCGGAAGCGGTCAGCGGTCAGCGACGGCGTCGCTGAGTCGGGTGGCGAGGTCACGGATATGTGTGATCAGTTCGGGTGGCTGGTGGATCTGGAAGCGGAAGCCGAACAGTGCGACGTAGATGGCGAGTTCGTCGAGGGAGTTGGATCCGGTGTGCAAGAGGCAGGTGTGCGGGTCGACCGCTTCGATGACACCGACGGTGGGTGGGATGCGTTCGGCGGCGGCCTCTGCTGGCACGTGCAGGGTGATCTGGGCTTGGTAGCGGTACGGCGCGGTGGACACGCCGCGGTGGAGGTAATCGGCGAGGTTGACGTCGGGCGCTTGTCGTGGGGTGAATCGCGGGCCCGTCGGGATGCGGGGACGGATCCGGTCGACGCGATACGTACGCCAGTCGCGCCGGTCGGTGTCCCAGCCGATCAGGTACCAGCGCCGGCCGGTGTGCACCAGTCGGTGTGGTTCGGTGTCGCGTACCGAGTCGGTGCCGTCGTGGCGTTGGTAGTCGAAGCGGAGCCGCTGGTGCTCGCGGCAGGCGGCGGCGACGGCGGTCAGCACGTCAGGGTCCACGGTGGGGCCGGTGGCGGGGACCGTGACGGTGACCGAGTGCAGCAGGTTGACGCGGTGGCGTACGCGCGACGGCAGCACCTGTTCGAGCTTGGCCAGTGCGCGTAGCGAGGTTTCCTCGATGCCGGTCACCGTGCCGCTGGCGGCGGTGCGTAGCCCGATGGCGACGGCCACGGCCTCCTCGTCATCGAGTAGCAGCGGCGGGAGTTTCGTCCCGGCGCCGAGTCGGTAGCCGGCCGCACCGGGGGTGGCGTGCACCGGGTAGCCGAGGTCGCGCAGCTTCTGGATGTCGCGGCGCACGGTCCGCACGTCGACCTCAAGGCGTTGCGCCAGGTCGGCGCCGGTCCAGTCGCGCGGGGTCTGCAGCAGCGAGAGCAGACGCAGCAGCCGGGCGGAGGTTTCCAACATGCCCGGAAGTCTGCCAGGAAGCTAGGACCAGATGTGTCCTAGCTCGGCCGTAGCGTGGTTGCCATGAGCGATCAGATCACCCCGTTCCGGATCGAGATTCCCCAGCACCGCCTCGACGACCTGCGCCACCGGCTCGCCAACACTCGTTGGCCGGAGGTGCTGCCCGGCGCCGGCTGGGAGGCCGGGGTGCCGCTGGACTACCTGAAAGACCTGGCCGACTACTGGCAAACCACGTACGACTGGCGCGCCCACGAGGCACGGCTGAACGAATTTCCCCAGTTCACCACCGTCATCGACGGGCAGAACGTGCACTTCCTGCACGTGCCTTCGCCCGAGCCGGACGCACTGCCGCTCATCCTCACCCACGGCTGGCCCGGCTCGGTCGTGGAGTTCATGAACGTCATCGGGCCGCTGACCGATCCCGCCCGACACGGCGGCGACCCCGCCGACGCCTTCCACGTCGTGGCTCCGTCACTGCCCGGCTTCGGCTTTTCCAGCCCGCTCGCTGGCCCTGGCTGGGGCACCAGCCGAGTGGCCCGCGCCTGGGCCGAACTGATGAGTCGCCTCGGCTACCACCGCTACGGCGCGCAAGGCGGCGACACCGGCGCGATCGTCTCCCCCGAACTCGGCCGCATCGACCCCGATCACGTGATCGGCGTGCACGTCAACAACCTGGGCACCTTCCCCTCCGGCGACCCGGCCGAGCTGGCCGGCCTCACCGAGGCCGACCAGGCCCGCCTCGAGCTCATGACGACCTGGGGCCGGGACATGAGCGGGTATGCCATCGTCCAGTCAACCCGGCCACAGACAGTCTCCTACGCCCTCACGGATTCACCGGTCGGCCAGCTCGCCTGGATCGTCGAGAAGTTCAAGGAATGGACCGACCCGAGTGCCGCCCTGCCCGAAGACGCCGTCGACCGCGACCTCATCCTCACCGACGTCTCGGTGTACTGGCTGACCGGCACCGCCGGATCCGCCGCCCGCATCTATTACGAAGACGCCCGTACCTGGGGCCAGGCCCAGAACCGGTCGCCCGTACCGACCGGGGTGGCGGTGTTCCCCAACGACATCACCATCCGGCCCCTCGCCGAACGCGACCACAACGTGGTGCACTGGACCGACTTCCGTCGCGGCGGGCACTTCGCCGCCATGGAAGCACCCGACCTCCTGATCGGCGACGTACGGGAGTTCTTCCGCCGGTTCCGTTGACGTCGACCAGACAAGGCGGACCTCCCGCCGGCCCGGACCGCCCGATCCGGACCGGCGGGACGGCCCCGGACCCGAATCGCGCGAGCGCCCACGAACGGGCCGTCGCGGAACACCGGCCGTCGGTGGTTGCCCAAGTCGTCGTCGCGGATGTCGGCGATCTCGACCAGGAGCGGCACGGCCGGTGTTCCGCCGCGGTGCGGTAGTTGACCAGCTGCCAGCCGTCGCGGATGGTGGTCCGGGACGTGGCCGGTGATCTGCCGACGGATACGGCAGTAGGAGTCACGACGGGCGTGTAATGCCGCCGCGCGTCGCCAGCGCGTCGAGGATCAGATCGAGGCCGAATTCGAACTGCCCGCCGAAGTGGTAGCCGGGTTGCTGGACGTGCTGCGTGGCGAACTCGACCAGATGCGGGTAGTCCCCCGCCGCGAATCCTTCCATGATCGAATCCGCGACCGTGTTGGCGGAGTCTGCGCCGTCAAACGGCAGCGATGCCTCCTGCAGCACGAAGCCGTACACGTACGCATCGATGATCGCGTACGCGTGGGCTGTCATCTGCAGCGAGAAGCCCCCGGCCCGCAGCACGCCGAGCATGGCGTCGTGATGGCGCAGGGTGGCCGGCCCGGGGCTGGTCCGGGTTTCGACCAGGGCCAGTGCCCAGGGATGCCGCGCGAGGACGGTACGGGCTGAGAGGGAACGCCGGCGCACCTCGGCGCGCCAGTCGCCGCCCACCTGTGGCAGTTCGATCTCCGCGAAAACCCTGTCGACGAGAGCATCGAGGAGTTCGTCCTTGTTGCGGATGTAGTGGTACAGCGACATCGGTTTGGCGTTCAGCTCGGCGGCCAACGACCGCATGGTCAACGCCCCCAGGCCGTGTGCGTCGGCGATGCCGACCGCGGCCTGCAGCACCCGCTCGCGACTCAGCTGCCGTGCTGGTTCGACCACTGTCTGGTTCCCGCCTTTCGTGGCCTTGCGTTGACCGGCCTCGCCCCCAAGCGTATCGTACTTAGTACCACGTACTTAGTACGATAGCCTGGGAGGCGAAGATGTCCCTCCGCACCTCCGGCAGATACGCCGGTGCGTTCTTCCTGTTGGCGTTCGTCTCCTACGGCATCGGCAGCACTCTCGCCGGGCAGTTCGCCGGGACGGCGCTCGTGGTGCTCAACTCCGTCCTGGTGGCGGCCATCGGCATCCTGGTCTTCCGGGCGCTGCGCCGACCACATCCGGGCACCGCCTGGGCATACCTTGTCGCGCGCGGCGCGGAGGCGTTCCTGCTCACCGCCGGGATCGTTCTGCTGGACTCGGTCGGGGCCGGTGCCGCCGACATCGCATACCAGTTGGCCATGCTGTCGCTGGGGCTGGGCAGCCTGCCATTCTGCCTGACCCTCAACCGGCAGCGCTGGCTGCCGAAGTGGCTGGCGATCTGGGGATTCGCCGGATACGCGCTGCTGGCGACCGGCGCGGCCGCCGAGCTGACGGGGGCCACCGTCGGGCTCGTGCCAGCGATCCCGGGAGGCCTGTTCGAACTCGTCCTCGGTCTGCTGTTGCTCACTCGCGGCTTCACGCCGCCCACCGCCGTGCCGCCGGGCGCCGCTTCCGCCGGGCCGTCGAACGCAGCGGCGGCCGTGGACGGCAGGTCCCGGGCAAGCCGTGCGGCGCTGGCCGCCGGGCTCGGCCTGCTGCTGATGGCGGTTCTCGCCGGACTGGCCAACTTCGGCATCGTGCAACGGCTGGTCTCCACCGACGCCGCCGAGACCACCACCCGACTGCTGTCGAATCAACGGGCGTTTGCCCTTGCCGTCGCCGCTCTGTTCACGGTGGCCTGCCTCGACGTGCTGGTTGCCTGGGCGCTGCGGGTGTTCTTCGCCGACACCCACCGCACCGTCGCACTGCTCTCGGCCTGGTGCCGCACCGCGTACGCGGTCGTCTTCGCCGTCGCGATCACGCACCTCATCGCCGCCGCCGGCATTCTGCATGACGGCACGGCGACCGACCAGATCAGCCTCAACGTGTACGCACAGATCACCAAATTCGAGGACATCTGGAGCCTGGGTCTGATCCTGTTCGGAGTCCACCTGCTGATGATCGGCTGGCTCGCATGGCGGTCTCCCACTGCGCCGACCTGGGTGGCGGTGCTCGTGGCGATCGCCGGCGCGGGCTACCTCGCCGACTCGATCGGAACGCTGGTCTCGGCCGCGTACACGATCCAGATCGCCGCGGTCACGTTCGGCGGTGAGGTCGTCCTCATGGCGTGGCTGCTCATGTTCGCGGCGCGCTCGCGCAGCCGTCGCCGGCCCGACCCGGACGGGGACCGCCAGTTGCAGATCGCTTGACAGTGGCCACCACGCCCAGTTGTCGCGCCCCGCAGGCCGACAGTTCGGAGGACGGGGACAGCGGTCGAGCGTGATCGGGTCCCGGCCTGACCGACGCTCGGCGCGCGGTGTTGGAGCCGTTGCCGCCCCGGGCCGTGTGGGTCGTCGGCACCCGGCCCGGGGCGGGTGTGAGTAACCCGATCCTGGGGTGGTTACCGCCTGCGTCGTTGCTGCCTCTCGGCCACGACGCGCGGCCGTGGGATCGCCCCGGACCGCTGGTGGGACAGTCGGGTCGTCAGCTCGTTGGGGCCGCCGGGAGGCGGACGACGAAGCGGCACCCGTCGGCGACGTTGTGCGCGTGCACTCGTCCGCCGTGCGCCTCGACCAGACCGCGCACGATCGCCAGGCCCAGCCCCCCGCCGGTGGGCCCGCCACGGTCGGCGCCGGCCGGTGCGGGAGTGCGGGCCCGTTCCCCCCGGAACGCCACGTCGAACAGCCGGGGCAGGTCCGCCTCGGGAATGCCGCCGCAGGTGTCGGAGACGGCAAGCCACACATCTTTCTCGTCACGGCCGGCGTCGATCCGCACCGTGCCGTCCGGCGGCGTGTACCGCACCGAGTTGACGAGCAGATTCGTGATGATACGGGCGAGTTCCGCCTCGGCCGCCCGGACGGTCGGCCAGCCGGTCTCCGGGGCGAGTACCCGCACCCGCCGGTCGGCGGCCAGCGGCGCCGTGGCGGCGATCGCATCCGAGACGATGTCTCCGAGCGGCACCGGGGACAGTGCTGGCCGCAGCGCACCGGCGTTGATCCGCGACAGCTCGAACAGATCGTCGACCAAGCGGGTCATCCGGTCCGTCTCGACCCGAATCCGGTGGTGGTACTGGGCCACCGTCGTCGGATCGTCGACCACCTTGTCCTCGAGCGCTTCCGCCATCGCCCGTAGGCCCGCGAGCGGGGTGCGCAGGTCGTGGGAAACCCAGGCGACCAGCTCGCGGCGGCCGGCCTCCAGCTGCCGTTCCCGCTGCCGGGCCTGGTCGGCCCAGACCGCCGCCTGTGCCAGCCGCCGCGCGAACGCCACCCCGACGGCCAGGGTGACCGCCGCGGACGCCGCAACCGTAACGAGCACGACCTGCAGGTCGTGTGCGGACAGGAACATGGCCTGCGCGACCGCCGTGACTCCCGCGGCCACCGATACGACCGTGACGGCCAGCAGCACCGCCACATGAGCGAGGATCGACCGGCGGCGCACCAGACGCAACGCGCCGACGCCGAGCGCACCGACGATCCCTCCGGCGATCAATGCGTAGAGACCGATGAGCAGCAGATCCTTCACCGGTCCGGCCCCTGTGGCTCGTACCGGTAGCCGACACCCCACACGGTTACGATGCGTCGCGGCTCAGCGGGGCGTTCCTCGATCTTCTCCCGCAGCCGGCGGACGTGGACGGTGACGGTGGACTGGTCGCCGAACCGCCAGCCCCACACGCGGTCCAGCAGTTCGGCGCGCGACCAGGCCCGCCCGGGGTTTCGCAGCAGGAACGCGAGCAGGTCGAACTCCCGCAAGGTCAGCGCCAGGTGATCGTCGCCGAGCCGGGCGACCCGCCGTTCGGTGTCCGCCGTCAGGTCGCCGTCGCACAGCGCCGCCGGGACTCCCCCGTCGCGTGGTGCCGCGCGTCTCAGCACGGACCGGATGCGCAGCACCAGTTCCCGCGGGGAGAACGGCTTCGTCACATAGTCATCCGCGCCGACCTCGAGCCCGGCGACCCGATCGGCCTCATCACCGAGCGCGGTCAGCATGACGACAGGCAGGTCCGGCATCCGGCCGCGCAGCCGCTTACACACCTCGATGCCGTCGACACCAGGCATCATCAGGTCGAGGACGACCAGGTCGGGTCGCTCGGCCGCGACCGCGGCGAGCGCGTCGGCCCCGTCGAAGGACAGCCGGACCCGGCAGCCGTCCTGCTCCAGGTAACGCCGTACGACATCGCTCACCGTTCGATCGTCGTCGACGACGAGCACGTGAGGCCCCATGGGCGCAACGCTACCCATCAGCGGCCCGGTGCGGACGCGCGCGACCTGCCGCCAGGACGCCGTAAGCAAACGGAAAGATCTTCCCGCACCGTACCGGCTTACCGTCATCGACATGCTCAGGAGACGTTGGCTGTTGTCCGTTCTCGCCGTCGTGGTCCTCACCGGACTCGGGGTGAGTCTG
This sequence comes from Micromonospora sp. NPDC093277, assembly GCF_044765245.1. Classification (NCBI taxonomy): domain Bacteria; kingdom Bacillati; phylum Actinomycetota; class Actinomycetes; order Micromonosporales; family Micromonosporaceae; genus Micromonospora; species Micromonospora sp. NPDC093277. The sequence goes on from NZ_JBIWJO010000005.1 coordinate 255,002, forward strand.
TACCTGTTCCAGCCGTGGCGGCTGGTGACGAACCGCGAGGTACGCGAGGCGCTGCCCACGGTGGCGGAGCCCCAGCCGACCGGCTCAACGGAGCCGCAGCCGAGCAACTCGGTGGCGCCCGCGGACCTGATCCTCGCCGCCGGCAACTTCATCACCCACGAGCACGACACGACCGGCCAAGCGCAGTTGGTCCGCCTCGCCGACGGCCGCCGTCAGCTGCTCTTACGCGGGCTGGACACCTCCGACGGCCCCGACCTGCGGGTCTGGCTCACCGATCGGGAGGTGCTGCCCGGCCGCGCGGGCTGGCACGTGTTCGATGACGGCCGCTGGGTCGAATTGGGCCGGCTCAAGGGCAACATCGGCGACCAGGCGTACGACATCCCGGCGTCAGCGAACCTGGACGGGCTGCGCAGCGTGTCGATCTGGTGCAAACGATTCGCGGTGTCCTTCGGCGCCGCGCCGCTCGCCGTCCCAAACGCATGAGCAGCGACGGTGTCGCACTCCGCCGCCCACCGGGTGTGCCGGTGACCATCAACTCCGACGACCCGCCGATGTTCTCCACCACCTGAACCGGGAGTACCAGGTGGCCGCGGACCTGCTCGGCCTGGACGAGTACGGCGTCGCCGATCTGGCCCGGCAGGCGGTGCGGTACTCGTTCCTCGACGACCCGGGCAAGGCTGCCGTCCTGGCTGAGATCGACGCCTACGTCGCGCATCGAGCGCCGACCGTTTCCAGCTGAACGGCGTCGCCGGGCCCAGCCTGCGGCCGCGGTCCGAGCCGGGGCTGGGCGCAGCACGCCGATCCGCCTCAGCGGCGAATCAGCTCTCCCTGCCCCGCACCGCAGGAGTCCCGTCTCCTCTCCGGACTTCAGACCCGGGTATCCGCGGAAGGGAGTCTGATGACCCGGATCGCGACCAGGGCCGTCCAGGCGAGCAGCGGGAAGACGGCCAGCCGCTCCATGCCGCCGACGCCGATCCCGACGTCGACCTGCGCCAGGAACAGGGCCGTACCGGCCAGGCCGGCCAGCCCCAGCGCGAGGCTGTCCGCGCGCATCGCGCTCAGGACCGGCGACCGTCGGGCCAGCGCCGCCACAATCATCCCGACATTGCCGAGTACGAAGATCAGCAGTGCCGCAAGAAAGTGGTTGTTCTCGTTCACGTCCGCCGGGTACGCACCGGCCAGGACGTACCCGCCCGCGCCGGCGAGCGCCGGCAGCCGCGCGGCCGTGGTGGCGGCGCCGCAGCCGAGCGCCGACCAGGTGAGCAGCACCCCGAGCGCGAGCAGCAGGCCAGTGACGATCATGGCGCTGTTCATCGCCACGTGCCACGGCGAGCAGACCTCGCGCGGTCGGGTGGTGTCCCAGCTGCCGCAGGTGACGTTGCCCAGGTCGCTGATGTTGTTGGTGGCCCAGCTGAAGGGCGGGTGCCGCCAGGCCAGCCCCGTGATCACGTTCGCGGTCAGGAACAGCGGGGTGGCCAGCAGCCAACTGCAGGCGCCGAGGCGGTCGATTCGCATGCGCCCAGTCCAGCGTCGCCAGGGCCGGCGACGCACTGGGTGTAGGCGCCCGATCCCGGGTGGGGCCAGGTATACCCAGGATTGGGGGTCCAGACGGCTGGGTCGGGCCGATGCCGGCTGGCTAGCTTGACGGGCATGACCGCAGACGAATCCCCGTACCTGGCCACGGCGCTACGCCGGCCCGGCTACCTGATCTCCGCCTGGCCGTGGCGGGCGCTGGCGTACGCCGTCACCAGCGTGCCCCTCGCCGCGGTGCTGGCGGTCGCGCTCCTCATCGTCGGCAATCCCCTGCTGCTGGTGATCGGTGCGTTCCGCCAGGATCGCCCCATCGAGTTGCCGCTCCTGCTCTGCCTCGCCGTCACCGGCATCGTCCTGGTGCTTCTCGCCCCTGTCGTGATCACCCCGGTGACCGCGATCGAACGGTGGCGGCTCGGCCTCGTCGACCCGCGTCCGTTGCCGGAGCAGCGCCGGCCGAGCGGCCTGGCGGCGCGCTACACCAGTGGGACGGCGTGGCGGGAGGTCGCGTACGCCTGCTGGCTGGGTGGCGCCGTGCCGCTCGCGTACGGGATCTTCGCGCTGCTCATGCTGCTGGATCTCACGCTGCTCGCCGGGCCATGGTTGGCCGGGGACGAGGACCGGGTGGTCCTGGGGTGGGTCACGGTCGACACGCCCGGTCAGGCGGTCCCCTACGCGATCGTGGGGCTCCTGCTCGTCCCGGTGCTGTGGTATCTGGCTGGTCTGCTCGTCGCCGGACAGGCCGCCGTGGCGCGCTGGCTGCTCGGTGGGCCACCGGCCGACGGTGTGGCGCTGCGGGAGGTCACCCGCTCCCGGGCTCGCCTGGTCGACGCGTACGAGGCGGAACGCCGGCGCATCGAGCGGGATGTGCACGACGGGGCGCAGCCTCGGCTGACGAGCCTGACCCTCCAGTTGGGGCTGGCCCGGCTCGATGTGCCCGACGACTCGCCCGCGGCCAGGCCGCTGGATATCGCCCATGACCAGGCCAAGGATCTGATGGTCACGCTCCGGCAGATCGTGCAGGGTATCCGCCCGCAGGATCTCACCGAGCTCGGCCTGGCCGGTGCGGTGCGGGAGCTGGCCGGCGGGGCCACCATTCCGGTCACCGTCCACGCTTCCCTGGCCGGGCCCCTGCCCGAACTGGTCGAGACGACCGCGTATTTCGTGGTGTCGGAGGCCTTGGGCAACGTCGCCCGGCATGCCCGGGCGACCCGGGCCGAGGTGCGGCTGGCCCAGGTGGGCCGCCACCTCGTCGTCGAGGTGTCCGACGACGGCCGCGGCGGCGCCGATCCGGCCCGGGGTACGGGTCTTACCGGCCTCGCCGACCGGGTGGCCGCCGTCGACGGGCGGTTGTTGCTCGCCAGCCCGGCCGGCGGGCCTACGCTCGTGCGGGTGGAGCTGCCATGTCCCCGGTGATCCGGGTCGTGCTCGCCGAGGACGAGGTCCTGTTGCGCGAGGGTCTGGTCGGCCTGCTGACCCGGTTCGACTTCGAGGTGGTCGCCGCCGTCGGCTCGGCTCCGGCCCTGCTCGAGGCGGTGCGCGGCCACGAGCCGGACCTGCTCGTCACCGACATCCGTATGCCGCCCGGCCACCGTGACGACGGCCTGCGGGCGGCCGTGGCGCTCCGGGCCGAGCGGCCGCGGCTCCCGGTGGTGGTGTTGAGCCAGTACGTGCAGACCGAGTACGCCTCCGCGCTGCTCGACAGCGGCGACGGCCAGCGGGTCGGCTATCTGCTCAAGGATCGGGTTGCCGATGTCGCCGAGTTCGCCGGCACCCTGCGCCGGGTCGTAGCCGGCGGGACGGCCATCGACCCCGACGTGGTCCGGCATCTGCTGCACCGGCCGCGGGACCCGCTTGCCGCCCTGTCCGCCCGTGAACGTGAGGTGCTCGCGCTGCTCGCCGAGGGCCACTCCAATGCGGCGATCGCGGCGCGGCTGCACGTCACCGAGGCGGCGATCGGCAAGCACGTCGGCAACATCCTGACCAAGTTGGACCTGCCGCCCAGCGACGACACCAACCGCCGGGTGCTGGCGGTCCTCGCCTACCTGCGCCGCCCCGGGCCCTGAGGCGAGGATCCGCCCGGCGCTCAGCCGGCGGCGCGGGCTGGGCCGGGGTCGTGTGTCGCCGTCGCGCTGGGGCGGGCCGGGCCAGCTGGGGGCGCTGTCGGCCCGGCGCGGTCGGCCAGCGCGGCGAGCGTCGCGCCGCCGTCGGCGAGCAGCGCCGACTCGGCGTCATCGACGAAGGCGAGATCGGCCTCAACGTGCCGGCTGGCGGCCGACAGCAGCAGCCGGACCACGGGGTCGTCGGCGGCGCGGCGCAGCGCGTCGAGGTTGCGCAGTTCCCGCATGAGGTGGCCGCGTTGGTTGCCGAGCACCGTCCGGACCGTCGCCGCGGTGCCGGTGCGGGCGGCGGCGGTGACCTTGAGGAAGAAGTCGTCGCGGAACCCGCCGCTGCGGGGGCTGGGCTCGGCGAGCCAGCGTTCCAGTTCGGCGCGGCCGGTCGGGGTGATCTCGTAGACGACCCGGTCGGGTTTGACCGGCTGGGCCTGCCGCTCGGCGACCACCATGTCGTCACGGGAGAGCCGGTCGAGGATCTGGTAGAGGTGCCCGATGTTGAGTGGTCCCCACTGTGGGCCGACCGCCGCCTCAAAGGCGCTCTTCAGCTCGTAGCCGTAGCTGGGGCCTCGGGCGAGCAGGGCCAGGACCGCGTGCTGGATCGCCACCGTCTCCTCCAATCCGGACCGGGCCCGTCCGGCCGAACGGGCCTTGCATTGTCACAATGTATCGCGCACAGTGTGTGTCAGCACACGGGGAGGCGCGACATGCTCAACTTCATCTGGGGGCAGCTTCGCGGCCGTGCGGGACGGTCGGTGGCGCTGCTGGCCGGCGTGCTGGTGGCCACCACCGGCTTCGTCGTCCTGACCGGTGCCACCACCACCTCCCGCCTGGCGGTGACCGGCACCGTCGAACGGAACACCCGGGCCGCGTACGACATCCTCGTCCGTCCCAACGGGACGCGTACGCCGCTGGAGGCCGAGCGGGGACTGGTCCGCCCCAACTACCTCTCGGGCCTCTACGGCGGCATCACCACGGCACAGTACGAGCGGGTCAAGGCCGTCGCCGGGGTGGACGTGGCCGCCCCGATCGCCATGCTCGGCTACTCCACCGCCCCGGTGCCCCTGTCGATCGACCTCACCGACGCCGTTGACCGCGGTCTGGACCGCCAGGTCATTCGCGTCGACCGGACCTTCGTCGCCGAGCGGGGCCTCTCCACCACGAAGGCCAAGCCCAACTACGTCTACGTGACCAAGCATCCGCTGATCTATCCCGTGCTGGGCGCAGAGTTCAGCAACGACGCCACGCCCTACTCGGACGGCCGGACCTACCCGATAGGCGCCTGCGGGCCGGCTCCCCGTGAGGTTCTGCCGGATGGACGTAGCCAGCCGATCTGCGATCCGTGGTGGAATCTCCTGGGCAACCCTGCCGCGCTGTCGGAACGCGACACCTGGAATCTGGACGTCGTCCGGCTGCGCCCCGACGGCCGGTTCGAGGCGACGGCCGGTCTGCTGGCCCCTCGCGGCGACGGACCGGCCAGCAGCGCCGACCGGCTGGTACTGACCTACGACCTGACCGTGCCGTTCCTGCTGGCAGCGGTGGATCCCGGTGCAGAGGACCGGTTGGTGGGACTCGGCGGCAGCTTGGTTGACGGCCGGACCCTACGGGAAGCCGAGACGCCCACCGAGAGCCCGGCCGGCGTTGTCGTCCACTGGCGGTTCCCGGTGCTGGTCACCAGTCGCCCGTTCATCGACAGTGCGCTACGCACCGGCGTAACCCGCATTCCCGATCTTCAAATCCCCGGAGTGCCGGTCGAGAATCTGGAGCAGACGCTCGACGGGGCGAAGGGGATCTCCCTGAGTGGCGACGAACAGGATGTGACGTCCGGCTTCCGCTCCTGGCTCGACGAGGGCCTTTCCGAGACCGGATGCTGCTTTGGCCAACTCCAGGTGCTGATGCAGTCAGGGGAGACGACGTACGACCCCACCAGCACCGGCACCCTCCTGGCCGAAGGGGGCCTGCGCACCGACTCCAAGGTATATGGCGATTACCGCACGGAGAATCCGCTCCCCCGCCCCTGGCTCGCCGACGACACCGGCTCTCGACAGTTGCGAAGACTCGCCGTCGCGCAGGGCACCAGCGGTCCGTTCCGATCCTGGCAGACGGTGGGGGTCTTCGACCCGGAGAAGCTGACCGGGTTCAGCGACCTGGGCAGGCTGCCGTTGGAAACCTACGAGCCGCCACAGGCCGAGGGGGCCGACGAACGTAGCCGCAGCGCCCTCGGCGGGCAGCCGTTGGAGCCGAGCGGCAACCCGGCCGGCTACCTCTCCGCCCCACCGCTGCTGCTGACCAACCTGGCCAGCGTGCCGAAGCTGCTGGAGGGCGGCACCAGCCCACAGCGCGCGGCCCCGATCAGCGCGATCCGAGTCCGGGTCGCCGACGTGCACGGGTACAGCAAACGCTCGGCCGAGCGGGTCCGGCTGATCGCCGAGCGGATCGCCACCGAAACCGGTCTGGACGTCGACATCACCCTCGGCTCCTCCCCCGCGCCACAAACCGTGGAGCTGCCGGCCGGCGCGTTCGGCCGCCCCGACCTGCGGCTGACCGAAAACTGGTCCGCGCTCGGAGTCGCCTCCATGATCACCAACGCCGTGGACCGCAAGAGCGCCGCACTGTTCGTCCTGGTACTGCTCGTGTGCGTACTGTTCCTCGGCAACGCGGTCTCCGCCGCCGTCCGGGACCGCCGCCCCGAACTGGCGGTGCTCGCCTGCCTCGGCTGGCCGGCCCGCCGGATCGCGGCGCTGATCCTCGGCGAGGTCACCGCGCTGGGGCTGGCCGCCGGGCTGCTCGCCGTCGGGCTGGCCTTCCCGCTCGGCGCCGCGCTGGGCATCGACGTCGACTGGCGGCAGGCATTGCTCGCCGTACCGGTGGCCCTGCTGCTGGCGCTGGCCGCGGGCCTGGCGCCGGCACTACGGGCCGCACGCGCCCACCCGGCCGCCGCGCTGCGCCCGCCGGTGGCCACCGCCCGCTGGGTACGCCGGCCCCGCACCCTGCCCGGCCTGGCCCTGGTGAACCTGGTCCGCACCCCCGGTCGCACCCTGCTCGGCGCGGGCGCGCTGGCCATCGGGGTGGCCGCGCTGACCCTGGTCGCCGCCGCCGCGTATGCCTTCCGGGGCGCCATCGTCGGCAGCCTACTCGGCGACACCGTGTCGCTGAGCGTGCGCGGCGCGGACGCCCTGGCGGCCGTGGCCACGGTGCTGCTCGGTGCGGCGGCCGTCGCCGACGTGCTCTACCTGAACATCCGGGATCGCGCCGCCGAACTGTCGACGCTGCGCGCGACCGGCTGGACCGACGCCGCCCTGGGTCGCCTGATCGGCTACGAGGGACTACTCCTCGGCGCGCTCGGCGCGCTCACCGGCGCGGCCCTGGGCCTGGGCGGAGCCGCCTGGCTGGTCGGTGAGCTGCCGGCGGCGCTGCTGCTGGTGGCGGCCGCCGTCGCGCTGGCCGGGGTGCTGGTCACCTGCCTGGCGGCGCTCGTCCCGGCCGCGTTGCTGCGCCGCCTGCCCACCGCACGACTACTCGCAGAGGAGTGAGCATGGACGCGACCACGGGCAGCGCGGTCCGCACGGCCGGGCTGGTCCGGCAGTTCCGCACCGGCGCCGAGCGACTCACCGCAATCGACGACGTGTCCCTGGAGATCTCCGCCGGGTCGGTGGTGGCGCTGACCGGGCCGAGCGGCTCCGGCAAGTCCACCCTGCTGCACCTGATCGGCGCGATCGAGCAGGCCGACCAGGGCACCGTCACGGTGGACGACGTCGAGGTCACCGCGCTGCGTCGGTCCGCCCTGGCCCGCTACCGACAGCGGGTCGGCTTCGTCTTCCAGCGCTACCACCTGCTGCCGGCGCTCACCGTGCTGGACAACGTCATCGCGCCGGTGCTGCCCCGACGGGGCCACGCCGGGCACGTGACGCGCGCCGGTGAGCTGCTGGAGGCGGTGGGCCTGGCCGGCCGGGAACGGGCGCTTCCTGCCCAGCTCTCCGGCGGGCAGCAACAGCGGGTGGCGATCGCCCGCGCGCTGATGGGCGCGCCCCGGCTGCTGCTGGCCGACGAACCGACCGGCAACCTCGACTCCACCACCGGCGCCCAGATCCTCGACCTGCTGCTCGACCTGCGCGACCGGCACGGCATGACGATCCTGCTCGCCACCCACGAACGGGCCATCGCCGCGCGCTGCGACCGGCTGATCCGGCTCGGCGACGGGCGGATCGTCGAGGACGTTGACCTCACCGAGGGCGAGGACCCGACCGACACGTACACCCGGGCGAGCCGGCTGCGCCTGTAGGGCGGTTTCCCGGATCGCCTCGGCGATCAGCCGGTGCGAGGCGTTTCGCCCGGCCGGAGGCAGCTGCCCCGCCGGCGCGGTCGGCCGGCGGGGCAGCTGCGCGGTCACGGCAAGCTGCAGGCGGTGCCGTTGATGGTGATCAATCGTGGGTCCGGGTTGGCGTAGAGACCACTCGTGGTGGCGTTGAAACCGACGTAGACGGTGGCTCCCGGCTGGATGCGTGAGTTCGCGGACTCGTTGAGCACGGTCACCGTCGCCCCGGACTGGCTGGAGCGGCCCGACCAGGACTCGCGGACCTTCTGGTCACCGGTGAAGGCGAAGCGCATCGTCCAGCCGTTGACGGTGGTGGTGCCGGTGTTGGTCACCTCCACCTGGGCGGTGAAGCCGCCCCCCTCCTGCCAGGTGCCGTAGTTGATGTAGCGGGCGCTGCACGTCGGTGCCGCGACGGGCTGGTCGGCGCCCTGGTCGTCCAGGAACGACGCCATCCAGGCCAGGGCCGAGTTCCAGTTGATCGCGACCTCGTTGGTGGAGTACGAGTTGATGTCGTCGACGTAGCAGAACATCGGCTTGCAGCCGGCGAGCAGCTGCTGGGCGAAGGGATCGTCGAGGAAGGAGTTGGCGCCGCCGGCGAGCGACCCCGCGGGCGGGTTCGGCAGGGCCGGGTCGAGCTGGTTGCCGTAGATGCGGCTGTGCTGGTTCTTCGCTGCCTTCTCGCCCCATCCGCTCACGTAGGACTGGTTGAGCGCGTTGCGGCCCAGGAGGTAGTCGATCGCCTCCACCGCTCCGTCCCGGTAGCGGGGCTGCCCGGAGATATCGAAGGCGGTGGCCAGCACGACGATGTTGTTGACGAGATTGCCGTTGGCACCCCAGAAGTAGGCGCCCGCGTGGCCCGGCATCGGCAGTCCGTAGGCCTGGGTGGCGGCCGTGGCCAGGTAGGAGTCGGCCGCGGCCAGCACCGACTGGCGGATGCGGGTCCGTTCAGCGGCGGGCAGTCCGCTGGGCACGGTGGCCAGCTCCAGGCGGGCCATCGGCGCCATCGCGGCCGAGTGGTAACCGGTGGGGGTGAACACGTTTCCGGTGTGGTGGGGCGAGGCGGTCAGGTCGGCGAGGTAGGAGGCCCCGCCGGTGGTGAGGTAGAGCTCCACTGCCGCCCAGTAGAACTCGTCGGTGACGTCGTTGTCGTTGTAGGCCCCGCCGCCGTTGCCGTCGTTGGGGTCGGCGTAGATGGCCGGGTTCGTCTTGGCGTCCGCGTAGGCCTTCTTCGCCGCCGCCAGGGCCCGGTCGGCGAAAGCCTTGTCGTACGGAGCGAAGAGCCGCGCGCCCTGGGCGGCGGCAGCGGCCAGGTTCAGGGTCGCCGACGTGGTCGGCGGGTGCAGCTCGCGCGGCTGGGGGTCGTCCTGCGGCGCGAGCGGCAGGCCGGTCCAGACCCGGTCGTGGATCTTGTGGTGCACCATGCCCGCCTTCGGCTTGCCGTCGGGCACCTGCATGCGCAGCATGAACTCCAGCTCCCAGCGCGCCTCGTCGAGGACGTCGGGTACGCCGTTGCCGCGCTCGGGCACCCGCAGGGTCGAGTCGCCGAGCGCCGCGCCGGAGCCTCCGGTCGCCGCGTTCTTGGTGCGTTCGAAGGCGCTCAGCAGCTGGGCGGTGGCCATGCCGCCGTTGACCACGTACTTGCCGTGGTCGCCGGCGTCGTACCAGCCGCCACGCACGTCGAGCCGGTAGTCGCAGACGCCGGCCTGACAGGGCACGTCGGTGTCGCCCTGGTTGGGTGCCACCCCGAGGTGGCCCGCCGGGCGGGCGTACTGCTCGCCGACCAGGGCGCCGTCGATGGCGATGCCGCTGCGCTGGATGTAGAAGAACTGCAGCGTGTCCGACCTGAGCTGGTGGTAGATCGAGCCGGAGATGTCGAACGGGTAGCTGGTTTCGCCGTCGGCCACCAGCGTGTATCCGGTGGTGGCCGTCTCGTACCCGGAGAAGTCGATGGTGTGCACGTTCTGGCCGGACGCCTGGTCGACGCCGCGTGGCGTGGTCTGCCCCGAGGCCACCACGGTGCCGGCGGCGTTGTGCAGCTGCCAGGGCATCGCGGTCGTGCTCTCGGTGACGAGCGTGGCGTGCTTCGGGCCGCTGGGCAGGTACCCGGTCTGGTTGACCCGCACCCGTGGGCCGGTGTCGGGCACGTACGGCGGTTCTTCCTCGCCGCCGCGCAGCGACACGTTGTCGATGCACATGGTGTATGCCGCGGCGTTCCCGCCGACCTGGAACACGACCTGGGCCGTGTGGGTGTCCTCGGTCGCGGTGAAGCTGTACTCGAAGTGGGCGCCCGCGGCGGTCATCGGGATGTCACGGGCAAGGTACGACGTGAACGGTTCCGAGCCGAGCTGCACCGTCACCCGGACGGTGGCGCTTGGGTCGGCCGAGGCGTCGAAGGAGAAGGCGTAGTCGCGCCCGGCCAGCAGCGTGATGTCGTTCTGGCCGATGCCCGCGTCCCACGGGTTGGCCAGCCCGCCTGGTACGGCGGCACAGTATTCGCCGTCGCGGATGCTCGACGAGGTGGTGCCGTACGCGAACCACCCGGCGGTGCCCTGGTCGAAGTGGCCGTTCTTCACCTGCTCCGGCCCGCCGGCGGGTGGGCCGTTGTACTCGCTGGACAGCGACACGTCGTCGAGGCAGAAGGCGAAGGCGACGGGGGCGCCGATCTGGAAGGTGAGACTGCCGTTGGTCGAGTCGAGCCCGGAGGTGAAGGTGTAGGTGAAGGTCTGCGCCGTGGGCGTCAGGGCGACCTCACGTGACAGCGGTGCGGTGTACGGCGGCTCGTTGAGCTGTACGTTGGCCCGTACCGTGGTGGCGGTGCTGGCCGAGGCGGTGAAAGTCAGCGTGTACGTGGCGCCGTCGACCAGCGGGATGTCGTTGTGGCCGATGGAGACATCCCAGGGGTTTTCGCTTCCGGCGGGGACGTTGGCGCACGCCCGACCGGCGTTGACGGCCAACGAGGTGTTGTCGGTCGACCACCACGGGGCGGTGCCGCTGTCGAAGGTGCCGTTGGTGATGTGCTCTACGGGCGCCGCGTGTGCCGGCGCGGTGGCGGAGATGAGGCTGGTGAGCAGCGTCGCGGCCAGGATCGCGCCGGCCCGCTTCAGGGTGCCTGGTTTCACGTGGGACGGGTCCTTCCAATAGCATAGAAGGGTATGGTTGGAAGCGCTCCCAGCCGGATGGTGTCAGGACGGCCTGGCGATGTCAAACCTCCTAATTGAGATGCTCTCCCACCGTCCGGCGCTCTACCGTGCCGCCATGGCCATCGACATCGCGAGCCTGGCGGACCGTCCCGACCTCGCCCCCCTGCTCGACGCCGACTTCGACGGGGCGTGGCCGGAGTTCATGCTCTGGGACCCGATGGCTTCCGTGTACTACGGCGTCGCGCACGACCTCTTCCCCGAGTTCGTCTTCGCCGCCGTCGACTCCGCCGAACCGGGACGCGCCGTCGCGCGGGCGTACGCCGTGCCGTTGCGTTGGACGGAGGCGATGCTTCCCGACGGCGGCTGGGACCGGGTGATCCAGCGGGCCGCCATCAACCGGCTCAGCGGGGGCAGCCCGAACATCGTCTCGGCCATCGAGATCTGCATCCGCCCGGACCGGCGCGGCAGCGGGCTGTCCGCGCTGATGCTCGCCGCCATGCGTACGGCCGTCGCGAAGCTCGGTTACGACACCCTCGTCGCCCCGGTCCGCCCGAGCGGCAAGCACACCCGGCCCGACCTGCCGATGACCGAGTACGCGGCGCAGGTCCGCGACGACGGCCTGCCGGTCGACCCGTGGCTGCGGGTGCACGTACGCGCCGGCGGGCGCATCGAGCGGGTCGCCGCCCGTTCCATGACGATCAGCGGGACGCTCGCCGACTGGCGCTCCTGGACGGGTCTGCCGTTCGACACCGACGGCCCGGTGCGGGTGCCGGGCGCCCTGGTGCCGGTGCACTGCGACGTGACCCACGACCACGCCGTCTACGTCGAGCCCAACGTCTGGGTCCGCCACCGGCTGTAGGCCCACCGGGTGCCGGATGGTCCCGCCGGGCTCGGGCCGCCCGCGCTCCACTCAGCCGTTGCCCGCGGCGGAGATCGGCGGGGCGGCGTGGTGATCCGGCGGGGGTGGAGACCGCAGCTCGACGGTCACGGTCGAACCGGCGGCGAGTTGGAAGGTCTGGTCCCGGACGGCCACCGGGACGGGTTGGTCGGCCCCGGGGGTGGCGGAGATCCGCAACCGTTCGTGGTCGACGTGCAGGGAGATCAACTGGTTGCGGTACCGGATGACGAAGTCGAGGCGGTCGAGCCCCTCCGGCAGCAGCGGGTCGAGCCGGAGCAGGTCGTCACGGATCTCCAGGCCGGTGTAGCACCGTTGCAGGATGTCCAGCGCTCCGGCGCTGGCGCCGAGGTGGATGCCGTTGCGCGTCGAGGTGCGCTGCGAATCCGAGAGGTCGGTGCCGAGCGCGGTCACCAGCATCTCGAAGGAGCGACGGCGGTCCGTCCGTGCCAGCACCCACGCGTGCGCGACGCGGCTCAGGGTGGAGCCGTGGCTGGTACGGGACAGGTAGTAGTCGACGGTGGCGGGGATGCGGGCGGGGTCGAACTCGTACCCCAGGCCCCGCACCAGGGCGGTGAGTTCCTCGGCGCTGAACAGGTACAGCAGCATCAGCACGTCGGCCTGTTTGGAGATCCGGTAACGGTTCGGGTGGTCTCCCTCGGCCTGCAGCAGCGGTCCCAGCTGCCGCAGGTCGCCGTACCGCTGCCGGTAGCGGTCCCAGTCCAGCTCCGCCAGATCGCCGTACCCTTCGAACTGGGCGAGAATCCCGTCGTCGAGGAAGGCCAGCCGCAGCCGCTGCCCGATGTGTGCCCACCGGCGCCGCTCGTCGTCGGTCGGGGCGACCTCACGCCACGGCCTGGCCCCCGGATGCCGGCCGACGACCGCGCAGGCCTCGACGGCACGGCCGAGCACCCAGGCGACCATCACGTTGAGGTACGCGCAGTTGTCCAGCCCCTGACCGGGCCGACCCGGGTACCCGTCGTGGAACTCGTCCGGCCCCATCACCCCACGGATGTCGTACCGGTCGTCGGCCGGGTCGTAGGTGGCCAGGCCGGCCCAGAACCGCGCCGTCTCGACCAGCAGCTCCAGCCCGCACGCGGCGAGGAACGACAGGTCGCCGGTGGTCTCCCAGTACCGCCACACGCAGTAGGCCACCGCCAGGTTGACGTGCTGCTGGCGGCCGGTGTAGTCGTCCGTCCACTCCCCCGTCACCGGCGACGGTGAACGGGACGGGCTCTCGTCGCGGCCGCTGTCGCCGCTCTGCCAGGGAAACAGGGCGCCCGGCATTCCCGCCGCGGCGGCCTGCCTCCGCGCCGCGGTCAGCCGCCGGTGCCGGTACTCCAGCAGGGCCCGGGTCAGCTCCGGCATCCGCAGATCCAGGTACGGATAGACGAACAGCTCGTCCCAGAAGATGTGCCCGTGGTAGCCCTCGCCGTGCAGCCCCCGGGCGGGCACACCGGCGTCCAGGCCGATGACGTGCGGCGACAGGGTCTGCAGCAGATGGAACGTGTGCACCCGGATCGGCAGCTGCCAGGCGTGCTTCTCGCCGACATCGAGCCGGAACCGTGCCCACAGCCGGGACCACGCGGCGGCATGTTCGGCCAGCGCCAGGGCGAATCCCCGCGCCTGGCGCAGCTCCTCGAGAGCGGCGGACAACGGCACTGACACCACCCGGTCCCGGTTGGAGAAGACCGCGACGGTCTTCTCCACCACCACACGTTCCCCGGGCGTCACGTCGATCCCGATCAGCTGGCTCACCTGGTCCGGCCCGTGGATCGGCTGCCTGCTGTGGGCGACGCCGTCGCAGATCCTGGTGCGGGCCGCCACGGCCACCTGGTGCCGGGAGTTCGTCGTCACCGCCGTCAGCCAGACGATCTCCGCGTCGTCGCCGCCGGTCGCCACATCGGTGAGGTGCCGCCCGCAGCTTCCGGCTTCCGCCGGCGCGTTCACGTTGACCACCCCACCGTCGATGCCCGAGCTGATCTCCAGCCGGCCCGACCAGTTCTCGGCGATGACGCTCGTCTCCAAAGCCGCCTGATGGGGGTTCGCCATCGACACCAGCCGGCGCTGCCGAACCCGGGTACGTCGCCGAGCCCGGTCGACCACGACCAACTCCCGTAGATACACCCCGTGCCGCAGATCCAGCATCCGGTGCTCGTGCACCCGCCGCCCCTGCCCGGACGCGAACCAGTCGCCGCCGGCGGGACGGAACGTGAACGGCAGCCAGTTCGGCAGGTTGACGATGCTCTCGTCGCCTGACGTGCCGGAGAGCCGGTTGTGGAAGCCGGCGAGGTAGGTGCCGGGATAGTGGACGCCGTCGGCCGACGCCTCCGGCGCCGCCCCGCGGGTGGCCAGGTATCCGTTGCCCAGGGTCAGGATCGTCTCCCGGGTGCCTTCCTCGTCGGGCACCTCACCGTCGCGGTACGCCAACGTCCAACCGGGCGGCGGAGGCCTGCTGCACAGCTCACACCCCGGGTCCACGTCCGCCGGCACCCCGTACTCCTCATCCACGGCGCGGTGCCGTTTCCCGGTTTCCGGCCCGGCAAACCCCGACCGAAACCGAAATCGAGCGCCGAACCTGATCTTTCGCCCTACATTGGTCGAATGAACCAGACGGGTACGGTGGTCGACCGGGTGGTGACCGACCGGGGCGAGCTGGTGCTCCGGCAGTGCGGCGGGCACTTCGAGATCATCAGCAACGGGGTCTTTCTGATGGACACCCGGGCCGGAGCCTCGGAACGGCTGCTCGTCCGGGAGGCCCTCCACCTCGTCCGGCCGGGCGCGCGGATGCTGATCGGCGGGCTGGGCGTGGGCTTCTCGCTGGCCGAGGCGGCGGCGTCCCCGACGCCGGGAGAGATCGTCGTGCTGGAGATCGAGGAGACGCTCGTCGAGTGGCATCGCCGTCGCCTGGCCCCCTTCAGCGGAAGCGCTCTCCACGACCCCCGGGTGCGGGTGGTGAACGAGGATCTCCTGGACTGGCTTCGGCGCACCGACGACGTCTTCGACGCCATCTGCCTCGACGTCGACAACGGCCCCGACTGGACCGTCTTCCCAGGCAATGCCACGCTCTACGACGAGGCCGGTACCGGGTTGCTGCGCGATCGACTGGCTGGCGGCGGCGTACTGGCCGTCTGGAGCGCCTCGGCCGCGCCCGGGTACGCCGCCCGCCTGGAGGCGATGATCGGTTCGGTCACCACTCACCTCGTCGACGTGCCGCGCGGCGAACCGGACGTCGTCTACCTGGCTCGCCGGCCTCTCACCCCGGCGGCGTGCCCGGCGCCGTGACGAGGTGGGCGAACAGGTCGGCGGCGGCGTCCAGCACGTCCCGGTCCCCGGTGATCAGCAGGTCCAGCAGCAGACCACGGGTCGCGGCGAGGCCCAGCCGGGCCCGCTGCCGGGCGTCCGCGCGGTCGAACCCGAGTCGCACGAACAGCTCCTCGACCGGGCCCGCCCAGGCAGCGATGACCGAGGCGCGGAACGGCTCGGTCCAGGACCGGCCGAACAGCGCCTGCGCGTAGATCTCGAAGAACAGCCGCTCCGCCGGGGCCAACTCCGGGTCGGCCAGGCGTCGCCAGAACCGCCGACTCACCTCGACCGGGTCATCGGTCTCGGTGGCGAGCGCGGCGAGCACGGCCCGCTGCTCGGCCTCGATCCACCGGACCACCTCCGCGAGCAGGCCTTCCCGACTGCCGAAGTGGTAGATGAGCATGCGGTGGCTGGTGCCCGTACCAGCGGCGATCTCGCGGAGGCTGAGCTGGCTGAACCCGCCCTCCTTCAGGAAACTGACGCACCGGTCGAGCAGCGCCTCGCGGGCCTCACCGGCCACCGGTGGACGCCGTACCGTCGCCGGGCGCCGGGCTCCCGTCCGCCGCGCGGGCGACGGCTTCGGCAGCCGCCTTGAGGCCGGCCGCCTCCATCCGCAGATATCGTCGGGTCCTGGCCCGGATCAGCAGCGCGACCAGCCCGGCGAGGACACCGGTCTGTCGGATGCCGATCCGGATGCGGGTCGTCCCATCCGGCTGGCGGTCCACCCGGTGGTGGGCGACCGTGTGCACCCCGAGCGCGTGGGCATCCCAGACGAACGAACTGCCGGCGTTCAGCTCGCAGACCCGCCACACCGTCGCCGGCAGCCCGGGCTGCCGGATGCGGAAGCGGTTGCCCATCCGCAGCGCCGGGCCGTCGAGCGGTTCGACCACCGACATCGACGCCGTCCACCGCGGATAGCTTGTCACGTCTTCCAGCGCCGCCCAGCTGTGCTCGATGCTGGCGGTGGTGGATATCGTCTCCTGGCAATCCATGTACCAGATGGTACAGACCCGCCGTCGGGTTCAGTACCCCAGCTGCGCCCGCACCCGGTCATGGAGCGCGGTCAGGGCCGGGCTCACCGTCGCGACAAGCGGGCCGGGGTCGGTCAGGCGACGCGCCGCGTCGGGCAGCCAGGCGAGATCGGCGTGGAACCGGTCGCGCGCCGCGCGCACCTCACCGGCCGGATCGGCCGCCGCAAGCCGGCGCCCACCACGCATCACCGACACGAGCAACGGCTCCCGGCCGGCCGGGAGCCGTTCGTCACGCAGCCCGATCACGTCCCCACTGGCCCCGGCGGGATCCCGGAACACCTGCTTCCGGCCCGGCAGGGTGGCCTTGCCCGGCGACAGCTTCAGCACCGGCCGATCGCCGACCGCGACGAGTTTGTACGCGCTGTCCAGCGACGGGGCGTCGTAGGAGACCCCCATCCGGGTGCCGACGCCGTACCCGTCGATCGGTGCGCCCTGGGCGACGAGACCGGCGATCACGTCCTCGTCGAGACTGCCACTGGCCACGATCTTCGCCCTGGTCAAGCCGGCGCCGTCCAGGATCGCGCGGGCCTCGCGGGCCAGCGGGGCCAGATCACCGGAGTCGAGCCGGACCGCCACCGGCCCGGTCAACCCCAACTCGGCGACCACGTCGACCGCGGCCCGCACCCCCTCCGGCGTGTCGTAGGTGTCGACCAGAAAGATCGGGTTCACCGGAAAATCGACGGCGAAGGCCCGGAACGCGGCCCGCTCGTCGGGGAACGCCTCGACGTACGAGTGGGCCATCGTCCCGGAGGGGGTGAGCCCGTAACGCCGGGCGGCCTCCACATCGCTGGTCGCGGCGAAACCGGCCACGGCCGATGCCCGCGCCACACCCGCCCCGGCCTCGAAGCCATGGGTGCGCCGGAACGCGAAGTCGATCAGCTGCGCGTCACCGGCGGCGATCCGGCAGCGGGCAGCCTTGGTCGCTACCGTGGTGTGGAAGGTCAGCAGGTTCAACACCCCGGTCTCCACCAGTTGCGCCTCCGCGATCGGCGCGGTCACCTCCAGCAACGGCTCGTCGGCGAACACCGCCCGCCCCTCCGGCACCGCCCATACGTCGCCGGTGAACCGCAGCCCGGCGAACGCCGCCAGGGTCGACTCGTCGAACCCGACGACGTCGCGCAGGTAGCCCAGCTCGTCGTCGTCGAAGGCGAAGGTCTCCAGGAAGGCCAGCGCCTCGGCCAGACCGGCCGCGACCAGGAACCCGCGCCCGTGCGGCAGGCGGCGGACGAAGAGGCTGAAGGTGGCCGGTTCGTTCATGCCGCGGCGTAGGTAGCTGGCCGCCATCCGCAGCTCGTACAGGTCCGTGCGCAGTCCAGTCACGCCACCTCCTCGGCCACGTCCCCCACTGTGGTCGACACCGCGGCGACGCGTGGCGGGAAACGGGTAATCGGAACGCGGGCAGCTCAAGCTTGGCGGCTACCGGCCGACGACCCGTTCCACCTCCCCGCAGTCGGCCGCGGACGCGACCGGCCTCCAGCTTCCACCGTCAACTCCGACGAGCATCCTCCCCCGCCGCTGATCAACTCCGGTTGCGGCAAAGTGTGGTCTCGTCGTCAGTTTTGACCACACCTTGCCGCAACCCGTGTCGATCACACGGTCCGGGGCGAGCAGGCCCCGGGGGCAACCGGCACAGCCACCACCGGAGGTACGACAAGGAAAACGCCCGATGCCCGGCCCACGGCCGGCCTACAGTGCGGGAATGTGGGAGTCGGTTGCCGCGCCGCTGGTGGGCCTGATGGCCGCCATCGGTCCGGCCGCCCCGACGCCGACCGTGTCACCGTCACCCCCGGTCACCTTCGCGCCGGTGCTCACGTCGGCGCCGTTCGGGGCACTGCCCGGGCAGCGGGTGACGCACACCGTCACCATCGCCGGCACCGGCGATCTCACGGCCGTCCGGGTCACCTTCACCACCACGGCCGATCTCGACGATGTCACCGCCCGGGCCGAGCCGGGTGGCTGCACCACGTCCCCGCGTACCGTCGTCTGCGACCTCGGTGACCTGACCCTGGGCGCCACCCCGGGGGCGCCGAGGATCACGATCAGTGGCCTGGTGCGCCCGGGTGCGCCGCCGGGCGCGGTGGTCCGCAACCGGGTGACCGTCACATCGGTGGAGTCCGCCACGACCGGCGCTCAGGTCGCCAGCAATGCATACCAGTTCCCCGGGCCGACGCACCCACCCACCGACCCGCCGCTGGAGTCGCCGGCCGCCGCGACCGGGGTCGGGCCGGCGGCAGGCTCGACGCGGACGCCGGCGGTCGTGGCGGTGCTGGTGGCCGGCGTGGCCGCGGTGGTCGGGCTGCTGCTGGCCCGTCGGCGACGACGCCACGAACCGCCCTCCGGGCAGGAGTAACCTTTGGCGCCGGCACCCACCGGCGCTGCGCACCTCGTCCGCGAGGCGCAGCGGAGTGGCACGCCGCTCAGTCCTCACTGTCCGGGCCCAGCAGCCGGATCTCCTCGATGTCGAGGGTGGCCTGCAGCTGCCGCAGTACGGCGTCGTCGATCTGGTTGGTGTTTCGCAGCCGGGTGATCTCCCGCCGTTTGCGGTCGAGCAGTTCGAGGCGGAACCGCCGGGCGGTCTCGCGCTCCTGCGCGTTCTCCTCGTTGCCCGGCGTGCGGGCGTCCTCCAGGTGCTCCTGGTAGTCGGCGCGCAGCCGTTCGACCATGTCCGGCGACGCGCCGACGTCGACCGCGACCTGCGGCAGGGCGGCCAGCCCGGCCTCGGTGGCCTGGATCCGTGCCCTGCGAACCTCGTCCTCCCGCTCCTGGTCGCCGACCAGGCGGGCCCAGCCGACCACGGCGGGCAGGGTGGTGCCCTGCCCGAGCATGGTCAGCACGATGACCGTGACGGTGACGAAGATGATCAGGTCACGGTCGTGCACGGGGGCGCCGGAGTGGGTGCTGACCGGGACGGCGAGCGCGGCGGCGAGCGAGACAGCGCCTCGGAAGCCCGCCCAGCCGGCGGCGGTGCGGACCCGGAAGTCGAAGCGACGGGACCGCTGGGACTCACGCCGGTCGATGGCCTGCAGGGCGGGCAGGACGAGTTGGAGCCAGACCATCCGGGTGACCACCACGATCAGCGTGACCAGCACCGCGATGCCCAGCGACTGGGCCGGTGTGTGGCTGGTGATGCCGCGCAGCGCGCGCGGGACCTGCATGCCGAGCAGCACGAAGAGACTGCCGTTGACCATGAAGGTGGCGAGGTCCCAGAACGCGAACGCGGTCAGCCTGGAGCGAGCCCGGATCACCCGGGGCCCGGCGTACGAGAGCAGCAGGCCGGCGACCACGACGGCGAGGACGCCGCTGGCGTGCACCGCTTCGGCCAGCAGGAACGCGACGAACGGGGTGAGGATGCTCAGCCCGCCCTCGCGCATCGGGTCGTCGACGTGTTTGCGGATCAGGATGACCGCACCGCCGACGAGCAGGCCGGCGGCGACCCCGACGGCGGCCGAGCCGAAGAAGCGGCCGGTCAGGCCGAGCGGGCCGGGCACCGCCCCGCCGGCGATCACCCCGACGGTGACGGCGAAGAGCACCAGCGCCGTACCGTCGTTGATCAGGCTCTCCGCGCGCAGGGTGGTGAGGATGCCGCGTGGCATCCGCTTGGCCAGGCCGGCGACGGCGGCGGCGTCGGTGGGTGCGAGGACCGCGCCGAGCACCCAGGCCGCCGCCGGCGAGACCCCGAGCGCCTGCGCGCCGTACGCGACGGCGACCGCCGTGATGATCACCAGCCCGACCGCGAGCAGCGTGATGACGAGCAGGTTGGCCCGGATCTCGCGGAGGCTGATGACGAGGCTCTCCCGGTAGAGGATCGCGGGCAGGAAGAGCAGCAGCACGACGTCCGGTTCGAGCGTCACCTGGGAGAACGGTGGCAGCAGCCCGAGTCCCGCCCCCATGGTGATGAGCAGCACGGGCGGCGCGACGCTGTAGCGGCCGCCAATGGTGGTGCCGACGAGCACGGTGGCGCCCAGCACCGCGATCAGTACGAGCCCGCTCACGTCGCCCCCCGTCACCCGCTCGCCGCCCCAACATGGTGGTACGGCGGGCGGAGCCGACGGGGTGGAACAGGGTAAATCGCTACTCGAAGCGGGCTGGGTCGCCGGCGCCGTGCCGCAGGATCTCCGGTTCCGGGCCGGACAGGTCGACCACGGTGGTGGGTTCCAGGCCGCACTCGCCGGCGTCGATCACGGCGTCGACGAGGTGGTCGAGCCGTTCCTTGATCTCCCAGCCCTGGGTCATCGGCTCTTCGTCGCCGGGCAGCAGCAGGGTGCTGGAGAGCAGCGGCTCCCCCAGCTCGGCGAGCAGCGCCTGGGTGACCGTGTGCCTGGGCACGCGCACCCCGACCGTTCGCTTGCGGGGCTCCTGGAGCCGGCGTGGCACCTCGTGGGTGGCCGGCAGGATAAAGGTGTAACTGCCCGGGATGGCGGCCTTCACCAGGCGGAAGATCGAGTTGCTGACCTTGACGAACTGGCCGAGCTGGGCGAAGTCCCGGCAGACCAGGGTGAAGTGGTGCCGGTCGTCGAGCCGGCGGATCTCCCGAATCCGGTCCACGCCCTCCCGGTTGCCGATCCGGCAGCCGAAGGCGTAGCAGGAGTCCGTCGGGTAGGCGACCAGCCCGTCGTCCCGGATCAGGTCGACCACCTGCCGCAGGGTGCGCGGTTGGGGGTTGTCCGGATGCAGGTCGTAGTACCTTGCCACGCCCCCACCCTATGCCCCCACCGCGCGGGCCCAGCCACCCCAGGGCGGCAGCGCAACGTCAGAGGGGCGGCGGGCCGTTCCGCAGCCGGCTGTACAGGTAACCGTCGCACCACCGGCCGTCCCGGAACTCGCAGGCGCGTATTACGCCCTCCAGCTGGAATCCGGCCTTCACCAGGGACCGCTGTTCGGCGATGTTCTCCGGGTGGGTGCCCGCCTGGACGCGCTGCAACGGCGTGTGCGTGAACAGGTAGTCGCACAGCATCGCCTGTGCCCGCCAACCGATGCCGTGCCCGCGCCACTCGGGCAGCAGCGCGATCCCGATCTCCCAGTGTTTCGTGGGGCCGCCGAAGTCCCGCAGCGTCCAGCTCACGAACCCGGCGGCGGCCTGTTTCTCCTCCACCTCGACCATCAGCCGGCCACTCTCGGCCCCGAGATAGCTGTCGGTGGCGTAGCGCCGCGCGGGCGCCTGCGGGTCCTTGAATCCGGTCCAGTCCAGACCGATGAGGCCCGGCTCCGTCGCGAATCGACGGAACATCGCCAGGTCCTCCTCGACGACCGGCCGGAGCCGGATCGAGTGTTCGCTCACCTCGTCGCCCCGTTCGCCGGCTGAACCAGGGCGCTGCTCCTCGGCGCCCGTCACGCCACCCTACTGGCGCCGGTCACCAAGAATCATCGGCCGCGAGACGGACCGAATCCACCGCAGCCCGGCCCTCAGGCGGTCGGGGCGACCGCCCGCAGCCACTGCTGGGCGAGCAGCGCGTGGCCGAACGGCGTGAGGTGCACCCCGTCGTTGGTCCACACCCGGTCGTCGACGTCGGCGGCCTGGAACAGGTCGTCCACCGCGACCAGCGTCGCATCGTACTCGGCGGCGAGCTTGCGGACCACGTCGACCTTCGGGCCGAGGTCGTCCCGCCAGGCGCGTTTGGCATCGTCGAGCGGGATCACGAAGGGTTCGATCAGGACGATCCGCGCGCCCAGCCGCCGGGTCGCCTCCAGGATGTGCCGGTAGTCGCGGGCGAAGTCGGCGGCGCTGGTCGGGTCGTCCTCGCTGTAGCGTCGCCAGGTGTCGTTGATGCCGATCAGCACCGACACCACCTGCGGGGCGAGGGCCAGGCAGTCGGCCTCCCAGCGGGCGCGCAGGTCACGTACCCGGTCACCGCTGACGCCGCGGTTGACGAAGCTGGCCCGGTGGGCGGGGTGGCGGGCGGTGAACCACGCGCCGGCCATCATGGCGTACCCGGTGCCGAGGTCGTCGCCGACGGACCGGTCCCGTCCGGAGTCGGTGATGCTGTCGCCGATGAAGAGCACGCGGCCGCCGTGCGGCACCTGGACCGTCATCCGTCGTCCCCCTCCCGCTCGACGTCAAGATCATGCCGTACCGGTCCGGGCGGCCGGCGGCCGGGCCCCGGCCGGAACACGACAAAAATCTGGCGTACGGCTGTTGCGTCTCGCCCACCGAGCCCGATCAAGCCATCGTGAACGTGCGGCAAGGGAGACCCGAATAATCCTCCTAAGTCGACCCCGTACGTTGCAATCGGCACACAAAGGGTGGTTGACTGCTGAGCCATGCCAGAGGCGATGATCGCGGACAGGCCGGTAATTTCGTGAAGAGCACTGACATCACCCCGGCCCCGTCGGAGGATCGACGCCGAGCCAACTGGCGGCAACGGACGGCGCGCTGGCTGGACCCGACGATCGCCCAGTGGTCGATAGCACCTTCGGAGGCATCCGAACCTCCGCCTCCGCCCTCCGGGGAGACCTCGCCCGGCCCTTGGCCGGCGATCTGCGAGCAGTTCGCGGTGCGGATCCTCGCGGCGGCGTACCAGATGGGCTCCCACCTGGAGGCGGTCGAGGCCGACGAGCAGGACCCGGACCGGCTGGAGCGGCTCTACCGTATCGACCACGCGAACACCCGGATCCGGCGGCACGCGGAGAACCTTCAGGTCCTGCTGGGCCGCCGGGTCGAGGACGCCGACCCGCAGATCGTCACCCTTTTCGATGTGGTCCGGGCGGCCACCTCGGCCGTCGAGCACTACTCCCGTGTCCGGGTGGGACACGTGGTGGAGCTGGCGGTGGTCGAGTTCGCCGCCGACGACGTGATCCGGGTGCTCACCGAACTGCTGGACAACGCCAGCCGGTTCTCCCCGCCCGCCTCGCCGGTGATCGTCTCCGCGTTCGTCACCGAGGACGGCGGCGTCCTGCTACGGATCGAGGACGCCGGAGTGGGCCTGCGTCCCGACCAGCTCACCCAGCTCAACGCGCTGCTCGACGGCCAGCCGGCCGGCCCGGTGGCCGTCGATCCGACCGCCCACCTCGGGCTCGCCGTCGTGGCGCACCTGGCCGTCGCCCATCAACTGCGGGTCACCCTCACCAACCGCCCCTCCGGCGGCACCACGGCAACCGTGCTGGTCCCCGGCGCGCTGCTCTGCGAGGTCCCGGCCACGCCGGACCCCGAACCCGCGACACCGTCGGCGGCCTGGCCAGCCCGGCCCGTCGGCACCGCAACCAACCGAGGGAGTACGCCGATGGCCGCGCCCCGGGGCAGCACCCACTCACCGACCGTACGCCTGGCCGCGCTCGGCGCCCGGCCCACCGAGCAGCAGACGGCCACCGCGCAGCAGCCGACTACGGAGCAGCAGCAGTCGGTCAGCGGCCTGCCCACCCGCCTACGGCGCAGCAGCCGCGACCGGGCCGCCGCGATGCCACGCCCGCCGGCCGACGCCGGTGCCGGATCCCCGCCCGAGGCATGGCCGGACGAGACGGCCGCGTTCGCCGCTGGTGTCAGCGACGCCCGGACCACCACCGACGAAGGACAAAGATGATGACCCACGGATACTCGGTCAACGGCAACGGCAACGGCCAGGGGCTTCCCGACTGCGCCTGGCTGATCGACCAGTTCGCCGAGGACGTGCCCGGGGTCACCCACGCGGTACTGGTGTCGCTGGACGGTCTGCAACTCGCCGCGTCCCGCGGCGTCGGCCGGGACGTCGGCGACCAGCTCTCCGCGCTGGCCGCGGGCATGTTGAGTATGGCCGACCGTGGCGGCGCCCTGCTGGACCTCGGCGCCTCCGAGTACCTGACCGTCCGGCTGCCCCGCGGGCACATGCTGTTCATGCGGGTCGGCGAGTCGGCCGGCCTGGCGGTGGCCGCCGCCCCCGGCTGCGATCTGCGGGTCGTGTCGTACCGGATGACCCAGTTCGTCAGCGCCGTGTGGCACATCCTCACCCCACAGGTACGCCACGACCTGCATCGGTTGACTGTCGGCCAGCCCCACCGCCCGGACGAAGGAAGCTGACCGTCCCGATGACGTACTGGAAGGTACGGCCGTACGTGCTGACGACCGGCCGGACCCGTACCCGGGCGCCGCTGCTGGTACACACCCTGGTCTCGGTGCCGTACTACGACTCCGTCTTCGCCTCGGGTCTGCTCCCCGAGGCCAGGACGCTGTACGAGCACGCCCGCCGGGCGGCGCGCTCGGTGGCCGAACTCGCCGCGGTCTGCGGGATGTCCCTCGGGGTGACCCGGGTGGTCGTCGACGACCTCGCCGCCATCGACCGACTGCTGATCCACACCGACCAGCACAACGTCGACTTCCGTCTGCTGCAGCGACTGCGCGACGGCCTCCGCGAGCTTGCCTGACCGCGGTCAGGCGGTGACGTGGGCGCTGTCCCCGGCGGTCGCGGCGAACGAGGTGCCGCTGACCATCCGGGCCTGGTCGGAGGCGAGGAACACCACCAGCGGGGCCACGTCGGCCGGCTGCACCCAGGGCACCCCCAGGGGAGTCTTCGCCCGCAGCATCTCCACCGCGGTGCGCTCGTCGGTGCCGGGCTCACCGGACGGCGTCCGCCCACCCTCGACGATCGCCTGCGCGTACCGGTCCTGGTGGCGGGTCAGGGCGGTGTCCACCAGCCCGGGGATCACCGCGTTCACGGTGATCCCGTATCCGCCCAACTCCAGAGCCGCCGACTTGACCAGCCCGAGCAGCCCCCACTTCGACGCGGAGTAGGCCGACCCGTTCCGGGTGCCGTGCTGCCCCTGGCTGGAGGAGGTGACGATGATCCGCCCGCCGCCGCGGCGTACCAGCAGCGGGGCGAAGACCCGCAGCACGTTCGCGGTGCCGGTCAGGTTGACGTCGACCTGGTCGTGCCAGTCCGCGTCGGCCATCTCCAGCAGCGGCTTGAACGCCTGGATCCCGGCGTTGGCGAACACCACGTCGACACCGCCCCGGTCCCGCTCGACCGCCTCGGCCACGGCCCGGACGGCACCGATGTTCCGCTGATCGGCGACGTGCCCGGACCAGCGTCCGCCGGCCGCGGTGACCAGCCGGCCGGTCTCGGCCAGGTCCTCGGGGGTGGCCGGCGAAAAGTCGAGAATCGGGCTGACCGGTCCGGCGACGTCCAGGCCGGCCACGTCCGCGCCGGCCTCGGCCAGCGCCACGGCCGCCGCCCGGCCGATGCCGCGCGCGGCACCCGTGACGACGGCGACCCGTCCGGTCAACGGCCGCGCCGGTGGCGCTGCTGACGGCATCGCTGCCACACCTCCGCTCCATGCCCGGCACCGGGATCCATCGTCACCTGCACCGTAAACCGGGTGGCCCGTCCCTCACCGGGGTTTCGGCCAGCGGGGACGCGTCCCGGTGAGGCCGGCCGACACCACCGCCGCCGCCGGGCAGACTGGGCTCGTGGACAGTCACCGCAAGGATCTGCTCGGGGTGGACGGGCCGGTGGTCGCGGCGCCGATGGCCGGCGGGCCGACCAGCACCGGGCTGGCCGCGGCGGTCGGCGCGGCCGGCGCGTTCGCGTTCCTGGCCGCCGGCTACCGGACTCCGGAGGCGACGGCCGACGACATCGCCGTCGCGCGGGCCACTGGCCGTCCCTTCGGCGTGAACGTCTTCGTGCCCACTCCGGTGCCCGTCGCCGAGGCGGAGTTCCGCCGTTACGCGGCCCGCATCGGCCCCGAGGGCGCACCCTACGGGCTGGACCTGGCGGCAGCCACCCGCGTCGAGGACGACGACCACTGGGCGGCGAAGATCGACCTGCTGGTCCGCGACCCGGTGCCGGTGGTCAGCTTCACCTTCGGCCTCCCGCCGGCCGGCGTGGTGCGGGACCTGCGGCGGGCCGGCAGCCGGGTGCTGGTCACGGTCACCGACCCGGCGGAGTCCGCGGCCGCCGCCGACCTCGGGGTGGACGGGCTGGTCGCGCAGAGCGCGCGGGCCGGCGGCCACTTCGGCACCTTCGCCCCGGACCGCCCGCCGTCCGACCGCCCGCTGCCCGAACTGGTCGGCCTCGTCGCCGGCCGGACCGGGCTGCCCGTCCTCGCCGCCGGTGGCGTGGCCGGCGGGCCGGACGTCCGGGCCGCACTCGCCGCCGGCGCGACCGGCGTCCTGGTCGGCACGCTGCTGCTGCGGGCGGACGAGAGCGGGGCCAGCCGCACCCACCGCGATGCGCTGGCCGACCCCCGCCGGGACCGGACCGTGGTCACCCGGGCGTTCACCGGCCGGCCGGCCCGCGCGCTGCGCAACGACTTCGTCGACCGGCACGGCGCACAGGCCCCGTTGGGCTATCCGGCGCTGCATCACCTGACCCGGCCGCTGCGCACCGCCGCCGCCCGGGCCGATGACGCCGACCGGCTGCACCTCTGGGCCGGCACCGGCTGGCGCGCCGCCCGGGCCGCTCCGGCGGCCGAGATCATCACGGAGCTGACCCGGACGCTCTGACCGACCGGTCGGTCACGTCGGCCAGCCGCTCTCGGCGAGCCGGGCGGCCCGGTCGGCGTGCGGCGGCGGTAGCGCGACCGGCGGTCAGGTGACGTCGCGGCGCAGCGGGACGAGCAGCGCGACCGCCGAGGCCACCAGCGTGTACGCCAGCATCAGCAGGGCGCCGGCCACCGGTGACAGCAGGTGCACCGGCCGGGTGGCGAGCTGCTCCGCCATCGCGTCGACGAGGTAGGTGTAGTTGGTCAGGGCGGCGGTCGCCCCACCGGGCAGGAACGGATAGGCCAGGTTCACCCCGGGGATCATCATCAGCAGCGCCTCGCCCAGGTACAGGTAGCCGACCACCACGGCGAGCGCCGCGATCTGGTTGCGCAGCAGGGCTCCCACGGCGACGCCGAGCAGCAGATAGGCGACCATCGCCAGGCCGATCCGGGCGAGCAGCCCCAGCACGGTGCCGACCGGCATACCGAGCGTGACATCGCGTGCCGCGGCCGCCCCGAACAGGCCGACGGCCGCCGTGCCGGCCAGCACGATGCCGTACGTCAGTCCGGCCACCCCGTACGCGACGAGCTTGGCGGTCAGCACCTGCCAGCGGCGCGGCGCGAACAGGAAGGTCACCGCGATCGTGCGGTGCCGGTACTCGCTGGTGATCGCCACGGTGCCGAGAGCGGCCGGGACGAAGGCGGTGAAGCCCACGATGCCCAGCACCGATCGGACCCCGGCCTCGGTGTCCAGGCCGGGCATCGGTGGGGTGAAGTTCTCCGGGCCGACGAGGGCCAGCGCGCCGAGCAGCCCACCGCCGAGCAGCGCGGCGACCACCAGGGCCACGGCCCACATCCGGGTGGCCAGCAGCCGGCGGAGCTCCGCCCTGATCACATTTCGCATCACGCGTCCGCCTGTCCGGAGGTCGTCGCAGCGCCGGTGAGGCGCAGGAAGAGCTGTTCGAGCCCGGCGGCCTCGGTGCCGAGTTCGTGGATCCGCAGCCGGTGCGCGGCCGCCACCTCGGCGATCCGGGGCGTCGGCATCCCGTACACCCGAAGCTGGTCGACACCGATCACCGCCACCCGGAGCGCGTCGTCGTCGGTGTCCGGACCGGCGGCGCCGGCCGACGCGAGCGCGGCGGCCAGCGCCGCGGCGTCGGGGGTGCGGACCAGCGCCGCCGGCGGGCCGGCCAGGCGTGACCGGGGGCCGGCGGCGACCAGCTCGCCGGCACGGATCACCACGACGTCGTCGGCCAACTGTTCGACCTCGCTGAGTACGTGGCTGGAGACCAGCACCGTGCGCCCGTCCGCGGCCAGGGCGCGCAGCAGGGAACGCAGCCAGGCCATGCCCTCCGGGTCGAGGCCGTTGCTCGGCTCGTCGAGCAGCAGCACGCGCGGGTCGCCGAGCAGCGCGGTGGCCAGGTTCAGCCGCTGCCGCATGCCGGTGGAGAACCCGCCGACCCGGCGGTTGGCCGCCGCGGTCAGGCCGAGCCGGTCCAGCATCTCGGTGACGCGTCGGGCGGGATGCCCGCCCATCGCGGCGTACACCCCGAGGTGGTCGCGGGCGGTGTGGCCGGGGTGGACGGCGGTGGCGTCGAAGAGGGCGCCGACGGTACTGGACGGGCGATTGAGCCGCGCGTACGGCCGGCCGCCGATGGTGGCGTGGCCCGAGGTGGGGGCCACCAGGCCGGTGACCATCCGCATGGTGGTGGTCTTGCCGGCCCCGTTCGGGCCGAGGAACCCGGTGACCCGGCCGGGCTCGACGGTGAAGCTGATGTCGCGGACGGCGGTGACGGCACCGAACCGTTTGGTCAGCCGGGAAACCTCGATGGGCAGGCGCTCTCCGGTCACGGCCGGCCCGCCATCGCGTGCTGGATCGCCTCGACGAGCCGCGGCGCCGCCGGGGCCGACAGCACGATCTCGTCGTACTCGAGGCTTCCGGTCGACCGGTCGAGGACCAGGTGTAGGCCGGGCTCGCCACGGCGGGCCGAGACGAGCTGGCGGGGGCCGGTGAAGACGCCCCAAACACCGATCTTGATGAAGCCGGAGACCACAAGGCCGCTTCGAGCGCCCCGGGCCAGGCGTAGCGGCTGGTCGACGCAGGCCGCCTGTCGTACCGCGGACAGTGGGACGGTCAGCTGGTCACGGCGTAGCCAGATCCGCTCGCTGGAGCTGAACCGGATGTCGAGTTGATCGCCGGTGACGGCCACTACGGCCATGGAAACTCCTTCCGTTGGGCCCGGATCGACGGGCCGGAGGCGGGTGATCAGCTCTGGTCGGCGCCACCGGGCTCGGGTGCGGGGTCGGCGGTGGGCGGCGGCGCGGTGGCGGTGGCGGTGGCGGTGGCGGCGGTGCCGGTGGCGGGTGCCGGATCGACCGGCATCAGGACGGTGGCCAGCAGGCGAGCCACCCGGTCCGGGCCGGGCCGGTTGGCCAGCCGCGGAGCGATCACCCCGGCCAGCTCCGCGGCGAAGTCGGCGAACTCCTCGTCGGAGAGGTGCAGCATCACCTGCTGATAGCCGACACCGTCGGCGACCAGGTCGATCCGGTCCCGGGACAGATACCGGGAGAACTCCGCGAGCAGGCTGGACACGAATGCCGTGAACCACCGCGCGTGGTCCTCGGCGCTGGCGTCGGCGAGGGCCGCCGGGCCGAGGGCCGCGCCGTGGGCGGGCAGCGCGTACACCCGCTCGACGGTGCCGCGCACCTTCCGCTCCTCGGCCACCTCCAGCAGCCCGCCCGCGACGAGCGTCGCCACGTGCCGGTAGAGGGTGGCCTGCGGCACGTCCGGCAAGGCCACGACAAGGTCACGGGTGGTGCGGCGGGCGCCGGCGACCGATCGCAGGATCCGGATCCGCACCGGATGCAGCGCCAGTTCCGCCCAACGGTCGGCCGAAGAGGTCATGGCCAAATATTATCATTCCCGATAATGAGAACGCTAGACCTCACCCTCGCCCCGGAGGGCGGTGCCCAGGGGAGTGATCCACTCCATGTGGCGCAAACGGTGGTCACCGGCGCCGCCGAGACCACCACGTGCCGCACATGGAGCCGATCAAGGCCTGGAATCTCCGGTGATGATGCTCAGATCGACGGACGGTCACCGATGGGTGAGGTCGGGCCGGACAGCCGCTGCAACAGCCAGGCCGGCTCCGGGTTCACCGCCGCCTCGCCGCGCGCCACCACGGTCGGGACCGTCTCGTCGCCCCCGGTGATGGCCCGCACCGCAGCCGCCCCGGCCGGATCACGCCAGATGTCGACCCAGTGCACCTGACCGGCCCGGCCGCCGAGCCGACGCCGCAGCCGCAGGCAGTACCGGCAGCCGGGCCGCCAGTACACGATCGGCCGGCCGTCCCGGGCGCTGCGTTCCTGTGCCTGCGCGGCGGTCAGCGACCTCGGAAACACCAGCGGCGAGAACACGAAGGCCAGCGCTGCGAAGACTAGGAACTCGACGACGGCAACCCAAAGATTTGGCCGGGTGGCCGCCACGAGCACCCCGCATGCCAGCACGATGCCCGCCAACCACCAACTCCGCACGCCGCCGAATGCTACGCCGTCGTCCGTCCCGTCCCCGCCGCGCCAGAACCGATGGTCAGTCCCACCAGAAGGACCAGCAGTTCAGCCAACGCGGATCTGGCGCATCCACCGGGGGGTGACCCCGCGACCGGTCAGGCGGTGGCGTCGGCGAGGAGTTCCAGCAGGTGACGGTACGGCTGGCCGGTCGCCCGGGCCATCCCGATCTCGCAGGTGCGGTTCACCGAGGCGTACCCGTCGAAGGAACGGCGGGCGACGGCGTCGGCCTCGACACGGGTCGCCGAGGCGGTCAGCTCGGGCCGCAGCAGACCACGGTCGCCGGCGAAGCCGCAGCACTGCCAGCCGTCGGGCACCACCACCTCGTCGGCGACCGCCCGGGCCACGGTGAGCAGCGCCTCGTCCAGCCCCAGCCGGGTGGACGAGCAGGTCGGGTGCAAGGCGAGCGAGCCCAACCGGCGCCGGACGGTGAGCCGGGGCAGCAACTCGGTCGCCGCGTACCCGACCGCGTCGACCACCCGCAGCTCACCGACGTCGGCGAGCAGTTTGACGAAGCCCTCGGTGCAGGAGGCGGCGTCGGTGACCACGGGCAGCGTGCCGTCCCGGCTGGCCGCCCGCAACGCCGCCGGCACCCGGTCACGCACCGCCTGGTAGCCGGCGGTGAGACCCTTGGACGACCAGGGCGTGCCGCAGCACATCGTCGCCACCCCGTCGGGCACCAGCAGGCGTACCCCGGCCCGCTCGGCGAGGGTGAGCAGCGCGGCGGCGACGCCCGACCCGCCGTCGACCGGCGCGAACAGCGTGCCCAGACAGGACGGCACGAAGACCGCGTCCGGATCGTCCACCGGGCGCGGGCGACGTACCGCGCCGCCCCGGGGCAGGTCCCGGCGCCACTGCGGCACCCGCCCGGCGCCGAGCACCGCCCGAGCCGCTCGGGTGCCGGCCTCCGGCAGGGCCGGCGGCAGCGCCCCGGCCAGGTTCAGCCCGGTTGCCATGGCCCGGGTGGCCGCGCCCCACCGGTTGGCCGCACCGCGCCAGCCGGTCTGCGCGACACGGCCGGTGCCCTCGGTACGCAGCCGCTTCACCAGGTCACCCGTGTTGATCAGCACCGGGCAGGCGGTGGCGCACATGCCATCGACCGCGCAGGTGTCCACCGCGTCGTACCCGTACGCGGCTGTCAGCTCCCGGACGAGCGCCTCGTCACCGGCGGCGCGGGCGGCGGCGATCTCCCGGCGCAGCACGATTCGCTGGCGGGGTGTGGTGGTCAGGTCGCGGCTGGGACAGACCGGCTCGCAGTAGCCGCACTCGACGCAGCGGTCCACCTCGGGTTCGACCGTGGGCACCGTCTTCAGATGCCGCAGGTGGATCTCGGGATCGTCGCTGAGCAGCACCCCGGGATTGAGCACACCATCGGGGTCGCAGAGGGTCTTCACCTCGCGCATCACCGCGTACAGCTCGTCGCCGAACTGGCGGCGCACGTACGGGGCCATCACCCGGCCGGTGCCGTGCTCGGCCTTGAGCGTGCCGCCGTGGCCGAGCACCAGGTCGACCATCTCCTCGGTGAACTCGGCGTAGCGCGCCGGGGCCACGCCGCCCGAGAACCGCTCGTTGAGCAGGAAATGCAGGTTGCCGTCCTTGGCGTGGCCGAAGATCACGCTCTGCTCGTACCGGTGCCCGGCGAACAGCTCGGCGAGCGCGGCGCAGGTGTCGGCGAGCGCCTCCACCGGGACGGCGATGTCCTCCAGCAGCGCGGTGGTGCCCGACGGGCGGGCACCGGCGACGGCCGCGTACAGGCCCTTGCGGATGTGCCACAGCGCGGCGCGGGCTGCCGCCTCGCCGCTGAGCCGGGCCGGGGCGGTCAGCGGCAGCCCGGCCAGCACCGGCCGCGCCGCCGCCACCCGCTCGGCGAGCGTGTCCGGGTCGGACTCCTGCCACTCCACCAGCAGCGCCGCGTGCTCGCGTACCGCGAGGGCGCGCAGCGCGGCGTCCGCCTTCGGGTCGGCCTGGGCGACCCGCAGCGCGGCGGCGTCGAGCAGCTCGATCGCCGCCGGCCCGGCGGCCACCAGCGCCGGCATGGCCGCCATCGCCGCGCCCAGGGTGTCGAAGACCAGCAGTCCAGTCGCGGCGTGCCGGTGCGCCGGTACGGTGTGGAAGGTCGCCGCCGCCACGAAGGCGAGCGTGCCCTCGCTGCCCACCACGAGCCGGGTGAGCAGCTCCGCGGGCGCGTCGTGGTCGAGGAACGCGTTCACCCCGTACCCCATGGTGTTCTTCATCGCGTACTGGGCGCGGATCCGGCGCACCGAGTCGGGGTTGCCACGGACCCGGTCGCGCAGCCGCAGCAGACCGGCGTGCAGCTGCGGCTCGGTGGCTCGCAGCCGGTCGTCGGCGTCCGGTGCACCGGTGTCCAGCACGGTGCCGCTGGGCAGCACCAGCAGCAGCGACTCCAACGTCCGGTAGGTGTTGAACTCGGTGCCGCAGGTCATGCCGCTGGAGTTGTTGGCCACCACGCCGCCGACCGTGCAGGCGGATTCGCTGGCCGGGTCGGGGCCGAGCCGCCGGCCGTACGGGGCGAGCCGGTTGTTCACCTGCCGCAGCACCACCCCCGGCTGCACCCGGACCCGGCGACCCTCGTCGAGGACGGCCAGGTCACGGAAGTGCCGGCGGGCGTCGACCAGCAACCGGTCGGTGACCGCCTGACCGCTGAGGCTGGTGCCGCCGGACCGGAAGGTCAGCGGGGTGTCGGTGCGGCGGCTGTGCCGCAGCAGCGCCGCGACCTGCTCCGCGTCGGCCGGGGCGACCACCGCGGCGGGATGCAGCAGGTAGTGGGAGGCGTCGTGGGCGAGTCCCAGCCGGTCCGCGGCCCGGGTGCGTACCCCGCCCGGGACCGCCGCCTCCAGTCCGGCCAGCGCGGCCCCGCTCAGCTCCGACCCCATCGGCGCACCTCCCCCGCCACACCCTAACCAGCGGCCGTCGGGTCAGGCACTGGCGCCGGAGTACGAGCGCAGCGAACGCCGCCAGGCCACCGTGGCCACGACCACCGCGCCGACCGCCACCCCCGGGGCGATCAGCAGCAGGTACGGGTCGAGCCGACCCAGCAACGCCTCGGCCGGGTACGTGGTCAGGAACGCCACCGGCACGATGGTCAGCAGCGCCTGTGCGGGGTTGCGGTACAGATCCACCGGGAAGCGGGACAGTTCGACGAACGCAAAGGAGACCCGGCCGAGTTCCTCGGCGCCCACCAGCACCACCGCGAGCGCCATCAGCGCCACCGTCAGGGCGTACGTCAGCAGCATCGCGCAGGCCAGCAGCAGCAGGAACGCGGCCAGCGCGCCCACTGACACGCCCCGGCCGGTTTGGACGACGCCGACGGTGGCCAGGGCCAGACCCAGCACCGGGTCGAGCAGGTTGTTGACCCGCACCTGCCGCAGGCTCACCAGCAGCTGCGCGTCGAACGGCTTGGTGAGCAGGAAGTCGAGCGTGCCCTGCCGCACGTAGTCGGTCATCCGCTCCAGATTCGGTTGCAGCAGCGCCTGACGTAGGCCGTTGAGCGCGAAGAACAGGCCGATGACGACGAGCACCTCGGCATGGGCCCAGCCGGCCACCGAGCCGGTGAAGCGGAAGTAGACCGACGCGCCGAGGGCCGCCCAGACCAGCCAGAAGGCGCTGAGCGCGATGTTGGAGAGAAAGTTGAAGCGGTACTCCACCTCAGTGGCCACCGCTGCCCGCCAGCAGATGCCCAGGATCCGCGCGTGCCGGGTCCAGCGGCTCATCCGGCCACCGCCTGGTAGCGGCGCACGCCGTACCGCCAGCCGATCAGGTACAGCAGCGCGAACGCGGCAAGCCAGCCGAGCCCGACCGCGAACCCGTACGCGGTCTGACGGGCGTCGAGGCGGCCCATCAGAAGCTCCACCGGGAAGCCCATCGCGGTACGGAACGGCAGCACCAGCGCGGCCGTACGCAGCCAGTCCGGCATCAGCGCCAGCGGCGCGACCCAGCCCGAGGCGAACGAGCCCAGGCCCCACCACAGCAACCACACGTTGGACGTCTGGGTACTCCAGAACCCGATCAGGGCGAACGTCGACGCCATCAGCAGGCTGAGCGCGTACGCCAGCACCAGCGCGGCGGCGACGGCAACGAGCCTGACGGGGTCGGCCGAATAACCCAGGCCCGGCACGAGCAGCGCGGCGAGCGCCAGGGCGGGCGCCAGCACCGTGAGGAACACCAACCGGTGGCCGAGGTCGCTCGCGGCGTACTGGTGGAAGGGGTGCACCGGGCGCAGCAGCCGCGCGGACAGGTCGCCGCTACGCATGTCCGCGTCCCACTGCCACACCACGCGGTCACCCGCAAGGTTCCACAGCAGCGTCGCCGCCGCGTAGTAGGACAGGAAGTCGCCGGTGGTCCAGCCCGCCGGCGGGCCGCCCTCGGCGACGACGGTGAGCCACACCGCCATCGTCAGCAGCGGGAAGAAGCTGGTGGCCAACGACAGCACGACCCGGCCCCGGTAGGTCGCCGCCACCAGCGTCGCGCTGCGCACCAGCGAGGGGTACGCGGTGAGCACGTCACGCATGGGCGAAGACCGCCCGGATGATGTCCTCCACCGGCGGGTCCTCGATCGCGACATCCTCGACCGGCAGGGTGGCCAGCAGCCGGGCCGCGACCGTGGCCGTCTCGGCGCGCGGCACCTTCAGGGTGACCACGGCACCGTCGACCGACGACACCTCACCGAGGCCCACCCAGGTTTCCGCCGGTGCGGGCTGACGCAGGGTGACCCGGACGAGCCGGTACGGCGAGTTGGCCTCGACCAGCGCGGCAAGATCCCCGTCGAAGCGCAGCGCGCCGTGGTCGATGACCAGCACCCGGCGGGCCAACGCGGTCACGTCACCCATGTAGTGACTGGTCAGCAGGACGGTGGCGCCGTACCGGGCGTTGTAGTCGGCAAGGAACGTCCGCACCGCCGCCTGGCCGTTGACGTCCAGCCCGAGCGTCGGCTCGTCGAGGAAGAGCACGTCCGGTCGGTGCAGCAGCGCGCCGGCCAGTTCGCAGCGCATCCGCTCGCCGAGACTCAGCACCCGGACCTGCTTGTTCAGCAGCGGCTCAAGGTCGAGCAGGGCGACCAGCTCGTCGAGCGCCGACCGGTACGGGCCCTCGGCGAGGCCGTAGATCGCCCGGTTGACCTCGAAGGCGTCGGCGGCGGGCAGGTCCCAGAACAGGGCGTTGCGCTGGCCCATGACCAGCGAGATCCGGCGCAGGAACGCGGCTTCCCGGCGATGCGGGGTGTGCCCGAGCACCCGTACGGTGCCGGCGGTGGGGTGCAGCAGGCCGGTCAGGCACTTCAGGGTGGTGGTCTTGCCGGCGCCGTTCGGGCCGAGGAAACCGACGACCTCGCCGGTGGGAATGGTGAAGCTGACCCGCTCGACCGCGCGGACGGTGACGTGCTCGCGCCGGAACAGGGAGCGGAGCGAGGCACCCAACCCGGGTGGTCGACGGTGTACCCGGAAGTGCTTCGCCAGATCGCGCACCTCGATCATCGCCTGACCCTAACGGCCGCGTGCCCGGGAGCGACATCGGTTTTCGGCCCCGCGCCCGGGCGGGCCGGCCCGGGTCAGCCGTTCTTGCGGCCCACCGCGCAGTACTCGGAGGTGGGGGTGGTGTCGTTGCCGTCCGGACGCCACTGGGAACAGGTGAGCAGGCCCGGTTCGAGGAGTTCGAGCCCCTCGAAGTACCGGCCGATCTCCGCCGGGGTCCGGACGGCCATCTGCGCGGCGCCACCGTCGTTCCACATCGCCAGTGCCCGGTCGACCGCCTCCGGGTTGACCTCCCGGGTCGGGTGCGACAGGACCAGGTAGCTGCCGGCCGGCACCGCGTCGACGAGCCGTCGAACGATGTGGATCGCTTCCTCGTCGTCGACGACGAAGTTGACGATGCCGAGCAGCATGACGGCGACCGGCTGGTCGAAGTCCAGCGTCCGGCGGGCCTCGGCCAGGATCAGCTCGGGGTCGCGCAGGTCGGCGTCGATGTAGTCGGTGATGCCCTCCGGGCTGCTGGTGAGCAGGGCCCGGGCGTGCACCAGCACCATCGGGTCGTTGTCGACGTAGACGATGCGCGACTCCGGCGCGACGGCCTGGGCGACCTGGTGGGTGTTGTTCGCCGTCGGCAGTCCGGTGCCGATGTCGAGGAACTGCCGGACGCCGGCCTCTCCGGCGAGGTGACGGACCGCCCGGCCGAGGAACTCCCGGTTGAACCGGGCCGACTGGACCAGCTCCGGCAGGAACGCGAGGACCTGCTCGGCGGCCTCCCGGTCGGCGGCGAAGTTGTCCTTGCCACCGAGGAGGTAGTTCCACAGGCGGGCCGAGTGCGGGACGCTGGTGTCCAGCGCGTCGGCGCGCGGGGCGGTCGAGGGCTTCTGCGTCACCGACGCTCCTTTGTAGCTGGTCGTTCCGGACAGCTTAGATCAAGCGGCAGTCCGGGGATACCGGACCTGATCGACTCCGTATGCGGCAAAGGGTGGTCTCGCGGCCGGCCGTGACCACAACATGCCGCACCCAGAGTTGATCAAGAGCGTTCAGCTCTGCCGCAGGGCGGGCATCGGCACCGGGACGGCCAGCGCGGTCGCCCCGGCGCCGGCGCCGCGCTCACAGGTGTTCGGCGGTGCGGTGCCAATGCCCTTGGTGGCGGGGCGTTCGGCGGCCCAGAACATGAAACCGAGCATGCCGGCGGTGCTGCCCGCACCGTTGGGGGCGACGCTCTGCGCGTACGGGGCGGCGGCCCGCTGCACCGAGGTGGCGTAGTCGACGCACTCCGGCAGCGGCTTGCCGCCGTGCGCGAGGTAGCTGCCACCGGTGAACTTCGCCGGGGCGAGCGGCGGCACCGGCGGGGCGTACTGCGGCTTCCCGTCGACGTGTTCCTGCCAGCTCGCCTGGGAGGTGCTGGCGGAGGCGGGCTTGGCGGCCACCATCGCGTTGGCGTAGTCGAGGACCGGGGTGTCGGTACGCAGCCAGTCGGCGGTGGCCTTGCGGTTGAGTGCGATGAGGTAGCGGTCGCCGGCGGCGACGTCGATGGTGAGCCGGGCCTGGGGTCGGGCGCCGGTGGCGTCGTACGGGTGGACCGTCCGGTAGGCGTCGATGAAGGACTGCAGGCCGGCGAGGTTCGGGTTGGTGTTCTGCTCGTAGTCGATCTCGATGCCGACGCCGAGGCGGGTGGCGACGGCGGCGGCCCGCTGGCCGAGCAGGGTGGGGTTCTCGGCGAGGGCGGTGTCCCAGGCGCCGGTGTAGG
The DNA here is from genome assembly GCF_044765245.1 of Micromonospora sp. NPDC093277. Taxonomy (NCBI): domain Bacteria; kingdom Bacillati; phylum Actinomycetota; class Actinomycetes; order Micromonosporales; family Micromonosporaceae; genus Micromonospora; species Micromonospora sp. NPDC093277. The sequence continues at coordinate 292,519 of NZ_JBIWJO010000005.1, forward strand.
TGATGCCGCCGATCGAGAGCATGACCCGCACGCCGCGGGAGGTGAACCAGCCGACGATCTCGGGGGTCATGCCGCGCGGCACGCCGTCGAGGGTGGTGGCGTTGGTGGTCTGGCGCAGCAGGTCGAGCGGGTTGACGAAGCTGAGCACCACGAGGTTGACGGCGGGGCGGCCGTCTCCCCGGTCGATCATCCAGTGGTTCTGGCTGTCGAACTCGGCCACGGTGCGGGCCGCGCCCCAGGTGCAGTAGTCGTTTCCACAGTGCCATGCGCCGTAGATCTGGATCGGGGTGGCCGCGAGGGGCGCGGGGGCCGACCGGGGCGGCGCGGCGGCCGCCGGAGTGGCGGTGGTGAGGGTGAGCAGGAGCGCGGCCAGCGGTACCAAGCGTCGCATGGGAGCCTCCCCGACTAATCAGTACGCCTTGTTTACAGTAGAGCGTCGAGCCTCGTCAATGCGCTCGAGCGATCTCGTCGAGCACCCGACGCTGGAAGGCCCGCGCCTCGGCGCCACCCGGCGGCGGGCCACCCCGACGGGCCTCGATCGCCCGCCCGATCAGGTCGGCGCCCTCGCCGCGCTCGGCGATCCGCCGTCCGGCATCCGCCTTGGCCAGCCACACCCCGTCCCGGAAACGCACCAGGGAACGGCACGCGCCGAGCACGGCGTCCTCCGCGCCGGGCGCTGGGCGGTCGCCGTCGGGCGTCGGCAGCGCCAGCCACCAGGACAACGCCGCGACCAGCAGCCGGCGGAGGTCGTCCGGGGCCGGATCGGCGAAGACATCGGCGGCGGGCGGACCGAGCAGGGCCAGCCCGGACTGGCGCAGGATGCTGCGGTCGAGGGCGTACCAGAACCGCCCATCGGCCTCCGGTCGTTCGTCCGGGTCGTACGCGGCGCGGAACGGCATGGTCGCGCCGGTGTTGAGTTCGACCTCGAAGCCCGGCGCCGGGGTGCCGGAGGCCGCCACGTCCCGTCGGTAGACGACGAGTTCCAGGCCGCGCGCCGGGCAGGGCAACGCCTCGTGCCGCAGCCGGTCCACCAGGGCCCGCTTGGCCGCGTCGCCCACCGGCCGGGCCACCACCAGGGCCACGTCCATGTCGCTGCGTCCCGCCTGGTACGCGCCGAGCCCCACCGACCCGGCCGCGTACGCCCCGACCAGGTTCTCGCCGAGGACCGACCGGGCCCGGTCGACCAGTTCGGCCAGATACCCGCGTACGTCGTCGTCCATGCCCGGCATCCTGCCCGGTCAGACCGGCGGCGGCCCGGGCGGCCCGGTGCGGTCCGTCGGGTCGGGACAGCAGACGGTCGACACGCCCGTCAACGGAGCGGGTGTCGTCGAAGGCGGGAAGGGTACCCGCTACCGGCCGGGCCCGACTCGCCCGATTTCGATCAGCCGCAGGCTGTGATCGAGCGACCGCTTTCGGTAGAGTACGGGCGTTGATCGGCGGTATTGGCCGCCGGCCGGAGGGACCCGGGATGACTCGACGAGGCGGGCGACTGACTCGGGTCTTGCTGCGCCTCGGCCTCCTGCTCGGCGGGGTGCTCGCGGCATGGGCCGGTCATGAGGTCGCCGCCGCCGACGCCGCGTACGCCGCCGACCGGCCACCCGTCATCGGGGCCACCCTCGACCTGGTCAGCGGCGTTCTCCGCCCGGCCCTCGGCACGGCCCCGCACGCCGCGGCCCACGGGCCGGCCATCGACGCGGCCGCCCGCCGCACCGCACCGCTCCCACCGCCGGTCAGGACCGTCGTCCCGCCGAAGCGGGCGGCGCCACGGCCGCCCGTCCGCCCCGCCGGGCCCACCCAAAGGCGACTCCGGCCACCGCCGGCCACGCCCACGACGGCGCCGGCCCGAGCTCGGGTGACGAGACCGGCCGACCGGGTCACCACCCCGCCACGGACCGACCGGCCCCGCGACACGATCCGCCCGGCGCCCGCCCGGGCGCCCACCCCGAAGGCCGGCCTGCCGAGCCGCGTCACCGAGCCGGTCCGCACCGGGATACTCGCCCCCGTCGCCAACGCCTTGAAGCACGTCACCGGGCCGCGACGCACGGGGATACTCCCTCCGGTGGCCAGGGCGCTGCGCCCGGTCATCGGGCCGCTCGCACCGGTCCTGGAGCCGGTGCTCGAGCCGCTCCTCCCGGTGCTGACCCCGCTGGAACCGGTGACCGACCCGCCGGACCCGGCCACCGACCCGCCGGATGAGGCACCACCACCGGCCACGGGCGGTCCGAGGCCCGGCCCGATCGACCCGATTCCCCCGCCGGCCACCACCGCCGTCTCCCCGACCACCACCGGTCCGGCGGCGGCCATCCCTGGATGCGCCGAATTCGTCCCGAACACGCCGGCCGCCCGGTCCCCGTCGAAACGGCTCGAGCCGGAGGGGCCACACCCGCTCCGGTCGGATGCCGACTCCACGCCGGCCCAGCACATCCCCGGCAGCAGCAAGGTCGACCTGTCCGGCGGCGGGCACGGCACCCCCGCCGACGCCTCCGCCGAACCTTGGGCATCACCCGTCCTGCCCGCGCGCCGGTGCCACCCACCGGACGGCGAGGCGCTCCGGTCCCGCTCGCCCCGTCCGGACACTCGGCCCGCCTGACCGGCGCGCTGCTCTGTGCCGTCCGCAACGGCGCGGGCGGCCCCGCGTACCTCCGACCGAGCTGGCGGCCCGTGATGGCGCGCCCTACCACGCGATCCGCGCCGGCGACCTTCAGACGTAACCGATCACGATGGTGACCAGGAGTTACCCATGAGCGTGAGCATGCCCGTCGTCCGGGCCCGGTGGCGCGACATCGGCTGGATCGCCGATCTCGTCACCGATTCCCTGAACCCCACCGCACTTGGCGCCTGGCTCGTCCCCGATGAGCGGCGTCGACCATCCGTGCTCGCCGCCGTGGCGCGGATCTGGACCGAACACGCGCTGCTCTTCGGCGACGCGTTCCTGCTCCAGGACGGCTCGGCGGCGACCGTCTGGTTTCACCGTTACCGGCCGATCCCGCCGCCCGCGCGGTACGCCGACCGGCTCGCCGATGCCTGCGGCGAGCACCAGGAACGGTTCAAAGTCTTCGACCGGGTCCTCTCGGCGCGGCGTCCCACCGAGGCACACAACCATCTCGCGCTGCTGGCCGCGCCGGGGCAGGCTCCGGCACGGCGGTCGGCCGCCCTCCTCGCCGGGGCGCAGCGCTGGATGGACACGTTGGGGCTGCCGACGTACGCGGAGGCGTTCACCGAGAGCGACCGGGACCTGCTTCGTCGGTACGGCTACGCCGACCGGGACACCTTCCCGGTGCCGGGCGGCACCACCACGCACCCGATGTGGCGGCTGTCGCCGTTCTGGGGCGGCCGCCCGGGTGGCAACGCCCGCTGGCCGACCTGTCGCCCGCCTGCCCTGACGCGTAACGGCCGGGTGAACAGCTGGGCCTTGCGCTGAGGCGAGCCGACCGGGGCGACGCTTCGTGCGGGGCCCCGGTCGGCCTGCCGCGGGATGGGTCACGAGCGTGCCATCGTTGCTGTTCAAGCGCAGAATCGATCGGCAGGGGCCGTTCCCGTAGCTGGTTCGTCGAGGTTGGTTCCGGCGCTGCCGTCGATGTCTGGACCGCGAGATTGAACACATCCGGCGACGGCGGTGGCAGACGGCATACCCGCAGCTCCGCTAGCGTGCAGGTCGAGCAGGGACACGATTCGGCCGAGCAGTCGGAGGGTATCGGGTGCGGGAATTTCCTACCGATTACAACGACCATGCCGGCGGTTCCGCCGCCCCGACCCGGCGCCGGAAGCGCCGACGCCACCGGTTGCTGATCTTCCTCGCGGTCTTCACGTTGCTGGCCGGCACCGGCCTGCTCGCGGGCGGCTACTACTTCGACCGGGTGCCCACGCCCACCGACCTCAAACTTCCCGAGTCGACGACCGTCTACTACGCCGACGGTCGCACGGCGATGGCGAAGCTGGGCGCGGAGAACCGCACGATCGTTCCGTACGACCAGATGAACGACTCCGCCAAGCAGGCCATCGTGGCGGCCGAGGACCGCACGTTCTGGACGAACAAGGGCATCGACTTCAGCGGCGTGCTCCGCGCCGCCTGGTCCAACCTCACCGGCGGGCAACGGCAGGGTGCGTCCACCATCACCCAGCAGTACGCACGGGTCGCCGCCGACCTGCGCGGGGTCACCTACTCGCGCAAGCTGCGCGAGGCGGTCATCGCCTGGAAGCTGGGCGACAAGTACAGCAAGAAGGAGATCCTCGGTTTCTATCTGAACACCGTCCCGTTCGGGCGGGGCGCGTACGGGATCGAGGCGGCCGCGCAGACGTACTTCGGCAAGACGGTGCGCCGGGACGCGCCGCCGCAGCAGCAGCTGACCCAGGCGGAGGCGATGGTGCTCTGCGCGATGGTGAAGCAGCCCGAAGCTGACCCCGCCGACCCGGAGGGCTCGCCCGGCTACGACCCGCGGCGCAACGCCTTGGCCAAACAGAACTCGGTCGACCGCTGGAACTACATCCGCGACGGCATGGTGAAGCTGGGCTACCTGACGCCCGAACAGGCCGCGAACCTGGCGTACCCCGACACGGTCAAGGAAATCGACCCCAACGCCGGCCAGACGGGGCTGGACGGGCCCAACGGCCTGGTGGTCAACCACGTGCTCGCCGAGCTGCGCCAGACCGAACAGTTCCGGGGCAAGCCGGACGAGATCATCCGCGACGGCGGCTACAAGATCGTCACCACCATCGACAAACGGGTCCAGGAGGCGGCCGAGGCCGCCGCCGACATCCGTCGCGACACCGCCCCCGAGGCGGTCCGGGATCAGCCGAAGAACTGGCAGGCCGCGCTGGTGGCGGTCGAACCGGGCACCGGTCGGGTGCTCGGCTACTTCGGCGGCAGCAGCGGCACCGGCGCCGACTACGCCGGCTGGTACTACGACGAGAACGGGCACGCGAGCGGGTTCGGCCAGCACCCACCGGGCTCGTCGTTCAAGGTGTACGACCTGGCTGCCGCCGTGCAGGACAAGATCTCCGTGAAGCAGCACTTCGACTCGCCGGAGACCAAGGAGTTCCCGGAGTCGGGGCGGACCAAGGACAGCTCGGCCGGCCCGATCCGCAACGCCGAGCACGCCGCCTGCCAGCCCGACTGCGCGCTCTGGGAGGCGACGGTCGCCTCACTGAACGTCACCTACTTCGAGTTGACCGAGAAGCTCGGCACCGCCAAGGTGATCGACATGGCGAAGCAGGCCGGGGTCGACTCGATGTGGGCGACCGTGAAGGGCAACCCACAGCCGCAGCGGGTGGACCTGCGCGACAAGTCGGCCGAGGAGTCGGCCAAGCGGTTCTCCACCGAGGTCGGCATCGGCCAGTACGGCATCAGCGTCCAGGACCACGCGAACGGGATGGCGACCTTCGCGGCCGGCGGCAAGCGCGCCGAGGCCCACTTCGTCCGCTCGGTGACCAAGGGCGACGACAAGTTGTACACCGAGCAGCTGGAGCAGAGCGACATCGGGCTGAACGAGGAGGCGATCAACCAGCTCGACTGGACGCTGCGCCGGGTGAAGGCCGCCAAGCTCGACAACGGCTGGGACTCCGCCGGCAAGACCGGCACCTGGCAGGCGGGCCAGAGCACCACGCAGAACGTGCACACCTGGATGGTCGGCTGGACCGGTGCCCTCGCGGCAGCGGTCTGGCTCGGCACCAGCGACGGCAAGCCGCTGAAGACGAAGGACGGCAGCTACCAGGTGTTCGGGTCCAACGCCCCCGCACCGATCTGGCGACAGTTCATGGAGCAGGCGACCGCGGCGATGAAGCTCGACCCGGACAAGTACCGGTTCAGCGACCCGAAGTTCCCGGACGACGCCCCGCCGCCGGCCACGAGCCAACCGGCACCGACCACGTCGTCCCGGACCGCTTCGCCCCGGCCGACGCCGAGCGAGACCCCGTCGGACTCCAGCCCCAGCCCGAGCCCGAGTGATCCGCCGACACCGCCGCCCACCGGGTCGCCCTCGCTGAGCCCGCTGGCGACCCTGTCGCCGACGCGGACCAGGGGACCGCGGTGACCACCGGGAGGCGCCACCATGCCCGGTGAGCTGCCGGAGCTGATCGTCCCGGATGCCGCCGCCTGGCGGCGGTGGCTCGGTGAGCACCACGCCGACCCGGACGGCGTGTGGCTGGTGCTGGCCAAGCGCGGCGGCACCGGCCCCACCACCGTCAGCTACGACCAGGCGCTCGACGAGGCCCTCTGCCACGGCTGGATCGACGGCCAGGTGAGGAGCCGCGACGAAGCCACGTACCGCCAACGGTTCACCCCACGGCGGGCACGCAGCCCCTGGTCGGCGCGGAACGTCGGCATCGTCGGGCGGCTGCTCGCCGAGAACCGCATGCATCCGGCCGGCATCGCCGAGGTGGACCGCGCCAAGCGCGACGGCCGCTGGGACGCCGCGTACGCCGGTCAGGCCACGGCGGAGGTCCCGGCGGACCTCGCCACCGCACTGGCCGCCGAGCCCCGGGCCGGGGCGATGTTCGACATCCTCACCGCCCAGAACCGGTTCGCCATCCTCCACCGGCTCGCCACCGCCAAGCGCGCCGACACCCGCGAACGCCGGATCGCGCAGTTCGTCGCCATGCTGGCCCGTGGCGAGACCATCCATCCGCAACGCCGCACGCTCGGCGGCCCTGGGGCGGGGCCGGCGGAACCCTGACCGGTGGCGCGGCCCGTCGGGTCAGGAGGCCAGCACCAGCTCACGCAGCTTGCCGTCGAGGGTCGGCGCGTCGACTCCACCCGGCCACCCCCGCAGCAGCGCACCACCCTTGGCGACCACCACCACGGCCGGAGGCTCGCGGACCGCGTACGACTGCCCGATCCCGCCGTCGTCGTCGACCACGACCGGGTACTCCACCCGATGCTCCCGCAGGTACCGGTGCAGATCGTCGGGCTTGTCCTCGCCGGCCACCCCGACGAAGACGACCCGGTCGCGGTAGGTACGGGCCAACTCGCTCAGGGCGTCCTGCCGCTGCTCGCACTGGGCGCACCAGGAGCTGAAGAAGACGAGCACGACCGGCCGGTCGGCCCACAGGTCGGCGAAGGTGACCCGACTGCCGTCGGTCAGCGCGCCGGTGACGGCCGGCGCGGCCGGCACGCCGGACGGGGCCGGTCGGAGGGCGAGCCCTTCGGGCGCCGGGCCGGGCAGGGCCGCGGCACCGCCCGGGACCGGTTCCGGTCGTGCCGGGGTGCCGTCGGAACAGGCCGCCGCGGCGAGCGCCGCGACCAGGGCCAACGTTGCGGCAGCCAGGCCGGCCGCGTACCGGCGGGTCACGACGGGACCACCGCGACCAGCGCGGGGCCCTCGCTGCTGTTCGGGGTGAGATCGATCGGCGGGTGGCCGTCGACGACCAGCCGGTAGGCGTCCCGGGCGGCCAGGTTGACCGGCACCGCGAACTCGCAGTACGTCGGCACGCGCGCCACCTCCAGGTCTTCCGCGAACGTCGCCACCGACGTGCCCGACGACAGCGAGCCCTCGGCGAGCGTGTGGCCGGCGGCGTCGGTCACCTGGAACGGCGCGCGGTTGTGGAAATGGGTGTAGGGGCCGGTGCCGGCGCACGGCTCGCCCTCCGGCCGGATGTTGATGTCGCGGACGAGCACCCGCACGGTCATCGCCGACCGGGACTCCTCGGCGCCGCCGCAGCCGGTCAGCGCGCCAGCGAGCAACGACGGCAGCGACAGCACTGCCAGCAGGCGCCGCATCGGTCCTCCCAGATCGTCGTGAGGTGGAGCCCGGGGCGGTGCGGCGAACGGTCCGCACCGCCCCGGGTCATCGGGTGGATCAGCTGATCAGCGCCCGGGGTCGCTCGACCCGGCACTGGCTGGTCACGGTCTTGCTCGGGTCGCTCACCGAGGTGGCGGTGAGCTCCACCAGGGTCGTCGCGACCGCGTCGGCGGAGGCGCCGACCGAGACGTTGACCCCGGTGGTGTCACCGAACTTGGCCACGGCCAGCTCGTTCGGCAGCTCCACCTTCCAGCCCTTGCCGGGCACGGTCGCCGAGAGCTTGTACACGTCGGACGTCAGGTAGTCGCTGGCGTCCTCCGGGTGCGACTGCTCGCCGGCCACGTACTTGCCGGTGTTGGTCAGGTCGAACGTGCAGAACGCACCCTCGCCGGTCGGCTGGCCCCGGGTGATCAGGGAGCCCTTGGACAGCGCCACGCCGTGCGCGCTCGGGCCGGCGCCGTCCAGCGAACGGACCGCGACCGTGTACGACAGCACCCCGGCGGCGTCCCGGCGGAGGTTGAGCACGTAGAAGTGCAGCCGGTTGGCCTCGTCCACGTACTCGTACTCGCTGCCGGAGTTGGCGCCGGCGTGGAACAGCGCGTCGGACAGCTGCCGGTAGTCACCCATGGTGATCTTCTGCGGGGTGCCGTTCGGCTGGTAGAAGTCGACCATGTCGATGTCCTGCGGGTTGGCGTCGACCACCCACACGAACGGCGCGCTGTCGGCGTTCTTGGTCTTGCTGAGCAGCACGCCGCTGTCCGGGGTGAACGAGTCCGCGCCCATCCGGTCGACGACCTCGACGGTGTAGTTGTTGTAGTTGCCGCCGTCGCACAGCGGGTTGGTGTTGACGGTGCAGGCCGGCGAGAGGTCCCGGTTCATGGCGATGTTGAGGCCGGTCAGGCCGTCCCCGGCGTCCACCGCGCGGGCGGTGACGTCGGCGACCACCAGGCCGGAGGTGGCCAGGCCCTCCCGGGACAGCCGCAGCACGTGCTCCTCACCGAGGAGCTTGATCTTCAGCTTGTCCCGCAGCATGTGCAGCGAGCCCATCGAGCCGCCGTTGACCGGCGGGATCTGCCAGCGGGTGTGGGGCCCGCCCGGACCGTTGAACGAGCCGCGCGACATCATGCTCCAGATGCCGGTGTACGCGCGGCGCAACGGAACGCCGTACGGGTTGTTGTAGTTGTCCCCGATGTTCAGCAGGTGGGTCAGCTCGTGGGCGTAGACGCCCATGCCGGAGCTCTCCGCCTGCGTCGAGGAGTTGCCGCTGGCGTTCGGCCAGATGGTGGCGGCCGACTTCCAGGAGGTCCAGTCGACGTACCGGGTCTTGGCGTAGTTGGGCAGGTTGGGGTCCGGCGGGCCCCAGGCGTCCGGCACGTCCTCCTTGGTCTGGAACATCATCTGGCCGAACTCCTGCCAGGTCGAGGACTCGTCCTGACCGGCGGAGAGGATGAAGATCAGCTCGAAACTGCTGGCCACCTCCTCGCCGACCGCCGCGCGCCAGGCACCCAGCCCGTCGGTACGGATGTTCCGGTTGCACGTCTCCCCGGACGGGCAGGCGCCGGGGTTGAAGCTGTTGTCGATGCCGTACTGGTACGACTTCGACGGCATCTTGTACGGGCCGAAGCCGGTGAGGTCCACGCCGTACTGGCCGTTGGAGTCCTGCATCCAGTACTCGTGCAGGGTGTGTCCCCGGTTCAGCTCGTTCGGCTTGTTCAGGAACTCGCTGTAGAACTGCGCGACCTGGTCCCGCTGCACGTTCGTCGCGGTCGACTGCGGGTTGCCGAAGACCGACGACTGCGGAGCCTGGGTGATGACGAACGGCTGGTCCGAGTAGTCGAGCGTGACCAGCGCGATCTTGAAGTTGCGGACCGACCCACGCATGGTGGGGTCGGCCCAGTTCTTGTTGGGCACCGGGACGAAGTCGTCCCAGGTCATCGTGTCGGGGTTCTGCCAGTGCTGCGCATCGATCGCCTGGAACGGGGTCAGCCCGTCCGGCGGAAGGCTCGGTGCGGCAGCGGCCGGCCCGGCGGATCCGGTCGCGACCACGGCGGTCGCGACCGCAGCGGCCAGCACCGAACGCCACACCGCGCGCCTGGTGGGCAGAAGGTGCATCGGGTCACCTTTCAGGTCGGGGGCTCGGGAGGGTGGAGGCGATCGGAGCCGGGCGGAGTCGCCGTCCGGCATGATCACACCCGAACCGAATCTAGGAGCCGGTCGATGCGGTGGTCACCGTGCAGATGTCGGCAGGTGGACCGGCCGCTTCCGACACGTGCAGGAGGCCCGCCGACGCGGACCGTCACAACTGGGCGTCGGCCCGCAGCGCCCGCCGCAGGTCCCGGCTCAGCCGCGCCTCGGTCTCCGTCGGCAGGGGTCCGCGGGGCGGCCGGCACGGACCGCCGTACCGGCCGACGAACCCCATCGCCAGCTTGACGACCTGCACCACCTCGGGCCGGGAGTCCCAGCGGAGCAGGGGGTGCAGCTGGGCGTACAACGGCAGCGCCGCCGCCAGGTCCTGCGCGGCGCACAGCCGTTGCAGGCGGCGGGAGAGCCGGGGCAGGGCGTTGGGGCTCTTCCCGATCCACCCGGTCGCGCCGCAGACGGTCAATTCCAGCAGCACATCGTCGGCGCCGACCAGCACGTCGAGGTGGGGGCACAGGTCACGGACGTGGTGCAGCCGGCGTACGTCGCGCTCGCGTACCGCCACGACGCCGTCGGTCTCGGCGACCCGGGCGAGCAACTCCGGCGTCAGGTCTACCGTGGTTTCGGCCGGGTCGGCGTACACCACCACCGGAAGCCCGACGGCGGCCACCTCGCGGTAGTGGGCGACGACCTCGCCGGCGGTGCCCGGGTGCCCGACCGGGGGCGGCGCGAGCACCGCCTGGGCGCCCGCGGCCTGGGCCTGCTCGGCCCAGCGCCGTGCCTGCCGGCTGCCGTACCCGCCGACCCCCGGCACCACCGCGCAGCCGCTCGGCACGGCCTCGACGGCGGCGCGGACCACGTCGGCGCGCTCGCCGTCGGACAGGGACCGGTACTCCCCCAACGAGCCGCACGGCGCGACTCCCTGGCAGCCCTCGTCGGTGAGCCACCGTACGTGTTCCTGGAGCTGGTCGTAGTCGACCGACAGATCCGCCCGGAACGGCGTGGGGATGGCGACGATGACGCCCTGCCAGGGCCTGGTTGCGGCCACGACGTCCCTTCCCGGACACTCCGTTCGTGCGGGCGTGCCCAGCGAGAGGACGACCCACCCTGGCCCGTTGGGCCGGCAACCGCACACGTTAGGGGGGTGACCTCTCGCGGTCTTCCGACAGATGCCGAAACCGCCGAGGCTATTCCGGGTACGGATGTTGCGGTGAGGTTACGGGGATTGCGCCATCAGGCCAACATCATCGAAGGTAGGCCAACCGTCCTACCAGCACATATCCAGTCCGAGCCGAGCGGAGACAGCGCCGGAGCGGGTTGGTGTCCGGGAGAATCGCATGCGCATGGAGCTGCAACGCATCGTCGACCGGGTCGCGGCACGGGTCAAACGACCGGCCCTGATCGAGGACCGGCGCCAGCGGGTCGTCGTCTACAGCGAGCACACCGGGGTGATCGACGGCGTACGCCGCAGCTCGATCCTGCGCCGGCACACCACCCCGGAGGTGATCGCCTGGGCGCGGGAGATCGGGATCATGGAGGCCCGGGAGCCGGTGCGCACCCCAGCCTCCCCCGAGCTGGACCTCCTCCCCCGGGTGTGCGTGCCGATCCGGCACCAGGACCTGCTGCTGGGCTTCGTGTGGTTCATCGACGAGGCCGAGGGGATGACCGATGATGACATCTCGGTGGTCACCGAGGCGATGTCGGACCTGTCGCTCGCCCTCTACCGGGAGAACCTGCTCGGCGAGCTGACCTCGCAGCGGGAGGCGGAGGCGACCCGCACGCTGCTCGTCGAGTCCCCGGAGTCCCGCCGCGAGGCCGTCCGATCGCTGCTGACCGACGGCCTGCTCGGCACCGACGGTCAGGTCACCGCCCTGGTCGCCCAGCTCGTCGTGGCCCCGGACGATGCGCTCGACGACGAGGCCCGCATCGCCCTGGAACACGCGCTCGTCGCGACCCGGCAGTGGATCGGGTCGCGCGAGACGCTGCACCTGGTCCGGCACGACCACGGGGTGCTGCTGCTCTGCGGAGGCCGGAACGCCGTCCGGGTGGCCGCGGAGGACGCCGCCGCGCAGCTCGACCAGGCCCTGCGCGGGGCGACTCGGGGACTGGCGTCGGTGGCGCGCACCGTCCTCGGCGTCGGCGACACCCGACCCCGCCTCTACGACAGCGTGCTGTCGTACCAGGAGGCGTTCCAGGCGGCCCGGGTGGGCGTCCAGCTGCCGGCGCTGGGTCCGGTCGTCCCCTGGTCCGAGCTGGGCATCTACCGGCTGCTCTCCGGGGTCGACGCCCGGCACCTGGACGTCGCGCGGGTGCATCCGGGGCTGGGTCGCCTGCTCGGCGATGAGACCCAGCAGGTGCTGCTCGAAACCCTGGAGACCTACCTCGACCTGGCCGGCAACGCCCACGCCACCGCGGAACGGCTGCGGCTGCACCGGACGACGTTGTACTACCGGTTGCAGCGGGTGGAGCTGCTCGCCGACACCGACCTCAAGGACGGCAACGAACGCCTCTGCCTGCACCTGGCGCTGAAACTCGGCCGCCTGACCGGCCAGTACCAGCCGTAACCGGCGCCCGGACAGGGGGCGACGAGGCAGGTGTGGGACGCCGGGTGCTCCGACGTCCCACACCTGCGCGGAGCCCTACAGGCCAGCCGCCGCGGCCGCCTGCCGGCCGCCGACCACCGGCAGGGTGATCCGGCTTCGGTCGAAGTGAACGGTGATGTTGGCCCGGTTCTGCTTGGCCCGGCTGCTGAAGCCGGAGTACGAGCCGAGCAGGACCACGCCGATCTGGTTGCCGGTCTCGAAGACGTAGTCCTCGGGCAGCAGGTTCAGGTCGACCTCGGTCTTCTGCCCGGGCACCAGCGGCGTCGACACGGACAGCGAGTCGAGGTTGAGGCCGTCGATGATGCCCTTGGTCACCAGCTCCTGCGGGCTGGTGATCACGGTCTTCTCCACCTTCTTGTAGCAGGCGTCCTCGGCGAAGCCGCCCCAGTTGGCCGTCTCCCCCCAGCAGTCCTCCTGCGTCAGCGTCCGGACGCCGTCACCGGCGGTGCTGAAGCGCTCGCGGCTGCCATAGTCGACGAGCAGCCCGGCGAAGCTGGTGTCCTCGCCGTCGACGGTGGCGTTGATCCGGACGATCGGGGTGCCCGAGATGTGCAGGGGCGCCTGCAACGGCGCGGAGAGGAACACCAACCGGTTCTGCGTGTTCGCCGCCGGGTCCGACGGGTGGCGGATGGCGTTGGCCTGGGTCATCGTCGGCGTGTCCTGGAAGCCGGCCTTCGCGTTGCCGGGACCGGAGTGCAGGGACAGGCCACCCGCGTTCCCGGTGGCCGGCGCGGTGAGGAACACCTGGGTCGGCTGGGTGTTCGGCAGCGGCCAGGTGCGTGCCGTCTCCCAGACGTCCGGCGCCCGCTCGATGTCCACGGCAGGCTCCCGCATGATTCCGTTGTCGATGCCCTGCAGCCAGAAGTCGAACCAGCGGTGCAGGGTGTCGACCCACTTCGTGCGGCGGAAGTCGAACGGGTCGACGTGGCCGGTGCCGGTCATCCACAGCTTGCGCGGCACGCCCTGCGCGCCCAGCGCGTCCCACCACTTGCTGAAGTGGTCCGGGCGGACGTTGTCGTCGTTGATGCCGTGCACCACGAAGACGCTGGCCTTGACCCGGTTGGCGTGCGGCACGTAGTCGCGTTCCGCCCAGAACTCGTTGTAGTCCCCGGTGGTGTCGTCCCCGCCCTGCCCGAGGGCCGTCCGCACCGGCGCGCAGTACGCCCGACGGTTGGCGTCGGTGACCGTGTTGGCCAGGCTGCCCGAGTAGTTGTTCGCCCGGGTGACCAGGCCGTTGCTACGCGAGTAGTCGTACCAGCTCGAGATGGCCGAGATGGGCACGATCGTGGTCAGCCCGTCCACCCCGCTGGCCGCCGCGGCGTTGGCCAGGGTGCCGTCGTACGACTTGCCGATCATGCCGGTCCGGCCGTTGTGCCAGTCGGCGACGACCGTCCGGCCGGCGGCGTCGAACCCGGGCCGACGCCCGTTGAGCCAGTCGATCGCGGTCGGCGCGCTGATGTTGTCGGCCTCGCCACCGGTGACCGGGCAGCCGGTCGAGTTGTTGGTGCCGATCATGTCGAGCAGGATCACCGCGTAGCCACGCGGGACGAAGTAGTTGTCGTAGAAGAGGGGCCATTTGTCATTCAGCCCGTCCCCGTCGACATCGCCCTTGCATTCGCTCTCGTTGCCCCGACAAACCGTCGAGTAGTAGGGGCTGGCATCCATCACCACGGGAACCTTGAGCCCGTTCTCGCTGGCTCTCGGCCGGATGATGTCCATAGCCACCACGTCACGCGCACCGTCGCCGTCGGTGTCGACGTCGGAGGTGACGAAAATCCGTTCCCGAACGGCGTCGGCGTACCCGAAAACAGGTTGGGTGACACCATTCTCGATCGTCAACCCGGGGCGTTCGTCGGCGCCCGGCCGGGCCAGCGCGCCGGTCGCCGGCAGGCCGGTGACCGCCACCGCCAGGGCCACCACCGAGGCGCGCCAGGCAAGTCTTCCTCTTCGCATCCGCGTGCTCCTTTTCCCCACAGCGCCCGTCGACCTGCAGGTCTACTCTCTCGCCCGGCATAGACATGGGTCACCGCCGTAACGGTCGCACCGAACCTACGGACCGACGCGCGGGCAGGTCATCGGACACCTGTGGAAGATGGTCGCCGCTGGCTCCTACGCCTGTCGCACGGCCGCCGGAGCCACCGCGCCGGTGGTCGCACGGATCGACCACCGGACCGTCGATTCAGGAGCGATCCATCATTGACAGCCGGATGAAGATGCGTTCAGGATTGGCCAACCGCCACTCTGACCGCCCCACCGGACGCTCACCGATGTGAATTCACACCTGCGGTCCTCCGTTCGCCGCACCGGTGGCGGTAAACCGACTCCGTCAGCCCTAGTCCGTTGGTCGCGCCAGGCGTCCGCAGCACGCGGGTCTCGAATACACCGATCGTCGCGGGCCGCAATTCCCGCACCCATCGTCAGAAGGGGAGAACATGCGAATGCCGAATTCCGGTGACCGCCGTTGGCGGGCACCGGTCGTCGCGGTCGCGGCCGTCTCGGCCGTGCTCCTGGTCAGTCCGGCCTCCGCCGTCACACCAACCGCGGACGGCGCCGGCCAGAACATCGAGCTGAACCGGCTTCCGGACGAGGAGGCGAGCGTGGTGGAGGTCCTGCTCGCCGACAGCGCCGAGCTGGACAAACTCGTCGCCACCGGCGTCGACCTCGACCACGACGTGACGCGCACCGAGGAGGGCATCGTCGCCCACGCGGTGGTCACCCCGAGCGAGGCGGCGGCCCTGCGCGCCCGGGGCTACCGGCTCGGCGAAACCGTCTTCCAGCCCTCCGACTCCGCGGAGCGGGTCGCGGAGCGCGAGGCGACCATCGCCGCGCACAAGGCGGAGAACCAGGCCTTCACCGCGTCCCTGGTCGCCTCGGACGCCTCCGACGTCAAGATCATCCGTGCCGACTACTACACCTCCGGCACCGACCAGATCCTGTCGGTCGAGGCGAAGTGGGCCCAGGGCCAGACCTCGACCAACGCGCTCACCGTGGTCCGGGACAGCGGCCCCGGCACGGCGCTCGGCTCGGGCGGCACCCAGAACATCTCGCGTTTCGTGGACGCCGGCGTCTACATGTACCACCGGGGCGCCTCGACGGTGACGACCCGCCCGGACCGGATCCAGATCACCAGCCCGACCGGCGGGGTCGCCGTCGCGCAGGTGAAGGAGTGGCTGCCGATCCCGGCCGACGACCCCGAGGGCCCGGGCTACCAGAAGGACTTCGTCAGCAGCTACCTCACCCCGACCGAGCTGTACGACCGGGTCCACCAGCTCGCCGCCGAGTTCCCCGGCCTGGCCGAGGTCGTCGAGCTGCCGTACAAGACGAACGGCTACCGCCGCAAGGCACAGGCGGTGCTCGGTGCCGCGAACGCCAACCGGGTGGCGGTCGACTCGCTGGCCTGGGGGCACGAGGGCGGCAACGACATCTCCGTCGAGCTGGTCAACCCGGGTGCCGCCAGCCGTCCCCTGTCGGTGACCGTGACCGGCAAGGACATCCGGGTCAGCCTGGCCACCAACGCCAGTGGTGCACTGACCAGCACCGCGGCCCAGGTCGCCGCGGCGCTGAACGCCAACGCCGGGTCGATCGTCCGGGCGTACACCTACCGCGGTGACGCCGGAGCCGGTGTGGTCGCGGCCGCCGCCCGGACCGGGCTCACCGACGGCCTGAAGGCGCCGGCCAGCGTCTCCCGCGACCCGCAGCCGATGTACGCCATCCGGATCGGCAAGCACCGCGACGGGTCCCGGATGGGCGTTCTCGCGTACGCCCAGGAGCACGCCCGTGAGTGGGTGCCGCCGCTGGTCGCCATCGAGACCGCCGAGCGACTGCTGCGCAACTACGGCCACGACGGCCGCACCAAGCAGCTGCTCAACAACCTGGACATCTGGATCGCCCCGTCGATCAACCCGGACGGCGGCCACTACTCGTTCTACGACTACGCCTCGCAGCGGAAGAACATGACCAACCACTGCCCGCTGACCGATGCGGCCGACGCCCTCGGTCGCAACTCGTGGGGTGTCGACAACAACCGCAACTACACCGAGTACAGCCTGTTCGACGGCTACTCGGGCGCGTCCAGCAGCTGCACCAGCGGCACCTACGCCGGGCCCAGCGAGCTGTCCGAGCCGGAGGACAAGAACCTCGACTGGCTGGCCCAGCACAAGAACATCAAGTTCTCGATGAACCTGCACTCCTCCGGCAACTACTTCATGTGGTCGCCGGGGGCGTACACCACCCCGGACCGGATCTCGGCCCCCCGGCCGACCCTGGCCGAGGAGTCGTTCTTCTGGGGGGCCTCGTCGCGGATCCTCACCGCGATCAAGCGGCACCGCAACATGGCGGTCACGCCGGCCCGGACCGGCCCGATCTCCGACGTGCTGTACTCGGCGGCCGGTAACTCCGGCGACATGCTCTGGTACAAGTACGGCATCTACGCCTGGAACTTCGAGGTCGGCACCTCGTTCCAGCCGGCCTGGAACGAGGCGCACGCCGAGACGATGGAGTTCTCCAACGGCCTGGTCGAGCTGATGCGGGTGGCCCGGGACTTCGACACCGACCACCAGCGGCCGAAGAGCGGCCTGTCGGTGACCGCCAGCAACACGCCCGGCATGGTGGACGTCACGTTCACGGTGAGCGAGCCGGCGGCGGTCTTCTACACCCTCGACGGCAGCGCGCCGACCTACTCGTCCACCCTGTACGCCTCCGCCGGCGTCCGGGAGGGCGGCGAGACGGTGACCCTGCCGGCCGGAACGAAGATCCACTGGTTCTCGGTGGACGCCGCCGGCAACGTGGAGAACAACTACCGCGCTGACGGCACCGG
The DNA here is from genome assembly GCF_044765245.1 of Micromonospora sp. NPDC093277. Classification (NCBI taxonomy): domain Bacteria; kingdom Bacillati; phylum Actinomycetota; class Actinomycetes; order Micromonosporales; family Micromonosporaceae; genus Micromonospora; species Micromonospora sp. NPDC093277. Next base: position 309,813 of record NZ_JBIWJO010000005.1, read on the forward strand.
CAAGAACTACCAGAAGGGCAGTGCCGTACTGCCCACCAGCTGACGGAGATTGACCCGGGTGCCGGGTACGGCGGCTCACGCCCCGTGCCCGGCACCCGACCGTCTGCGACACTGACGAAAGAACATGCGTCCCGCACAACCGCAACTGTGTGATGCTTCCGCCCGTGACGAGCGAGCACGAGGACTGGACACGGTGGCGCTGGTCCAAGCGCTTCGTCAATCACGCCCGTGAACTCCACCGCCGCCCTGGTTGCGACGGCGAGATCTACTCCTACTCCTACCGGTTCCACCCGCCTGGTTCCCCGATGTATGAGCGTTGCATCGGCCTGGCCTGGTGCTCACAGTGTCGGACCTACTCGGGATCGATGGTCCACGTACCCCCCGACCGAGAGCTTCCAGACCCGCTCGTTGGCTTGCCGGACGTGGAACGAGGCCGAGTGCTCCGCAGCGAGATCCGGCTGCTGGACCACCTTGATCGGCTGGTGCATCGCGGTATCTGGCCGCCTCGCGCCGTTACCGAACAGCGCCGATGAATCCCCTCGTTCGGCCTCAGGACGTGGGTGACCCTGTCTGCTCCTGCTCGCCCTGTCACGATCGGCGCTTAGCCGGACATGGGGGAATGTGAGCTCCGGAACTGACCACGAGGAACGCTTCCGACGCGTCTACGCCAGCAACTTCCAGCCGCTGCTGGCGTACGCCCTGCGGCGCGCCGAACAGCCCGAGGACGCGGCCGACGTCGTCGCCGAAACCTTCCTTGTCGCATGGCGCCGCGGCCACGAGATGCCGGCCGACGCCGAGGTCAGACTGTGGCTGTACGGCGTCGCTCGACGGGTGCTCGCCAACCACCGCCGCACCGGTCTGCGCCGCGAGCGGCTGGGTGAGCGGCTCAGGCAGCGAATGAGGGGGATCGTCGTCGCTGATCCCGGCAGCGTGGTGCCCGAACGACTCGCCGTCCAGGCCGCGCTGGCCCGTCTGGGCGAGGTGGACCGGGAGGTGCTGACGCTCACCGTCTGGGAGGGCCTGGAGCCGCGCGAGGTGGCTGCCGTCCTCCGGTTGAGCCCGGCCGTGGTGCGAACCCGCCTGTCGCGCGCGCGGGCCAGACTGCGCGACCTCATCGGTGACGACCTCGCCCCGCCCGGACATGTACTCGATGTCCTGACCGCACCCGCCTCCAAGGAGGGCCGATGACCGACAAGCACCTCGACCAGATGGTCCGGGACGCCGACCCCTACCGGCCCGATGTCATCGGACACCTCGACGGGGCGCAGCAGGCCCTCCTGGACGAGATCATGTCCGTGCCGCCCCTTCATCGCCTCCTCGAACCACCGCAGCCGCGCCCCCCGGCGACCCGCAGCATGGTCCGCCGCACCGCCGTGGCACTGGCCGCAGCCGCGGTTCTCGCCGGCGTTCTCGCCGTGCCCGCCGTGCTCCCCGAACACCAGGACGACGGCCCGGCCGCCCCCGCGGGCGCCCCCGTCGTGTACTCGGCCGCAGCGCTCAAGGCCGCCGAGGAGAACCCGCGACTGCTGATCAACCGGCCCGGCTGGAAGGTGACAACCGTTTACGGGTTCGCCAAGCAGGACGGCACCATCAGGTTCCGTAACGGCAGGCACGAAATGGAGATGAACTGGGCCCCAGCCGGCCCGTACGACGACATCTACGACAGCTTCTACGCCGACCGGCTCAGGGTCGGCAAGCCGGAACCGGTGACGGTCGACAGCTGGCCGGGCGACCTCTTCGTCTATAACCTCGGCGACTTCGAGGTCCTGCTTCGCCCCCGCGACGGTGTCTTCGTCCGGCTCCGGACCGGGAGCAACTGGACCCGGAAAAGGCTCGACCAGGTGCTCGCCGACGTGGTGCGCGTCGACGCACGCACCTGGCTGGCCGCGCTTCCGCCGGAGGTCGTCACGCCGGACCGGGTGGCCGCGGAGGCGGCCAGGGTGCTCGCCGACGTGCCGCTGCCGCCGAAGTTCGACACCGCGGCCCTCGGTGACATCGGCGCGAACGACCCCTACCATTTCGGCACAGAGGTGACCAGCCGCGTCGGCTGCGCGTGGATCGCGGAATGGTTACGCGCGAAGCGGACCGGTGACGACGCCGCACTCCAGCGGGCCACCGACGCGTTGCGCAGCAGCCACCAGTGGAAGGTGTTGCACCAGATGGACAAGAAGGGTGACTGGCCGGAGGTGTTCTGGGAGATCGCCGACGGATTCGTCGCCGGAAACCCGAAGGCCACGTACGCCCAGGGGATGGGCTGCGCCTAGCCTACGGCCTGGTTTCCGTGCGCCGCTCGACTCGCGCATAGCTCAGGCGTCCTTGTCACGCCCACCGACGCAGTCGTGCCTCCAGAACGTCTCCGAATAGACGAACGTGCCGGTCATCCAGGGCTCGTATGCCGACAGCTCGATTACCTGGAAGGCCCAGTCAGCAATACGCAGGGATGGCTTACGGAAGCCGTGTTCTACCGCAGGGCTGAAGCCGACACGGGAGTAGTACCGGGGGTCGCCCTCTAGGAACACCAGCGGCACGCCGCGTTTATCCAGTTCCTGGAGACCATGGCGGATGAGCGCGGAGCCGATGCCGCGGCGCTGCCACTCTGGGGCGACGGCCAGCGGGCTCAGTGACGCAACGCCAACGGTTCGCCGTGGGGCGTCCAGCAGACCTCGGCTGAACATAACGTGCCCCACGACCTCGTCCGCCTCCTCCGACACGAAGGACAGAGCAGTGGGATCGTCGCGGCGCAGGTCGTCCACCAGCTCCGCCACGACCTCACCGTGGTCGCCGCCGAAGGCACGCCGGTGGAGGGAGCCGATCGCTTCACGGTCGCGAATGTGATCTTCCCGAAGAACCATGGTCGGACCGTAGGGGCCACCGCCCATGGGCGACAAACGAATAACTGCACGGACGGGCCAACGGGCAGGGCACGTGCCGGCCCGCAGGACAGCCACTCGTACCGCCAAAACCACCCGTTGACGTTGGCGCCTGTCTCGCTGGCGAGCGTCCACTCGTCAAAGATCACCCACGACTGACTAGCTCTGGCGGCCCTGCACACCGCCGGCATGCCACTGACCGGCGGCTGGCCGCCGCGATTCGGATGCGGGTTGGGCGGATCTGGCCCGCATCATCGGCAAAAACAGCGCTGGCGGGGCGGGCGGATCACTGCGGCACCTCGGTGGTATCCGTCAACCAGAATGTGTAGTGCCTGCCGCACTATCGGCCCCGCCCTGCCCCTCCCGGTGCGCGTCTTCTGCTGCGGTGAGTGGGCATACAGCGGAACGGGATGCCAACGCGACGGTCGACCTCGCTGTCTGGGTCGAGCAGCACCATGCCCAGGCGGCCGTAGGTGAGCAGGAGGGCCACCTCCCGTTGCCGGGAGGTGGCCCTTGACCTGGTGGGCGTTAGAGCGAGCGGACCCGTACGTCGCGGAACTCGATCAGGTCGTTCGTGCCGTGGTTCTGCAGCCCGACGAACCCGCTGAGGAACTGCCGCAGGTCGGTCGGCGGGTCACCGGCCCGGGACGACGCCTTGCCGGGTGTGTTGTCGAACTCGTTGATCACCACGCCGTTGCGGATGATCGTGTAGTGCTGTCCGACCACCCGGACCTCGTAGTCGTTCCACTGGCCCTTCGGGGTCACCCCGGCCTGGTCGAGCCCCTGCGGATCGAAGTTGTAGATCGACCCGGTCTTCTGCGGCTCACCGGTGGGCCCGTCGTAGATCTGGATCTCGTGGCCGCAGTAGATCGCCACCCAGGCCTGGGAGGTCCGGGCCGAGCCAACCGTGCCGCAGCTGTCGGCCGGCCGCTGGTCCAGCGGGATTCGCGGGTCCGGGAACCGGGTGAAGACGCCGCTGTTGGCGTACGTGCCGTCGGCGGAGACGTCCCGGAACTTCAGCCGCAGCGAGAAGTCGGCGAACTCGTCCTTGGCGTACCAGAGCATGCCGAGCCCGCCGGAGCTGCGGATGGTCCCGTCGGGCCGCAGGGTGAACGATCCGCTGGGTGCCTGCCGCCAGTCGGCGAGCGACGCCGCCGTGCCGTCGAACAGTGACCGGTAGCCGGCGACCTTGCCGATCGGCGACTGGGCGGCGGAGCTGTTCAGCTTCGCCGCCTCCTTGTTGTCCAGCACACCGGCACCGCGCAGCTCGTTGACCACGCCGGCGACGTGGCTGACGAACTGGCCGTGGTTCGACCAGTTCCGCTCGTCGTCGATCAGGTCGTTGACGGTGCAGCCGCCGCCGGCCTCGCGGTTGGTCACGCCGGTGTCGGTGTCCAGCATCCGTACGGTCGCGCGGACGTCCGGCGCGGCGCAACCGGTGGTTACGGTGATCGTCGCGGTCGACGTCTGACCGTCGGCGTAGATCACCTTCAGGGTCGCCTGGTAGGTGCCGTAGCCCGGGTAGGTGTGGGTCGGGTTGGCCTCCCGCGACGGCGCGCTGCCGTCACCGAAGTTCCACTCCCACGCCACCCCGCCGGACCGGGCCGACGAGAACGCGACGGTCCTCGGCTGGCTCGGCGTGACGGTCCGCCAGGCGGCGTCGCTCGCCCGCGGGGTCGCCTCGCCGCCGGTGTACGCGATCCGGATCAGCTTCTGGTTCGCGTGCAGGCTGAAGAAGCCGCCGGCGTAGTCGAGCATGTAGAGCGCGCCGTCCGGACCGAACTTGGCGTCCATCCAGGACTGGAGCTGGTTGCCGCCGGTGCCGGAGCGGATGATCTGGCGCAGGTCCTCGGCGAAGGCCGGCGGGCCCTGCTCGGCGACCTTCGCCGGGTCGACGCTGACCGCGATCCGGTTGTTGGCGTTGGACTCGTCGCCGATGAACCACTTGTTGTCCCAGTACGCCGGCCAGGCCACGCCGCTGCTCGTGTCGACCTTCGACCGCTGGTAGGTCGGCCCGTCCATGATGGCCTGGCCGCCGCCCTTGAGGTACGGCTGGGTGAAGGTCTCCTCACCCGGCACGTACGAGGGCAGCCCGCTGCCGTCGTTCCGCATCGGATAGACCGGTCCACCGCCCTGCGGCGAGTACCAGATCATGTTGTCCCGGGCGGGCGGAAGGTTCACGAGGCCGGTGTTACGCGGCGAGGTGTTCTTCAGGTTGTCGCAGTCGTACCAGCCGGTGAGCACGTTCGCGTCGGTGCTGCTGCGGTCCCGGTAGGGCTGCCGGTCGCCCATGCAGTACGGCCAGCCCTGGTTGCCCGCCGAGGTGATGATCGTGGCGGTCTCGTACTTCGCCGGGCCGAGGTCCGGGCTGGGCCCGCCCGCGTCCGGGCCGACCCAGGCGGCGGTCAGCCAGTGGTTGACCGGATCCCAGGCGATCCGGGCGATGTTCCGCACGCCCATCACGTAGATCTCCGGGCGGGCCTTGCCCCCGCCCTCCTCCTGGCCGGTGAAGAGGTTCCCGGCCGGGATGGTGTACGTCCCGTCGGGCTCCGGGTGGATCCGCAGGATCTTGCCGTTGAGGTCGTTGGTGTTGCCAGCGGTACGCCGGGCGTCCTGGAACGACGTGCCCTTCCACTCCTGCGTCCAGTTGTTGCCCGAGTAGCCGTCCGAGCCACCGGAGGAGTTGCTGTCCCCGGAGCCGATGTAGAGGTTGCCGCTCTCGTCGAACGTCATCCCGCCACCGGCGTGGCAGCAGCTGTGGATCTGGGTGTCCCAGTGCAGCAGGTCCTTGCGGGTGCCCTGGTCGATTGCCTGCTTCGCCGGATCGTAGGTGAACCGGGAGACGGTTCGCTGGCCGATCCGCCGGTCCCGGTCGATGGACTCGTGCGGCATCCAGTAGGCGTACACCCAGCCGTTCTCGGCGAACTTCGGGTCGAGGGTGATGCCGACCAGGCCCTCCTCGTTCTTCACCAGCTCGCTGCCGCTGCCCCGGTTACCCATCACGTCAAGCGTGGTGAGCAGCTTGACCTGCTTGGTCTTCGGGTCCCAGCGGTGGATGGTGCCGCACCCCAGGCCGACCTTCGGGTCGTTCCAGTCCACGATCGGGCCGCTGGGGCAGGCCGCCTTGCCGATGTAGAACACCCCGCCGTCGGGGGCGACGGTGAGGCCGTGCGGCTCGCCGATCTGGTCGAGCTGGCCCGACTGGTTGGTGGTGGTGAGCCGGTCGATGCGGTAGTTCGACGCGATGGTGGCCTGGCAGTCGCCGCGGACCATCCCGGCCGTCCACCTGATCGCCCCGGCGAGGTGGCCCTGGAACTGCTTGTCGCCGGTCCAGCTCGCCTCGGTCCGGCCCATGCCGGTGTAGAAGGAGCGACCGCCGTCGTAGTCCTGGCACCAGGAGATCGGGTGGAAGGCGCCGTTGCCGCTCAGGCCCGAGTTGTACGTGTGCTCCTCGACCTGGGCGATCGTGTGGACCTTGCCGATCGGGCTGGGGTCCCAGTTGATCCACTGGTCGGAGCGGGTCCAGGTCAACGACAGGTCCTTGTTGGCCGGGTGCTGCCGGTCGGTGACGTCGACGGTCGCCCGCTGGACGGTGCTGTCCGGCGCGGGCCCGGCGTCCGGCCCGATCAGCCACAGTTCGGCGAGCTGGACCAGCGGTTCCCCGCCGTTGGCGGTGACGTTCAGCCGGTAGTGCTGGTAGGCCGTGGTGTTGGTGAAGCTGTACTGCTTGGTCTGGAACCGCTGCGGGAAGGTCTCGTTGCTACGGGTGTCCAGGTCGGTCCAGGTGGTGCCGTCCTGGGAGCCCTGCAGGGTCCAGTTCTTCGGGTCCCGGCCGGGGAAGTCGTTGGCCGAGGTGAGCGCGTACCGGCTCACCGCGACCGGCTTCGCCAGCTTGGCCGCGAGCCACCCGGTCGGCGAGAAGGCGAGCCACTTGGTGCCAGTCGAGCCGTCGATCGCCTTCGCCGCGGTCTCGTTCGGCGGGTTCTCCGCGCTGGCCGTGGCGGAGACGGGCTTCTCGGCGTTCGGGAGGCTGGTCGCCGGACGGGCGCCGATCAGGCCGGTGAACCACGACGACTCCGGCTGGGCGCGCGCCGCGTCGTGGACGCCGACGAAGCCGCCGCCGCCCTTCACGTACGCCTGGAAGGCCGCCTCCTGGGCATCGTCGAGGGTGACACCGTTGGCGGAGAGGAACACCACCGCGCGGTACCGGGCCAGGTTACCGACGGTGAACACGGCCGGGTCGGCCGAGTCGTCCACGGTGAAGCCCTGCTGCTCGCCCAGTTCACGGATGCTGGCGGTGGCCTTGGCGACCGGGTCGTCCTGCTGGTCGACCGGCCCGTGGAAGACCAGCACCTTGACCGCGGCGGCGGCCTCGGCGGCGGCCGCCGGGGTGACGGCCTGGGCGGGCAGGGCCAGCATGCCGAGCGCCAGGGCGGCGCTGAAGGCCAGGGCGCCGACGCGTCGGGGCCGGCCGACGTGACGCGGCACGGTCGGGGTGGGCGGTCGGGATGTGTTGGGTCCCGTCGAGCCGGCGCGAAGGCGTCCGACTCTTCGGGAGAACCGGAAATGGCGTCTGTCTGCCATCTCGACTCCTCCTGGGTTGAGGGTTCTTCCGGGCGTCCCCTCGCCGGTGAGAGTGAGGCGCTCACCGGAGCGGGGCGTTTGCGGCCGCCGGCGCCACCCGGGTCGGGTGGCCGGTGCGGCGGTGGGTTGGTGGGTCAGCTGTGCTGGTGCTGCCCGTCGGTGGCGGGCGCCGCGGCACCACCGGCGGTGGCGGGTGGGGCGGCGGCCGGGTGCTGGTGGCCCATTCCGGGCGGCATGTTCCCGTTCTCGTCGAGGACGTGCAGCATCGTCGACATGCCGGCGTCGGAGTGGAACTGCATGTGGCAGTGCAACATCCAGTGCCCGGGTCCGACCGCGTCGCCGGCCACCACCTGGACGCCGAAGGAGTCACCCGGGCCGAGCGTCTTGTTGTCGATGACCGGTACGGAGTCGGCGAACGGCTGCCCGTTGGGCACCACCCCGGTACGGGTGTCCGCCCACGAGTGCCCGTGCAGGTGGAAGGTGTGCATGTCGTTGCCGATCCCGACCACGACGAACTCGACCCGCTCCCCCTTGCGGGCGACCAGGCAGGTGGGGCCGGGCTGCGGGTTCGCCTCGGTGCAGGTGTCGGTGGCTTCGCCGCGACGCAGGTTGATGCTCTGCCGGTCACCGAAGACCACGGTGTAGGTGCGGTCCGGTTTCGGGTCGCCGGGGCGGCGGACGACCAGGCCGCCGAAGAGGCCGGCGGACAGGCCCTGGGTGCCGTGCGGACCGCCGACCACATGGTCGTGGTACCACCAGTAGCCGGCCGTGCCCTGCGACCCGGTCTTGTTGTTGCGGGGCTGGGCGTACCAGGTGTAGGTCCGCGACTCGCCTGGCGGGACGTACGAACCGTTCTGCACGGTGCCGTCGGAGAGCTGGGTGTACTTCACCCCGTGCACGTGCAGCGAGACACCCAGTGGGTGCGCCGGATCGGTTCGCAGCGCCGCCAGGGTCTCGGCGGACACCTGGTTGTGCAGGGTGATGGCGAGGCACTCCCCCTCCATCATCTCCATCAACGGGCCCGGGTAGGAGGCCGTCTGGGGGGTGAGGCCGTAGCCGATCCGGATCTGGGTGCCGTCCCTGGGCAGTTCCACCGCGTACAACTGGATGTTGCGGTCGGGCTTGCCGCAGCCGTCGGGCTTCTCGGCGAACATCCCGGTCCCGGCGGCGGCCAGCCCACCGGCGCCGACGAGGGTGAGCAGCGCGACCGCCGCCACGACCAGCATCCGCCGGGCGCCGGTTCGCGGGCGTTCGGGCCGGGCCGCTTCGGCGGGCCGCGGCGCGGCGTCGGACGCCGGCCGGGGATCGGGGGCCGTGCCCTCCACCAACCGCCAGGCGCTCATCGGACACCTCTCAGCTCAGCCATACGCTGGTAGCTGCGCTCGGCGGCACCCAGCGAACCGGGCGGGTTCGGCTGCGCGCCCGGTGCCGAGTCCTGCTCCCAGAGGAACTCGAAACGGCCCCGCCCCTTCAGCTCGCCGAAGAACTCGGTGAACGGGATGACCCCGGCCCCGAACTCCACGTCCAGGTAGGAGTTGCCCTGCTGCGGGTCGGGCAGCGGCACGCCGTCCTTGACGTGGAACAGCGGGTAGCGGTGCGGGTGGGCGTTGACGTAGTCGACCGGGCGGAAGCCCGGGTACTTCCGTGCCCCGCCGTACGCCCACAGGATGTCCATCTCCAGGAACACGTACCGGGGGTCGGTCAGCTCCAGGAAGAGGTCGTACAGCCGCAGGTCGGGCCGGTCCGTCGCGAAGCTGAACTCGATGGTGTGGTTGTGCTGGTAGAGCTTGAGGCCGCGGGCCGTCGCGGCCTCGCCCCAGGCGTTGAACTCGGCGGCGGCGGCCTGGTATCCGGCGATGGTCCGGTTGCCGGTGGGCGCCTCGGCGGTGCCGATCGCCGGCATGCCGAGGGTCTCGGCGACGTCGAGCTCCCACTCCAGATTTGTGCGGAAGTCGTTCAGCCCTCGGTGGCTGCCGGCCGCCTTCAGCCCGTTGTCGTCGAGCAGCCGGCGGATCTGCTCCGGGGTGATGGCGCCCACCGAGCCCTGGGCGTAGCCGGCGAACTCCACCTCCCGATAGCCGATGCGGGACAGTTCCTCGAAGACGGCGGCGAACCCGATCTCGGCGATCTTGTCGCGGACGCTGTAGAGCTGGATGCCCAGGTGTCCACGAGGGATGAGGTTGCCCTGGCCGCCCTGGTCGGCCCCGGCCGGCATGGTGCCGGCGAGGCTGGCCGCGCTGACCGCGACCGTGGAGCCGGCGAGGCCGCGCAGCAGCGTCCGCCGGTCGATCCTGTTCCTTGCCATGGTGGTTCCTTTCGCTCGTTCAGCAGCAGGTGTTCGAGCCGCCGCCCGGCGCCCCGTCGGGGCAGCACGGGGTCAGCGGGGCGATCCGGACGTCGCGGAAGCTGATGACGTCCTCGGTGCCGTGGTTCTGCAGGCCGATGTATCCGGTGGCGTGCTGCCGGCCGGCGCCGCCGGGGTCGTCCGCGCGGGGTGGGCTGAAGACGGCGTCGGGACGGTTGACGTACTCGTTGATCAGCTTTCCGTTGCGGAACACGGAGTAGTGCTGACCGACGACCCGGATCTCGTAGTCGTTCCAGGTGCCCTTCGGGGTGACGCCCGCGCCGGCCAGGCCGACCTGGTCGAACCCGTACACCGAGCCGCTCTTGTACTGGTCGCCGTCGGGCCGGTCGAGGATCTGGATCTCGTGGCCGTACTTGATGGCGACCCACTCGGGGCGGGGCTCCGCCGGATGCTTGCGCACGTCGGGGAAGCGGACGAAGACGCCGCTGTTGGCCCGGCCGTCGCCCGGCGCGTCGTCGCGCCACTGCAGCTTCAGGGAGAAGTCACCGTACGCGGTGACCGGGTACCAGAGCATGCCGAGCCCGGACAGCGGCTTGCTGGTGACGGACCCGTCGGCGTTACGGGTGAAGCCGCCCGCGCCGACCTGCTGCCACCGGTTGAAGGACGCGGGTGTGTTGTCGAGGATCGCCTGGTAGCCGTTCTTCGTGTCCGGCTTGCCGACGCCGGAGCGGGCGGCGGCGCTGACCAGCTTGCCGTGCTCCTGGTGGCTGATGACGCCCAGGTGGTGCAGGTGCCCGGCGACGGCGGTGACGTACGAGACGAACTGGCCGTGGTTGGGCCAGGTGCCCTCGTCCTCGATGACGTTGTTGATGGTGCAGTCGCCCTCGACGACCCGGTTGGGTACCCCGCTGTCCACGGTGCCGAGCCAGACGGTGGGCCGGGTGTCCTTGACACAGTCCGGTTGCGGCCCGCTGCCGACCACGGTGAAGGCGACCGAGGCGGTGCCGGAAATGTTGCCGGCCTTGTCGGTGGCCCGGTAACTCACCGTGTGCTGGCCCGGCCGGTCGACGGTGACCGGGGCGGTGTAGCCGGCGTAGGGCTGCCCGTCGAGGGAGTACTCGACCCGATCCACGCCCGACTCGCTGTCGGCGGCGGTGAGGATGACGGTGGCGCTGCCCACGTACGCCCCGTTGTCGTCGAGCTGCCCGGTCACCGAAGCGGTGACCGTCGGCGGCGTGGTGTCCGGCACCGGCGGGTCGACCACCGTGAACGACACCTGCTGCGGCGACGACGTGTTACCCGCCTTGTCGGTGGCCCGGTAGCTGACCGTGTGCGGGCCGACCTGGTTGACGGTGACCGGGGCGGTGTAGCCGGCGTAGGGCAGCCCGTCGAGGGAGTACTCGATCCGGTCGACGCCCGACTCGGTGTCGGTCGCGGAGACGGTGACGGTTGCCCCGCCCACGTACGCCCCGTCCGCGTCCCGCTGCCCGGTCACCGAGGCGGCGACGGTCGGCGGGGTGGTGTCCGGCACCGGCGGGTCGACCACCGTGAACGACACCTGCTGCGGCGACGACGTGTTATCCGCCTTGTCCGTGGCCCGGTACGCCACGGTGTGCTGCCCCCGCTGGGTCACCGTCACCGGTGCCGAGTACCGGGTGTAGGCGCCGCCGTCCAGCGCGTACTCGATCCGGTCGACACCCGACTCGGTGTCGACCGCGGAAACGGTGACCGTCGCACCACCCACGTACGCCCCGTCCGCGTCCCGCTGCCCGGTCACCGAAGCGGTGACCGTCGGCGGCGTGGTGTCCGGCGCCGGCGGGTCGACCACCGTGAACGACACCTGCTGCGGCGACGACGTGTTGCCCGCCTTGTCCGTGGCCCGATACGTCACCGTGTGCTGCCCCGGCTGGGTCACCGTGACCGGGGTCGTGTAGCCGGCGTAGGGCTGCCCGTCGAGGGAGTACTCGACCCGGTCCACCCCCGAGTCGGCGTCCGAGGCGCTCAGCGTCACGGTGGCGCCGCCCACGTACGCGCCGTCCGCGTCCCTGTCACCGGTCACCGTGGCGGTCACGGTCGGCGGCGTGGTGTCCGGCACCGGCGGATCCACCACCGTGAACGACACCTGCTGCGGCGACGACGTGTTACCCGCCTTGTCCGTGGCCCGATACGTCACCGTGTGCTGCCCCCGCTGGGTCACCGTGACCGGCGCGGTGTAGGTGCCGTACCCGCCGCCGTCCAGCGCGTACTCGACGCGGTCGACACCCGAGTCGCTGTCGGAGGCGGTCAGGGTGACCGTCGCGCTGCCCACGTACGCGCCGTCCGCGTTCTTGTCACCGGTCACCGAAGCGGTCACGGTCGGCGGCGTGGTGTCCGAACTGCCGCCGCTGACGACCAACAGGCCGGTCATCCCGCCGTGGCCGGGGATCGCGCAGAAGTACCGGTAGGTGCCCGGAGTGAGCACCACGTCGACCGTCCAGCGACCCCCGTTGCGGTCCGTCGGATCGGCCAGGATGTTCACGTCGACGTCGCTGTTGTACCTCGGATCCGACGTCTCGAACGTCAGGGTGTGCTGCATCCCGGTGGTGTTGCCGGTGGCGGCACTGTTCTCGAAAACCAGGGTGGCCGGTCCGGCGACCGCGGTGGTGGGCGCCGACCGGTAGGCGAGGAAGTTGTCCCCCGCCGTCCAGGTCAGCACCTGGGCCTGGAGGGGCGCCGGCGCAGCGGCCGGCGCGGAGCGTTCCGGGCCGGCCGGCCGCGCGTTCGCCGGCGCGGCGGAGAGGCCGGTGGCCAGCAACGCCAGCGTGGCGAGGGCGGCCATCGTTCTCCGGAGCCGGCTCGCGCCGAGCCGGCTCCGCGGTGGATGTGGGTTCATCAGATTCCTCTTTCACGATCCGGAGAGCAGCGGGCGGAGCGTGCCTGGGTGCGGTCGGTCCGACGGAGCCGTTCTGGCTGGTCATGGGCCTACGACCCCTCCCTGGGCCGCACGGGATCACCGGCCGTGGCCGGCGCCACGGTCGTCCGAAGTGGTGGATTGGTGCCCCGACATCGACGGCGGGCCGAGATCCGCCGCTCGACGGGCACGGCGGTGCAGCAGAGCTGATGGATTCGTCGGGTACGGACATCGGTCGACCGGTGGCGCGTGCCGCGCCCGATCGCTGTGTTGCGTTGACCCGGGGTAGGCCATCCCTGGCCGGTCGTGGTCCCGAACGTGTTGCGCCGCCCGAGGTACCACAGTCGAGAGCTACCGTGCCGGTAGTTCCTCTCGACGAAACATATTGATAGGGCTTGACCCTACTAACTTCCCGTCATCCTGTCCACACCTTTCGTCTTCCACGTGATTACTTTTCCTCACAACCGACGAAAGTGGTCGCCAGACTCCTGGCGGGACCCCCGGTCGAACGGAGATGCGCACCGACCGACATGGACGACCGTCGGCCACCCGTTCGGCCGGGCGGACGGCCCGGACGGCTCACGCCTGATCCACATCTTGACCGAGGGGCGAACACGCACCATCAGCGGATAGCGGCATTGGTCGCGTATCGGGCGGCTCGCGGTCCACTGAGGAGAACATCAGCCCTGATCAGTGGCTATCGAAGATCATGGCTTTGTTGGATCGGGGGCGCCGGGCGGTGATCGACAAGGGTTCGTCGCACCGCTCGCCCATTGCTCACCGACCGGGGCCGTGTGATTGTGCTCCAGCGAGTCCGCCAACCCCCGGCGGCTCGGACGGTCGATCTGTCGAACCGGGGCCACGCCGGCAGCTCCGGAGACCGACCGTCACCTCGCCTCTTTACCCCACGTCACGCGCCCCCGACCGGGCTCCGCGTGCCCAGGAACAGGAGCACACCCCGTGAAGCTCTCACCCCGCCTCGCCGCGCTCTCGGGCGCGGTCGCGGCCGGCCTGATCGCCGCCGGCACCGCCGCGGCCGTGCAGGCCGCGCCCCCCAGCTCCACCCCTGACCCCGCCCAGGCCCGCGCGCTCGCCGCCAACTCGGCCAGCGCGTTGGTCGCCGGCCGGCCCGCCTACCTGCACGCCAGCGCCGACGAGGCGTTCGTGCAGCAGCAGGTCATTTCCTCCGAGGGCACCCAGTACGTGCCCTACGAGCGCACCTACAAGGGCCTGCCGGTCGTCGGCGGCGACTTCGTCCTGGCCACCGACACGGCCGGCAACCTGAAGTACGCCTCCGTCGCCCAGCAGCGGAGCATCGGCAGCCTCGCCATCACGCCGAAGGTGACCTCGGCCGCCGCCGCGAAGACCGCGCGCGGCCAGCTCAAGACGGTCAGCACCGTCGAAGGCACCGCCCTGGTCGTCTACACGCTCGGCGCCCAGCCGGCCCTGGCCTGGGAGACCACGGTCCGCGGCACCGACGCCGAGGGCCCCAGCCGGCTCACCGTCGACGTCGACGCGCTGACCGGCGCCGTCCTGCGTACGCAGGAGCACATCGTGCACGGCACCGGCACCGGCGCGTGGAATGGCCCGAGCCCGCTCACCCTCAACACCACGCTCTCGGGCAGCACCTACTCCATGAAGGACCCGAGCGTCACCAACCTGAGCTGCCAGGACGCCGCCAACAACACGACGTTCAGCAAGTCGACGGACGTCTGGGGCAACGGCACCGCCACCAACAAGGAGACCGGCTGCGTCGACGCGCTGTTCGCCGCGCAGACCGAGCACAAGATGCTCTCGCAGTGGCTCGGCCGCAACGGCGCCAACGGCAGCGGCGGCGCGTGGCCGATCCGGGTGGGCCTGAACGACCAGAACGCCTACTACGACGGCACCCAGGTCCAGATCGGCAAGAACACCGCAGGGCAGTGGATCGGCTCGCTCGACGTGGTGGCCCACGAGATCGGCCACGGCATCGACGACAAGACCCCCGGCGGCATCTCCGGCAGCGGCACCCAGGAGTTCGTCGCCGACACCTTCGGCGCCGCGACCGAGTGGTTCGCCAACGAGCCGTCCGCGTACGACGCGCCGGACTTCCTGGTCGGCGAGAAGATCAACCTGGTCGGCAGCGGCCCGATCCGCAACATGTACAACCCGTCGGCGCTGGGCGACCCGAACTGCTACTCCAGCAGCATCCCCAGCACCGAGGTGCACGCCGCGGCCGGCCCCGGCAACCACTGGTTCTACCTGCTGGCCATGGGCAGCAACCCGACCAACGGCCAGCCGACCAGCACCACCTGCAACGGCAGCAGCGTGACCGGCCTGGGCATCCAGACGGCCATCAAGATCATGTACAACGCGATGCTGCTGAAGACCACGTCCTCGTCGTACCTGAAGTACCGCACCTGGACGCTGCAGGCGGCGAAGAATCTCTACCCGAGCAGCTGCACCGAGTTCAACACCGTCAAGGCCGCCTGGGACGCCGTCAGCGTGCCGGCGCAGTCCGGTGACCCGACCTGCACCAGCGGCTCGCCGACCCCGACCCCGACCGCCACGACAACCCCGCCCTCGGGCTGCTCCGGCCAGAAGCTGGCCAACCCGGGCTTCGAGTCCGGCAATGTGAGCTGGACCACCACCTCCGGCGTCATCACCAACTCGACCGGCCAGGCGGCGCACAGCGGCTCGTACAAGGCGTGGCTGGACGGCTATGGCACCACCCACACCGACACCCTGTCGCAGTCGGTGACGATCCCGTCCGGCTGCCGGGCGACCCTCACCTTCTGGCTGCACATCGACACCTCGGAGTCGGGCTCCACGGCCTACGACAAGCTGACCGTGAAGGCGGGCAGCACCACCCTGGCCACCTACTCCAACGCCAACGCGGCCTCCGGCTACGTCCAGAAGTCCTTCGACATCTCGTCGCTGGCCGGCACCACCGCCACCATCTCGTTCACCGGCGCGGAGGACAGCATTCTGCAGACCTCCTTCGTCATCGACGACACGGCGGTCAACCTCTCCTGATCACGAACGAAGCGGCCGGTCGTCGTCCTCCCGACGGCCGGCCGCTTCGTCGCGTCAGCGGCTGCCTCGTCCGTCTGAAGGGCGCCGCGCGCGTCGCCGGCCGCCGGCGACGACGCTCGCCTCAGCCGTCCGCCCGGGCGCCCGCGTCGCCGCCGCGGTTGAGCCGGGCCACCACGTCCTCCATCGCCTGGCTGAACAGCTCCATCTGCCGTACCGACTGCCCCTGGAGCCCGCCGAGCCGCGCGGCCAGGGCGTCGACGTCGGCCCGCGCCGAGGCGCTGACCTGGGCGTCGAGGTCGGCGAGGGCAGCGTTCACGGCTTCCACCACGTGCCCGCAGACCGCCTCGACGCCCGCCTCGGCCAGCTGCGGATCGACAGTGACGGACTCGAGCCGGCCACCCTGGACAGCCACGGCACGGACCCGGCCGTCGGCTGCGGAGCCCTCGGCGCGGAGCAACCGCGCCGGGTCGCCGTCGGGGTGCTCGACGGCCCGCGACCGCATCGAGGACAGCGCCTGCTGGGTCTGGGTGAGCAGTTCGTCGAGGCTCGCGGCCGCGGAGAACGGTTCGTTGGTCATAGCCGCGCTTTCTTCACGTCTTTCCGGAGCATCGTGACCTTAGCAACCACGCCCGACGGCGACGATGCGCGCACCGTGTCAGAAGGTCCGCCGGTACGGCGAGCAGCCCCGACCCACCTTCGGCAGCACCGGACGGCCGCCGTACGACGAACGCCCGGCCAGGAATCCCGGCCAGGCGTTCGTCGTACGTGGGCCTCCGGCGACGTCAGCGCAGGTCGAGCCGCTGGCCCGGGAAGATCAGACCCGGGTTGTCGCCGACCACGCGCTCGTTGCGCTCGTAGAGCGCCGGCCAGCCACCGGAGAGGTGGTGGGCCTCGGCGATCTCGGACAGCGTGTCACCGGGCTTGACCACGTAGTCGCCGGCGCTACCGCTGCTCGGCGTGGCGGAGCGGGGGCTGCGGGTGGTGGAGCTGTGGTTCCCCGACGACCGGTCCCTGGTGGCCTTCCTGGACGACTTTTTCGACCCGTTGCCCGAGCTGGACGAGTAGTGCTTGGTCGATCCGCTCTTCTTGCCACAGACCGGCCAGGCGCCGATGCCCTGACCGTCGAGCACCTTCTCGGCGATGGCGATCTGCTCACCGCGGCTGGCCAGGTCGGCGCGGCTGGCGTACCGCTGGCCGCCGTAGCCGTTCCAGGTACCCTTCGAGAACTGCAGGCCGCCGTAGTAGCCATTGCCGGTGTTGATGCGCCAGTTGCCGCCGGACTCGCACTGCGCGATGGCGTCCCAGTTCACGCTGGACGCACTGGCCGGCGCGATCGGCCCGAGGATGGTGGCCGCGCCCGTGGCGGCACCGGCGACGAGCGCTCCGACGGCGACCCGACGCTGGGTGACGCGTCGGCGACGTGCGACGTATTCAGTTGCCATGTGGGTTTCCTCCACGCCGACGAGGTGAGCTGTCGGGTTCGGGCCGAGGAGCCCGGCCGCCGGACGGCGGCTTCACCCCGAGGTGTCGAGCACCGAGGAACATGTGGGTCCCCCGCTCCCGCCTGAGGTCCAGGTACCGCGGGCCGGCGGCGGGATTAGGCGTTGCCGGCCCGGGGTGTCCGCGATCGCGAACACAAACGACGTTAGGGACGATTTCGGATGATCGACCACTTCTTGTGAAGTTCTTCACCCGGCCGAGCGAACGCGCCCCCGGACGAGTTGCGCACCGTCCGAAGGTGCCTTACAAGCCGCGCCCGGTCGGAGACGACGAAGCCGGAGAGGCCGCGTTCTCCCTTGAGGACTACCGTGGCGAGGTCCGGCACGATCGCCGGGCTGGACCAGCAGGCGGGGGCGATGACCGACCACGGACACGAGCTGATCTTCGGGGGCTTCCTCACCCCCACGGCGGGCCAGCCGGAGCAGGTGGTGGCACTGGCCAAACTCTGCGAGCAGGCCGGCCTCGACCTGGTCACCTTCCAGGACCATCCGTACCAGCCGGGCTTCCTGGACACCTGGACGCTGATGTCGTTCGTGGCCGCGGCGACCAGTCGGATCCGGCTGGCCGGCAACGTGCTGAACCTGCCCCTGCGCCAGCCGGTGGTGCTGGCACGAAGCGTGGCCAGCCTGGACCTGCTCACCGGCGGCCGGGTCGAGCTGGGCCTCGGGGCCGGCGCGTTCTGGGAGGCGATCGAGGCGGTCGGCGGGCGCCGGCTGACCCCCGGGCAGGCGGTGGACGCCCTCGACGAGGCGATCCAGGTGATCCGCGAGGTCTGGGACGCCGAGCAGCGCGGCATGGTCCGGGTCGAGGGCGAGCACTACCGGGTGGTCGGGGCGAAGCGGGGGCCGGCGCCGGCGCACCCGGTGGAGATCTGGGTGGGCGCGTACAAGCCGCGGATGTTGCGGCTGGTCGGGCGCGCGGCGGACGGCTGGTTGCCGTCGCTGGCGTACCTGTCGAAGGGGCCGGCCGAGCTGACGGGGATGAACGCCCTGGTCGACGAGGGCGCCGAGGCGGCCGGCCGCGACCCCCGCACGGTGCGGCGGCTGCTCAACGTCTCCGGCCGGTTCACCCGCTCCTCCACCGGTTTCCTGGCCGGACCCCCCGAGCAGTGGGTGGAGGAACTCGCCGGGCTCACGCTGGACCACGGCATCTCCACGTTCATCCTCGGCGCCGACGACCCCACCGCGATCCAGCTCTTCGCGCAGGAGGTGGCGCCCGCGGTGCGCGAGCTGGTCGCCGCCGAGCGCGCCGAGCCCGGCAGCCGCGCCGAGGCCACCGAGGAGCAGCGCGAGGCGGTCGCAGCCGGCCGCGCCACCGCGCTCGCCGTCACCCCCACCCCCGATTCCGGGGTACGGCTGACCGACCACCAGCTCTGGGACGAGTCCACCCGTCCGGCCACCCCTCCGGCCCCGGCCGGGCACGTCTACACCCCGCAGGCCCAGGCCGTCGGAGCACACCTGGTGGACGTGCACGACCACCTGCGGCAGGAGCTGGCACAGGTGCGCGACCTGCTCGAACAGGTCAAGCGCGGGGTCGTCTCCGCCGGCGCCGCCCGCGCCGTGCTCAACCAGATGACCATGCGGCAGAACAACTGGACACTGGGCGCGTACTGCGCCGCCTACTGCACCGTGGTCACCCAGCACCACGGGCTGGAGGACAACTCGGTCTTCCCGCACCTGCGACGATCGGACCCGGGACTGGGCCCGGTACTCGACCGGCTGGAGGCGGAGCACGTCGTGATCCACGACGTGGTGGAGAGTGTGGACCGGGCTCTGGTCGACCTGATCCGCAACCCGGGCGACTTCACCGAGCTGCAGAAGGCGGTGGACGTCCTCACCGACACCCTGTTGTCGCACCTGTCCTACGAGGAACAAGAGATCGTGGAACCACTGGCCCGCCACGGCTTCTACGCCGGCCAGGTCTGACCCGGCGAGGGCCGCGCGACGGCGGCCGTCCGGCAGTGGTAGATCACCCATCTCACCGACCGAATTTCACATTCGCGCAGGTCAGATGGGTCGAGCTACGGTGGGCTGCAGAGGTGATGGCGATGGCTGTGATCTATGCCGACCTGTCGTATCACGACTGGGACCGCGTCAAGGGAACTTTCGACTGGGCGGCGGTTCTCCGGGCCACCTCCCCTGTCCTGTGCCTGCGAGCCACCTACGGCGACCCGCAGGGGTTCAACCCGTCCAGCCCGCACGTCAGCGAGATGGCGCAGGGCGCGAGCCGCGCCGGCTTCGACGTGATCGGCGGCTACCACAACCTGATCAAGGGCGATCAGGCCAGCACCAACCGGCAGGTCGACTACCTGCGCCGCACCCTCGACGGGATCGGCGCGGTGTGGGCGATGCTCGACGTCGAGCGCTACCCGGAGTTGGTCGCCAACGGACTGTGGCCGCGCTTCGACGACGTACGCCGGTTCGTGGACCGCTGGCACACCGTCGACCAGCGGGTGCTGGCGATCTACCTGCCGAAATGGAACTGGGACGGCAACCTCGGCCGGCCCGACCTCCGGCCGCTCGACGCACCCCTGGTCGCCAGCGACTACGGCGGCAACCCCACCGGCACACCCGCCGCCGTCTACCCGCGGGGTGGTGGGGACGGCGGCCCCGGCTGGGCCGCGTACGGCGGGGTGACCCCGTCGATCTGGCAGTTCGGGTCCAACGTCGCCTGCCCGGGCGCGTCCGGACAGACCGACTGCAACGCATACCGTGGCACGCTCGCCCAACTGCGAGCACTGTTGACGAAGGACGACACCATGACCCCCGCCGAATTCTCCGCGATCCTGTCCGACCCGACCGTCGCCGCCAAGATGCGCGCACTGCCCTGGCAGTACGTCGGTCGCGGCATCCCCACCGGCATGTCGACGCTGGGCGTGCTGAACGACCTCTACGAGACCACCCATGCCGTACCGACCGCCGCCGCGATCGCGACGGCGACCGTACAGGCACTCGGCGGGCAGTCCCCGGCCGACGCCGCCGCCGCGATCGTCGCCGCGATCGGCAAGGAAAAGGCCGCAGCCCTCGCGGCGGCCCTCACCACCGCCAGCCAGTAGGGGCGCGGAGGTGCCGTCCGCCGGCCACGGCGTGGCTGCCGCGGCCGGCGGAGGCGGCAGGCCCTACAGCGCCCGAGCGAGCCGGTCGGCGAGGATCCGGGTGAACCGGGACGGGTCGGCCAGTTCCCCGCCCTCGGCGAGCAGCGCCATGCCGTACAGCAGCTCGGCGGTCTCGGTCAGTGCGGTGGAGTCGCCGCCCTGCTCGTGCGCCTTGCGCAGCCCGGTGACCAGCGGGTGGGTCGGGTTGAGTTCGAGGATCCGCTTGACCTGCGGCACCTCCTGCCCCATCGCCCGGTACATCTTCTCCAGCGTCGGAGTCATGTCCTGCGCGTCGCCGACCACACACGCCGGCGAGGTGGTGAGCCGCGAGGAGAGCCTGACCTCCTTGACGCTGTCCGCGAGCGCGCCGGTCATCCAGGTGAGCAGGTCGGCGTACTCCTTGCGCTCGGACTCGGCCTTCTCCTTCTCCTCGTCGGTCTCCAGGTCGACCTGGCCCTTGGCCACCGACCGGAGCGTCTTCCCGTCGTACTGGCCGACCCGCTCGACCCAGACCTCGTCGACCGGGTCGGTGAGGATCAGCACCTCGTAACCCTTGGCCCGGAACGCCTCCAGATGCGGGGAGTTCTCGATGGTGGCCCGGTTCTCGCCGGTGGCGTAGTAGATCTCCGACTGGCCGTCCTTCATCCGCTCGACATAGTCGCGCAGCGTGGTCAGCTCGGCCGGATCGTGGGTGGCGGCGGCCCGGACCAGGTCCAGCAGAGACTCGGTGTTGTCCGGGTCCTCGAGCAGCCCCTCCTTGACCACGGCGCCGAACTCCGCCCAGAAGGTGTGGTAGGACTCGGCCGACATCTCCTTGAGGGTCGCGAGGACCTTCTTGACCAGGCGGCGGCGGACCGCGCGGATCTGCCGGTCCTGCTGCAGGATCTCCCGGGAGATGTTCAGCGACAGGTCGTGCGCGTCCACGACGCCCTTGACGAAGCGCAGGTAGTTGGGCATCAGCGCGTCGCAGTCGTCCATGATGAACACGCGCTTGACGTAGAGCTGCACGCCGCGGCGGCCCTGCGGAGAGAACAGGTCCAGCGGGGCGTGCGAGGGCAGGAAGAGCAGGGCCTCGTACTCGAAGGTGCCCTCGCCCCGCATGTGAATGGTCTCCAGCGGGTCGGCCCAGTCGTGCGCGACGTGCCGGTAGAACTCCTTGTACTCGGCCTCGTCGACCTCGTCGCGGGAGCGGGCCCAGAGCGCCTTCATCGAGTTGAGCGTCTGCTCCTCGTGGGTGGTGGCGCCGTCCTCGCCCGACCGTTCGACGGTCATCCGGATCGGCCACGCGATGAAGTCGGAGTAGCGCTTGACGATCTCCCGGATCGTCCACTCGGCGGTGTAGTCGTGCAGGTTGTCCTCGGCGTCGGCGGGCTTGAGGTGCAGGGTGACCGAGGTGCCCTGCGGGGCCTCGGCGATCTCCTCCACCACGTAGGTGCCCTCGCCGCTGGATTCCCAGCGGGTGCCGCCGCTCTGCCCGGCGCGCCGGGTCAGCAGGGTCACCTTGTCGGCCACCATGAAGGTGGCGTAGAAGCCGACGCCGAACTGGCCGATCAGCTCCTGGCTGGCGGCGGCGTCCTTCGACTCGCGCAGCTTGCTCAGTAGCTCGGCGGTACCGGACTTGGCGATCGTGCCGATCAGCCTGACCACCTCGTCGCGGGACATGCCCACGCCGTTGTCCCGCACGGTCAGTGTGCGGGCCTCCTTGTCGACCTCGATCTCGACGTGCAGGTCCTCCGTGTCGACCGTGAGGTCCTTGTCGACCAGCGACTCCAGCCGCAGCTTGTCCAGTGCGTCGGACGCGTTCGAGATCAGCTCGCGCAGGAAGACGTCCTTGTTCGAATAGATCGAGTGGACCATCAGCTGAAGCAGCTGACGAGCCTCGGCCTGGAACTCCAACGTCTCGACCCGGTCGCTCACACCGACTCCCTTCCACCTGGCGACGATTCCGCCGGAAAGGATACGAGGCGTGACGGCGGCGGCACCGCCGGGTCGTACGGGCGGGGGCACGAGCAGGTCCGACATCCTCGGCCTGCGCGACGACCCGAGCAACTTCCGCATTTTGCGGTGAATATTCCTTTCACGGGAATAGGCGGCCTTCGTCCATTAGCTTCAAGGGCACACACGGGCTCCCTGAGCACGGACAGAGGTGACTTGCAGTGTTCGACGGGTTCGAGGAGTTCGACCTGACGACGTCGGGTACGACAATTCACGGCCGCCGCGGCGGCAGCGGTCCTCCCGTCCTCCTCCTGCACGGGATCCCCGAGACGCACCTCATGTGGCACCGGGTGGCGCCGCAGCTCGCCGAGCACTACACCGTCGTCGCCACCGACCTACGGGGCTACGGCGACAGCGGCAAGCCGCCCAGCACCCCGGACCACGAGCCCTACAGCATGCGCGCGACTGCTCGCGACCAGATTGAAGTGATGCGGAGTCTCGGCTACCACCGGTTCAGACTCGTCGGACACGATCGTGGCGCACGATGTGCGTACCGGCTCGCGTTGGACGCTCCGGACGCGGTCGCCCGGCTGGCCGTGATGGATGTCGTGCCCACCGGTGACGCCTACCGGCGGGCGGAGATGAAGTTCAGCCTCGGATACTGGGTCTGGTCCTTCCTGGCGGCACCGGAGCCGGTGCCCGAGCACTTCATCGGCGCGGCGCCCGACGTCCTGGTCAACTTCATGCTCGACAGTTGGCCGGAGGTGAAAGACGCCTTCCCGGCCGAGATCCGGGCGGAGTACGTACGGAAGTTCACCGATCCCGCCACCGTGCACGCCATCTGTGAGGAGTACCGGGCCGCCGCGACCCTGGACTACCAGCAGGACGAGGCGGACCGGGGCAGCCGGAAGTTGGCCTGCCCGGTGCTCTTTCTCTGGAGCCAGCGGGGGTCGGTCGCCACGTTGTACGACGACCCGCTGGCCATCTGGAGAGAGTGGTCCGACGACGTTCGCGGCGAGCCCGTTCCCGTCGGGCACTTCATCCCGGAGGAGGCCCCCGAACAGACCGCCCGGCTGCTGCTGGACTTCCTGCGCTGACCGCGAAGGGCTGCGGTGGCGGCCGTTCACGGGCCGCAAGGTCTGGAACAACTGGTCCAACCAGTTGACGGGTTGATGTGTCGGGGGTCACACTGCCGAGGTGACCTTCGCCCCGGTCCCCCGCGTCTCGGTCTCCGACCACGTCTTCGGCCAGCTCCGCGACGCCATCGTCAGCGGCCGCTACCGGCCCGAGGAGACACTGCCCGGCGAACGCGAGCTGGCCGCCGCGTTCGCGGTCAACCGGCACGCCGTCCGGGAGGCGCTGCGCCGGCTCCAACAGCTCGGCCTGGTCCGGGTCAGCCAGGGCGACGCGACCCGGGTGCTGGACTGGCGGGTGCACGCCGGGCTGGACCTGGCGCTCTCGCTGGCCCGCTCGGCGGACGTACTCCCGGTCGAGACGCTGGTCCGCGACATGCTGGAGATGCGGGCCTGCGTCGGCATCGACGCGGCCCGGCTCTGCGCCGAACGCGGCGATCCGGCGGTCACCGCCGCCCTGGTCCGGGCCGCCGACGAGTACGGCTCGCTCGCACCCGACCTGCCCCGGATGGACGAGGCCAACATCGCGATCTGGCGGCTGATCGTGCGGGGCAGCGGCAACACCGCCTACCTGCTGGCGTTCAACAGCCTGCTGGCCGGCACCTTCGCCATCGGTGACGTCCCACCTGACGCGCGCGCCGCCGAACTGCTCGACGTCGCGGGGCATCGCCGGCTCGCCGCCGCCATCGAGGCCGGCCAGGGTGCGGCCGCCGTCCGACACGCCCGGGCCCTGCTGACCGCCCCGGTCACCGCCCCCACCACCCCCGTCCCCGGAAGGGATGCCTGAGCGATGATTCCCGCCGTGCTCTACGCCGTCCCGGCGTTCCTGTTGCTCATCATCATCGAGGCGGTCTCCTACCGGTTCCTCCCCGACGACGGCGAACGCGGCTACGAGCTGCGCGACACCACCACCAGCCTGTCGATGGGCCTGGGCAGCCAGCTCATCGGCGTGCCATGGAAGCTGCTCACCGCCGGCCTCTACGCGGCACTGTGGCTGGTGGCGCCGGTGCACCTCTCCCCCGCCCACTGGTCGACCTGGGTACTGCTCTTCCTCGCCGACGACCTGGCCTACTACTGGTTCCACCGGCTGCACCACGAGGTACGCGTGCTCTGGGCCAGCCACGTGGTGCACCACTCCAGCGTCTACTACAACTTCTCCACCGCGCTGCGGCAGAGCTGGACGCCGATGACCGCGCTGCCGTTCTGGCTGCCCCTGGCACTGCTCGGCATCCCGCCATGGATGCTCTTCCTACAGCAGTCGATCAGCCTGCTCTACCAGTTCTTCCTGCACACCGAGCGGATCAACGTGCTGCCCCGGCCGATCGAGCTGGTCCTGAACACCCCGTCCCACCACCGGGTCCACCACGGCTCCAACACCGAATACCTGGACCGCAACTACGGTGGCATCCTCATCGTCTGGGACCGGCTCTTCGGCACCTTCGAGCCAGAACGAGCCACCGTCCGCTACGGGCTCACCAAGAACATCGATACGTACAACCCGCTGCGGGTGGCCACCCACGAGTTCGCCGCGATCTGGGCCGACGCCCGCGCCGCCCGTACCTGGCGGCACCGCCTCGGCTACGTCTTCGGCCGTCCCGGTTGGCAGCCGGCCCGGTGAGACGTCCCTGGCTGTCCCTGTTCGGGCTCGTCGCCGTGGTCGAACTGGTCGGCGTCGCACTGGACTCGACCACCACGGAGTGGTTGGCCAAACCACTGCTGGCACCGCTGCTGCTGGCGTACCTGTGGTCGGCGCGGCGGCGGGTCGACGGCGTCGCGGTCGGTCTGGTGTTCGCCACCGCCGGCGACGTGGCCCTGCTGGTGCCGGGCCAGGCCGCGTTCCTGACCGGCATGGGCTGTTTCCTGGTCACCCAGCTCGCCCTGCTCACCACGTTCCGCCGGCACCGCCGGCCGCCCATCGCGGCGTTGCTGGCGTACGTGGCGCTCTGGGCTGGCGCCAACGTCCTGCTCCGGGGCACGCTGGGGCCGCTCTGGCTGCCGGTGCTCGGCTACAGCCTGGCGCTGTCCCTGATGGCCGCCGCCGCGGCCGGGGTGTCCCGGCGGGTGGCAGCCGGCGGGGCGCTGTTCCTCGGGTCGGACCTGCTGATCGGGCTGGGCGCCGCGGGCCTCCACCTGCCCGGGCGGGGCCTGCTGGTGATGTCGACGTACGCGGCGGCCCTCCTGCTGATCACCACCGGCTGGGTCACCGCGACGAGCGTCGCCGACCGCCCGTCGCCGGTCGGTCGGGACCCGCTCCGGATCGCCTGACCAAGGGGGTTGGGCGGGACGGTTTCCGCGCGGTCGAAAGTCGCTTGCGACGCTCGGTGGGCTCCACGAGGGTGGTGCCATGACGTTCTGACGGCCAGCACCCTCCAGCACCCTGATGCCCGGCGGCGCCGACCAGCGCCCTGCTGCCGTCCGTCCACACCTCTCTGCGAGAAGCGAGCGTCTTTGTCTCAGCACAGCTCCCCGCCGCATTCCGCCACGGCCACCGTAACCGTCTTCGCCTCCCCCATCAGTTGGATCGAGTCCGATGCCCTCGCGCAGTGCCACCAGGTGGCCGCACTCGACGGCATGATCCACGTCGCCGCCATGCCGGACCTGCACCCCGGCAAGGGTGCGCCCATCGGAGCGGCCATGGCCTCGACCGTGTTGTACCCGTTCCTGGTGGGCTCCGACATCGGGTGCGGGATCGCCGTGTTCCCCATCAGACTCAAGCGCGCCGTACCGGAACGGCTCGCCGCCCGATTTCCCGACCTCGACCGCCCGCTGCACCCCGAGCGGGACGCCGACGACCCGGCCTGGGCCGTCGCCGACGGCGACATTCCTGCCGGTCACGTCGAAGGGCTCGCAACGGTCGGGCGGGGCAACCACTTCGTCGAGCTGGCCCGGATCGAGACCGTCTTCGAGCCGCAGCACGCGAGCCGTCTCGGACTCGAACCGGGCGACCTCGTGCTCGTCGTACACAGTGGTTCCCGCGGGCTCGGCGAACGGATCCTGCGGGAACACACCGAGGTCCACGGCGCGGGTCCCGCCCCCGACGCCGCCGCCTACCTGGCGATGCACGACGACGCCGTACGCTGGGGCTCGCTGAACCGGCGCCTGCTGGCCGCCCGGGTCGCCCACGCCCTGGGGGCCGAGACCACCGCGCCGATCGTCGACCAGTGCCACAACCTGGTCGAGCACCGCGACGGGGTCTATCTGCACCGCAAGGGCGCGGCGCCGGGTGACGGCCGTGACGTGCTCATCGCCGGCACGCGAGGCACCCGTTCCTACCTCGTGGCCGCCCATGCCGGCCCGGACGCCAACCACTCGGTGGCGCACGGCGCGGGCCGCAAGATGTCCCGCGCCGACGCGCTGCGCCGCGGCCGGGCCAAGCACACCGTCGAGGAACTGCGCCGCACCCCGGTGGGCTCGCTGGTGGTGTGCGGGGACCGCCAACTGCTCTTCGAGGAGGCGCCCACCGCCTACAAGCGCATCGAGCAGGTGATCAGCGACCTGGTCGGACACGACCTGGCCACCCCCGTGGCCACCACGGTGCCCCTGGTCACCTACAAGACGCCCGACGTCGGGTCCGCGCCCCGGACCGACCGCCGTGACAGCCACCGCCGGCGAGGCCGGCCGTGAACGTACACCTGCTCATCTCGGCCGGGCGCGGCCCGCAGGAGTGCGCCTGGGCGCTGGCCCGGCTGCTGGGCCGGCTGGAGGTCGACGCCACCGGGCACGGTCTGACGACCGACCGGGTCGAGACCGTGCCGGGTGACCGGCCCGACACCTACCGGTCGGCCGTGGTGCGAATCTCCGGCGTCGACGCGGAGGCGTTCGCCGCCGCCTGGTCCGGAACGCTGTGCTGGCAGGCCCCCAGCCCCTACCGGGCGAGCACCGGCCGGAAGAACTGGTACGTCATCGCCCGGCCGTGCCAGGTCGACATCCCGGCCACGACATTCTCCGAGACGGACGTCGACATCGTCGCCTGCCGTACCGGCGGTCCCGGCGGTCAGCATCGGAACAAGGCCAGCACGGCGGTGCGGGCCACCCATCGGCCCTCGGGCCTCGTCGTCGTGGTCGACACCGAACGGCAGCTCAGTCTCAACCGCCGTATCGCCCTGCAGCTGCTGCGCCGGCGCATCGAGCGCGGTGACGAGGCGGCCCGGCGCGCCGTCACCGCCGGCCGGTGGCGCGTGCACGACGAACTGGTACGCGGCAACCCCATCCGCGTCGAACGCCCGCAGCCGTCGGAGCCGGACCCGCCGCAGCGGCGGACGCAGCCGAGGCGACGGTGAGCGCGGTCCGCCCGGGGACCGCGACGGCCTCCGGCGCCGGGGCGGCCCTGAAGTGGCAGCCCGTGGTGGCCGATGGGGCCCGGTCCGGACCGCCGGGCGCGGTCCGCACCCTGCTCCTGCTGGGCGTGGTGTGCTTCGCCGTCGGCATCGCGAACGCCGTGGTCATGCCCTTCCTGTCGCTCTTCCTCAGTACGGCGGTGCATGCCGATCCGGTCCGGATCACGATATTTCTCCTGGTCGCGCCACTGTCGGGCGTGGTCGGGGCCACGCTGATCGGATGGCTGTCGGATCGATGGGCGATCCGCCGGGCACTGCTCGTCGGGGCCTCGCTGGCCGGGCTGATCAACGCGGCGGTGACCGCGTTCATCCGTGACTACTGGATCCTGGTGACGCTGGCCATGACCTTGGCGCCGCTCTCCGCAGCGCTGTTTCCGCAGGCCTTCGCCTACGCCCGTCAGGTCCTCTCCGGTGCGGACCCCGGTCGGGCCGCGATGGGTATCAGCACCCTGCGGACGGTCTTTTCGCTCTCGTGGGTCGTTGGCCCACCCGTGGCCGCGCTTCTGCTGAGCAGCGGAGGGTTCCGGTCGCTCTACCTGAGCGCGGCGGCCATGTTCGGGCTCGCCGGGCTCGCGTCGATCGTCGGCCTGAGGCAGGTCCGCACCCCGGCAGTCGCCACCGGCGGTCAACCGACCGGCGCCCCCGCCGCGTCGCGGTCGACGCTGCTGCTGACCGTGGCGGCATTCGTCATGCTGAGCTGCCCGCTGACCCTGGCCGTGCAGGCCCTCCCGTTGTTCATCAGCACCGATCTCGGTGGCGACGCGGCCCAGGCCGGCCTCATCCTCGGCCTCTGCGCCGCCCTGGAGATCCCCCTGATGCTGGCCCTGGGCGCCCTGGGTACCCGGATCCGGGTGCGCGTGCTGCTGCTCTGCGGAGCCGCGTGCGGCGTCGCCTACTACGCGATCGCCAGCGTCGCTTCCTCGTTGGCGATGCTCGCCGTCGGGCAGCTCGCCAACGCCGCCTTCATCGCGGCGGTGTCCGGCATCGGCATCTCGTACATGCAGGATCTGCTGCCGCAGCGCCCCGGGCAGGCCACCACCCTGTTCACCAACTGCCATCCGATCGGCGCGATGCTGGCCGGTCCGTTGTTCGGCCTGGCACAGCACTACGGCTTCCGCCTCGCGTACGGCGCGTCCACCGGGCTGTGCGCTGCCGGCCTGTTGCTCCTGCTCGTCGTCCGACCGCCGGCCGCCGGACGTGTCGCCAGGGCGCACGCCGGCGAAGCCCAGGGAATGGCATGATCGAGCGGATGGACGCTCCGACCCCGATCGACCTCGACACGTGGCCGCGCCGGCAACACTTCGAGCACTACCGCCGGGTCGTTCCGTGCACGTATTCGATGACGGTGGAGCTCGACGTCACCGCGTTCGCCGCAGCGCTGCGTCAATCGCGACGGAAGACGTACTTCGCGCAGGTCTGGGCGCTGTCCACGGTCGTCAACCGGCACGATGAGTTCAAAATGTGCCTCACCGCTTCCGGCGAGCCGGCCATCTGGTCTGTCGTGCACCCGTCCTTCACGGTCTTCAACCCGGAGCGCGAGACGTTCGCGAGCGTATGGGCGCCGTACGATCCTGACTTCGGCGCTTTCCATGACAACGCCGCCGCCCTGCTCGCGGAACACAGTCGCGCCACCGAGTTCTTCCCACAGGAGGCATCCTGCCCGGCCAACACGTTTGATGTGTCGAGCCTGCCGTGGGCATCCTTCACCGGATTCAACCTCAACATCGGCGATGGCTGGGACCACCTGGCGCCGATCTTCACGCTGGCCCGTTACATCGAGCGAGACGGCCGAGTGCTGCTCCCCCTCGCAGTACAGGTGCACCACGCCGCCGTAGACGGGTTCCATTCGGCACGGCTTGTCAACGAGCTGCAGGCCCTCGTCTCAGACCTGACCTGGCTGGGTCAGAGCCAGCAACCTTGAGCCGAAACGGCGCCGTCCCGAGACAGGTTCCTTTTCCTCGCAGTCGGTCCCGATTTGCCAGGGACATACGCGCGCGCGTGGCGACGGAAAGGCGCCGGGCGGTCGGCCGGGGATGGGCCGAACGTCGAGCGCCGCAATTTGCGCCCAGGCGGCGTAGACGCAATTCTCACCCACGCTGGTGGCGCACCCGGCACAGCTGCCCGAGGACACCGGTCGGCAGCCGGCCCGCCTGACCACCTCACCGCCGGGGCAGCCCGGTCGGCGATGGCCCGCGGCCGGCATTGACGGCGTTGGCGGGGTGCCACTTGCGGCCTGCAACCCCGTCCGATACAAATTGGACAACGTGCTCAGCGCGTCGGAACAACGGCCAGAGTGGTCCGCCTACCTCATGGAGGCTTGTCCATGGCATTGACGCCGGCGGCTGGCTCTGGTTGCAACGCTTCATCCACCCCGCCACCACCAACCCGATCCCCGAGGCCGGTCAATTCCGAGGTCGAGTGGGACAGGTTCGATCCCCATGCCTACGTCCGGCACAACTACTCCGCGCTGCGTGCCGACGACCGCGAAATCCTCTGCCGCGTCCGAGATTTCTTCGCCGAGGCGAAACTGTCTGACGCGCGTTGCGTCGACGTGGGGTCGGGGGCGAATATCTATCCGGTGCTGCCCGTCCTGCCGTTCGCCCACACCGTTGACCTGTGTGAGTGGTCCACAGCCAATGTGAGCTGGTTACGCACGCAGGTCGACCGCTACGACGAGCTCTGGGACCCGTACTGGCAGGTGTGCGCGGAGCACCCGGCGTTCTCGGCGCTGACCGATCCGCGAGGCCGCCTGGCGCAGGTGGGTCGGGTGCGGAGGGCCAGCGTCTTCGACCTGCCCCGGCATGCCTGGGACGCCGGCACGATGTTCTTCGTCGCCTGTTCGATCTCGGCCGACCGGGCGGAGTCCGAGCGCGCGGTCGCGCGGTTCCTCGGCGCGTTACGGCCCGGCTCGCCCTTCGCCGCGACGTTCATGCTCGGCTCCCGCGGCTACAGCGTCGGCCAACGCTGGTTTCCGGCGGTGCAGCTGCGGCGCGCCGAGGTGGAGGCGAGCGTCGCCGTCGGCGCGGACGACGTGGATTTCCACGAGGTGCGGCCGAAGCCGCCGCTGCGTGACGGATATCTGACAATGCTGCTGGTCACCGGCCGCACCCGAGGCTGACGCCGATGCCGCCCCGTTCGGAGAAGGCATCGGCGGCGCGAACCGGACGAGCGGCCGACACACGGGTGCCCGATCCGTTCACGCCAGGCTCGGATTCGGTGGATACGATGGACGATGCACCTCACCGTGGATCATCGTGCGCACGGCATCACCAGTTCCAGGTCGACGACTACAGCAGACGGCGGTGAATCATGCGGATACAGCCGCGCCAGAGGATTCTCGACATCTGGCGGGCCGCGGTGCGCAGTTGCTGGCAGAACGGTGAATGGCACTGGGGCGGCCGGAGCGGGAGCAACTCCATCAGCGACGCGGAGCAGTTGCTGACCCTGTTGCTGCCGGCGACCAAGGTCCCGGTGCTGTCGCTGGACGACCCGGACCGCACCGACCGGGAGATCCTCGAAGCGCTCAGCGCGATCGGTGGTGCCATCGAAATTCCCCGCCGGTTGGTCGGCGTGATGACCGACTATTTCACCCGGTACACCGACGAGGCCGGCACCCCGGTCTTCGGCGGCGGGAGCTATCTCATACCGCTGGACGACGGCCCGGACCTCGACGAGGAGCAACGCTCCCTGGACATCGTCGACTCGTTCGCGGTGTCGGTCACGCTCACCCTGGCGACGATCGGTTTCGTCAAGGTCTACCGTGGCTCGACGAAACGGCGTGACCTGCTGGAGCAGTTGGACCGGCTGGAGGCGATGGCCAGCGCGCGACTCACCGCGGCCATGGTGGGGCTGCTGCGCAGCTTCAGCACCTTCGTCTTCACCGCCAACGACGAGTACGGCGTGCGGCTGTGCGACATGGTCAACCAGGATGAGATGCCGCGCAGCGAACTCGTGGCGGCGCTGCGTGCGCAGTTGCAGGACACCATGGCCAGCCTGCGCAGCGTGCTGATCGGGTCCGGTCGGGTGACCGAGGACCTGGACACCAAAGACATGCTCTTCGAGTGCGGCTGGTCCTGGGGGGTCATCGCCGGGGCCGAGGAGGTGCCGACCACCGAGCCGATCGGCCGCCAGCGCGAGGGCTCGGCCGAGAACGCCCCCTACCTCTACTTCACGGTCATCGCGATGGACGCCATCGACGACCTGAACTCCGAACGCACCCGGCTGCTCGGGCTGCTCAACGAGGAGCAACAGCGGCTGTCCCGGGCGCTGCAGCTGCGCTGGGAGCTCACCCGCACGTACTGGGCGACGGTGGCGACCTTCGACAATCGACGGCGGTGGCCCATCGAAGATGTCCCCTGGCGGACCACCGACGGCGACCGGACCGACTACTACACGCTGCAGGCGACCTCGCTGGCAGTGAAGGGCCTGCTCGCCGGCGGGCGCGGCGCCGACGAGGAACTCGGGCGAATCGCCGCGGTGCTGGTGGAGCTGGCCCAGCGGGCCCGGATCACCCGCCGCGCCTCGCCCGACGAGCCG
This sequence comes from Micromonospora sp. NPDC093277, assembly GCF_044765245.1. Lineage (NCBI taxonomy): Bacteria > Bacillati > Actinomycetota > Actinomycetes > Micromonosporales > Micromonosporaceae > Micromonospora > Micromonospora sp. NPDC093277. Next base: position 342,012 of record NZ_JBIWJO010000005.1, read on the forward strand.
GCGCTGGTGCTGCACGCGCCGGGCAAGCGGGTGACCCTGAACGACGACACGTCGAAGCCGATCATGACGTGGAACGTCAACGAGTTCTCCACGGTGCTGCTCCAGCGCGCCACCACCGTCGCCGGTCTGCTGAGCAACGCCAGGCAGCGCAGCGAACTGCTCGAACTCGCCGACGAGGTGTGGGACCACCTGCTGCTGCGACGCATCCCGGACGGCCAGCACGAGGGGCTGTGGGATCATGCCGGCGGCGCCTTCCCCGGACTGGCGCCGCAGCCGGAGGCACCCTCCTGGTATCTGACCGAGCGGGTGGTGCAGGCACTGGTCAGCGCCGGCCAGTTGCTCTGGGAGCGGCCGTTCCCGCGGGCCGGCCGACTCGCCGCGTACGCGCAGGATCTCATCGACGAGGCCGAGTACCTGTTCGACCGGGAGCTGATGCGCGGCACGTTCGCCGGCACGGCGATGAACCGCAGCATGCGTAGCATCCGGTCCAGTCTGCGCCGGGCGCAGTTGCTGGTGGACGAGCGGCCCGGCACCGCGGCGGCTCTGGCGAACTCCCTGCTCCTGCTGCTCAACGACATCACCACCGGGCAGCAGAAGGCCAGCGAGGGGATTTGAATGCTGGTCTTCGTCACCTCCCACAAGGGCGGCACCGGGCGCTCGGTGACCGCGGCGAACATTGCCTACCGCAGCGCGCTCTCCGGCCGCCCCACTTGCTACCTGGACTACGACTTCGGCTCCCCGACGGCCGGCATCACGTTCCAGATCCCGCAGGCGACCAACGGGGTGGAGGGCGCCGGGCCGAACGGCGGCGGCCTGCACCGGTACCTGCGTGGGGAGATCCCGTCCCCGGAACAGCTGGACGTGTGGGGCACCTCGGAGCGGCCCAGCCTGCGCCAGCGGCCCCCGGGGTCGGGTTCGCTGGTGCTGCTGCCCGGGCAGCGCAACGGCAGCGAGTTCGGGTTCACCAACGACATCGCCAAGCGCTGCGCCGAGCTCTTCCTGCGGCTGGAGGAGGAGTTCGACCTGACCCTGGTGGACCTCAGCGCCGGCCGCTCCTACGCCAGCCAGATCGCCCTGGCCGCCACCGCCACCGCCACCATGCGCAAGGTGGCCGCACGCTGGCTGGTCTTCCACCGGTGGACCCCCCAGCACGTCACCGCGGCAGCGGACCTGGCGTTCGAGGCCGGCGGAATCCTGGCCATGGGCAAGGAGTACGGCCACGAGCCGGACCAACTACGGGAGTCGCTTCGGTTCATCCGCACCGCCGTGATCGATCCGCGCGGTCCCGAGGTCGAGCACCTCGACCTCGCCCAGCAGGCCTTCCTGCAGACGTGCGACGCCGAACTGTCGGAGTTGGCCCGACGGCGCGGCACCGGTCGGACCACGTTGCTGGGCACGGTGCCGCTGGACCCGTTGCTGCAGTGGCGCGAGCAGCTCATCTCGGACCACGATGTGCAATCCAAGATCGCCAACGCCAGGACCGCGGACGCCTTCGTGGAGTTGACCGAGAAAATCTTCGACGACACCGCGTGGGAGACCGTGTGATAACCGTGGATGTCAGGTTCCAGGAGGCAGCCGCAGTGCGTCGCACGGAGAGCGTGCCGTACTCACACCTGTCGGTGGAGTTGGGGCACGTCTACGCGGAGGACTTCGGTGACGGGGGCCGAGAGCTGCAGCGCAAGTTCGAGCGGATCGCGGACTGGGCCCAGGCGATTCCGGCGCTGGCCCGCCGGGGGCTGCGTCCACAGCGGCAGCCCCGGGTGAGCACCTGTTTCCTCGTCGACGACTACTTCCACCGGTTCGGAAACCCGCGCGAGGTCATCCCCCAGGTGCAGGAGGCCGCAGCGTCCCAGGGGCTGGTGCTCGACTACGTGGCCCGGGAGTCCACCTTCGCCCGGCACGACGACGTCGAGCTGGCCCAACTGGTGGTCGACACGCTGGTGGTGGAGCCGCCCCGGCACACCAACGGAAGCCGCCCACCGCTCAACGAGTCGGGCTGGCTGTCCAACGGCATGCGCTCGCCGGGACATGTGGACGTGCCCGCGCCCGCGATGACCCTGCCGCTGCCGTGGACCCCGCCGGTGCAGTCCGGCGACCCCCGGCACTCCATCTTCGTCGACGTCGAGCTGTGGTCCAACGAGCCGAACGGCCGGGTGTGGGCCTGCGCGCTGCTGGCCTCGGTCTGGCAGATGACCCGGCTGGGCGTGCTGCGGCACCGGGGTGAGACGGTGGCCCAGCCGTACCGGCTGCCAGCCGGCGAACCACTGCCCACCGAGTGGGACGAGCTGCCGGCGATCGTCCAGTTGAACCCGCTCGCCACACCGTTCTGCGCCTATCGCACGGTGACCCTGATGGACACCCGGTACCTGCCGGTGGAGCTCGCCGTGCGGACCATCCTCGGTCAGGTGGCGGTGCCACCGGCGGTCGCCCGGCAGGTCGCGAAGCGGGCCAGCGGCGAGGGCCTGGAGCTGCCCAGCGAGCTGGTCGACCGGTTGAGCTACGTGTTCATCGGGGAATGAGCGTGCTCAGCGCAGGCCCGGCTGGCCGACCGCCACCTGGTCGGCCAGGTCGCGCAGCAGGGCCAGGTTTCCCACGGTGATCTGGTCCCGGATCCAGTTGACCAGCGAGTTCCACTGCCGGCTGAACCCGGGCACCTGCTCCAGCTGATCCCAGACCGGCCGCAGCCGCGGGTCCACCCGCGCGCCGGGTAGCCACAGGTGGCGCAGGTGCTCGATCACCGGCCGCAGCCGCTCGATGTGCTCCCGCGTCGAGACCGCCCGGGTCACCGCGAGTTCCATCAGCGCGGACAGCGTGGTGAGCAGCCAGTCGTGCAGGGCCAGATCCTCGCAGAGCCCGGCCACCACGGCCGGCACGTCCTGCGGGCCGACCACCAGTTCGACCGTGCGCAGCGTCGGGGTGTCCAGCGTGACCACGGCGCTGGCCACGTCCGGCCGCTCGTGGATCTTGGCGGTCCAGCGCATTCGGGTGCGCGGCGCGCGCAGCGGCGGTCGGCGGTCCAACAGCTCGTTCATCTGCACGCCGTCGAGCACCCGGGCGGTGATCGCCTCCAGGTTCAGCACGTCGGCGGCATTACCGAGCCGGAATCCCCCGGCCAGATCCTCGACGTCCAGCTTGCCGACCGTCTCCAGCACGCCAGGACTGGCCAGGTAGTGCGACCACGGCCGGCGGCGCTCCCCGGCGACGACCTGCACGATCGAGGAGGCCTGCGCGATCCGGCCGCCGGTGACGACCGCCCGGGTGACCACCGCGCCCACCCCGCGCAGTTGGCGTTTCTTGGCGCTGGGCAGCCAGCAGTCCACGCCGGTGCGGACGTCGGGCGACACCGCGTACAGCGACGGGCGCCGGGACGTCAGCACGGCCTCACCCTCCACCAGGCTGAGCACCTCGGAGCTCTGCTCCTGCGTCAACGCCGTGCTGTGCTGCAGCAGGCTGGTGTGCACCTCACCCACCGTGAGCATGGCTTCCTCCGCATCGCCACCACCGGTCCGCGGTCGCCCCGCGGAATGCGGTCCTATGGTGATTGACGTACGCCGCCGTGCCCCGCACCGACACGGTCCGCGCGCGGATTACCGGTGGGCGTGGGCTCGGCCCGTACCCGGATCCGATCGGTGCCGTCATCATAGGGCCACCGGTGCGGCGAGCACATATCCGACCGGCCGCCGGAGGTTCGCGGGCCGGTGGATGTGAGAGAGGCTGATATTTTGAATGGTGCGGTCGCCAGCCACCCCTGGAGTTTACCGTCGATGAAGGTTTACATTTCGGCCACGCAAAAGGACCTGCTGGAATATCGAGCCGCCGTGCACGCGGCAGCCCGTCGCCTCGAGATCGAAGACGTGGCCATGGAGGCGTACGGCGCCGACATCCGGCCGCCCCTGGAGCGCTGCCTGGCCGACGTGCGCCGGTGCGACCTCTATGTGGGACTCTTCGCGTGGCGCTACGGGTACCGACCGTCCGGCCAGAAGTCCTCCATCACCGAACTGGAGTACCGCGAGGCGCTCGCGGCCGGGAAACCGTGCCTCATCTTCCTGCTCGCCGAGGACACCCTGTGGCCGGTGGACATGGTCGATCGGGACGCCGACTGGCAGCAGATCGTCGCGCTGCGCCGGGAACTCAAGGAACGCCATCTGTGCGCCTTCTTCACCAGTGTGGACGATCTCTCGGCGAAGGTGACCGTGGCCCTGGCCGACGTACGCAGCGGCCGGTCCCCGGGGCGCGAACCCGGCGACCCCGACATCCACCTGCCGGAGGCCGCCCGCAACCAGTACCAGAAACTCCTGGGGCAGATGTACCAGGCGGTGCCGCTGGACGCGGTCTCGCCGCGGCCCACCATCGGCTACCTCACGGTCGGCCTGTCCAACGTGTTCGTCGAGCCTCGGGTGCACGAGGAGGCCCGGCCGGAGATGCCGTTGGCCTGGTGGCGTTGGGCCGGCGCCACGGCGGACGGTGACGCCGGCGGTCTACCCGGCGTGGTGGACCAGGAGGAGGTGGAGCGGCTCTGGGAGGAGTATTCGGCCAAGGACGCGCTGGCCCTGTTCGACGTGGTCTCCGACCCGGGCCGGCGGGCGATCGTGCTGCTCGGCGACCCCGGCTCCGGCAAGTCGGCGGCCGCGCGGTACCTGGCGCTGGTGCTGGCCGGGGTACGCGCCGAACCTCGGCTGGCGGCACTGGACCGGCACCTGCCCGTGCTGATCGAGTTGCGGTCGTACTCAGCGCATCGCGGGGACGGCCGGTGCGACGGTCTGCTGGACTACGTCGGCCACCGTCGACAGCAGGGGCTGGCCGGGATCGACCGGGACGTGTTGGAGGCGTACCTGCGCCAGGGCGGCCAGGCGTTGTTCCTCTTCGACGGGTTGGACGAGGTGTTCGACCCGGCGCACCGGGTGGAGGTGGCCGCGCAGATCGCCACCTTCGCCACCGAGTACCCGGGGGTACGCACGGTGGTCACCTCGCGGGCCGCCGGGTACCTGCGGCACACCTTCGCCAACGCCGGTTTCGACCACTTCACCCTTGAGGACCTCGACGACGAGCGGATCACCCGGTTCCTGGGCAGTTGGTATCGCTACGTCATGCCCACCCCGGCGGCCGAGGCGGACCGGCAGCGGCGACAGATCCTCGACGTGGTACGCGGATCCCAGGCGATGCACGAGATCGCCGGTAACCCGCTGCTGCTGACGCTGATGGCGATCGTCGGCCGGGACCACCCGCTGCCGCGCAACCGGCGCCGGCTCTACGCGCACGTCACGGACGTGCTGATCTCCGAATGGGACGTGACCAAGCAACTGCGGGAGAGCCACGGCGACGTGCCGCCGCTGGACCCGCCGGCGAAGCTGCGGCTGCTGCGCCACCTGGCGTACCGGATGCAATGCCGGGAATCCGGTCCGGCCGGAAACTATATTGAATCCGACGAATTGGCCCGTATCTTCCGGGACCATCTGGTGGAGTTCTACGGCTTCGAGAACGAGCGGGCGCACGCCATGGCCTACTCGATGATCGACAAATTGCGCCAGCGAAGCTTCATCCTGGAGCGGTACGGACTGCGACTGTTCGGGTTCGTGCACCGCACGTTCCTGGAGTACTTCTGTGCCGAGGAGATCGTGGACAGGTTCGAGCACGACCCGGACGCCTGGTCCCCCGACCGGATGCGCGCGTTGTTCCGCGAGCACTGGTCCGATCCGTCCTGGCGGGAAGTGCTGCGGCTGGTCGCCGGCGCGCTGCCCGCCCGCACCGCCAACGACCTGATCACCCTGCTCGCGACCGAGGTCAACCGGCCCTGGCCACCGCTGAACCTGGCCAGTCCGCCATGGAACCTGGTGCTGGCCGCGCAGTGCGTGGCGGAGGCTCCGCAGCCGGCCGAGCTGGCCGACGCCGGCAATGCGGTGCTACGTCAGGTTGTGCTGCTGGTCGAGCACGGTATCTCCGCCGACGACCCGAACCTGGTGGAACTCACCGAGCAGGAGCTGCTGTCCTCGATCCGGGCGCTCGGGCCGCAGTGGCCCGGCCGCGCCACCTTCCTGCACTGGTACCGCCGGCGGGGGGTGCGGACCAGTTGGCGCTCCGGCTCCACGTTCGCCACCCGGGTCGCCGCGGCGCTGTCCGGCCAACAGGAGCAGTTGGAGGAGCTGCTGGACCGGGAACTCGGACAGCGCCGCGAACGGCAGGCCCACATCACCCTGGTCGCCGGGCTGGCTGAGGCGGCCGGCCGGCAGGACACCGGCCACAGCCGCCGGTACTGCCGGGATCAGCTCCTCGCCCAGGCGCGGGCGGACGGCTCGACCGCGGTACGGCAGGCCGCGGTACGCGCCCTGGTCGCCCACTTCGGCGCCGACCCCGACCTCGTCGATGTGCTGCGCGACCTAGCCGGCTCACCCGACCCCGCGGTGCGGGCGCTCGCCGTGCAGGCCCTCAGCGGCCGGGCCGACCTGTCCGATGACATCCGGCGGTTGCTGCTGGCCCGCGCCACCGACGACCGGGACACCGCGGTGCGCAGGGCCGCGGCGGGAGTGCTCGCCGCGCGCTGCGCCGACCTGGCGGGCGCGCCCGAGGCACTGCACCGGCTGCTCACCGCCGACTCCGACCCCGGGGTGGTGCAGTGCGCGCTGCACTGCCTGGTGACGTTGCCCGGGTACGCCGAGGCGGCCCGTACCCGGGCGCTGGAGCGGGTGGCCGGCGACGCCCCGGACGAGGTGCGCCGCTGCCTGGTGACCGAGCTGCTGCCCGGGCCCGGCCCGGAGGGCACCGAGCTGCTGTTGAAGCTGGCCGGGTCGGACTCCGCGGCGCGGGTCCGTGCGGTCGCCGTACAGCGGCTGGCGCTGGCGCCCGACCCGGAGGGGCGGTGCCGGGAGCGGCTGGTGGACCGGATCGAGCAGGACGAGGACGCGGCCGTGCGGGCCGCGGCGGTGGCCGCGCTGGTCGACCTGTACCGCCCGGGTGACACCGGGTGGACGGTGGCGGCGCACACGGCCCGGGCCGACGAGGACGCGACGGTGCGCCTCGCCGCGGTGCGCGCGCTGGCCGAGGTGTACCCTCCGGACCACCGCACCGGGGAGCTGCTGCTGGAGCGGGCCCGCCACGACCCCACCGCTAGCCTCCGGCTCGCCGCGGTGGAACTGCTCACCGGCCGGCCGCTGCTCGAGCACGCCACCCGCGACCTGCTCATCAGCCGGGCCTCGCGGGAGCGGGACCCGATCGTCCGGTTGCAGGTCACTCGCAGCCTGACCCGCGGCGGCGGTCCGCTGGACGCCGGCGTGCGCGAGTGCCTGACCGAGCAGGTTCGCCGGGATCCCGATCCAAACGTGCTGCGCGCGGCCGCGCAGGCGTTGGCCCGCGACGGCGAGGCCGGCGGTGGTCTGGTGGAGACCCTGTCCCGGCGGGCCCGCCGGGACAGCTACGCCGGCATCCGGCTCGCCGCCGTGCAGACCCTCGCTGCGTACGGGAGCCCCGACGTGGTGACCGACGGGCTGCTGGAGTGCGTCGAGTACGACACCGACCCGGCGGTGTTCGACGCGGCGGTGCACTGCCTGACCGAGCGGGGCTCGGCGTCGATGGCTGTCACGCATCGGCTGATGCGCCGGCTGGCCGACCAGGATCCGGCGATCCGCGCCCGCGTCGCCGCCGCGCTCGGCGAGTACTTCGGGGCCGATCCGGCCGTCCGGGTGCTGCTGGTGGGGTTGGTCCACGACGATCCGGACCTCGAGGTCCGGCGCCGGGCGGTGGAGCAGCTGGCGGCCACGCTGGCCGACCGCACGGAGGTACGGGAGCTGCTGATGCGGCTGGTGGACGATGACGACTGGGAGATCCGCCGGACCGCGCTGCTGGCGTTGGCGCGTCACTACGGCGAGGACAGCCGGACCCGCGGCGTGCTCGTCCGGCTCGCCCACCAGGAGGACGACGGCACGGTACGGCGGCTGGCCGGGCAGCTGCTGGCCACGCTGCCCCTCACCAGCCCCGACGACTTCCCGTGACCGGCCCGGGCGTCCGGCCCACCCCGTACGTCGGCCCGCACGGACGACGGCCATACGCTGGCACCACAGAAGTAGGGCGTGGGGCTCCGTACTCGTCGGGCGGCGCGACGCGTTCCGTTCCGACTCTCAGGGCTGGGTAACGCATGCGCGACGTTCCGGGCAGAACTCCGAAGTACCTGGTGATCCGGGACGACCTGATCAGGCGGATCAGGAACGGGGAGTTCGCGCCCGGCGACGCGCTGCCGGGTCAGCGTCACCTGAGCGATGAGTACGGCGTCAGCCTCATGACGCTGCGCCAGGCGCTGGACGAGCTCTGCGACCAGGGCGTGGTGGAGCAGCTTCCCGGCAGGGGCACGTACGTCAGGGCCCTGCCCGTCCCGTACTCGATGGGAAATCTGCGCAGCCTGGCCGACGACCTGCGGGCGCACGGCATCGAGGTACGTACCCGGGTGTTGAGCCGCGAGATCATCCCCGCGCCCGAGGAGCTCATCCGGCGGTTCCGGATTCCCGCGGACAGTCAGCTGCTGAAGCTGGAACGGATCCGGATCGTCCGGGGAACTCCGCTGATCCATCAGCTGTCCTACCTCCCGCAGCCGTTCGCGGACCTGCTGTCCGACGTGGACTTCGAGCAGCAGGAGCTGTACGCCGTCCTGACGGAACGGGCCGGAGCGGTGGCGGCACAGGCCGAGGAGACGATCACGCCGGTGCTCATGCCCGAGCACGTCGGCGAGCTGCTCGGCCTCCCCGCGGGCGAGCCGGCGATGCGCAGTGAGCGGGTCACCCGCGACGCCGACCGGCGGACGCTGGTCGTCGACTTCGCCGTCCTCGCCGGGAACGGCGTCGTGATCATGAATACCCGGGAGGCCGGCGGCCACCTGATGAGCTACGCCATCGGGGATAACTCCCCGTCGATGTGAGGCGGTTCCGGACACCAATCCGCCACAGTTCTAGAACTCAATCCGGCAAGCTGGTATAACCATCTTGCCGTTCTAGAACTGTGAGGAGAACTGCCATGGACCAACTCATGCGTGTCGGCCAGCAGGCCGTCACGGCCGACTCCCGCCGACCGGCCGGGCTCGGCAGGTTCGGCGAGTACGGCGGCCGGTTCGTCCCGGAGTCACTCGTACCGGCCTGCGAGGCGGTCGAGCGGGCGTTCACCGAGGCCTGGGCCGACCCGGTGTTCCGGGCCGAACTGCACCACGTGCTCTCGATCTACGTGGGCCGGCCGACGCCGTTGACACCGGCGGCGCGCCTCTCCGCCGAGCTGGGCATCAACCTGCTGCTCAAGCGGGAGGACCTGACCCACACCGGCTCGCACAAAATCAACAATGTCCTCGGTCAGGCACTGCTGGCGCGGCGGATGGGCAAACACCGCCTGATCGCCGAGACCGGCGCGGGCCAGCACGGCGTGGCCACCGCCACCGCCGCCGCCCTGCTCGGCATGCAGACCACGGTCTTCATGGGCGAACGGGACACCGAACGGCAGCAGCTCAACGTCTTCCGGATGAAGATGCTCGGGGCCGAGGTGATCCCGGTGACCACCGGAAGCCGCACCCTCAAGGACGCGTGCAGCGAGGCGCTGCGCCACTGGGTCACCGCGGTCGAGGACTCCCACTACTGCCTCGGCTCGGCGATGGGCCCCCACCCGTACCCCTGGATGGTCCGCCAGTTCCAGCGCGTGATCGGCGACGAGGCCCGGACGCAGTGCGCGAGCAGCCTCTCCACCGGTGCACCCGACTTCGTCGTGGCCTGCGTCGGCGGCGGCTCCAACGCGGCCGGCACCTTCGCCGGCTTCGTCGACACCCCGGCCCGGCTGGTCGGCGTCGAGGCCGCGGGCGGCGCCGCGATCAACGCCGGCTCCACCGGGGTGCTGCACGGTTTCCGCTCCAAGGTGCTGCAGGACGAGCACGGACAGATCAGCGAGGCACACTCGATCGCGCCCGGGCTGGACTACCCGGGCGTCGGCCCGGAACACGCGTACCTGGCGGACCTGGGACGGGCCAGCTACGTGACCGTGGACGACGCCGAGGTGGTGGCCGCGACGCACCGGCTCGCCCGCACCGAGGGCATCCTCTGCGCGCTGGAGTCCGCGCACGCGGTGGCGTGGGTGATCCGCGCCGCCGGCGACGGCACGATCCCCCCGGGCGCGACGGTGATGCTCACCCTCTCGGGCCGGGGCGACAAGGACATGGCGACCCTGATGGAGCTGTCTTGAACGCGCTGGAGACCCGGACCCGCGCGGCCAGGGCCGCCGGACGCAAACTGCTCGTGCCGTACCTCACCGGCGGCGTCACCGAGGACTGGACCGACCTGCTGCGGGCCGCCGTGGACGCCGGCGTCGACGCCATCGAGATCGGCCTCCCGTTCTCCGACCCGACCCTGGACGGACCGGTCGTCCAACGGTCCTCGTATCAGGCGCTGGCCCGGGGCGCGACCACCCGGCGGATCCTCGACGACCTCTCCCGGCTCGGCCTGCCCGTACCGCTGATCGGGTTCACCTACGCCAACCTGGTCCTGCACGACGGCGCCGACGCGTTCTGCGCCGCGCTCCGCGACGCCGGAGCGCACGGCCTGATCGTGCCGGACCTGCCGATCGACGAGGTGGAGCCGATCGCCACCGCGGCCGAGGGCAACGCGCTCGACCTCGTGCTGCTCGCCTCCCCGTCCACCGCCGCGCAGCGCCGGGTCGAGATCGCCAGGCGCAGCCGCGGCTTCGTGTACGCGGTCAGCGTCATGGGGACCACCGGCGAGCAGGCACAGCTGCGGGAGCCCGGCCGGGAGCTGGTGACCTCGCTCCAGCAGGCCACGGATCTTCCAGTGCTGCTCGGGTTCGGCATCTCCGGCCCCGAACAGGCGGCCGAGGCCTGCGCGTACGCCGACGGGGTCGCCGTCGGCTCGGCGCTGATGCGCCGGGTGCTCGACGGGGCCGGACCCGCCGAGCTCGGCGGTTTCCTGGCCCGGCTGCGGACGGCGCTGGACGCGACCGATCAGTGAACCACTTCACCTCGGCCGCGTAACGGAACTCGGCACGCGGCCGGCCAATTCGGCCGACATCTCAACCGATGGGAAGAATCCGGTGCGGATCCGCCCAGCGGAAATCACATTTTTTGATCGACTGTCCAGTACCCGGCACCGGTACTCCCATGACGCGCCGCCGCCAAGTACTCTCCCGGCGGAGAGGAACGCAATGATCAGTCGTCGAAAGTTGATCGCCACCGGCCTGGGTGTCACGGCCGGCCTGGTGACGGCAGGTTGCAACCAGAAAACCTCGTCCGACGCTTCGTGGTCGCAGGCGGACCCGGCTGCGGCGGCGGACGCGGCCGTGGACGAGGTGCGGGTGACCGTCACGCCGGCCGCCGACGCCACGAAGGTGTCGCCGCTCGACCAGGTCGTGGTGGCGGCCGAGGGCGGCACGCTCAAGGACGTCTCGGTGGCGACGGGCGGCAAGACCGTCGCCGGCAAGGTGGACAGCGACGATCAGACCTGGCGATCGACCGGCAAGCTGGCCTACGGCAAGACCTACACGGTCACCGTGTCCGTCGCCGACTCCGCCGGCACGCTGAGCGAGCACACGAGCAGCTTCAGCACCGTGAAGCCGTCCGGGATCGCCTCGATCACGTTCCAGGCCAACGCGCTGACCGCGCTCCGGACGGGCGGCACGTACGGGGTCGGTCAGCCGGTCATGGTGAACTTCAGCAAGCCGGTCAAGAACCGCGCCGAGGCCGAGAAGGCGATGCAGGTCGAGACCACGCCGGCCGTCGAGGGACGGTGGCGCTGGATCGACGGGCAGAACGCGCACTGGCGGCCGGAAAAGTACTGGGCCGCCGGCACGAAGATCTCGGTGAAGATCAACCTCTTCGGCAAGGATCTCGGCAAGGGGGTCTACGGCGGCTCCAACGCGAGCACGAACTTCACCATCGGCCCGTCCCGCATCGCCATCGCGGACGCCCGCACCCACCGGATGAAGGTCTACCTCGACGGCAAGATGGTGCGGGACATCCCGATCAGCATGGGCAAGGGCGGCACCAGCAAGAACGCGGACGGGGAGGTCATCAGCTACTGGACCCGTTCGGGTCCGCACGTGGTCATGACGCGCGAGCCGTCGCACCGGATGACCTCGGCCAGCTACGGGGTCGTCGACCCCAAGAACCCCGACTACTACGACGAGGTCATCCAGCTCTGCCTGCGGATCTCGTACTCGGGCGAGTTCGTCCACATGGCGGACTGGAACATCGGCGCGCAGGGCAACCAGAACACCTCGCACGGCTGCATCAACGTCGGACCGGCCCATGCCAAGTGGTTCTACGAAACGTTCCGGCTCGGTGACGTCGTCGACGTACGCAACACCCCGCGGGCGATGACGCTCACCGACGGGGTGGGCGACTGGACGATTCCGTGGAACAAGTGGTGACCATCCTCGTCCCGGCGTAGTGGCGGGGCCGCCGGTCCGGGTCGCGGACCGTCGGCCCCGCCGCCGTGCTGGCGCCGGTCACGGTGGTTCAGAATCCCGTCAGCCCGGCCCCGTACGGATAGAGCGGGTTCCCGTACGTCGTCGCCGGCGGTTGGCCGGCGTCGATGCTGGCCCGGATCTGGTTGCGTTCGGCCGCGGTGGCCCCCAGGTCGTACGGCAGGTCCCAGGCCTCCACGGCGTCGGCCGGTACGTCGGTGCCGCCGGGCCGGAGCACGTCGGCCAGGCTGCGCGGCAACTGCCACGGCAGCTTGCCGCTCGGCGCGTAGTCGCCGAAGAGCAGGCTCGCCAGCGCCGGGCCCATCTCCTCGCCGCCCCGATAGGTGACGACGATGGCGTTGGCCAGGTCGCGCCACTCGGTGATGACGTACGGCCGGGGCATGACCAGTGCCACCACCACCGGGATCCCGCGGGACCGGAAGCCCTGGATCAGCGCGAGCTGGTCCGGCGGGAGGTAGGGCTGTTCCTTGGTCCAGTTGGTGGCGTGGGTGTAGGAGGCCTCCCCCACCGCCACGACGGCCAGCTTGGGGTTCGGCCCGTCGTCCGCGTAGACGTTCACCCCGTTCCTGGTCGCCCGGCCGCGGACCGCGTCCAGGATGGTCTGCGAGCCGTACTCGGAGTGGAAGAAGCTGGTCCAGACGCAGCAGCCGGCGGGGTCGGCCGCCCGCGGCCCGGCCACCACGATGTTGTCGCCCGGGTTCAGCCGGATCGGCAGCACCGCCCCGTCGTTCTTCAACAGCGTCATCGCCTCCCGGGATGCCTGGTTCGCCAGCGCCGCGTAGGACGGCTGGTGGAAGCGGTACGGGCCGTTGACCGGGTCGCCGTAGGGGCTCTCGAAGATACCGAGCTGGAACTTCAACCGCAGCACGCGCCGGACGGCGTCGTCGATCCGGGCGGCCGGCACGTTGGCGGTGAAGGTGGCCATCGAGAAGCCGGCCGCGCCCGGGTCCGCGCCGCCCATGACGTCGGAGCCGGCCTTCGCCGCGCCGACCCACGAGCCGGACGGCAGCCAGTCGGTCGTGATCAGGCCCTGGTAGCCGAGGTTCTGACGCAGGTACGCCAGGATCGGCGCGCTGTCACCGGCGCCCGGGCCGCCCGGGTCGAGCAACGAGCTGCCTGCGTACCCGGGCATGATGTTGACCGCGCCCGCCTCGATCGCCGCGCGGAACGGGATCATGTGGTATTTGATCGTGACGCCGTCGTAGACGATCAGCGCCTCGCCGCCGGCGCCCTCACCGGGCCAGTGCTTCACGGTGGCGAGCACCGACTGGGGGTTCAGCTCCGGGCCGCCCTGCAGCCCGGCCACCAGCGCCCGCACCTGGGCGGCGGCGACCTGCGCGTTCTCGCCGTTGCCCTCCTGGATACGCGGATAGATCACCTTGGTGCCGACCTCGGCGAGTGGTCCGAGGACTCCCCGCGTGCCGACCTCGAGCTGCTCCCGCCGCTGCATGTCGCCGAGCTTGTAGTCCAGCGGGTAGTCCTTCGCGGCGGCCAGGGCACTCTGCATCGGATAGGTGGTCTGGTAGCCGTGGATGGTGTCGCCCGCCGAGACGAACGGGATCCCCAGCCGGGTGCCGGCCGACGCGAGGAGCTGGTTGTGCAGGTCCTGCGCCTGGGCGGGGCCGAAGTGCCAGCCCGAGCGGGGGTACGCCTGGGCGTTGTAGAACATCTGGTACGCCTTCTCCTCGGCCGTCATCCGGCCCAGGAGGTCGTTCACCCGGGTCTCGACCGGCAGCCGCCAGTCCTCGTACGGCTCGATGGTGCCGTTCTTGTTGAGGTCCCGGCTGCCGGCGACGATGTTGACGCCGTCGGCGATGGTTTCGAGGGTGGGTAGGTAGACGCTGAACTGGCGGATGTTCGAGGTGGTCGTCGTGGCGCCGATCGAGGTGACGTACCACTTGTAGGTCCAGCGGTCCGGCAGGTCCCAGGTCGGCGTGTAGGAGGTGCCGGTCGGCTCGGCGACCTTCGTGTAGAGGTCGATGAGGTTGCCGGAGGCGGTGAAGTCGTAGTCGGTCCGGCTGATGTTGATCCACACCTGGTATCGGGTGGCGCCGGCGACGGCCGCCCAGGAGAGGGTGGGCCGGCGGGTGGTGGTGATCATGGCGCCGTCCGCCGGGGCGGTCAGCCCGAACTGGTTGAGCGTGCCCGGCGGCCTGGTGGGGCCGGAGAGCATGGGCGCCGTGGTCGCCGTGTCGTCGAGGGTGCCGTAGACCTGGAACTCCCACAGCGAGTACCCGTAGCCGGTGGCGCGGGCGGTGCCGTAGAACCGGAGGTAGCGCCCGGTGCCGGCCACGGTGAGCTGCTCGACGCCGCCCCGCCCGGTGGTGGTGGAGTAGATGCTCGTCCAGGTGTTGGCGTCGTTGGACATCTCCAGCCGGTAGCCGGTGGCGTAGGCGGCCTCCCAGTTGAGGACGACCCTGTTCACGGTGGCGACGCCGCCGAAGTCGACGCGGAGCCACTGCGGATCGCTGAACTCGCTCGACCAGCGGGTGTTCGTCCGGCCGTCCAGCGCGGCGGCGGGCGCGTTGCCGCCCTCCCAGGAGGAGGCGGCGACCTTCTTGAACTCCGAGATCGGCCGGCCGCCGGGCGGACCCGAGCCGCCGCCGGTGGTGCCGTAGACCTTGAACTCCCAGAGGGAGTAGCCGTAGCCGGTGGCGCGGGCGGTGCCGTACATCCGCACGTAGCGGCCGGTGCCGGAGACGGCCAGCGTCTGGGTGCCGCCGGTTGCGGTGGTGGTGCTGTAGATGGTCTGCCAGGGCCCGGACACGCTGTCGGAGACCTGGATCTGGAAGGACCGGGCGTAGGCGGCCTCCCAGACGAGTTCGACCTGGTCGATCGCGGCGGAGGAGCCCAGGTCGACCTGGAGCCACTGGGGGTCGGCGAAGGCGCTCGACCAGCGGGTCCCGGGATCACCGTCGGTGGCGGCGGCGGCCGGGGTGGCGGCCTGCTCGACCGAGGACGCCGTGGTCGGTTTGCCCTGTGAGATCAGTGGCCCGGCGGCCGCGGCGGTCTGGACGGGGACGGCCGCGTAGGTGGCGAGCAGGGTGAGCAGCGCCGCGATCGTGGCGGCGAGGCGGCGGCGCGGGCGGGCTGGTGGTGGTTGCGGTGGCGCTGTCGGCATGGCTGGCTCCCGGACGGGTGGTGGTGGCGACGGGAACGGAGAGCGCTCTCCATCAGAGTCATCGAGTTGCTTCTATCAGTCAAGAGGGCGCGGCGAGTGGTCGCCCGGCGGCGGTTCCGGAACTCCAGCCGCTTGACACGGGCGCGATCCAGGGGCGACTCTCGGCGTGAGAGCGCTCTCCGTCGGACACCACACCGCAGGAGACATCCATGAATGTCGCTCACCCAGTCCACCACCGACACCGGTCGGCCCGTACCGGCCGACGTCACCCGGCCCGCCTCCTCACCACCGCCGCCGCCCTCCTGGCGCTCCTCGCCGGCTACGCGGCGGTGACCGCGTCGGCACCCGCCAACGCCGCGTCCGCACTCCTCTCCCAGGGCAGACCCGCGACCGCCTCGTCCACCGAGAACGCCGGCGCACCCGCCTCGGCGGCGGTCGACGGCAACACCGGCACCCGCTGGTCGAGCGCCTTCGCCGACCCCCAGTGGCTCCAGGTCGACCTGGGCTCCTCCGCCGCGATCGACCAGGTCGAACTCGTCTGGGAGGCCGCCTACGCCCGGTCCTTCCAGATCCAGGTCTCCGACAGCGTGTCCGGGCCCTGGCAGACCATCTACAGCACCACCACCGCAACCGGCGGCACCCAGACGCTGGCCGTCTCCGGCACCGGCCGCTACGTGCGGATGTACGGCACCGCCCGCGCCACCGGCTACGGCTACTCCCTCTGGGAGTTCAAGGTCTACGGCACCACCGCCACCAGTTGCACGGGCAACGCCGCCCTCAACCGTCCGGCGGCGGCCTCGTCGGCGGAGAACGCCGCCACGTCCGCCTCGTCCGCGGTCGACGGCAACACCGGCACCCGCTGGTCGAGCGCCTTCACCGACCCCCAGTGGCTCCGGGTCGACCTGGGCAGCACCCAGGCGCTCTGCCAGGTGGTGCTGCAGTGGGAGGCGGCCTACGGGCAGGCGT
Source organism: Micromonospora sp. NPDC093277 (assembly GCF_044765245.1). Classification (NCBI taxonomy): domain Bacteria; kingdom Bacillati; phylum Actinomycetota; class Actinomycetes; order Micromonosporales; family Micromonosporaceae; genus Micromonospora; species Micromonospora sp. NPDC093277. Next base: position 358,549 of record NZ_JBIWJO010000005.1, read on the forward strand.
TCCAGATCCAGGTCTCCACCGGCGCCGACGGACCCTGGACCACGGTGTACAGCACCACCACCGGCACCGGCGGCACCCAGACACTCAACGTTTCCGGATCCGGGCGCTACGTGCGGATGTACGGCACGACCCGCGCCACCGCGTACGGCTACTCGCTGTGGGAGTTCGTCGTGCGGACCACGTCGTCGGGCACCACCCCGCCGCCGACGAGCCCGCCGCCCACCGGCGGCTTCTGGGGCGACACCGGCTCGATTCCCCCGGCCCAGAACGTGCTCACGGTGAAGGTGCTCAACCGGACGAACGGCCGCTACCCCGACAGCCAGGTCTACTGGAGCTACAACGGCCAGGCGCACTCGATCGCGGAGCAGCCGTACTTCGACATGCCCGTGAACACCGCCGGCCGGATGTACTTCTACCTCGGCTCACCGACCAGCCAGTACAGCGACTTCATCGAGTTCACCGTCGGGCCGAACCAGTTCAACGGCAACACCACCCGGGTCGACGCGTTCGGGTTGAAGCTGGCGATGCGGCTGCACGCCCGCACCGGATACGACGTGTCCGTCGGTGAGACCGAGGCGACGTTCGCCGAGGACCGGTCGGTGACCTTCCAGCGGTTCTCGGACGCGATGCCGGCCGAGTTCAAGCACCTGGCCACCATCGGGGCGCCGTACCGGATCCCGTCGCCGGGGAGCACGCCGCAGTTCCGTTCCGGCGGCCAGTACGCGTCCTACCTGAGCGGGTACGCGTCCTCGGTCGGGCTGCCCGCCGCCACCTCGGACATCTTCGGCTGCGCCGGGCCGCTGGCCGGCGATCCGGCCGGCTGCGCCGCGCTCAACCGGCACGTCGCGCACCTGCCGCGGGCGCAGTGGTCGGATCCGAGCCTGTTCTACCAGCAGGCGCCGGCGAACTACTACGCGAAGTTCTGGCACGACAACGCCATCGGTGGCCGGGCGTACGGCTTCCCGTACGACGACTACGCCGACCAGTCCTCGTTCGTCTCGACCGGCGATCCCCAGTGGTTGCTCGTCGCCGTGGGCTGGTGATCGGCGCACACCTGACCACGGCCGCGCAGATATTGGCATATTCCGATTGATGCGTGACCCTGCTGCCCGGTGAGCGCTCTCCACACCGGTCATCACCGACCGTCCGTCCCGGCCGCCGCACACCACCACCCGGCGGCCGGAACGGACCGGGCCGCGCCGTACCCGCCGGGTGCGCCGGCGAACCGGTTCGCCGCGTGCGTCCGGTCCGACCACCTACCACTCCGCAAGGAGACACCATGGCAGTCCTCCCCGTCCCGGCCCTCGACCCGACACCACCCGCGTCCGCCCGACGCCGGCTCGCCGTCGTCCTCGTCCTGGTGGCCGTCATGGTCGCGAGCTTCGTCGCGGCCGTCACCACCGCCGCCAACGCGGCCGATCCGCTGCTGTCGCAGGGCCGGCCGGTCACCGCCTCGTCCCTCCAGAACGCCGCCTTCCCCGCCGCTGCCGCCGTCGACGGCGACCTCGGCACCCGGTGGTCCAGCGCCGGCGCCGATCCGCAGTGGATCCGCGTCGACCTCGGCGCCGCCGCGGCCATCACCCAGGTCACGCTGAACTGGGAGGCCGCGTACGCAACCGCGTACCAGATCCAGGTCTCGGCCGACGACGCGACCTGGACGACCGTCTACGCCACCACCACCTCGACCGGCGGTACCCAGCAGCTCACCGTCACCGGCTCCGGCCGGTACGTACGCGTCTACACCACGGCCCGGGCCACCCAGTACGGCGTGTCACTGTGGGAGTTCCGGGTGTACGGCACGACCACCGCCACCGGCTGCGACACCACCGGCAACGCCGCGCTGAACCGCCCGGCGACCGCGTCGTCGACCGAGAACGCGGCCTTCCCCGCGTCGTCCGCCGTCGACGGTAACGCCGGCACCCGGTGGTCCAGCGCCGCCGCCGACCCGCAGTGGATCCAGGTCGACCTCGGTTCGTCCCGCTCCATCTGCCGCGTCGACCTGAGCTGGGAGGCCGCGTACGCGACGGCGTACCAGATCCAGGTCTCCGACAACGGCTCCACCTGGACGACCGGCTACGCCACCACCACCTCGACCGGCGGCACCCAACAGCTCACCGTCACCGGCTCCGGCCGGTACGTCCGGGTCTATGGCACCGCGCGGGCGACCGTCTGGGGCTACTCGCTCTGGGAGTTCGCGGTGCGCACCTCCGCCGGTTCGCCGCCGTCGAGCCCGCCACCGTCCACTCCCCCACCGTCCACTCCCCCGCCGTCCACTCCCCCGCCGTCCACTCCCCCGCCGGGCGGGGACGTCCTGCTGTCCTACGGCAAGCCGGGGTTCGCCTCGTCGTACCAGGACGACGGCGCCTGCTGGCAGTGCAACCCGTCGCGCGCGTTCGACCTGGACCCGGCCTCACGCTGGGCGACCAGCGCCACCACCGGCTGGGTCGACCCGGGCTGGATCTACGTGGACCTCGGCGCCACCGCGACCATCCACCGGGTCGTCCTGCAGTGGGACCCGGCCTACGCGACCGCCTACCAGATCCAGACGTCGAACGACGCGAGCACCTGGACCACCATCTACAGCACCACCAGCGGCAAGGGCTTCAAGCAGACCCTGAACGTCACCGGCACCGGCCGCTACGTACGGATGTACGGCACCGCCCGCAACAGCACCTACGGCTACTCACTGTGGGAGTTCCAGGTGTACGGCACCGGCGGTGCACCGACCGCCCCGCCACCCGTGCCGGCGGACCCGACCTTCCCCGCCACCAGGCTCGTCTTCGCCGACGAGTTCAACGGTGGGGCCGGCAGCAAGCCCGACCCGGCGAAGTGGACCATCGACCCCGGCACCGGCCAGAACGGCGAGCTGCAGTACTACACCGACAACGCCAACGCCGCCATGAACGGCAGCGGCCAGCTCGTCATGGAGGCCCGACGGGAGACGGCCGGCGGGCGGGCGTACACCTCGCACCGGATGAACACCAGCAACAAGTTCCACGTCCAGTACGGCCGGGTGGAGGCCCGGATCAAGGTGCCCAAGGGCAACGGGTTCTGGCCGGCGTTCTGGATGATGGGCGCCGACTTCCTCCAGGGGCGCCCCTGGCCGTACAACGGCGAGATCGACATCATGGAGATCCTCGGCCGCGACCCGTACCGCAGCTACACCACGCTGCACGCGCCGGCGTACAACGGTGGCGGCGGCTACGGCCAGGAACACGTGTGGACGGTCGACCTGTCCGCCGCGTTCCATGTGTACGCGGTGGAGTGGGACAGCAAGGGGATGCGCTTCTTCGTCGACGGCACGGAGGTCTTCTACGCCAGCAAGGACACCGTCGAGGCGACACGCGGCCCGTGGGTGTACGACCACCAGTTCTATCTGATTCTCAACCTGGCGGTGGGTGGTGACTGGCCGGGGCCGCCGGACGCGTCGACGCCGTTCCCGTCCCAGATGCTCGTCGACTACGTCCACGTCTACCAGTGACCGGCGGCGTGCCGGGCGGCCACCCGCCCGGCACGGGCCGCCGGAAGCCGGGCACGGTCCGACGCACGGACAGTTACGCCAGAGAGCGCTCTCCCGGCACCGTGCTATAACAACGGCATGGCGAATCCGTCCCAACCAGGTTCCCGCGCCGCCGGGTACCCGCCACGGACGGCCGGCCCGCGCACCGACGGGGACCGGCCCCGGCTGCCGACACTGGAGGACGTCGCCCGCCTGGCCGGGGTCTCGCGGGCGACGGTGTCCCGGGTCATCAACGGCGTACGCAACGTCGACCCGGACCTGCACGCCGTCGTCTGGTCGGCGGTGGACGCCACCGGCTACGTACCCAACCGGGCGGCCCGATCCCTGGTCACCCGGCGCGCCGGCACCATCGCCCTGGTCGTCTCGGACAGTCACGACCACGACGACGACCCGTTCTTCAGCCGCTTCCTCGCCGACCCGTTCTTCGGGCGGGCGGTCGGTGGCGCGATGAGCGTCCTCGGCGCGACCACCATCCAACTCGCCCTGCACCTGGTCGGCAACGAGCAGGCGCGGGCCAGGCTCGTCGGCGACCTGCGCCAGGGGCAGGCCGACGGGGTGCTCCTGCTGTCCCTGCATCCGGACGACACCCTGCCGGCCCGCCTGGTCGAGGCCGCGATTCCGGTGGTCATGGTGGGACGGCCGGCCCGCCGCCACACCTCGATCAGCTACGTCGACGTGGCGAACGAGCTCGGCGCCGCGCTGGCCGTCGACCATCTGCTGGCGCGCGGCTGCCGGCAGGTGGCGCTCATCGGTGGCCTGGCGGACACACCGGCCAGCCAGGACCGGTCCACCGGCTTCCGGCAGGCCATGGCACGACGGGGACGCACCAGGTCACCGTACGAGGCCGGAGACTTCACCCGGGACAGCGGCGAGGCCGCCATGCGCCGCCTGCTGGACCGGCATCCCGAGGTCGACGGCGTCTTCGTCGCCAACGACCTGATGGCGCAGGGCGCCCTCAACGCGGTGCGCGCGGCAGGCCGCCGGGTGCCCGAGGACGTGGCGGTCGTCGGCTTCGACGACAGCAGCGCGGCGCAGGCCGCCCAGCCACCACTGACCACCGTCCGGCAGCCGCTGGAGGACATGGCGGCGGAGGCGACCCGGATGTTGCTGGCCCGCGTCGACGATCCGGAGTTGACCAGCTCCTCGACCATCTTCGATCCCCTCCTGGTCGTCCGCGCCTCGACCTGAGCGGCCGCTGAATGCTGAGCGGCCCCATCGACCTGAGATGGCCCTGACCGCGGTGCCATGAGCGCGCGCTCATGGCACCGCGGTCCTCAGTCGGTCAGCACATGAGCACGCCGGTGTCGTAGCTGTACTGCCCCCACCACCGCAGGTGCGGGAGGGTCTGACGTCCGACGCGCCCATCGACCGAGATTCCGGCACCCCTGTTGTTGGCGCAGGTCTGGAAGACCTTGACCGCACCGGTCGTGACCGGACCATAGTTACCGTCGATGGCGATGTCGTACGGGTAGACGTACCAGGAGAGGGTCCAGTTCAGCAGGCACTGCACCTCCCGGACGGCGGTGCCCGTGTCGCCGGGGCCGATGTCGTACGTGGCCGGGCCCTTCGGGCAACCCGCCTCCAGAGCCTGCATGCCACGGTCCATTCGCGACCCGGACCGGTCCTGGCTCGTTGCGGCGTCGCCGTTGTTGGCGACGGCGCTGTTCGAGGTGCCGCCCGCCTGCGCCGGGGCTGCCAGCGCGAGCGCGGCCGTGCCGGCCGCCACGAAAATCCCCAACGCACGTCGTACAGTTCGAGTCACTGTTCTTCCCTTCGTCGTCTGCCTCAAGGGCGTTTGCCGTTGGCCCACCGCTGTTCTCACTCGGATGGCGCCGCCAGCCCGGCAGCCGCCAGACACTGGTCGCCGCGATCCCGGAAGCCCGTCCGCCGAATGGCTCCCCGTGCCTCCTTCCCCGGCGACCACGCCGGCCGCCGGCCATTGCCGTACTCGCATCGAAGGTGCATCCGGCCGTACTCAGGGGCCGCATGCCGTGGCCGGCCGTGTTGAACGAATGGCTTCGACCAGGTTTGTGAGAACACGGCCTGGCAGGGATGTGAGGCCTTCAGGGCTCAGACGCACCGGGAGATCGACGGGTTCGGATCGTGGCCCGTGTTGACGTAGTCGCCCGCCAGCATGCCGTTGGCGTTTCCGTAGAAGGCGTTGTACCAGACGGTGTTGCCATTGACCGACGAGCCGGTCGCCCAGCAGTTCAGGTAAACCGACTTGCCCGTCGGAATGGTGAGGATGACCGAGCACTGCGAGAGGTTGAGCCACTGGCAGTTGCGAAGGTTCAGATTCGTCTGGGTCTGGAACGTGCCGCCGGCGAACGCCGGGGTGGGGACGAAGCCGACCGCTGCGGTCACCGCGACGACGGACGCGGCCAAGAGGCGGTTCAGTCTCATGCGTACTCCTGATGATCGAAGTGGCGTGGCCGGTGCCGCGGACAGCGGATGGATCGACCTGAGGCAACGGTCGCAGGCGACCGCCGACGACAACAGGAGCTTGACCGGCGGTTCACCGGCGAGCAGCCAGAGCCACGGAACCGGGAAATGCCTCGGGGCCAGGCCGGCACCTGGACCACTCAGCCGTCGCGACCGGCTGCGGCTCACGCCCCGGGTCGCCAGCGGGTGGGGCCATCAACGCCGCAGGTCGGCGGCCCCCGCGTGACGTTGCCGCCCCTGCCCCGAACTCACCCCCATCGCGCCCTGATCGCACTATCAACTTCGATGTGTGTCCACGTACGCTCGGAGCGTCACCGGCAATCGAGCGGCGACATCCTGCCGGGAAGATGTCTTGAGGCGGAGGCACCCATTCACACGATCGGCGATGCCCTGCGCGCCCACCGGCGGGCGATGAGCCTCTCTCAGGAGGAGCTCGCGGAACGGGCCGGAATGAGCGTCCGAAACCTCCGAGCGATCGAGGTCGGCCAGGTTCGTACCCCCCGGCAACGCACCGTCCGGCTGCTCGCCGAGGCGCTCGGCCTCACCCCCGCCCAGCGACTGCGGTTCTACGCCCTGGCCCGATGCGGCGAGGCAACCTCCGCGCCCACGACGTCCTGGGCCGGCTCCGAGGCAGCACCGGCACGACCCGTCCCGGCCCAACTACCGGCCGACGTCAACCTGGTCGGGCGCGGCGACCCGCTCGCCCAACTGGACCGCATCCTCGCCGGCCGACGGTCGCGTGCAGTCACGACCATCGCGATCATCGGGCCGGCGGGCATCGGGAAGACCAGCCTCGCCGTGCACTGGGCCCACCGGGTTCGGCACCGGTTCCCCGGCGGACAACTCTTCGTGGACCTGCGCGGATTCGACCCCCGGCAACCACCGCTGGCGGCGGGGCTCGCGTCAGCGGCCTTCCTCGACGCGCTCGGCGTACCCGCCCCGTCGATGCCGGCCGACGATATCGGACGTACCGGCCTGCTCCGCAGCCTGCTCATCAACCGGCGGATGCTGCTCGTCCTCGACAACGCACAGGACAGCGAGCAGGTCCGCCCCCTGCTACTCGGCGGGGCGGGCTGCCTGGTGCTGGTCACCAGCCGGGACCGGCTGGTGGGGCTGGTCGCCGGCAACTCCGCCCATTCGGTCGAACTGGGCCCGCTCACCGCCGAGGCGTCCCGGCAACTGCTGGCCGGACGGACCGGCCCCCCGCGGACGGCGGCGGACTCCGCCGCCGTCGACGTGATCACCGAGGCCTGCGGCGGGTTGCCACTCGCCCTCACCGTGGCAGCCGCCCGGATCACCAGCCGTGCGTCAACACCGTTACAGACGGTCGCACAAGAACTGACCCGGCCCGGGAACCGGCTGGACGGGTTCGCCAGCCGCGACACCGCCACCGACCTCCGCTCCTGCCTGGACGGTTCGTACCAGCTCCTCAGCGAGCCCGCCGCTCGCCTGTTCCGACTGCTCGGCCTGCACCCGGGCCCGGCCACCGCGGTCGCCGCCGCCAGCCTCGCCGGTGTCTCCCTCTACCGGGCCTACCCGCTGCTCACCGAACTCCACCAGGCCAACCTGCTCACCGAGCAGGGGGACGCACGCTACCACCAGCACGATCTGATCGCCGCGTACGCCGCCGACCTGGTTCGCCGAGACGACCAGCCCTCCCGGCACGCGGGCCTGCGGCGCCTCTGCGACCACTACCTCCGCACCTCGATCGCCGGTGCCCGACTGCTGGAACCACGACGAGAGCTGCCGGTGGTGCGGACGCCCTCAGCAGGCACGGTTGTGCTGGCGCTGGCAGGGGCCGAGGACGCGCGGAACTGGTTCGTGGCCCACCATTCCACCCTTCTCGCGATGGTCCGCCTGGCCGAGGTGCACGGTCTCGCGACACTGGCCTGGCAGCTCGCCTGGGCCCTGACCTCGTTCCTGTCCCGAGGCGGTCACTGGGCCGACCAGCTCGCCGTCCACCGGGTCGCCCTGCGGGCGGCCAGGACGGACGCCGACCTGCTCGGCATGTCGTATGCCTACCGGGGCATGAGCCGCGCGTACCTGCGGCTCGGCCAGCCGGACGCGGCGGAGGACGTGCTGCTCCGCGCGCTGAGCCTCGCCGCCGAACTCGGCGACCAGATCGGCCGGGCCCGCGTTCACCACGGGCTCTCGGTAGCCGCCGAGCAGCGGGACGACCTGCGCCTCGCGCTCGACCGCTGCCGGCGTTCCGCCGCGATCTTCGGCGCTCTGGGCGACACCTGTGCCCGCGCGGAGGTGCTGAACGGAGCGGGCTGGCTCAATCTGCTGGCCGGGCACGTACCCCGGGCCATGCGGCAGATCCGGACCGCGCTCGTCCTGCTGCGACGCTTCGGGGAGCGGCACGGCGAGGCAAGCGCCTGGGACAGTCTCGGGTGTGCGTACGCCGCACTCGGTCACCGGGAGGCCGCCGACAACTGCTTCCGGCGGGCGCTCGACCTCTTTCTCGACCTCGACGACCGCTACTTCCAGGCCGAGGCGCTGGTGCACCTGGGCGACAACCGGTGGGACACGGGCGACTGGGCCGCCGCCCGGAAGCACTGGCAGCGCGCGACGCATATTCTGACCGAGCTGCACCACCCGAAGACGGCCGGGGTTCGGTACCGGCTCGCCTGCGCCGACGGCGACCGCCTCGCATCGCTGTACGGCCTGCCAGGAGTGGGCGCACGCCGTGGCGTCCGGCGTGACCTCCGCCGGCGGCGACGGCGACGGCGGTGGCACCTCCGCCAACCGACAGACGGCCGCGGGTCCTCCGGATGATCCCGTCGGCCGCGCCGCAATCGAGGCTCTACACAGCACGATCGAGGCCGTGCCGGAGCCGGCCTCGGTACCGCGCCCGAACCAGCCACCACCAGCGCAGACTCCGGCCCTGAAAACGCGGCCGAAGCACTAGGCTGGATGCATGTCTGACGATCTCTCCCAGCCCGCCGACGGGTCGGCGCTGTCCGGCGTCGGCCTGCGCGGCATCGACCACATCGGCATGGCCGTCAACGACCTCGACGAGGCGATCCAGCGATACGAGACCCTCTTCGGCATGCGCTGCGTGCACGTGGAGGAGAACGACGAACAGGGCGTCCGGGAGGCGATGCTGTCGATCGGGCCGGACCCCGCCCAGGGTCGGCTCCAGTTGCTCGCCCCGCTGACCCCCAGCTCACCGATCGCCCGTTTCCTCAGCAAGTCCGGCCCGGGCGTGCAGCAGATCGCCTGGACCGTGGACGATGTCGACAAGACCTCCGCCGAGCTGCGCGAGCGCGGGGTGCGACTCCTCTACGAGCAGCCGAAACGCGGCACCGCCGGTACCCGGATCAACTTCGTGCACCCTCGTGACGCGGGCGGAATCCTGGTCGAGCTGGTGGAGCCGGCCACCGAGTGACGATGTCCTCGTCCGCTCCGGCCCGACCGGAGCAGACGCACCACGAAAGGGTCCCGCCGGGTCGTGACGATCCGGCGGGACCCGTTCCGTACGGCGGGGTCAGTGCTGGCCGGCGCGGGGCAGGACGCGGTCCAGCCAGCCGGGCAACCACCAGTTTCCCCGGCCGAGCAGCTGCATCAGGGACGGGACCAGCAACAGCCGGACGACCGTCGCGTCGATCAGCACGGCCAGGGCGAGCATGAAGCCCATCTGCTTGATCTCGAGGATCCGGGTGAACATGAAGGACGCGAAGACGACCACCATGATGGCCGCGGCGGCGCTGATCACCTTGGCGGTGCGGGTCAGGCCGAGTTGGACGGCGGCCCAGTTGTCGCCGGTCCGTTCCCACTCCTCGCGCATGCGGGAGAGCATGAACACCTGGTAGTCCATGGAGAGGCCGAAGACCAGGGCGAACGCGAACAGCGGCAGGATCACCTGGATGAAGCCGGTCCGTTCGACACCGAGCAGACCGGCGGCGTGTCCCTCCTGGAAGACGAGCACCGCCATGCCGAAGGCGGCGCCCGAGGTGAGCAGGTTCATGAAGATCGCCTCGAACGGCAGGACCAGGGACCGGAAGGCGATCAGCAGGAGAATCCAGCTCGCGGCCAGCACCGCGCCGATGACCAGCGGCATGGCCCGGGAGCTCTCGTCGGTGATGTCGACGATCTCGGCCGGGCCGCCACCGACGTGGGCGGTGAGCCCGGTGCCGGCGAACGCGCCCTTGGCCTGGGTACGCAGTTCGCGTACCAGGTCGGCGGTCTCGTCGGAGTCGGCGCCGTGCCGGGGACGGATGGTGATGACCGTGGTGTCGGCGTCCGTGCTCACCACCCCGGCCAGCGCCGCGCCGGCGGTCCGCACCGCGGCGTCGAGGTGGGCGGTGGTGTGCCCCTGGGCCTGGGCGTCGAGCACCCTGGTGATGCTGACGACGTCGGCGACCTCCCGGTTGCCGGCGGCCTGGTCGCTGAACCGGGCGACGGCGTCGAGCTGCGGGTCGTTGAGCTTCCTGCCCTCGGCGGAGACGACCACGGTGATCGGGGTGAGCACGCCGGGCGCGAACGCCTCGGAGACGGCGGTGTACCCCTTGCCGGCCGGGGATTCGGCGACCGCGCCGGCGCCGAGATCGACGCCGTACCGGAGATGGAAGACCGGGACCGACAGGGCGCCGAGCAGGACGGTGCCGAGCGCGGCGATGAGCACCGGGCGGCGCATGACCACGGCGATGGCCTTGGCCCAGACAGAATGCTCCGGGTCGGGGTGCGCCAGGGACCGGCGGGCCCAGGGCAGGGCGAGCCGGTTGATCCGGCTGCCGAGGAGGCCGAGCAGGGCGGGCAGCAGGGTGACCGCGATGAGCATCATGACCAGCACCGCGGTGCTCATGCCGACGGCCATCGAGTAGACCTTGGCCGACCGGACCAGCCAGAGCCCGCCCAGCGAGACGACCACGGTGACGCCGGAGAAGAGCACCGCCTGCCCGGCGGTGGCCACGGTCCGGCCGACGGCCCTGGCCCGTTCCTGCCGGCTGTTGTCGGCAGCCTTGGCCAGTTCCTCGCGGAACCGGGTGACGATGAAGAGCGTGTAGTCGATGCCCAGCGCGATGCCGACCATGCTGACCGCGGTCTGGACGAAGACGTCGAAGCTGGTGAAGTGGGCGGCGATGCCGAGGGCGCCGAAGGCGGCCAGCACGGCGACGATGCCGAGGACCAGCGGGATGGCGGCGGCGACCAGCGAGCCGAAGGCGAGCAGGAGGACGATCGCGGCGGCCGGGAAGCCGATGGTCTCGGCCATGGAGAGGTCCTCGTTGCCCTGCTCGACGGCGGCGGCGGCGAGCGGGGAGGCGCCGGTGAAGTAGACCTCGACCTGACCGGTGCCGAGTTTCTCGGCGATCGCGCCCAGTGGCGCGGCCAGTTCCTGGAGTTCCTTGTCGTCGCCGTCGAGGGTGATCGGGATGAGCGCGGTACGTCCGGCCGGGGCGATGAGCCGCTCCGGGGCGTCGTACGGGCTGGTCGCCGTGACGACGTCCGGCTCCTGGCGGTAGCGGCTCACGGCGGCGTCGGCCACCGCGCGGAACGCCGGGTCCTGGGCGGTCAGCGCGGCCGAGTGCAGGACGATGAAGTCCGTCTCGCTCGGCGTGTGCGGGAACTCGTCGGCGATGAGTCGGTTGGCCTGCTCCGAATCGGAGCCGATCACCGAGTTGGTGTTGCCGGTGAGGTGGGAGGTGAAGTAGCCGGCCGAGACGACTGCCGCGGCGAGCAGCAGCAGCCAGATCAGCATGACCTTGACTGGGTTGAGCGCGGCCCAGACGGCCCAACGATAGAGGCGGCCCTCCTCGAGCGGGCGGCCGGCGCCGCCCCTTCGGGTGCGCCTCAGGGTCTCGGTCATGGCGTCCCTTTCTTGGCTGGCGACCGGTCGTCCCGGCCGGCCACTGGTGCTGCGGTCGACTGCCGGCGCTGACGCTCCGGCGCCGGACAGCCTACCGTCGGTATAAGTGGATCTATGGAAATTTCTGTGTCAGTTGAGAACGGCGCCGGCGCCGGCCCGGTGTGCCCGGCTACGCCGGTTGTCCAGGTGCACGTAGACCCGGTGCAGCCAGCGATCCCGCCCGTCGAAACGGGGGGTGAACTCGGTCCGCCCGTGCAGCACCAGCCGGTTGTCGATGATGGCCATCGAGCCGGACTGGAGCACCAGCGAGGTCGAGACCTCGATGAGGACCTGCTTGAGTCGGGCCATCACCTCCCGGGCCTCGTCGTCCAGGCCGGTGGTGGCGTTCAGGTCCAGGCAGATGTTCGGGTCCTCGGGGCTGCCGGTCAGCACCGCGTGCGGCATGGTCCGGTCGCCGTGGTGGAACGAGGGGGGCGGCGCGGTGATGAACCGGGGCTCGCACAGCACCTTCCGGTCGGTCTCCTCGATCAGCGGCAGGGCCTGACGGACGCAGGTGACCAGGGTGCCGGCCTGCTTGGCGTGGTCGTTGCGCAGGCAGAGCAGGCCGACATAGTCGGGGCGCTGCGGATGGAAGGCATTCTCCACATGGAACTCCAGCGGCACCGACCCGGCGTTGCTCTGCGTCCCTTCCAGGCCGGGCACCGGAACCACGTTCTGCACCAGGGCGCCGGTCTTCTCGTTCCGGTAGGCGATCACCTCACCGAGCTGGAGGCCGATCAGCATGGCCACCACGGCCGGCACGGTGGTCGCCCGCTCCACCGACTCCGGTTTGGTCGGTGTCTCCGGCAGGCCTTCCTCGTCGACGGGGAGGCCGGTGAGGATCAGCGAGCCGGTCGCACCGGCGTCGTTGCGGAAGCCGCGCAGCGTCGCCAGCAGCCTCAGCGGCAGCCGGCAGCTGGCCTGCCGGGCCTGCGCCACCCAGGCCAGATCGTCCAGCAGCGCCGGCGGGGTGGACAGGAGCTGCCTGGCCAGCTCCTCCAGCGCGGCCCGTTCGTCGTCGGTGAGATCCAGCGTCAGCCCCTGCGGGGTCGTCGACTGGTCGAGCGTGGTCATCGGTTCGGTCCTCTCGTAGGGATTCCGGGGTTGCCCCCTCCGGCAGGCCCGCGCCGGCTCCACGCGGAGCCGACCGGCGGCTGGTCCGGGAGGAGCGGCACGGTGTCGTGGATGGACGGGTGTTCGGCGGTACGGCGAGCGCGGGTCACCCGGCGGGCAGTGCGCGGCTGTCCACCTTCCCGTTTGTGGTGAGCGGGATGTGGTCGATGGCGACGAAGGCCGCGGGGATCATGTAGTCGGGCAGGTCGGCGGCGAGGTGCGTGCGCAACGCGGTCGGGTCCGGCCGGTGCCCGGCGGTGAGCACCAGGTACGCCACCAGCCGCTTGTCGCCCTGGCCGGATTCGCGGGCGAGCACCACGGCGTCGCGGACGTGCGGGTGGGCGGCGAGCCGGGCCTGGATCTCGCCGAGTTCCACCCGATACCCCCGGATCTTGACCTGGTTGTCGATCCGGCCGAGGAACTCCAACGTGCCGTCGGGCAGCCAACGGGCCAGGTCCCCGCTGCGGTAGAGGCGACTGCCGGGAGCGCCGTACGGGTCTGGCACGAAGCGCTCGGCGGTCAGGTCGGGCCGGCCGAGGTAGCCGCGGGCCACTCCGACGCCACCGATGTAGACCTCCCCGGGCACACCGACCGGCACCGGCTCCAGCCGATCCGTCAGCACGTACATGGTGGTGTTGACGATGGGCACGCCGAGCGGCACCAGCTCGGTGGTCGGCGGCTCGCTGATAGGCTGCCCCGAGTTGCCGATGGTGATCTCGGTGGGGCCGTACTCGGTGGCCACCTTTGTCCCGTCCGGTCCGGCCAGCTCCAGCCAGCGGGTGGCCAGCGCCTCGGTGAACGAGTCACCCGCCGCGATGACCATGCCGGCCAGATTCCGGGCCTGCTCGGCGGTGAGCTGCCAGGTGAGCAGGTCCAGGTGGCCGGGGGTCATCTTGATGAAGCTGTACGGGGCCCTGTCGAGCAGGTACGCGCCGAGGTCCGCCGTGTCCAGTGGCTCGGGCAGCAGGTGCACCGGCTCCCCGGTGATCAGCGGGGTGAAGATGTTCGGGATGCCCAGGTCGAAGGAGATGGACGAGAAGACCGGAGCCCCGCCCGGGCCGTGCGCGGCGTACGCGTCGACCGTCCAGAGCAGATAGTTGGCCAGGCCGGCGTGGTGCACCATGACGCCCTTCGGGCGGCCGGTGGAGCCGGAGGTGAAGATGACGTACGCGAGCTGCGCCGGGTCGATCAGCACGTCGACCGCGGTGTCCGGACGGGCCGCGAGGGCCGCCGCCTCGGTGTCGACGAGGACCAGGGTGCCGTCGTACAGCTCGGTGAGGGTGGGCTGCTGCACGGTGGAGGTGACCACCACCCGGGCGTCGGCGGCGTCGAGCATGTGCCGCAGCCGCTCCGGCGGCAGTTCCGGGTCCAGCGGCAGGTAGCCGGCCCCGGTCTGCCAGACGCCGAGCAGCGCGGGGATCAGGTCCGGGGTCCGGCCCAGACAGACCCCGACCAGGGTGTCCCGGCCGGCCCCCAGATCGAGCAGGTGGTGGGTGAGCTGGTTGGCCCGCCGCATCAGCTCCCGGTAGGTCAGCCGGACGTCGCCGACCCGCACCGCGATCCGGTCCGGGGTGGCTGCCGCCTGGGTCCGGATCAGGTCCACCACGGTCACCCCGCCCCGGTCCACGGTTCCGGCGACCGCCCAGTCGACCAGCACCGCGCGCCGCTCGTCGGCGGGCAACCAGGCGCCCCGGGCGTCGCCGTCCGGGTCGGCGGCCATCGCCGCCAGCACCTCCCGGTAGAGGGCGGCGAGCCGGTGGGTGTACCCGGGGTCGACGGTCTCCCCGGCGGCGCGCAGTCGCAGCCGGGCCGGACCGGCGGTGACCCGCAGGCCGTACTCCGCCCGGTCGGCCGGCAGGCCCGAAACCGGCTCGCCGGGGGTGTCGGCGGCGGCGTCCCACTCGAAGAGGACGTGCTGCCGCCGCCCGTCCCCGGCGGCGGGCGGCCGGTACGCGTACCGGTGGGTCCAGGCGGCCCGTTCCCCGGCGGCGACCCGGGTGACGAGGCGGCGCCAGGTCGCCGCGCCGGTGACCATCGGCACGGGCAGGGTGAACCGGTGCAGCAGCCGTTCGCAGCCGGTCCCAGCCTGCTCCGGCCGTCCGTGCGCGGCGAGGGCCGTCTCGGTGTGCCCGGCCGGTTCGGCGCTGAGCATGCCGAGCACCGTCTGGTGGGCGGCGAGCAGCACCGTGGACAGCGGTACCCCGGCAGTGTCGGCGAGCGTGGCCAGACCGGCGGCCAGGTCGGCGAACTCGACGGTCAGCTCGGTGCTGCCCGGCTCGCCGCCCCAGCCGCCGGGCAGGGCGAACGCGGTGCCCGCCAGCAGCCGGGTCCAGTGCTCCGCGCCGTCGAAGTCGGCGGCGGCGTCGAGCCCGCCGGCCACGCAGGGCGCGTGCCGGGTGCCGGCGACGGCCGGGACCGCGTCGTCGGCGTGATAGGCGCGGAGCAGTTCGGCGAGGATGCCGGCGAGGTCCACCACCGAGGCCAACGCCCGGGGCGCGGCGACGACCAACGTCCAGCTCCGCTCGGTCTCCAGGATCACGGTCAGCCGCAGCGGCCCGGGGGTGGCCGGGTCGAACGGGGTGGCCCGCTCGGTCGCCAGCAGCGTGGTGAACATCGCCTCCCGTTTGGCCTCGTCCACGCTGCGGTGGTCGTGTTCGGCCAGCGGAAGCGGGGCGTCCGGGTGCACCAGGTACAGCGGCTCGGTGCCGCCGGACACGTCGACCGAGGTACGGAGCAGTTCGTGGGCGCGCAGCACGGCCCGTACCGCCGAGGCGAGGCGCTCCGGCGAGAACGGAGTCGGGTCGGTGACCCGCCGGGCGTCCAGGTCGACCTCGGCGAAGGCCCGCTCCTCCTCCACCAGCTCGGCCTGCGCCTCGGGCAGCGGGTACGCGTCCCGGGCGCCGGGCGGGACGATCTTCCGGTCCCGGGGGCTGAGCAAGGTGAACGGCTCGATGTCGCTCTCGTCCGGCTGCTGCCTGGTCACCGAATCGAGCGTGGTCATGTCTCCTCCTGGAGATCCGG
This sequence comes from Micromonospora sp. NPDC093277, assembly GCF_044765245.1. Classification (NCBI taxonomy): domain Bacteria; kingdom Bacillati; phylum Actinomycetota; class Actinomycetes; order Micromonosporales; family Micromonosporaceae; genus Micromonospora; species Micromonospora sp. NPDC093277. The sequence goes on from NZ_JBIWJO010000005.1 coordinate 374,493, forward strand.
GTGCGGTGAGCGTCAGTGGGGCAGCCGGGCCGGCCCGGCGAGGGCCGCCGCGCCGGAGTCCCGCATCACCGTCGACATCAGGTCGGCGGTGGCGCCGTGCAGGTAGAAGTGGTCGCCGGGGAAGAGGCGCAGCCGGGAGCCGGCCGAGGTGTGCCGCTGCCAACCGTCGAGCGCCTTCGGCGGCACGATCCGGTCCGCCCGGCCACCGAGCACGGTCAGCGGCACCGACAGCGGCGTCTCGTCGCGGTACTCGTACGTCTCCAGCACCGCGAAGTCGGCCCGCAGCACGGGCAGCATCAGCTCCATCAGCTCGACGTTGGCCAGCAGGTCCGGGGGTGTGCCACCCAGCTCCACCAGGCGCCGGCGGATCTCGTCGTCGGTGGCGCAGTGCAGCAGCGGTCGGGTCGGTGCGGTGCCCGGCGACGCGGCGGCGGAGACGAACACGTGCGCCGGTTGGCGGACCGGGCGGCGGCGCAGCGCCCGGGCCAGCTCGAACGCGAGCAGCCCGCCCATGCTGTGCCCGAAGAGGGCGTACGGGCGGTCGAGCGCGCCGGCCAGCGCCTCCGCCACGGACCGGATCAGCGGGGCGACCCGCCGGAACGGCGCCTCCCGCAACCGGGTGCCCCGGCCGGGTGGTTCCAGCGCCAACACCTGCACCCCGGCCGGAGCCGCCTCCTGCCAGGCCCGGTAGACCGCCGCGCCGCCCCCGGCGTACGGCAGGCAGAAGAGCCGGAAGTCAGCGCCCGGACTCAACTCCCGGCCGGCCAGCCACCGCCTGTCCACCCGACATCTCCTCCTCTCTGATCTGGCCGTAGTCGAGCCGGACGAGCCGGTCGGCGGCCTGGAAGTACCGGTCGTCGTGGCTGATCACCACGACCGCCTTGTCCCGGTCCCGCAGCTCCGGAAGCAGCTCGCGGTAGAAGAAGTCCTTGAACGTCGGGTCCTGGTCGGCCGCCCACTCGTCGAAGAGATAGAAGGAGCGGTCCTCCAGGTACGCGACGAGCAGGGCCAGCCGTTTGCGCTGCCCGAGGGAGAGCGCGGTCGTGGAGAACCGGTCTCCGGTGATGCGTACCTTGTGGTCGAGTTGCAGGCGGCGCAGGTAGTGCTCGGCCCGGTCGGCCCGGTCGGCCGCCGGGAGCCCGAGCAGGCTGTCGAAGAGGTGGAAGTCGGAGAAGACCGCGGAGAAGAGGTTGCGGTAGTCCTCCCGGTTGGCCTCGGTGACCTCGGCGCCGTCCACCTGGATCGCCCCCGCCTCGGGCGGGTAGAGGCTGGTCAGCACCTTGGCCAGGGTGGTCTTGCCGCTGCCGTTGGCGCCGACGACGAACAGGATCTCGCCCCGGCGGAACTCGAAGTCCAGCGGGCCGAGCACGAACTCCTCGCCGGTGGGACCCGGGTAGACGTGGCTGACCCCGCGGAAGGCGATGCTGCGCCAGTCGGCGAAGCGGTTGGTTTCCGTCGTCGACGTCCCGGTCGCGGCGGCCGGCGCGGCCGCCCCGGCCGCGCCGATGGCGCCGACCGGGCCGGCGGCCGGCGACTGGCCGGCGGGCTCGCCGGCGGCGGGCCTCAGCGCGGCCAGCCGCTCCTCGATCGTGGCCAGGGCCACCGAGGCCCGGCCCAGGGCGGGGAACCAGACGAGGACGCCCTGGAGGCTGGAGACGGCGAAGAGCAGGATCAGCACGCACGCCGCCAGCGTCTGGCCGGTCAGGGCGAACCAGGCGGGGAAGGCGAACAGCAGCAGGCCGATGAGGGTGAAGAACACCCCCTGCCCGCCACCGGTGGCTCCCTCGTAGACGGAGAGGCCGAAGACGCTGTGCCGGCGGTAGGCGAGCGCGGTGCGCTCCAGCTCCTGCTCGACCAGGGCGGTACGCCGGTCCCGGTTGAGCTTCAGCTCCTTGATTCCCTCGGTGACCGAGCGGAAGTGGCCGAAGAGGACGTCCTGCTCCCCGCGGGCGGCCTTGAGCGCGCCGATTCCCGTGGCGGACATGAGCAGGTAGAGCAGCACGCCGACGACGATCGTGCCGCCGGTGGCCAACGCCACCACCGGGGAGACGATCACCAGGTACACGATCGCGACCAGCACGAACGCGGCACCGGAGCAGATGCCCGGCAGGCCGGGCAGCGCGTCGGCGATCACCACCACGTCGTCGGAGAGCGCCGAGTAGAGCCGGGCGGTGCCGGTCCTCTCGACGGTCCGCAGCGGAGCGCCCAGGATGCCGTCGATCAGGCGGCGGCGCAGGTCGTAGATCGCCCCCTGGGAGAGGCGGTACAGCATGGACTGGGAGACGAACCGGGTCAGCAGGGTGGCCAGGCAGAGCGCCACGTAGCCCCAGATCAGCCGGGTCGTCGGGGCGCCGTCGGCATCCAGGGCCAGGTTGACCATGGCGATGAAGGCCGCACCGGTGCCGCCGCTGATGATGCCGGCCACGATGGCCAGCAGGAACGGGCCTCGCCGGTAGCGCAGCAGGTAGGCGAAGAGGCTCACGCCGTCACCTGCCGGAGCCGGGCGCGGAGGCCGGCCAGCGCGGCGGCCGGCTCGTCGGCCAGCCAGCCGAGCAGCTGGTCCCAGCGGCGCATCATCAGGTCCAGGACCCCCGCGTCGAAGACATCGGTGGAGTAGAGCCAGGTGCCCAACAGTTCCGTCCCACGTTCGCGCATGATCAAGGCGAGATCGACCTCCGCCGGTTTGAGATTGCTGCCGAGCACCTCGGAGAAGACGTAGTCGTCGCCGATCTCCAGCGAGCCCACCCGCACCCCGGGCAGCGTCAGCTCCGGCACCTCGGCGTTGAGCAGGTTGAACAGGACCCGGGTCGGATCACCGGCCGAGCCGGCGTCGGTGACCATCCACAGCGGGACGCCCCGGTGCGCGTAGGCGTCCAGGGTCCGGTCGCGGACCTGGCCGACCAGTTCCCGGAAGGTCGACGCGGCGGCCAGGTCGGCCCGGACCACCAGCGGGTTGACGAACCAGCCGATCAGTTCGCCGGTCTCCGGCCGTTCCCGGCCCGCCTCGGGGAAGCCCACCGGGATGTCGTCCCGCCCGGAGAACGCCGCGAGCAGGAGGTCGTACGCGGCCAGCAACACCATGAAGAGGCTGGCCCCCTCCGCCTCCGCGAGCCGGCGCAGCCGCGTGGTGACCGCCGGATCGACCCGGAACGCCCGGGTGAAGCCGGTGGCGGGATCGGTGCCGGTTCCCGTAGACAGCGGTTGCAGGGTCAGCGCCGGAGGCAGGTCGGCCAGCGTGCGCCGCCAGTGGTCCAGCTGGACGTCCAGGGCCCCGGCGGCGAGCTGCTGCCGCTGCCAGGCCGCCACGTCCGGATACTGCACGGCCAGCGCCGGCAGCTGCGGCGACCGGCCGGTGGCGTGTGCCGTGTAGTGCTCGACCAGGTCCCGCACCAGTACCCCGTACGACCAGTTGTCGGTGGCCAGGTGGTGGATGGTGAGCACCAGCGCGTGCTCGTCCGCGCCGAGCCGGGCCAGCAGGCCGCGCACCAGCGGCTCCGCGTCGATCCGGAACGGCCGCCGACCCTGCTCCTCGATGAGGGCGCGGAGCCGGCCGGGCTGGTCGGCCGGGTCGGCGTCGCGCAGCTCCACGGTGTCCAGCGGCCAACTGCCGGCCGGGTCGACCCGCTGCGCCGGCCCGTGCGGGCCGTCGACGATCCGGGTGCGTAGCGCTTCGTGCCGGGCCACGATGTCGTCCAGGCTGCGGCGCAGCCCGGCCTCGTCGAGGGGCCCGGTCAGCCGCAGCGCGGTGACCACGTTGTGGATCGGATCCACCGGGCCGAGCGGATGGTGCCGGATCAGGTGCTCCTGGGAGAAGGAGAGCGGCAGGTCGCCGTCCCGGTCGACCCGGAGGATCGGCGCCGGCCCGGCGTCCGCACCCGCCCGGTTGTGCCGGACCTGCTCGGCCAGCCAGCCGATTGTCGGGTTGCCGAAGAGTTCGCGCAGCGGCAGCCGCACGCCGTACCGGGCGTCGATCTGCCCCGCGAGCTTGGTGGCGAGCAGCGAGTGCCCGCCGAGGGAGAAGAAGTTGTCGGTCGGTCCCACCTCGTCGACGCCGAGCAGTTCGCGCCAGATGTCGGCGATCGCCTCCTCGACCTCGTCCCGGAGAGCCGGGCGACCGGCCGGCGGCTCGAGGGCGGCCGGGACCGGCTCGGGCAGGGCGACGCGGTCCACCGTGCCGGTCAGCGTCCGGGGCAGTTCCGGCAGCTCGACGTGGGCCGCGGGGACCAGGTGTTCCGGCAGCCGCTCCTGCAGGTACGCCGTCAGCTCCCCGGCGGTCGGGACCGCGTTCCCGGCGAGGTAGCCGACCAGTCGCGCGTCGCACCCTTCGCCCCGGGCCACCACCGCCGCCCCGGTGACGCCGGGGTGTCCGGCCAGGGTGGCCTCGACCAGATCCAGGTCGACCGGGAAGCCGCGCAGCCGCAGCCGCCGGTCCCGGTGCCCGAGGTGCTCGAGCGTCCCGTCGGGGCGTACCCGGCCCACTTCACCGGTGCGCAGCAGCCGCGCGCCGGGCTCCGTGGCGAAGGGATCCGGTACCAGGTGCGCGGCGACCGGTACGGCCGCTCCCCCGACGTGCACCTCGCCGACCACGCCGACCGGGACCGGCTGGCCGGCCCGGTCCAGGACGTGCACCCGAATGCCGGGCACCGGCCGGCCGACCGGCACCGGTGGCCGAGGGCCTTCGTCGTCCACGGTGTCCGGTTCGGTCGGCTCGCCGTCGACGGCGCAGCGGTGAGCGGTGACCGGCGCGGCGACGTCCACCGGCACGAGCAGGTTGTGCAGGGTCGCCGGGCACCGCTCGGCGAAGCGGGCCACCACCTCCCGGGTCAACGGCGCCCCCGCGCAGAGCACGTGCCGCAGCGCGGTGCAGCGTTGGACCCCGCGCTGGTCGAGCAGCTCGGCCAGCAGGTCGGGCACGAAGCAGGCCACGCTGACCCGCTCCGCCCGGATCAGGCTCACCAGGTGTCGGGCGTCCCGGTGCCCGCCGGGGCGGGCCAGCACCACGGTCGCGCCCGCCAGCAGCGGCGCGTACAGCTCCCAGAAGGCCGAGGGGGCCGAGGCGGGGGCCTGCTGGAGCACCCGGTCGTCCGCGGTCAACCCGACCGCGTCCCGCAGCCAGCACAGCCGGTCACGCAGCGCTGCGTGGCGGTGCACGCTGATCCGCGGTGGGGCCGAAGGCTCGGCCGGGTAGCTGATGTAGGCGGGATCACCGCCGCTCAACGAGGTCACCGGGGCGTCCCCGACGGTCTGGTCGGAAACCCCCGCCGGGTCGGCGGACGGGTCGTCCACCAGGCAGGTCGGCCCAGCCCAGGGCAGCGCGTCGTCCTCGGACCGCCGGGCGAGCAGCAGCGCGACCCCGGCCGCCACCAGCAGGTCGGTGGCCCGGTCCGCCGGCAGCGCGGGATCCACGGGTACGACCACCCCACCGGCCCGCCACACCGCCAGCGGTGCGGCCACCAGCTCCACCGAACGGCCCAACCGGACACCGACCGGGGTGCCCCGGCGTACGCCCGCCGCCACCAGCCGGCCGGCGAGCGCGTCGACCTGGGCGTCCAGCTCGCCGTAGCTGACCGTCCGGGAGCCGAACCGGACCGCCGGGGCGGCCGGGTCGCGGCGGACCGCCTCGGCGAAGGCGTCGACGACCAACGGCAGGTCGGACCCGCCGGTCCTGTCGGCGCGGGCCGGGCCGGTGGCCAGGGCGAGCAGTTCGTCCCGCTCGACGGCGCCGACCAGCGGCAACGCCCCGAGCGGGGTGTCCGGGTCGTCGAGCAGGCCACGCAGCAGCCGGTGGAACATCCGCACGTAGCGCTCGGCCGTCTCGGCGTCGAAGAGGTCGGTGCTGTACTCCAACCGGCCCCAGATCGTGTCGCCGTCCTCGAACAGATCCAGCAGCAGGTCGAACTCGGCCTTGCGGGCGTCGAGCGAGACCGGCTCGACCCGAACCGGCCCGTCGTGCCAGGCCGGGAAGGGGACGTTCTGGTACGAGAAGAGCACCTGGAAGATCGGCGTGCTGGCCGCCGACCGTTCCGGCTGCAACTGCTCGACCAGCCGCTCGAACGGGATGCCCTGGTGGTCGTACGCGGCCAGACAGACCGCGCAGACCCGGCGTAGCAGCTCCCGGAACGACGGGTCGCCGCGCAGGTCGGTGCGGAGCGCGAGGGTGTTCATGAAGAGCCCGATCAGCGGCTCCAACTCGACCAGCCGCCGGTTGGCCACCGGGGAACCGACCACGATCTCCTCGTCACCGGTGAGCCGGTGCAGCAACACTTTGAAGGCGGCCCCCAGCACCATGAAGAGCGTGGCGTTCTCCTCCCGGGACAACGCGCGCAGCCGGGTCACCACGGCCGGCGGGATCTCCAGCGGCACCGAGTCGCCCCGGTAGCTCTTCTCCCTCGGCCGGGGCCGGTCGCCGACCAGGCCGATCTCCGCCGGGGCGCCGCCGAGCTGACCGGTCCAGTACGCCAGGTCCGCCGCCCACGCCTCCTGGGCGGCCGGCTCCTGCTGCCATTGGGCGAAGTCCGCGTACTGCACCGGCAGCTCGGTCAGGTCGTTGGGCAGCCCGGTGAGCAGGGACCGGTAGCCGGCGATCAGCTCCCGCAACAACACCCCCATCGACCAGCGGTCGGAGACGAGGTGGTGCAGGTTGAGCAGCACCCCGGTCCGCTGCGGGCCGAAGCGGAGCAGCCGGACCCGCAGCAGCGACCCGGTGGACAGGTCGAAGGGCTGGTCGACCAACTCCTCCTCGCGGCGGCGCAGTTCGGCGTCGACCGCCTCCGGCGCCACCCCGGGCACGTCCTCGATCCGCACGTCCGGGGGCAGCTCGGCCCGGACCTGCTGGTGCGGCCGGCCGTCCAGGTCGACGAAGACGGTCCGCAGCGACTCGTGCCGGCGGACCACCTCGGCGCAGGCCCGCGCGAAGAGGTCGGCGCGGAAGTCGCCGTTCACCCACATCGCGGTGGAGATCACGTACGCCGAGGTGTGCGCGGCGAACTGCTCCAGGAACCAGATCCGGCTCTGCGAGAAGGTGAGCGGGACCGGGGCGTCGCGGTCCGTACGGGGTTGCACGGTCCGCGTCGTGGCGCGGTCGATGCCCTCCTCCTTGAGCAGGTTGCCCAGCAGCGCCAGCCGCTGCGCGGAGAGCGCGAACCGACCTCTCGACATGCTTATTTCCTCCCGTCGGTGGCGAGTGCCTGCTGCACCTCGTCGTCGGAGAGCTCGCTCAGCCTGATCAACAGCTCGGCGGTCTTCTCGACGACCGCCCGCTGGGCAGGGTCGGCGCACAGGGCACGGGTGAGCCCGGCCACCGTCGGGTCGCTGAAGACCCGGTGCAGCGGCACGTCCACCCCGAACGCCTCCCGGACCCGGGCCACCATGCGGGTGCTGAGCAGCGAATGCCCGCCGAGGGCGAAGAAGTCGTCCAGCACACCCACCCGGTCGACGCCGAGTGTCTCGGCCCAGATGCCGGCGACCACCTCCTCGACCGGGTTGCGCGGCGCCACGTACGCCGACTGCACCTGCCGCCGGCCGGCCTCCGGCGCGGGCAGCGCCTTCCGGTCGACCTTGTTGTTCGGGGTGAGCGGCAACGCCTCCAGGAAGACGTAGATCGCCGGGACCATGTAGTCGGGGAGCTGCTCGCCGAGCGCGGCCTGGAGCCGGGGCAGCAATCGCCGGGTCCGGCGGCCGAGCGCGTCGTTGACGTACCGGTCCCAGCGCGGCTCCTCGCCCGCGACCGGCTCCGGCCCGCCGCTCGGCACCGAGCTGGCGGGCTGCGCCAGCCGGGGTAGCGGCCGTTCGGGGCGGCCGTCCGGGCCCAGCCGGCGCAGCACCCCGGCCAGGTGCCCGGCCGGCCCGTGCCCGGACCAGTCCAGGTCGAGCCGGTAACCGGCCCCGTCGGCGAGCCGGCGCAACTGCTCCGGGTCGACGGCGGCCGGGGCGTCCCCGGCGGCGACCAGTTCGGCCCGGAGTTCGGCGACCGTGCCGCCCGCCTCGGCCAGCGCCGTGGCGGCCCGGGTCCAGCGGTCGATCCGGGCGTTCGGTACGCCCCGAAGCGCGAGCAACGCCGGCCGCTCGCCGGTCAGGTGGTCGCGGAGCCCGTCCGGGGTCAGCCGCTCGGTTGTCCAGTCGAGCCAGTCCACGTCCCCGACCGGGGTCGCGGCGGTGTCGCCGCCGGCCACGGTGAGCCGTACGTCGTACCGGAAGCGGGTCAGCTCGTTGCTCACCTCGCCGAGCTTCGGCAGCATCCGCACCTGCGCGAGTTGCGGGAAGCGGGCCGGCAGCGCGGTGAAGAAGGCCGGGTCGAAGACCAGTTCCTTGTCGTCGGCGAGCGCCCGGCGCACCCGCTCGCGCAGTTGCTCGGCCGTGTCCTCCGGCGCGGCCCGTTCCAGCTGCACCGAGGTGTGGAAGGACTCGAGCAGCGGCAGGCTGCGGATGTCACCGAGGAAGAGCGATCCGCCCGGGGCGAGCCGGGGCAGCGCGCCTTCGATCACCCGCAGCAGGTAGCGCTCGTCGGCGAAGTACTGCACCACCGAGTTGAGCACGATCACGTCGAAGCGCTGGTCGGGCAGGGTGGCCAGCTCGTCGGCCGCGCAGCCGAACAGCTCCACTCCGGACAGTCCCCGGGCCGGCGAGGTGGCGTCGGCGCGGAGCCGGTTCAGCGCGACCGGCGAGATGTCGGTCCCCCAGTAGCGCTGCACCTGCGGGGCGACCCGGTAGAGGATCAGGCCGGTCCCGCAGCCGATCTCCAGCACCGACCGCGGGTCGCTCTCCAGGATCCGCTCGGCGGTGGCCTCGGCCCAGCCGCGCATCTCCGCCACCGGGATCGGCGCCCCGGTGTAGCTGCTGTTCCAGCCCCGGGTGTCGAAGGTCGGATCGACCTCGCCGGTCTCCTCGACGTCGTACGCGGCGTCCCAGACGTCCCGCCACTGGTCCGTCTCGCGCAGCCACTCGGCGTCCGCCTCGGTGTCCGCGTCGGGGTCGGCCACCACGTACGCCACCAGCCGCTGATCGCCGGGGGTGTCCTCGCGTACGGTCACCACCGCCTGGTTGACCTGCGGCTGCCGCTCCAGCACCGACTCGATCTCGCCCAGCTCGATCCGGAAGCCGCGCAGCTTCACCTGGTGATCCAGCCGGCCGAGAAACTCGATGCTCCCGTCGGCCCGGCGGCGGACCAGGTCGCCGGTGCGGTACAGCCGGTCGCCCAGCCCGACCGGGAACGGGTGCCGGACGAACCGCTCGGCGGTCAGCTCGGGCCGGTCCAGATAGTCCCGGGCCAGGCCCGCGCCGCCGATGTGCAGCTCGCCGGGGACGCCGAGCGGGACCAGCGCCCCGCTGCCGTCCAGCACGTGCAGCTCGGTGTTGGCGATCGGCTCACCGATGGTGATCGGCCCGTGGTCGACCCGCGCCACTGCCGACCAGATGGTCGTCTCGGTCGGCCCGTACATGTTCCACAGTTCGGCGCAGCCGCCCAGCAGCCGCTGGGCCAGCTCGGCGGGGAGCGCCTCGCCGCCGGCCAGCACCCGCAGCCCAGGGTGCCCGGCCCAGCCGGCGTCCAGCAGCATCCGCCAGGTGGAGGGGGTGGCCTGCATCATGGTGGCGCCGGAGCGGTCCAGGGCGGCGGCCAGCCGCTCGCCGTCGGCGGCGACCTCCCGGCCGACCACGATCACGCTGGCGCCCTCCACCAGCGGCAGCAACAGCTCCAGCCCGGCGATGTCGAAGGAGAGGGTGGTGACCGCCAGCAGCGCGTCACCCGACCCGATGCCGGGCCGCTCGGCCATGGCGAGCAGGAAGTTGCCCAGCGCGCCGTGCGGGATCCGCACCCCCTTCGGCCGGCCGGTGGAGCCGGAGGTGTAGATGACGTACGCGAGATGGTCCGGGCGGACGTCGAGCACCAGCGGCTCGGCCGGCTCGGTGGCCAACTCGTCGCCGACCAGGTCCAGGCAGAGCGGCCGCGCCTTCACCGCGCCCAGGCTCTCCAGCACGTCACTGCTGGTCAGCAGCACGGACAGGTCGGAGTCGGCGAGCATGAAGGCGATCCGGTCCGGCGGGAAGCCCGGGTCCAGCGGGACGTACGCGCCGCCGCTCTTGAGCACGGCGAGCAGCGAGACGACCATGTCGGCCGAGCGCTCCAGGCAGATTCCGACCAGCGTCTCCCGGGCCACCCCGAGCTGCCGCAGCCGGTGGGCCAGCTGGGTCGAGCGCCGGTCCAGCTCGGCGTAGGTCAGGGTTTCCCGGTCGGTACGCAGCGCCGGGGCGTCCGGGGTGGCGGCGGCCCGGGCGGCGAAGCGCTGCGGCACGGTCACCGGCTGCGGCCAGTCCCGCCGGGTGTCGTTCCAGCGCAGCCGCAGGTCCCGCTCCTCGTCAGCGCCGAGCATCGCGACCTGGTCGATCGGCCGGTCCGGCTCGGCGAGCAGGTTCTCCACCAGCTGCGCCAGGTGGCGGGACATCCGCTCGATGGTGGCCGGCTCGAAGAGGTCGGTGTTGTACTCGAACCAGCCGGTCAGCCCGTCCGGCCGGTCGAAGACCTGCAGTTCCAGGTCGAACCGGGCGGTGGCGCTCTCCACGTCGACCGGCTCCAGCCGCAGCCCCGGCACATCGAACTCGGGCATCGGGATGTTCTGGAAGATGAAGTGCACCTGGAAGATCGGCGAGCGGGACAGGTCCCGGCGCGGGGCCAACTCCTCGACCAGCCGTTCGAAGGGCAGCTCCTGGTGGGCGAAGGCGCCCAGGCAGGTCTGCCGGACCCGGCCGACCAGCTCGCGGAAGCTCGGGTCGCCGGAGAGGTCGGTACGCAGCGCCAGGGTGTTGACGAAGTAGCCGATCAGTCGTTCGATCTCCGGCCGGTTCCGGTTGGCCACCGGCACGCCGACCACGATGTCGTTCTCGCGGCTGTAGCGGTGCAGCAGCACCTGGAAGGCCGCGAGCAACGTCATGAACGGGGTGGCGCCCTCCCGCTGGCTCAGCGCACGCAGCCGGGTCATCACCGGCTCGGGCAGGGCGAACGGGCGGGAGCCGCCCCGGGTGTTCTGGACGGCCGGGCGGGGCTTGTCGATCGGCAGCTCCAGCGCGGCCGGCGCGCCGGCCAGCGTCTCCTTCCAGTACGCCAGGTCGGCGTCGAGGGCGTCGCCCTCCAGCCGCTGCCGCTGCCAGACGGTGTAGTCGACGTACTGGATCGGCAGCTCCGGCAGGGCCGACGCGCGGCCGGCGGAGAAGACACCGTAGAGCTCGACCAGCTCCGCGATGGCCACCGACATGGACCACAGGTCGGCCGCGATGTGGTGCATGGTCAGCAGCAGGACGTGTTCCTCCGGGCCGAGCCGAAGGAACTTCACCCGCAGCAGCGGGCCGCTGGCCAGATCGAACGGGCGGGTGAACTCCTCGCGGGCCAGCTCCTGGATGCCCGCCTCGCCCGCCGGGCCGCGCAGGTGGGCGCAGTCGACCACGGTGAACTCCGGCTCACCGGTGGCGTTGACCACCTGCCGCGGCTCGCCATCGACCTCGGTGAACGTGGTCCGCAGCGCCTCGTGCCGGCGGCTGATCTCGTTGCAGCTGCGCCGCCACACCGCCAGGTCCAGCGGGCCGTGGATGCGGACCGCCCCGGGGATGTTGTACGCGGCGCTGCCCGGCGACAGCTGCTCCAGGAACCAGAGCCGTTGCTGGGAGAACGAGGCGGGGAACTCCCGCCGCTGCTTCTTCTGCCGCAGCCGCTCGGCCAGCAGCGCGCGCTTCTCCGCGGCGGACAGGCTGCCCAGGTCGGTGGTGGTCACGGGCGATCATCCTCGGTTCGCTGGTGGGCCGGTGCGGTGATACGGGCCGGTGCGGTGATACGGGCCGGCTCACGCCGGGTGGTACGGATCCGGGTCACGCTTCCCCTCCGTCGTCCTCGGCGAGCAGGGCACGCAGCTGCGCCTCGACCTCCTCGTCGGAGAGGTCGTCGAGGCCGGCCAGGTCGCCGTCCGGCCCCGTCCGGCTGACCGCCTCGATCCGGTCGGCCGCCGGGTCGGTGGGGGCGCCGGGGTCGGCCAGCACGGTCACGGTGTGCGCCACGGTCGGGCTGTCGAAGAAGCCGCGCAGGTTCAGCTCCACCCCGAACCGGCCGCGGATCTTCGCGCCGATCTGCACGGCGGCCAGCGAGTGTCCACCGAGGGCGAAGAAGTCGTCGTGGACGCCGACCCGGTCCAGCCCGAGGACCTCCTGCCAGATCTCGGCCACCGCCCGTTCCGCGTCGGTGGCCGGCGCCACGTACGGAGTGGCCAGGTCGGGCCGCGGGTGGGTGCCCCGGGGCGGGGCGATCTGCTCGACCTCACCGGCGAGCAGCGCCGGGGTGATCGAGGCCGCGAGCCGGCGCAGCCCGGCCAGGTCCCGGCCGGTGACCACCACCTGCTCGGGCAGGACCGGCGCGCCGAGCAGCCGGTCGAAGGCGGCCATCCCGTCGGCCGCGGTCATCCCCTCGCTGAGGACGTGCAGCGTGCCCGGCGCGGCCGCGGTATCCGGGTCGGCGGCGGTGACCGCACCGCTGCGCACCTGTTCCAGCAGGCCGTCGATGTCGTTGATCCGCTTGATGGTGAAGTCGACGATGCTGGCCAGCAGCCGTCCCTGCGGGGAGAGCAGCTCGATGCTGACGGTCAGGGTCTCGCCGGAGTCGCCCGACTCGGCGACCTCCACATGGCAGTGGATCACCCGGGTCAGCGGCGCGAAGACCCGCAGGCTGCGGTAGGTGAACGGCAGGTAGAAGACGTCCCGGGCCCGGATCCGGGCCGAGGCGCCGGCCACGTCGAGCAGCGCCGGGTGCAGCGGGTAGCGCTCCAGGTCGGCGGCGAACTCCTCGGCCAGTTCCAGGGTGACCATCAACCGCTGCGCGCCGGCCTCGATGCGACGCAGGCAGCGCCAGCGCGGACCGAAGGAGAACTGCAACCGGCCGCCCTGCTCCACCCGGTCGAGCTTGAGCCGGCGCTTCAGCTCGTCCTCGGTGTCGATCACCTCGGTGACCGCGCAGTCGTCGCGCAGCCGGGCCAGATCCCGGCTGATCTCCGTGGGCCGCTCGGGGAAGGAGACCAGGCCCGTGGCATGCTCCTGCCACCGGGCCGAGTCGCCGTCGACCCGGCTCTGCACGCTGAACCGGAGCTGCCCGTCCCGCTCCTCGACGGTGGTGAACAGCTCGCGGGTCTGCCCGTCGGGCACGATCACCGGCATCAGGAAGAGCACGTCGTGCAGCTCGACGACCCGGCCGGCGGCCTGCTCGGCCACCGCCGCGTTGACCAACTCCAGGTACGTCGTACCGGGGACCAGGCCGTGCCCCATGATCCGGTGCTCGTCGACGATCCAGCTGTCGGCGGTGCTGAGCGTGGTGGCGTACGTCCGGGACTTCCCGGTCGAGGCGACCAGCCGGTGCAGCAGCGGATGCCCGGCCAGCGCGGTGCCGCCGTGCAGCCGCTCGACGAGGCCGGCGGCCATGCCGGTGTTGCGCCAGGTGTCCCAGCCGACGGCGGCCACCGGCGCCCCGGTGGCGGCCCGCCACTGGGCGAACACGTCCAGGAAGGCGTTGGCCGCGCAGTAGTCGCTCTGCCCGGGACCGCCGAGCAGCCCGGTGAGCGACGAGCAGAGCAGCAGGAAGTCCAGTTCGTCGGTGTCGCAGACCGCGTCCAGGTTGAGCGTGCCGACGGTCTTGGCGGCCAGCACCTCCGCCACGTCCTGGGTGGACTTGACCGCGATCAGACCCCGGGACGGGAGCCCCGCCGCGTGGATCACGCCGTGCAGCCCGCCGCCGGCCGTGCGCAGCCGGTCGACCGCGCCGGCCAGGGCGTCCCGGTCGGTGACGTCGGCGTCCAGCACGATCACCCGGGCGCCCAGTTCGCGGAGCTGCTCCAGGCGGCGGATCCGCCGGCTGGTGTCGTCCTGCTCGCCGTGCCCGGCCAGCCAGGCGGGCCACGCCGCCTCGGTCGGGAAGGCCGAGCGGGAGAGCAGCCCGAGCACCGGGGCGTCGACCGCGCGGGTGATCTGCTCGGCCAGGGCCAGGCCGACGCCGCCGAGGCCACCGGTGATCAGGTAGACGCCGCCGGGACGCAGACGGGTGCCCGCCGCTGCCGGAGCGTCCAGCCGGACCGCCTCGAAGTCGCGTACCCACCAGTGCCGGCCGCGCAGGGCCAGCTCCCGGTCGGCGGCGGGAGCGGTCAACCGGGCCAGGACGGCGGCGGCGGTGCCCGGCCGTCGGCCGCCGGCGGACCCGGCCGGGCCGGTCGCCGCGCCCCCGCCGGTCAGGTCAGCGCCGGTCAGGTCGAGCACCCGGCAGCTGACGTCCGGCACCTCCTGCGGGATGACCGTGGTGGCGCCGAGCAGCGGGGCATTCTCGGGCTGGAGTTCCTCGTCGCCGGTCACGCCGAACAGGCCCCGGCTGAGCACGTCGAGCTCGACCCTGCCGGTCGGCTGCACGTCCCCGATCGCCTGGGCCAGGGCCAGCAGGCTGTCGAAGCCGAACCGGCGGGCCCGGTCGATCCGGTCCGCGTCCAGGCCGTCGGCCGGCTCGGCGGTCAGGCTCCACAGGTGCACCACCCGGACCGTCCGCGGGGCGTACGCCTCCAGCGACTTGAGCAGGCCGGCGTACTGGTCCCGGCTGGTCGGGTCCAGCGCCCAGGCCCGGTCGCCGGTCTCCCGCAGCTCGTCGCCGGCGCTGACGCGCAGCACAACGGCGTCGCCGCCGGCGAGCCGCGCCGCCAGCTCGGCCCCGAGGGGCAGGTCGGCGCCGAGCAGCACCCACAGGGTCGCCCCGTCGGCACTCCCGTCCACCACCCCGGCGACCGGCTCGGTCAGCCGCCGCCAGCCGGGTACGTGGAACCACTCCGCGTCCGCCCCGGTGGTCACCGCGCGGCGCGGCGCCGGCGTGCTCTCCGGCTCGATCCAGTAGCGCTGCCGCTGGAAGGCGTACGTGGGCAGGCGCAGCAACCGGCGGGCCGCGTCGCCGTCCCGGGCCGTCCAGTCGACGGATGTCCCGGCGGACCAGAGTTCCCCGAGCCCGGTCAGCAGGTACTCGCGGTCGTCCCGCCGCTCGTCCGGATGGCGCACCGAGCCGACCGCGGTCCGCCGCTCGTGCCAGGCCCGGTGCTGGCGGACGAAGTTGCGCAGGGTCTGCCCCGGACCCACCTCCAGCAGCACCAGTTCCTCGTCGGCGAGGAGTACGTCCAGGGCGTCGGCGAACCGTACCGGGGCCCGCAGGTGCCGGCCCCAGTACGCGGGATCCGTGGCCTGCTCGTCGGTGATCCACGCACCGGTCACGTTGGACACGAACGGAATCGCCGGCGGGTGCAGCGTGACCTGACGTACCGCCGCGACGAAGGGCTCCACCGCCGCGTCCATGCTCGGCGAGTGGAACGCGTGCGAGGTGCGTAGCCGGCGGCGGGCCACCCCGGCCGCCGCCAGCCGCCGCTCCAGCTCGTCGACCGCCGCCGCCGGGCCGGCCACCACGCACAGCCCGGTGGAGTTCACCGCGGCCAGGCACAGCTCGTCGGTCAGCCAGCCGGCCGCCTCCGCCTCGGGCAGGAACACCGCCAGCATCGACCCGGTCGGCATCGACTGCACCAACCGGCCCCGGGCCGCCACCAGCGCCACCGCGTCCTCGAGGGAGAACACCCCGGCCAGGCAGGCGGCCACGTACTCGCCGACGCTGTGCCCGACCATCGCCGCCGGGCGCACGCCCCACGACATCCACAGCCGGGCCAGCGCGTACTCGACCAGGAACAGCACCGGCTGGGTGACCGAGGTTCGGGCCAGCGCCAGCGCCGCCTCGCCCGCCTCGTCGTCGTCCGCGAACAGCGGCAGCCGGGGGTCGTCCCCCAGGTGCGCGGC
Organism: Micromonospora sp. NPDC093277; assembly: GCF_044765245.1. Lineage (NCBI taxonomy): Bacteria > Bacillati > Actinomycetota > Actinomycetes > Micromonosporales > Micromonosporaceae > Micromonospora > Micromonospora sp. NPDC093277. The sequence goes on from NZ_JBIWJO010000005.1 coordinate 390,324, forward strand.
GAACAGTTCGGCGCAGCGGTCCAACTCCGCGGCGAACTCCGGCACCGACCGGTACAGGTCCCGGGCCATCCCCACGTACTGCGCGCCCTGGCCGGGGAAGAGGAACGCCACCGGTGTGTCCCGCCCGGCCACCGTGCCGCTGCCTGCCGTCGCGGCCTGCCGCAACGCGCCGACCAGGTCGGCGGCGTCCCGGCCGACCACGGCCGTCCGGTGCTCGAAGGCCCGGCGCCGGCTGGCCAGGGTGTACGCCACGTCGTCGAGGTCCACCTCCGGGTGCGCGGCCAGGTGGTCGGCGAGCCGGCCGGCCGCCTCGGCCAGCGCCGTCGCCGATCGGGCCGACAACGGCAGCACCCGGTGCGCGGTACGGGCGACGGCGGCGGACCCGGCCGGCTCCCCGACCGGCGCCTCCTGCAGGATCACGTGCACGTTGCTGCCGCCGATGCCGAACGAGCTCACCCCGGCCCGACGCGGCGCCGCCTGCCGGGGCCACGGCCGCAGCTCGGCGTTGACGAAGAACGGGCTGCTCGGCAACGCCAGCTCCGGATTGGCCCGGGTGTGGTGCAGGGTCGCCGGGATCGCCTCGTTGCGCAGCGCCAGCACCGCCTTGATCAGGCTGGTCACCCCCGCCGCCGCGTCCAGGTGCCCCACGTTGCTCTTCACCGAACCGATCGCGCAGTACCCGGTCCGGTCGGTGTGCTTGCGGTACGCCCGGGTCAGCGCCGTGATCTCGATCGGGTCGCCGAGGGCGGTGGCGGTGCCGTGGGTCTCCACGTAGCCGATGCTGTCCGCGTCCACCTCGGCCACGGCCAGCGCCTCGGCGACGACCTGTGCCTGGCCGTCCACGCTGGGCGCGGTGTAGCCGACCTTCAGCGAGCCGTCGTTGTTGACCGCGGTGCCCAGGATGACCGCGTCCACGGTGTCCCCTGCCGCGCGGGCGTCGGCCATCCGGCGCAGCACCACCACGCCCGCACCGTTGCCGGCGACGGTCCCCTGCGCCTGCGCGTCGAAGGGCCGGCAGTGCCCGTCCGGGGAGAGGATGCCGCCCTGCTCGTAGAGGTAGCCGCCGTGCAGCGGCACGCTGACCGAGACCCCGCCGGCCAGCGCGATGTCGCACTCGCCGTTGAGCAGGCTCTGCACCGCCAGGTGCACCGCGGTCAGCGAGGTGGAGCAGGCGGTCTGCACGGTCATGCTCGGCCCGGTCAGGTCCAGCTTGTACGACACGCGGGTGGCCAGGAAGTCCTTGTCGCTGGAGATCAGCGTCTGGTAGCTGCCGGCCGAGTCCACCGCCCGCTGGTTGGCGAGCAGGTTGAACAGCAGGTACGAGTTGAGGCTCGCCCCGGCGAAGACACCGATCCGCCCGGCGAAGGTCTTCGGGTCGTACCCGGCCGACTCCAGCGCCGTCCAGACGCATTCCAGGAAGACCCGGTGCTGCGGGTCGAGCACCTCGGCCTCACGGGGGTGGAAGCCGAAGAAGGCGGCGTCGAACTGGTCCGCGTCCGCCAGCACCCCCTTGGCCTTCACGTAGTTCTCCCGCGCGGCCAGCTCCGGGTCCACCCCGGAGCCGGCCAGTTCCTCGTCGGAGAGACCGACGACGCCCTCCCGGCCGGCCGTGAGGTTGGCCCAGAAGGCTCCCACGTCGGGGGCGCCGGGAAAGCGCCCGGCCATGCCGATGACGGCGACCTGGTTCAGGTCTCCGGTTTCGTCTGACACCTGCCTCACCTACCGTTCATGCCCGCGCCCGACGAGCGGCCGCCTGTTGACGTCGACTCAGGGACTGCCGGCGGCTCTCCGCCCGATCGCGGGCGTCGGCCAGCAGGTCGTCGCCGCCGCCGGGCCGGTTGAGGTGACCGGCCAGCGCGCCGACGGTGGGAAACTGGAACAGCTCGACCAGCGCCACGTCCCGGCCGACCGCCGCGACGAGCCGGAGCCGCACCTCGGCCATCAGCAGGGAGTGGCCGCCCAGTTCGAAGAAGTTGTCGTCCACCCCGACCCGGTCCACGCCGAGCAGCTCCTGCCAGATGCCGGCGACGGTTCGCTCCAGTTCGCCGCGCGGGGCCACGTACGGGCTGCGCAGCTCCGGGCGGGCCAGATCCGGCTCGGGCAGCGCCCGCCGGTCGACCTTTCCGTTCCGGGTGAGCGGCAGGGCCGGCAGGGTGGTGAACACCGACGGCACCATGTACTCGGGCAGCCGCTCCTTGAGCTGCGCGATCAGCTCGCCGGCACCCGGCACGGCCGGCCCGACCAGGTACGCCACCAGCCGGGTGTCCCCGGCGTGCGTCCGGGGCACCACGACCGCCTCGGCGATCCCGGCGCAGCTGGTCAGCGCCGCCTCGATCTCGCCCAGTTCGATCCGGAAACCGCGCAGCTTCACCTGGTGGTCGAGGCGGCCGAGATACTCGATCGCCCCGTCGGCGCGGATCCGGCCCAGGTCGCCCGTCTTGTAGAGCCGCGCCGGCGGCCGGCCCGCGTCCCGCTCTCCGGCGGCGGCCGGGCCGCCGGCGAGGCCGGTGCCGCTAGCGCCGCTGGCGGCGAGCTCAGCGGAGCCGGTGGTGAACGGGTCGGCCACGAACCGCTCGGCGGTCAGCTCGGGGCGGTTCAGGTAGCCGAGCGCCACGTTGACCCCGCCGATGTGCAGCTCGCCGGGGACACCCACCGGAACCGGCTCCAGGAACCGGTCCAGGACGTACACCTGGGTGTTGGCGATCGGACGCCCGATGGGCACCGGCCTCGGATCGTCGCGCCGGCAGGCCCAGGAGGTGACGTCGATGGCCGCCTCGGTCGGACCGTACAGGTTGTGCAGTTCGGCCTTTGACGAGGCGAAGAACCGGTCCTGCAACTCGCGGGGCAGCGCCTCGCCGCTGCAGATCACCCGGCGCAGGCTGGTGCAGTCCGCCACGTCCGGCTCCCGCAGGAACGCCTGGAGCATGGAGGGGACGAAGTGCATGGTGGTGATCTGCTCGGCCTGGATCGTCTCGACCAGGTAGCGGCCGTCGCGGTGCCCGTCGGGGCGCGCCACCACCAGGGTCGCGCCGGCCATCAGCGGCCAGAAGAACTCCCAGACCGAGACGTCGAACGAGTACGGCGTCTTCTGCAGCACCCGGTCGCCGGGGCCGAGGCCGTACGCGTCCTGCATCCACAGCAGCCGGTTGCGGATGCCGGCGAACGTGTTCGGCACGCCCTTGGGCTGGCCGGTGGAACCCGAGGTGTAGATGACGTACGCGACGTCCGCGCCGCGGACCGGGGTGGCCGGATCGTCGGCGGCGTCGCCGGGGTCCTCGGTGAGCAGTTCGTCGGCGTACCAGAGCGGCCCGTCCCAGGAGAGCTTCTCGGCCAGCGGCCGCTGGGTGAGCACCACCGCCGGGTCGGCGTCGTCGAGCATCAGCGCCACCCGGCCGGCAGGCAGTCCCGGGTCGACCGGGACGTACGCGCCACCGGCCTGCCAGATCGCCAGCAGGCTGACCACCAGCTCGACCGAGCGCTCCTGCACCAGGCCGACCAGCACACCCGGGCCGACCCCGGCGGTACGCAGCCGCCGGGCCAGCCCGTTGGCCCGGCGCACCAGCTCGCCGTAGCCGACCGTCCGGTCCGCGTAGCGCAGCGCCGGCAGCTCCGGCGTCCGGCGGGCCCGCGCCACGATCTGCTCGTGCACCCAGCCGGCGTCGGGCCACTGCCGGGCCTCGCCCCGGGACAGGGCCAGCACCGCGCGCCGCTCGTCGGCGTCGAGCAGCGGCAGCTCGTCGACCGGGGTCTCCGGCCGCGCGACAACCAGCTCGATCACCCGCCGGAAGTGGCCGGCCAGCCGGGCCATCGTCGCGGCCTCGAAGAGGTCCCGGTCGTACTCGAACCAGCCGCTCAGCCCGCCCGCGTTGTTGAAGAACTGCAGCTCCAGGTCGAAGCGGGCGGCCTGGGCGCGCAGCGGCAGCCGCTCGAACTCCACCCCGGCCAGGGCGAGGGTGGGCAGCGGGTCGCTCTGGTACGACAGCCCCACCTGGAAGATCGGCGGCCGGCTCAGGTCCCGGGCCGGCTTCAGCTCCTCGACCACCTTCTCGAACGGCACCCGCTGGTGGGCGTAGCAGCCGAGACAGGCGTCGCGGACCCGGCCCAGCACCTCGGCGAAGGTCGGGTTGCCGGCGAGGTCGGCCCGGACCGGCAGGGTGTTGACGAAGAAGCCGATCAGCGGCTCGACCTCGGCCCGGTCCCGGTTGGCCAGCGGCACGCCGACCACCACGTCGTCCTGCCCGCTGTAGCGGTGCAGCAGCACGCCGAAGGCGGCCAGCAGCGCCATGTACGTGGTGGCGCCGTGCCGCTTGCCGAGCGCACCAAGCGCGGAGAGCACCGGTTCCGGCAGCTCGAACGGGTGGGAGGCGCCCCGGAAGCCCTGCACCGCCGGCCGGGGCCGGTCGGTTGGCAGGTCGAGCACGGCCGGCGCGCCGGCCAGGTGCTCCCGCCAGTAGGCGAGGTCCGCCGACAGGTCCTCCCGGCGCAGCCAGTCCTGCTGCCAGGCGGCGTAGTCGCCGTACTGGACGGGCAGTTCGGGCAGCGCCGGCCGGGTGCCCGCGACCAGGGCGGCGTACCGGGTGGAGAGTTCACCGAGCAGCACCCCGACCGACCAGCCGTCGGAGATGAGATGGTGCATCGCCACCCCGAGCACGCAGTCGTCCGGGCCGAGCCGCAGCAGGGCCAGCCGGAGCAGCGGTCCGGCGCTGATGTCGAACGGCTCACGCAGCTCGGCGAGGATCCGCTCCTCCAGTTCGGCACCGTCGGGTGCCGTGCCGCACAGGTCCGTCTCCGGCAGCGGGAGGTCGAGCCCGGCGCGGACCACCTGCACCGGGCGGCCGTCCCGCAGCTCGAACGTGGTCCGCAGCGACTCGTGCCGCGCGACGACCCCGTTGACGGCCTGGCGCAACAGCCCGGTGTCCAGCGGGCCACGGATGCGCACCGCAGCCGGGATCAGGTACGCCGGGTTGCCGGGCTTGAGCTGTTCCAGGAACCAGATGCCCTGCTGCATGACGGAGATCGGGAAGACGTTCTCCGCCCGGGCGGGCTGCGCCTGCCCCCGTTCCCGCAGCATCTTCTCGAACAGCGCCCGCTTCTCCGGGGAGAGCGACGCCAGCCGTGCGTCGAGGTCGGTCACCTCACCCCTCCTTCTCCAGTGCGGCCTGCGCCTGCTTGTCGGAGAGGCCCTCCAACTCGGCGAGGAGTTCCAGGGCGACGTCCTCGAAGCGCTCGACCCGGTGGATGCCCGCAGTGTCGGCGACCCCGTCGTCCTCGCCGGCCGGCAGGCCGCCGATGATCTGGTCGGTGAGGGTGCGCAGGGTGGCGCCCTCGAGGAAGACCGCGATGGAGAGGGCGACGCCGAGCTGGCGCTCGATCTCGTTCTTCAGCTCCACCGCCATGAGCGAGTCCAGGCCCAGGTCGAACAGCGGCTGGTCCCGGCCGACCGCCTCCGACCCGGAGCCGAGGGTGGCCGCGACGCTGACCACCAGCTGCCCGATGAGGGTTTCGGCACGCCGGTCGGCCGGCAGGGCCAGCAGTTGCGCCCGGCTGGGCAGCAGGCTGGCGCGGGCCCGGCGTCGGGCCGGGCGGGCCGGTCCGTCGCCGCGCAGCAGCGGGGCGAGCAGCGCCGAGCCGGAGACCTCCTGGTAGCGGCGGCCCCACTCGGCCCAGTCGACCGGGACCACCGCGATCTGCGCGTCGTCGTGGTGCAGCAGCCGGTGGAAGACCCGCAGCGCCTGGCCGGGCCGCAGGGTGCCCATGCCCTTGCTGAGCCCCGGGTTGGCCTCGGCGCCCCGGTTCGCCAGCCCGACCCCGCCCCAGATGCCCCAGTTGACGCTGAGGCCGGGCAGGCCGGCGGCGCGGCGCTGTGCCGCCAGGGCGTCGAGGAACGCGTTGGCGGCGGCGTACCCGGCCACGAACGGCGAGCTGAGCAGCGAACTGGTCGAGGAGAACAGGACGAAGAAGTCCAGTTCCCGGTCGGCGAAGAGGCGGTGCAGCACCCAGGCGCCGACCGCCTTGGGCAGCAGCGGCCGCTCCAGGTCGGCCCGGGTCAGCTCCAGCAGCGGCGCGACCTCGCCGGTGCCGGCCGCGTGGATGACTCCCCGGATCGCCGGCCAGCCCTCCCGGTCGTAGCGGGTCAGCAGGTCCCGCATGGCCGCCTCGTCGGCGACGTCGACGGACTCCAGGTGGACGCTGGCACCGAGCGCCTCCAACTCCCGTACCGCGGCGACCCGCCGCGCCACCGGCCCGTCGGCGGGCAGGTCGGCCCACTCGGCGCGGGGCGGGATCGTGGTCCGGCCGAGCAGCACCAGCCGGCGGGCGCCGGCGCGCACCATCGACCGGGCCACCTCCAGGCCCAGGCCGCCGAGACCGCCGGTGATCAGGTAGCTGGCGTCCGGCCGCCACGGCCCCTCGCCGACGCCGACCTCGGGCACCGCCTGGCGGACCAGCCTGGCCACGTAGCGCTGGTCGCCGTGCAGCGCGATCTGGTCCTCGGCGTCCCGCCGGGTCAGCTCCTCGACCAGCCGGCCGACCAGCGCGGCGGGCGTCGCCTGCGGGTCGAGGTCGATCAGGCCGCCCCAGAGGGCGGAGTGCTCCTGCTGCAGCGACCGGCCCAGGCCCCAGAGGGTCGACTGGGCGACCTCGAGCGACACCGGGCCGCCGGCGGCGCCGGTCGGCTGCACCGCGCCCCTGGTGACCAGCCAGAGCCGGACCGACTCCGGGCCCTGCGCCCGGGCCAGGGCCTGCGCGGCGTACACCGCGCTCAGGCCGCCCCGCTCGTGCGCGCGCAGCAGCGCGGCGGCGTCGGCGGCCCCGCCGGCGCCGGTGCCGGCGTCGGCGCCGTCGAGGCCCCACAGGTGCAGCACCTGCAGGTCGGCGCCGTCGAGCCGCAACTCGTCGAGCAGCCGGCCGAGGTCCGCCGGGCCATCGAGGCGGACCTCGGCCTCGGCGCCCCCGCCGAAGCGGTACGCCGCGCCCGGCACCACCCGGACCACCCGCTCGCCCCGAGCGGCCACCGCGTCGCCGAACCCGGCGCCGATCCCGGCGGCGTCGGCCAGCACCAGCCAGATCCGGGCCGGTACCGGTGCCGCGTCCCCGGCCGGTGCGGGAACCTCAGCCGGCTGCCAGTCGAGCCGGTAGAGCAGGTCGTCGTCGGCGTACTCGTCGGCCGGGTCGTCGGGGCCGGTGGCGGCGGTGACCGGGGCCGCGTACCGGTCCCGGTCGGTGCGGCGCCGCTCCTGCCAGCAGTGCGTCTGCTCGAACGGGTACGTCGGCAGCGGCACCCGCGAGCGTCGGTAGTCCCGGTCGAAGCCCGACCAGTCCAGGTCCACCCCGGCGGCGTAGAGCTGGGCCACCGTGTTGAGCAGCACCGCCCAGTCGTCGTGCTTGGGGCGCAGGCTCGGCACCAGCAGGGCCTCCCCCGCCGGCAGGTTGTCGCTGATCATGCCGAGCAGGGTCGGCGCCGGCCCCATCTCGATGAAGGTCCGGTAGCCGAGCTCGCGCAGGGTGTCGATGCTGGCCGCGAAGCGCACCGGTTGGCGGGCGTGCCGGCACCAGTAGTCGGCGTCCGGGGCGGTGTCCCAGGGCCACAGCTCGCCGGTGAGGTTGGCGACCAGCGGGATGCGTGGCGGGGTGAACGACACCGAGTCGGCCGCCTTGCGCAGGCCGGGCAGGATCGGCTCGATCAACGGCGAGTGCGACGAGGTGGTGATGTGCAGCTGCTTGGTCTTCACCTCGCGCCGGTCGAACTCGGCGCGGATCTCGGCCAGCGCCTCGCGCTCCCCGGAGATGGAGGTGGTCCCGGGCCCGTTCACCGCCGCGATGGAGACCCGGTCGGCGTACGGGGCGAGCACCTCGGCGACCTCGGCCTCGGGGGCGAAGACGGCGACCATCGCCCCGTTCTCGGCCAGCTCCCACATCAACCGGCCGCGGTCGACGACCAGCCGCAGCCCGTCCTCCAGGCTCATCATGCCGGCCACGCAGGCGGCCACATACTCGCCGAAGCTGTGCCCGAGCACCGCCACCGGCTCCACGCCCCACGAGCGCCAGAGCTGGGCCGTCGCGTACTGCACGGCGAAGAGCGCCGGCTGCGAGTAGGTGGTCCGGTAGACCAGGTCGGACTCCGGGTCGGCCGGGTAGATCACGTCCAGCAGCGGCACCTCCAGCAGCGGCCGCAGGATCTCGTCGCAGCGGTCGATGACCTGCCGGAAGGTGGGCTGGGTCTCGTACAGGGTGCGGGCCATGCCGACCCGCTGTGGTCCCTGGCCGGTGAAGAGGAACACCACCTCGTTGCCACCGGCCGCGCCGACCACCGGCAGGTCGCCGGGGAGCCCGTCGACGAAGTCGGCGAGCTGGTCGGCGACCTCCTGGCGGGAGCCGACGGCGGCCAGCCGGTGCTTGAAGTGGGCCCGGCCGGTGCCGGCCGAGTAGCCGATGTCGGCCAGCGGGGTGGCCGGGTCGGCCGCCAGCCGCTCCTGGTAGCGCCGGGCCAGTTCCAGCAGGCCGTCCGGGGTCTTCGCGGACAGCGGCAGCACCGACCGGGGCCGCTCCGGCTCGGACCCCTCGGGCGCGGCCGGCGGCTCCGGCGCGGCCTGGACGATCAGGTGCGCGTTGGTGCCGCTGAAGCCGAAGCTGCTCACGCCCGCGATCGACCGCTCGGCCACCGCCGGCCACTCGCTGACCACGGTCGGTACGGCGAACGTGGTGCCGGCGAACGAGATGTGCGGGTTCAGCTCGGTGAAGTGCACGTTCGGCGGGATCGCGCCCCGGTGCAGGGCGAGCACCACCTTGATCAGCCCGGCGATGCCGGAGGCCGCCTCGGCGTGCCCGATGTTGGTCTTCGAGGAGCCCAGGTAGAACGGTGCGCCCGCCTCCCGGCCGTAGACCTCGGCCAGCGCCTCGACCTCGATCGGGTCACCGAGGGTGGTGCCGGTGCCGTGCGCCTCGACGTAGGACACCTGCTCGGGGGTCACCTCGCTGGCCTCCAGCGCGCGGCGCAGCACGTCCCGCTGGGCCACCCCGTTCGGGGCGGTCACGCCGGAGCTGCGCCCGTCCTGGTTGACCGCGCCGCCCCGGATCACCGCGAGCACCCGGTCGCCGTCGCGGACCGCGTCGGAGAGCCGCTTGAGCACCACGATGCCGCAGCCCTCGCTGCGGACGTAGCCGTTGGCCCGGACGTCGAAGGTCTTGCACCGGCCGTCCGGTGCGACCATCCCGGGGAACTGGGAGAAGGCCACGCTGGGCAGCGGGGAGAGCACCACGTTGACCCCGCCGCCGAGGGCCAGGTCGCACTCGCCGGCGCGCAGGCTCTGCACCGCCAGGTGCACCGACACCAGCGACGAGGAGCAGGCGGTGTCCACCGCCACGCTCGGGCCGCGGAAGTCGAAGGCGTACGAGAGCCGGCCGGTCACCACACTGTGCGCGGTGCCGGTGCTGGCGTACGCGGTGATGTCCTCCAGGCCGGGGAAGTTCTCGGTGGCGAAGTCGTTGCTGCACACCCCGAGGAACACCCCGGTGCGGCTGCCGGCGAGCGCGGTCGGGGCGTGCCCGGCGTTCTCCAGCGCCTCCCAGGTGATCTCCAGGGCGAGCCGCTGCTGCGGGTCCATGGCGAGCGCCTCGCGGCGGGAGATGCCGAAGAACTCGTAGTCGAACTGGTCGACCCGGTCCAGGAAGCCGCCCCAACGGGTGCGCATCTTGCCGGGCTGCTGCGGTTCGGTGTCGTAGTAGTCGTCGACCGGCCAGCGGTCGGCCGGGATCTCGTCGACCGCGTCCACCCCGTCCCGCAGGATCCGCCAGTAGCTCTCCGCGTCGACCGCGCCGCCCGGGAAGCGCAGCCCCAGGCCGACGACGGCCACCGGCTCGGTACGGGCGCGCTCGTACTCGGCGAGCTGCCGCTGCATCCGTTCCATCTGCAGATAGGCGCGCTTGAGGGTGGAGGTCGGCGCCTGCTCCTGCTGGCCAGTGGTCATACCTGAGGCCTTTCATCGATCTGGGTGAGCTTGGCCAGCAGGAGTGCCTCGACGTCGTCGTCGGAGAGCTGCTCCAGCTCGGTGGCCAGGTCGTCGTCCGGGGTGGCGCCCACCCCGGCGGGTGAGCGGCTCCCGGTGGCCGGTTCGGCGGCGGTGGCGGCCGGGCCGGCCGCTGCCGGGAGCGCGTCGGCGGCGGGTTCGGCCGCCAGCGGGATGTCCATCCGCTCGGCGAGGAAGGGAACCAGCGCGTCGATGGTGGGAAAGCGCCACGCGATGGTGGCGGAGAGTTCGACGTCCAGGGACGCCTCCAGCCGCTTGCGCAGCTCCAGCGACATCAGCGAGTCGAAGCCCATGCTGGCCAGCGGCGCGGTGACGTCGACGCGGGCGACGTCGAGCTTGAGCACCCGGGCCACCTCCCCGGCGACGTGCTGGGTCAGCAGGTTGCGCCGGCGGCGGCCGGGTTCGACGGTGAGCAGCCGCTGGCGTACCTCACCGGAGCGCTGCCGCTCCGCGGCGGCCGGCGTGCCGTCCGCCGCGACCAGGTCGGCCAGGAGCGCCGGCACCAGCCCGCCGGTGGCCACCGCGCGGAGCCGGTCCCGGTCCAGGGGCAGGACGGTGGCCTGGGCGGCCGGGGTACGCAGCAGCCGGTCCAGCGCCTCGATGCCGTCGTTCGGGTCGATGCTGACGATGCCCTGCCCGGCGAGCTGGCCGCCGCGGTCCGGGCGGGCCGCCAGCCCCGCCTCCGACCAGGGTCCCCAGTTGACGCTCAGCGCGGCCCGGCCCTGGGCCCGGCGCAGCTGTGCGAGGGCGTCCAGGAAGGCGTTCGCGCTGGCGTAGTTGGCCTGGCCCGGCGAGCCGAGCAGCGCGGCGGCCGAGGAGTAGAGGACGAAGAAGTCCAGGTCCTTGTCGAGGGTGGCCCGGTGCAGGTGCCAGGCGCCGTCCACCTTGGGCGCGGCGACGGCGCGGAACCGGGCCCGGTCGAGCTGAAGCATGAGCCCGTCGTCGAGCACACCGGCGGAGTGCACGATGCCGGCCAGCGGCGGCAGGTCCCGGTCGATCCCGGCCACCACGGCGGCGACCTCGTCGTAGCGGCCGATGTCGGCGTGCCGGACCTGGACGTCGACGCCGCGTCCGCGCAGCTCGTCGAGGACCCGTTCGGCCGCCGCCGAGGGCTGGCTGCGGCCGAGCAGCAGCAGGTGCCGGGCGCCCCGGTCGGCCAGCCAGCGGGCGGTCCGCAGGCCGAGGGCGCCGAGACCACCGGTGATCAGGTACGTGGCCACCGGCCGGACCGGCACCTCCCCCGGCGGTACGGCCGCCTCCCGCACGTCCGGCCGCAGCACGATCTTGCCGGTGTGCCGGGCCTGCGCCATGTGGCCGAACGCCTGGGCGGCGTCGGAGTAGCCGAAGGTGGTGACCGGCAGGGCGGCGAACTCGCCGCTGGCGAAGCCGCGCAGCACCTCGGCGAGGAGGCGCGCGATCAGCTTCGGCTGCTCGGCGAAGGCGCGTTCCAGGTCGACGGCGAGGAACGACCGGTTGTGCCGGAGCAGTTCGAGGCCGAGGTGGCTGTTGGCGTAGATGTCCTGCTTGCCGATCTCGACGAACCGGCCGTTCGGGGCGAGCAGGCGCAGGCTGCGGGTCAGCGCCTCGCCGGTGAGCGAGTTGAGCACGACGTCCACGCCCCGGCCGTCGGTCAGCGCCAGCACCTCGTCGGCGAAGCGCAGTGACCGGGAGTCCATGACATGCTTGACCCCGAGGCCGCGCAGCAGTTCCCGCTTCTCCTCGCTGCCGGCGGTGGCCAGCACCTCGGCCCCGTTGCGGCGGGCCACCTGCAGGGCGGCCAGCCCGACGCCACCGGTCGCCGAGTGGATCAGGACGGTGTCGCCCTCGCCGAGGTGGCCCAGGTACTCCAGGCCGTAGACCACGGTGAGGAACGCGATCGGGATCGCGGCGGCCTGCTCGTCGGTGAGCCCGTCGGGGATGGGGGCGACCATCTCGGCCGGGGTGGTGGCGTACGCGGCCATGCTGGACGGCGCGACGGCCATCACCCGGTCGCCGACCCGGTGACCGGTGACCCCCGCGCCGACCGCGGTGACCCGGCCCGCGCACTCGCCGCCGAGCGGCACGATGCCCGGGGGTACGCCGGGGCAGATCTCCATCGCCTTGAGGACGTCGTTGAAGTTGAGCCCGGCGGCGGTGACCTCGATCTGCACCTGGCCGGGCGCGGGCGGGGTCCGTTCCGAGAGCACCGGGGTCAGGCTGCCCAGGTGCCCCCGCAGGGACAGGAGGCGGTAGTTGCCGTCGGCGGCGGTCGGGTCGAACGGGTGCGGCCGCAGGTCGGCGTCGGTCGGGGCGGGCGCCCGCCAGGGGGCCAGCCGGGGGGTGTACCGACGTCCGGCCCGGAGCGCGACCTGCTCCCCACCGGTCCGGTGCAGCAGCTCGTCGGCGAGGCCGGCGACGGTGCGCGCCTCGACCGCCGGGTCGAGGTCGACGATGGTGGGACGCAGCTCGCCGTGTTCCAGGGTGACCACCCGGGCCAGCCCCCAGAGGCCGGCCTGGGCCGGTGCCGGGGTGCTGGGTTCGGCGGCCACCACCTGCGCGCCCCGGGTGACCAGCACCAGCCGGGGCGAGCGGCCGGCGGCCCGGGTGAGGGCCTGGACGAGGTGCAGGACGGCGACCGGTCCGAGCAGGTCGTTCCGGTCGAGTTCGGCGTCCCGCCCGCCGGCCGGGGCGTCCCCGGCCGGCTGGGCGGCGTTGTTGGCCGGGCCCGCCTCGGCCGGCTGCTCGGTGAGCACCGTGTCGAGGCTCCATGCGTGCACCACGCCGGCGCACGGTTCGGGCCGGGCCGCGCGCAGCTCAGCGAGGAGGGTGACGAAGTCCTCCGGGCGCGCCGGGTCGATCTCGTACCGGTCCGGGGTCGCCTGCCGGTAGGCGTCGCCGGGGACGGCGGTCACCGTGGCCACACCCCGGCCCGCCAGCTCGGCCCGGAGGTCGGCACCGACCGGGTCCGCGTCGGCGAGCAGCAGCCACCAGCCGGGGGCCGCGGTCTCCTCCGTCGGGTCGACCGTCTCCTGCCAGGAGAGTTCCAGGAGGGATTCGGCGACCCGGTCGGCGGTGCCGGAGCCGGCCAGCCGCTGGAGCCTGATCCCGGTGATCTCCCCGGCGGGGGTGCCGGCCGCGTCGTAGAGCACGACCCGGGCGCCGCTGATCTCGGGCGCCCCGACGCTGGCCCCGTCGACCGTCGCATGCGCCCACCTGGGCACCACCCGCTCGGCGGCGAGCCGGAAGCGCTCCACCCCGACCGGCAGGTACGTCCCGGCGTCGGTGCCGTCGCCGCCTGCGGTGAGGGCCGCCGCCAGCACCTGCAGGCAACTGTCCAGCAGGGCCGGGTGGACCAGGTACGGGTCGTGGTCTCCGGTCAGCTCGACCGGGTCACGCAGTTCGCCGAGCGCCTGGTGCCCGTCCCGCCAGATCGAGCCGACGCCCTGGAAGGCCGGGCCGTAGCGGAGCCCGGAGCGGTCCAGCCGGGCGTAGTGCTCGGCGCTGTCCAAGGGCTGCGCGCAGCGGGCGCGTACCGTGGTCAGCGGCTCGGCGGTCGGGTCCGGCTGGTCGGCCGGGTCGGTGCCGTACCGGCCGTGGGCCACCTCGCGCCACGTCCCGTCCGGTTGGGCCGGGCCGCGGCTGTAGATCCGCAGCGCGCCGCCGGTGCCGTTCTCCGGCAGCAGGACGAGTTGGAGGGTGTCGTCCTCGGCGAGTTCGTCGACGACGGTGACCCGGGTCAGTTCGATCCGCTCGACGACGGCCGCCGGGTCGTCCAGCAGTCGCCGGGTGGCGGACAGGGCCGCGTCCAGCAGCAGGCTGGCCGGCAGGACCGGAGTGTCCTCGACCACGTGGTCGCGCAGGTAGCCGAAGCCGGCCAGGTCGATCCGGGCGCTGAAGTGGTGCCCGCCCGGCTCGGCGGCGGAGCGGACGTACGTCTCCAGCACCGGGTGTCCCCGGTGGCCGGCACGGCGCGGTCGCGGGTACTCGTCGGTGATCCAGTGCCGCTCCCGCTGCCACGGGTACGCCGGCAGGGCGACCATCGGCACGTCCGCCCCGTGGACACGGCGCCAGTCGACCGGGTAGCCGGCGGTGTAGAGGCGGCCCAGCTCGCCGAGGATGGTGGCGTGACCGGACTCGTCGCGGCGCAGCGAGCCGACGACGACGCCTTCGCCCTGCTGGCGGGCGATCCGCTCGGTGACCGGGTCGCCGAGCATGGCGTGCGGGGAGATCTCCACGAAGATGTCGTGCCCGGCGTCCACCAGCCCGGTGACGGCGGTGTCGAAGAGGACCGGTTGCCGCAGGTTGGTGGCCCAGTAGCCGGCGTCCAGCGCGGTGCCCTCGATCGGCCCGGCGGTGACCGTGGAAATGATCGGCACGGTGGCCGGCCGGGGGGTGAGCCCCTCCAGCAGCGCGGCGAGTTCGGCGCGCAGCGGCTCCATCTGCGGGCTGTGCGAGGCGTAGTCGACCGATTCGAGCAGCCGGCAGAAGATCCCCTCGGCCTGGAGCGTCTCGGCGAGGGCCGCCAGCGCCGTACCGTCGCCGGAGAGCACGGTGGACTCCGGGCCGTTGCTGGCGGCAACCGAGACGGCGCCCGGTTCGCGCTCGGCGAGCAGGCGCTCGGTGCGGTCCAGCGGCAGCCCGACCACCGCCATCCGGCCGTTGCCGATGGCGGCCCGGATGACCCGGCCGCGCTGCCACGCGACCCGCATCGCGTCGGGGACGCTGAGCGCGCCGGCGACCTGGGCCGCGGCCACCTCACCGACGGAGTGCCCGACCACGGCGGCCGGCTCCACGCCCCAGGAGCGCCACAGCGCGGCGAGGGCGATCTGCACGGCGGTCAGCGTCGGCTGGGCCACCGCCGGGTCGTTGAGCAGCTGCTCGTCGGCGTGGGCGGTGACCACGTCGAGCAGGGACCAGTCGACGTACTGCCGCAGCGCCCGGCTGCACTGCTCCAGGGTGTCGCGGAAGGTCGGTACGGCGAGCAGGTCGGCGGTGAGCGGCCACCAGCGCGGGCCCTGGCCGGAGAACATGAAGACGGGCTTCGGGTGCCGGCCGACCCGCCGGCCGCCCCAGGAGAGGCCGGCCCGCTCCTCGTCGACGGCGTACGCGGCGAGCGCCGCCCGCAGTTCGTCGGGCGAGCCGCCGACGCAGGCCAGCCGCTGCTCGTGCTGGCTGCGGCGGGTCGCCGCGGCGGCGCAGACGGCGGCGAGATCGGTTCCGGCGTCCGGCGCGGCCAGCCGGTCGGCGTAGCGGGCGGCCAGCTCGCGCAGCGCCTCCGGGGTGCGGGCCGAGATGGCCAGCAGCCGGGCCCCGTCCTGGTCGGCCGGCGTCGACCCGTTGGCCGACGCCCCGGCGGGCATCCGACCGTTGCTGCCGCTCCGACCGTTGGTGAGCGGGCCACCGGTCGCCGCCGCCGCGCCGGGCGGGTAGGCGGCGTCGGCGGGCCGGGGCGGCTCGCCGAGGACCAGGTGCGCGTTGGTGCCGCCGAAACCGAAACTGCTGACCCCGGCCACGGCCGGAGCGTCCGGGGCGGGCCACGGTTGGCGCCGGTCGGCGACCCGCAGGGCGAGCTGCGCGAACGGGATGTGCGGGTTGGGCGTCTCGTAGTGCAGGCTCGGCGGGATCTCCCGGTGCCGCAGGACGAGCGCGGTCTTGATCAGACCGGCGATGCCGGCGGCGGCCTCCAGGTGCCCGAGGTTGGACTTGACCGCGCCGACGATCAGGGGCCGTCGCGGGTCGCGGTCGGCACAGGCCACCGCGGCCAGCGCCTTGGCCTCGATCGGGTCACCGAGCAGGGTGCCGGTGCCGTGTGCCTCGACGTACCCGACCTGCTCCGGCGGTACGCCGGCCCGCTCGTACGCGCTGCGCAGCACCGCCTCCTGGGCGTGCGGGTTCGGCGCCATCAGCCCGTTGGTCCGGCCGTCCTGGTTGACCGCTCCGCCGAGGATCACCCCGTAGATCGGATCGTGGTCGCTGACCGCCTGGGACAGTGGCTTGAGGACGACCACGCCGGCGCCCTCGGCCCGGACGTAGCCGTCGGCGCGGGCGTCGAAGGTCTTGCAGCGCCCGTCGCCGGCCATCGCGCCGGCCTTGCTGAAGTTGATCGCCAGCGCCGGCGAGAGGACCACGTTGACGCCGCCGGCGACGGCGAGCGTGCAGTCGCCCCGGGTCAGGCTGTCCACGGCCTGGTGGACCGCGACCAGCGAGGAGGAGCAGGCGGTGTCGACCGCGAGGCTCGGGCCGCGCAGGTCGAACAGGTACGACAGGCGGTTCGCCGCGATGCTGAACGCGTTGCCGGTGCCGGTGTAGGCGTCCACCCGGTCCAGGTCCTGGAAGGTCAGCTGCCCGTAGTCGTTGGTGGCGATACCGATGAAGACACCGGTGGCGGAGCCGGCCAGGTCCTCGGCGACCACGCCGGCATCCTCCAGCGCCTCCCAGGTGACCTCGGCGAGGAGCCGTTGCTGCGGGTCCATCCGGGCGGCCTCGTGCGCGGAGATGCCGAAGAAGTGCGGGTCGAACCGGTCGATCCGGTCCAGGAAGCCGCCCCACCGGGTGGTGGTCCTGCCGGGTGCGGCCGGGTCGTCGGTGTGCAGCTCCTCGACGTCCCACCGGTCTTCGGGCACCTCGCGGATCGCGTCGCGGCCCTCGGTCAGCAGCCGCCAGAAGCTCTCCGGGCCGTCCACGCCACCCGGGAACCGGCAACCGATGCCGATGATGGCCACGGGTTCGGGCTGGTCCGGCGTACCTGTGTCACCGGCCGGGCCGGCCCCACCGGGCCCACCGGCGGTGGCCGGTTCCGCGCCGGTTCCACCGGCGGTGGCCCGGTCCGCGGCGGGGTCGGCGGAAGCGCCCGTGCCGGGGTCGGTGGTCGCGGTCACGCCGGTGGCGGTGGCGGTGGCGTCGGTAGCGGTGGCGGTGGCGGCCGGATCGCCGGACGCCGGGGCGCTGAGGAACCCGGCGAGCGCGTCGATCGTGGGGTACTCCCAGATCAGGGTCGAGGAGAGCTCCCGGCCGAGCCAGCCCTCCAGCTCGCCGACCAGACCGACCAGTTCGACCGACTGGAGGCCGTAGGTGGCGATGGGCCGGGTCGGGTCGACCGTCCGCGGGCTGACCTTCAGCCGGGTGGCGAGCGTCTCGATGAGACGCTGTTCGACCTCGGCCCGGCCGGGCGTGACGGCGGGCGCCGGAGCGGCCGGCCCGGCGGTGGTCGCCGGAGTCGCCCGGCCGGCGCCGGTGGGGGCGCGCTCCGGGTCGGCGGCGCTCCAGCTCGCCAGGACCTCCAGACGACCGGCGAGGTACGACTGCCGGGCGGCGTGCCGTTGGAGTTTGCCGCTGGACGTCTTCGGGATACTCCCCTGCTTGATCAGGACCACGTCGTACGCCTGAAGACCGTGTTCCTGGGAGACGGCGCCCCGAATCGCCGTGATCACCCGCTCGGCGTCGAGCTGACTCCGGTTGCCGCCGACCTCCTGGATGACGACGAGTTGCTCCTCGCCGTCGACCTCCACGGAGCAGGCAACCCCGCAGCCGGGCCGCAGCTTCGGGTCGCTCTGCTCGACGGTGAACTCGATGTCGCTGGGGTAGTGGTTCTTGCCGGCGATGATGATCAGGTCCTTGCGCCGGCCGGTCACGAAGAGCTCCCCGTGCTCGTCGAGGAAGCCGAGATCTCCGGTACGGAGGAAGGGTCCGGCGCCGGTGCCGGCGATCCGCGCCTGGAAGATCTGCTCGCTCTCCTCGGGGCGCCGCCAGTAGCCCTGGGCGACGCTCCCGCCGCCGAACCAGATCTCGCCGACCCGCCCGGCCGGAAGCTGCTCACCCGACTCGGGGTCGACGATGGCCAGTTCGTGGTCGGCGGCGACCGATCCGCAGCTCACCAGGGTCCGGCTCACCTCGTCGGGGCCGGCGTCGGCCGCCCGGCCCTGGGCGAGGTCGGCGGCGCGGACCCGTCGTACGCCGGGCTCCTCCCCCTCGAGTCCACCGGAGACGAAAAGGGTCGCCTCGGCCAGCCCGTAACAGGGGTAGAAGGCACTGCGCCGGAACCCGGCCGGGGCGAACGCCGCCACGAACCGGTCGATGGTCTCGGCCCGGACCGGCTCGGCTCCGCTGAACGCCAGCCGCCAGCTGCTCAGGTCCAGCGCGGCCCGCTGCTCCGGGGTCGTCTTCGCCACGCAGAGCTCGTAACCGAAGTTGGGGCTGCCGCTGAGCGTGCCCGCGTACTTCGAGATGGCCTGCAGCCAGCGGATGGGCCGCTTGAGGAACGACGTCGGGGACATGAACGTCGCGGAGCAGCCGGCGTAGAGCGGTTGCAGCATCGAGCCGATCAGCCCCATGTCGTGGTACGGCGGCAGCCAGCTGATCAACCGGGTGTTCTCGACCTCGGTGATGAAGCGCTGGTTGGTCACCTCGAGGTTGGCCAGCAGGTTGCTGTGGCTGAGCACCACGCCCTTCGGCCGGCCGGTCGAGCCCGAGGTGTACTGGAGGAAGGCGATGTCGCTGCCGTCGAGATCGGGCTCCCGCCACCGGTCGGCGACGGCGTGGTCGATCCGGTCGACGGCCTCCCAGGTCAGCGACCCCAGCGCGGGGGCGAGTGCGGTGATCGGGTCGGCCATCGCGATGATCTCGGCCGGGGCCAGCACGATGGCAGGTTGCGCGTCCTCGATCACGCCGATCAGCCGGGGCAGAGTCCGCTTGAGCAGCACCGGGTTCGGGGGATACACCGGTACGGCGATCACCCGGGCATACAGGCAGCCCAGGAACGAGGCGAGATAGTCCAGGCCCGGTGGGCAGACGATGAGCGCCCGGTCGCCCTCGTTCACCCGCTCCCGCAGGGTGGCGGCGATGGCCCGCGCCCGCAGGTCCATGTCGGCGTTCGAGATGACGAGTTCGTCATCCTCGCCGTCGACCAGGAACCGGTACGTCGACGCCTCCGGACGCCCCAGGAGGACGGCCCGAAACTGATCTACGAGGGTGCGCGGCTCGCGGGAGCGGCCGGTGGATCCGGCCCGTCGCCCCGCCGGGCCAACCTGGCTCTCATGTGCATTGTCTCGCCCTGGGACCGACCTGCTCACAATCCGGTTCCTTCTGACGTCTGCTCCACCCGACCAGCGGGGCTCGGGCGAGCGAAGAGTTACTCAACAAACCCGCCCGACAAGGCCACAAAAAACCGCAGCACAATGCTGCGACGTGATTTGTATTCGCCCCTGCTGATGACCTTTTCCGATCGCGACGCCAGCATGGCAGCGCCACCAGTCCAATGTCAACTATTGCTGCTCCACCCCGGTGAAACCCCTTGTGAACAGCAGCTTCGCGGTACCCTTAGCCCCCATTGGGGACACCCCTACTCACCATTAGGCAAACCCCTATCCAGCATCCGACGGCGCCTCAGCTAAGCCTCAGCTAAGGGCGCGCCGGGCGGCCGACCGCGGGGCGAAATTCGCCGCACAAGGGCCACCCCTGCCACATTCCGGGCCGCACCACGACGTCGTCGGCAATTACGGGAATTCGGAATTAAATCTGCCCGACCAGCACGGGACACCGGAGAGTCATCTGCCATTGCATCGCCTGTGGTGAATGGCGGACGTGTTCCACCGACGGCGGGCGGCAGGTCCGGCCGCACTCCCCTCGGGTGCGCACCGCCACAGGCGAGCGTCGTCTCGCCGGCCAGGATCGCGGCCGGAAACCCGCGACCGTCACCCGCCGCGAATCAGCGGACCCGGGCGCGGCGACGACGGCCGTCCCGGCCGGATACCGTACCCGCGGCGCGGGGCACCCCGCCCGGGTCGTCGAGCGATGGGAGGGCCGGATGCGCCTGCACGTGGGGTGCGCGATGTGGACGCACAGGTCCTGGCAGGGACGCTTCCTGGCCCATCCGCTGCCGGCCCATGAACGGCTGCGCGCCTACGCCGGGTGGTGCACCGCGGTCGAGGGGAACACCACCTTCTACGCGACCCCGGCCCGGGAGACGGTGGCGTCGTGGGCGCAGCAGACCGACCAGGACTTCCGGTTCGTGCTCAAGCTGCCGAAGGTCGTCACGCACGAACGCCGGCTGACCGGTGCCGACGAGGAGCTTCGGGCGTTCCTGAGCGCGATCGAGCCCCTCGGGCCACGGGCGCACGCGCTGTGGATCCAACTGCCGGGCTCGTTCGGCCCCGCCGACGTACCCGCGCTCGCCCGATTCCTGCGCGGGCTGCCCACCGCCCACCGGTACGCGGTGGAGGTCCGCCACCCCGCGTTCTTCGACGATCCCGGTGCGGCGCGGACGCTGGAGGAGGCGCTGGTCAGGGTCGGCGCGGAGTGGATTCCGTTCGACACCACCGCGTTCTTCCGCACGCCGCCGACCAGCGACGCGGAACGGAAGGCATGGACCAGGAAGCCGCGCACGCCACTGCGCACCCACGCGCTGACCGAGCGGCCGATCGTCCGGTACCTGGGCCGGGACGACCCCGCACGGACGGTCGAGGGTTGGCAGCCGTGGCTCGACGTGGTGACCGGTTGGCTGCGCGAGGGCCGTTCACCTACCGTCTTCGTGCACACCCCGGACAACGCCGACGCGCCCGACCTCGCCCGCCGGTTCCACGACGAGGTGCGGACGCGCCTGCCCGAGCTCGATCCGCTGCCCGAGCCGGCGCCGGTCGGGCCGCAGACCCTGTTCTAGGGACTGCGTCAAGGTCCTCGACTGACATTGGCCCTGGGGCCCGGTGCGGAGGCGCGCCGCCTGCGCACCGGGCCTCGGCCGCCTATCGGACGGTGCAGGTGGGGGTCTGCGTCGGGGCGGTGCCGGTGCCCTGGAAGCCGAACTCGGTCGACTGGCCAGGCGCGATGGAGCCGTTGTAACTGACGTTGCTGAACTGGACCGTGCCGGTGCTCCCGCTGGCGTTGGCGTTCCAGGTGTTGGTGACGCTGCTGCCCGACGGCAGGTTCACCCCGACCGTCCAGCTGTTGACCGGGGAGGAGCCGGCGGTGACCCGCACGTTGGTGGTGAAACCACCCACCCACTGGTTGATCGTCACCGACGCCGAGCAGCCACCGGTCGGCGGGTTGGTCGTCGGCGGGGCGGTGGTGGGCGGAGCGGTCGTCGGCGGAGCGGTCGTGGGCGGAGCGGTCGTGGGCGGAGCGGTCGTCGGCGGAGCGGTGGTGGGCGGCGTGGTGGTGGGCGGCGTGGTCGGGCCACCGTCGGAGAGGGTCGGCGTCTGCCAGTCGCGCCACTCGCCGAGGTTGCCGGCCTTCTTGCTCGAGATCCTGATCGTGCCCGCGTCGTTGCCCGTCTTCGTCAGAAACTTCTTGATGAACTTCTGCAGGGGATCGCGCCACTCGGGCCGTACGGCGCAGTGCGTGCCGTCCTGGATGTCGGACCAGTAGGTGATGTTGTCTCCCACGCCGAGCGCCTTGTAGACCTCGGCTCCGCCCAGCGCGGCCACGCTGCCGGACCTGGCGGCCAGCCAGTCGATGTGCGGGTTCTCCATGATGAGCAACCCGCGCGGGGCGACCATGGCCACCATCTCGTGGGTGTCCACCGGCAGTGTGTTCGGGTTGCCGGTGAAGGAGCTGAACGCGTCACCCAACCACGGCTGCTCGCTGTAGGCGCTGCTCAGCGGCTGGGAGCCGGATTCCCCGGGGATCCCGCGGAAGATCGGAGCCCCAGCACTGCCCGACTCGATCGGCATGGTCAGCGCGATGCGCTGGTCGAAGGCGCCGGTCACGAAGGTGCCCTTGCCGTACCGCGAGCATCCCGTGACGCCAGTCGCGTCGGCCCTGAGGATGTTGCCGCCCGACTGCTCGATGACGTCGATGATGCGGCTCACCCCCCAGGCCCAGGCCATCAGCAGGCCGGTGCTGCTCGTCGCGCCGTAGATGCTGTAGAACGCGCCCTGCTTGTTGTTTCGTGCCGTGCCTTCCTTGCCGACGGCGAGGGGGTCGTAGCTGATGACGGCGGCACCGGCGGACTTGATGGTGGACGTGTCCGCGCC
Source organism: Micromonospora sp. NPDC093277 (assembly GCF_044765245.1). Classification (NCBI taxonomy): domain Bacteria; kingdom Bacillati; phylum Actinomycetota; class Actinomycetes; order Micromonosporales; family Micromonosporaceae; genus Micromonospora; species Micromonospora sp. NPDC093277. The sequence continues at coordinate 412,294 of NZ_JBIWJO010000005.1, forward strand.
GAGTCCGCCCAGCACGACGACGGCCGGGAAGGGGCCGGTGCCACTCGGCAGTTCAACCCGCGCCGAGAAGCTGGAACTCTTGCCCTGGTCGGTCACGTTCACGGTGATGTTGGTGGACGAGACCGTGCCCGTGACGGTTGCCGGCTTTCGGGGCTTGCTGCCGTAGACGTACCGCTCCGCCAGATTCTTGATCTCGGCTCGCCGGCACCGCCAGTCCGACTTCGTGGAGATCCGCGTGCCGTTGATCTTCTTGAAGGGATCGGGGAGCTTGGCGTTGGCCGTCAGGGAGCCCGGGTCGGGCACCTGACAGTCGGCGCCCTCGTCCTCGACGGGCGCGGCGGCCGCGATGACGTCGGCGGCGGCTGCGGCTGCGGTGGTTCTCGCTACCACGGTCACCGTTCCGGTGACCGCGAGCGCCGCCGCCGCGAGCACGACGACTGTCGAACGGAGCCTAGAGCGGCCCGAGCCGATGATCACCTGGGCTCTCCTTCCGGTTGGGGTGATGGACACGCTGTGATCGATGATCACTTATGCCCCCGGTACGCCCCAGGGTCGAGCAAGACGGCGTTGCGCGTCAACGACTTCCGGAAACTTTCGGCCACCCCGCTGGCGATCGCCTGCTCGCCGCGAGCGGCAACCGTGACCGGCTACGTCGGTCCGGATGCCCCTCGCGACGCGCCTAGGGCGTTACACCTGCCGCCACGGCAAATCCCAGCCGTGCCAGCGAAACCCGAAGGTGCCGCGTCCCCGACGAGATCCACGCTTGACGGCCGTCAGCGGTTCCGAAAGTTTCGAAACCGAGTCCCCGGCCGACCCGCTCCGCTCGCTCGCGACCCCACGGCGGAGACCCGGCGATGGGGGCGACACGGGATGCGGCAGGTCGTGTTCCCTCGAAGGCCGGATACCCCCATGTGCCGCACGCGAATACGGATTACGCTGGCGCGGGAAGGTGGGCCGGCAGCACCGACGCGAGCCACCGCAACTGGCGCCGCACGTGCATGGCCTCCCCGCCCTCGTGCTGGTTGAACGGATAGGCGTGCAGCTCCCGCGCCGGCTGATCGGGGCGGCCGTTGGCGGCGCCGTACTGGTTGTGGGCGGCGAAGCCGGTGCTGGGCGGGCACACGTTGTCGCGCAGGCCGATCCCGAAGTGCGCCGGGGCGATGGCCCGACGGGCGAACGTGACACCGTCGACGTAGGAAAGGGTCCGGCGGACCGCCTCCTCCGCCTCCCGGTTGACCGCCAGGTAGCGCGCGATCTCGCCGTACGGGGCCGCGTCCGTCATCTCGATGGCCCGCTGGATGTGGCAGAGGAACGGGGCCGTGGCGAGAACCGCGGCGAGGTCGGGTACGAGTCCCGCCACGGCGAGCGCGAGCCCGCCGCCCTGGCTGTTCCCGACGGCGACGACCCGGTCGGGATCGACGCCGGGCAGGGCGCGGGCCGCCTGGACAGCCCGCACGGCGTCGGTGATGAGCCGACGGTAGTGGTAGTCCTGGGGCCTCAGGATGCCCCAGGTCACCGGCCAGGGACCCCCGGCCGCCCCCTGCCCGGGGTCTGGGGTGTCCCCGCCGCCGTGCAGGCCGGTCTGTCCACGGGTGTCCATCAGCAGGTGCGCGTAGCCGGCCACCGGCCACGTCAGGCGTTCGTGCGGCAGGCCGCGTCCGCGCCCGTAACCGGTGAACTCCACCACCGTGGCCAGCGGTTCGTCCACTCCGGCCGGACGGGTGTACCAGGCCCGGACTGGATCGCCGCCGAAGCCGGCGAAGGTCACGTCCCAGGAGTCGACCAGGCGCAGGTCGGTCGGCTCCGGCCGCACATCGAGCAGGACCGGCCGGCTGGCGGCCTCCGCGAGGGTCGTTCGCCAGAACTCGTCGAAGTCGGCCGGTTCGGCCACCACGGGCGCGTATCGGCGCAACTGGTCGAGGGGCAGGTCGAACAGGGGCATGGTTCCTCGCGGGGGTACGGCGCGTGGGCGGCGGCTCGGTGTTGCGGGCGGCGCCCCGCCCGGCACCGCTCAGCTCGCGGCGGAGTCGGGAACGCCGCCACCGTCGGCTTTCGCGGATGCCCGCAAGAGCGTCCGAAAGTTTCGCCGCACCGTATCACGTCGGTCGCGGGACCTGCGCCCCCGCGAGTTCTACCCTGTTCGACAGTGGAATTCATCCTCGTCAGTACCACCCACCGCCACACCCCGTCGCACCTTCACTTGTCGACCCTTGACACACTCACGCCGACACCCCTAGGTTGCCGAAAAAGTACCGTCGCGCCGCCGAAAGTTTCGGCAGCCGACACTGCGCAAACCGGGTGGCACACGGGTGTTGACCCGGTCGGTCGAGGGGGGTTCACGTGAACGGCAGATTGCCCGACGGCGGTCGCTGGACCAGCCGGGCCGAAGCGCGCCGCTCATGACCACGTCGGAGGCGGTGAGCCCGCCGGTGGGGCCGGAGAGCCGACCCGCGGCAGTCGGCGGTACGCGCCGCCGGCGCGCTCGGCGCACCTGGCGTAAGGCGCTACGACGGGACTGGCAGCTCTACTCCCTCGCGGTGCTGCCGCTGCTGTTCTTCCTGATCTTCCGCTACCTGCCGATGCTGGGCAACGTGATCGCCTTCCGGCGGTTCCAGCCCGGCGGAAGCATCTTCGGCGAGTACTGGGTGGGCCTGCGGTACGTCCGCATGTTCCTGGACGACCCGACGTTCTGGGACGTCTTCACCAACACGCTGATCTTCGGCGCGCTGACCCTGGTGTTCTGCTTCCCGCTGCCGATCGTGCTGGCGCTGCTCCTCAACGAGCTGCGCAGCCCCAAGATCAAACGGTTCGTCCAGTCGGTGTCCTACCTGCCGCACTTTCTGTCCATCGTGATCGTGGCGGCGATGGTCATGCAGCTGCTCTCCGTCGACGGGGCGGTGAACCAGCTCGTCCGCGCCCTCGGTGGTGAGGCGGTGCCGTTCCTGCAGCAGGCCGGGTGGTTCCGCACGATCTGGGTCTCGTCCGAGGTCTGGCAGACCGTCGGCTGGGGCACCATCCTCTACCTCGCCGCGCTGACCGCCGTCGACGAGGACCTGTACGAGGCTGCCCGCATCGACGGTGCCAACCGGTGGCGGCAGACCTGGCACGTGACGCTGCCCGGGATCCGGCCGACGATGGTGACGCTGCTGATCCTCAACATCGGCACGTTCATGGCGGTCGGCTTCGAGAAGATCCTGCTGCTGTACAACCCGCTGACCTACCCGACGGCCGACGTGATCTCCACCTACCTGTTCCGGGTCGGCATCGTCTCCAACAACTTCAGCTACGCGGCGGCGATCGGCCTGTTCGAGTCCGTGATCGGACTGACGCTGGTGCTGTCGGCGAACGCGATCTCCAAGCGCGCAGTAGGGACGAGCCTGTGGTGACCCTCGACACGACCACGCCCGCCCCGGCGACCAGACGTCGGCGCGGCACCCACACCAGCCGGGGCTACCGGGTCTTCCAGGTGGTCAACGCCATCGTCCTGACCGGCGTCGTGCTGGTGACCCTGTATCCCTTCGTCAACATCGTGGCCCGCTCGGTCAGCGACAACGCATACATCGTGTCGGGACAGGTGAACCTGATCCCGCGCGGGTTCAACATCGCGGCGTACAAGGCCGTCATGGCCGACCCGATGTTCTGGACGAACTATCGCAACACGGTGTTCTACACGACAGTCGCCACGGCCGTCTCGCTCGTGCTGACCACCTGCTACGCGTATGTGCTGTCCAAGAAGCAGCTCAAGGGTCGAAACGCACTGGTCGGGATCGCCGTGTTCACCATGTTCTTCAGCGGCGGGCTGATCCCCAACTACGTCCTGGTCACCAGCCTCGGGCTGAAGAACACCGTGTGGGCGATCGCGCTGCCCAACGCCATCAGCGTGTTCAACCTGCTGGTGATGAAGGCGTTCTTCGAGAGCCTGCCGGTCGAGTTGGAGGAGGCCGCCGCGGTCGACGGGCTGAACACGTACGGCATCCTGCTGCGGATCGTGTTGCCGCTGTCGAAGGCGGTGGTGGCCACGATGTTCCTCTTCTACGCCGTCTCCTTCTGGAACTCCTGGTTCGCCGCGTTCCTCTACATGGACCAGATGGACCTGTGGCCGGTGACGGTGTATCTGCGCAACCTCATCGCCGGTGCGACCGACGCGACCTCGGTCGGCGGCGGCCTCGGCAGCGCCACCGACGTGGTGCAGTCCGCCGCCACCATCAAGTCCGTCACCATCGTGCTCACCGTGCTGCCCATCCTGGCGGTCTATCCCTTCATCCAGCGGTACTTCGTCTCCGGAGTCATGCTCGGCGCGGTCAAGGGATAGCCACCGGCGCGACCACCCGCACCGTTCCCCCACCGAAAGGAATCCCCCATGGTTCAGCTATCCCGGCGAAACCTGCTGTTCGCCGCGGGCGCAGCCGCCGTCGTCTCGATGGCCGGCTGCGGCGACGACAAGGGCAAGAAGGACCTCGCCGACAATCGTGTCGGTGCCATGGACAAGTACGGCGTCGGCGACCAGTTCAAGGCCACCACGGCGGTGTCCTTCTCGATGCTCTACAACAACCACCCGAACTACCCGCTCAAGGACGACTGGCTGTTCTGGTCTGAGCTGTCCAAGCGGACCGGGGTGAAGATCGAGCCGGTCGCCGTGCCGCTGAGCGACTACGAGCAGAAGCGCAGCGTTCTGATCGGCGCCGGTGATGCGCCGTTCATCATTCCGAAGACCTACCACCCGCAGGAGGAGGCCTATGTCTCCTCCGGCGCGGTCCTTCCGGTCAGCGACTACCTCGATCTGATGCCCAACTTCAAGGACAGAATCGAGAAGTGGAACCTCAAGCCGGAGATCGACTCGCTTCGCCAGGAGGACGGCAAGTTCTACCTGCTTCCCGGCCTGCACGAGAAGCCCTGGCAGGACTACACCCTCGCGGTCCGGATGGACATCCTCGAGCAGCTCAAGATCCCGGTCCCGGAGACCTGGGACGACGTCTACAACATGCTCAAGGCGATGAAGGCGGCGTACCCCGACGTCTACCCGTTCTCGGACCGGTTCGGCAAGCCCAACCCCGCCGGCAACCTGCTGAACATGCTCGCCCTTGCCTACGGCCTGCAGGGTGCCGGCTGGAACTTCCAGCACACCAGCTGGGACGCCAACGCCAAGAAGTTCGTCTACACCGGCGCGTCAGAGCAGTACAAGGCGATGCTGGAGTTCCTGCACAAGCTGGTTGACGAGAAGCTGCTCGACCCGGAGACCTTCACCCAGGACGACGACCAGGCCCGGCAGAAGCTCGCCAGCGGCAAGTCCTTCGTGATCAGCGCCAACGCACAGAGCATCGTCAACGACTACCGCCCCGACATGGCCAAGAGCCTGCCGAACGCCAAGATCGCCAAGATTCCGTTCCCGGTCGGGCCGGCCGGACCGGTGAACCCGGCGCCCCGGCTCGAGAACGGCATCATGATCTCCTCGAAGGCCCGCGACAGCAAGAACTTCGTGGCCATGATGCAGTTCATCGACTGGCTCTGGTACTCGGACGCCGGCCAGGAGTTCGCCAGGTGGGGTGTCGAGGGCACGACCTTCACCAAGGACGCCTCCGGCACGCGCACCCTCACCCCCGACGTCGACGTCCTCGGGCTCAACCCGAAGGGCACCAAGCACCTGCAGAAGGACTTCGGCTTCTACAACGGCATCTTCGCCTACGGTGGCCACGTCGAGCTGGTCCAGTCCTTCTTCTCCGAGGAGGAGAAGGAGTTCCAGAAGGTGCTCAACGCGCGCCCGAACGTCGCGGTCGCGCCGCCGCACCCGCTCAGCGACGCGGAACGCGAGCAGGTGACCCTCTGGGAGACGCCGCTGAAGGACTTCGTCTACGCGAACACGCTGAAGTTCATCCTGGGCCAGCGCCCGATCAGCGAGTGGGACGCCTACGTGACCGAGCTCAACGGCAAGAACATGGGCTCCTACCTGGACGTCGTCAACAAGTCGTACGAGCGGTACCAGCAGAAGCACGGCTGACCCCGGTTGCGGGGGGGGCCCGGGGGGGGGCCCCCCCCGGGGGGGGGGGGCGCCCCCCGGGGGGCCGGGGGGGGGGGGGGGGGGGGGGGGGGCCCCCCCCGCGGCCCCCCCCCCCCCCCCCCCCGGCGCCCCGG
>NZ_JBIWJO010000005.1:418432-480085 GCF_044765245.1 Micromonospora sp. NPDC093277
CCCCAGACTGCCCCCCCACAACCCGAAAAACCTGGGCCCACCTCCCTCCCCCACCAAACCCCCCGCCCCCGCGCCCCCCCCCCCCCCCCGGCCCCCCCGGGGGGGGGGGGGGGCGGGGCGCGGCCCCCCACCGCGGTGGCAGGACCGGCCGGCAAGGGCCCGGTCGGAGGAGAGGAACGTAATGCGGATCGTCGTACCGGAGCAGGCCACGGGCCGGCTGACCGACGCGTGGCGGGCCTGCGTCGGCACGGGCCGGTTCGAGCTGGCGCTCCGGCGTGACTACCAGGAATCATTGGCCCTGGTCCAGCGGGAGATCGGCTTCCGGCACATCCGTGGGCACGGGCTGTTCAGCGACGGCACCGGCGTCTACCGGCCCTACGAACACCAGGGGTCACGCCGGGTGCGGTACGCGTTCACGTATGTCGACCAGGTGATCGACGCCTACCTCGAACTCGGCATCCGGCCCTTCCTGGAGCTGGGCTTCATGCCCGCCGCTCTCGCCTCCGGAGGTCAGACCATCTTCTGGTGGCGCGGCAACGTCACCCCGCCGAAGTCCTGGACGGAGTGGGCCGACCTGGTCCGGGCCACCCTGCGTCACCTCGTCGATCGCTACGGGCTCGACGAGGTACGCACCTGGCCGATCGAGGTGTGGAACGAGCCCAACCTCACGGTGTTCTGGCAGAACGCCGACCAGGACGCCTACCACCGGCTCTACGAGGTGACCGCGCAGGCGGTCAAGGAGGTGGACGCCGCGCTCCAGGTCGGCGGCCCGGCCATCTCCCCCGGCTCGGACGAGTGGCTGATGCCGTTCGCCGAGTTCGTCACCGCCCGCTCGGTGCCGGTCGACTTCGTCAGCCGGCACGCGTACACCTCCGGACCCGCCCAGCACGTGCCGTTCGGCACCCACCAGACCCTGATGCCCGCGTCCAGCCTGCTGGACCAGTTCGCCAGCCCGCGACGGCACCTGCAGGGCAGCTCGCTGGCGGAGCTGCCGGTGCACATCACCGAGTTCAACTCCTCCTACCGGCCCGACAACCGGGTCCACGACACCGCCTTCAACGCCGCGTACCTGGCCCCGGTGGTGGCCGCAGGCGGCGATCTCGTCGACTCCTTCTCCTACTGGACCTTCAGCGACATGTTCGAGGAGGAGGGGGTGCCGGCCTCGCTGTTCCACGGCGGGTTCGGCCTGCTCACCCACCGCCAGATCAAGAAGCCCACCTACCATCTGTACGCGTTCATGGCCCGCCTCGGCGACGAGGTCCTCGCCCGCGGCGCGGACCACCTGATCACCCGGGACGCCACCGGCCGGGTCGCCGTGCTGGCCTGGGCGCCGGTGGACGCCACCGGAGACAGCCCGGGCCCGGAGCGGCACACCGTGCGCCTGTCGCTGCCCGTGGGTACGGCCCCGGCGGGCGCCGCGTTCCTGCTGCGCTCGTCGGTGAACGAGGAGGAGGGCAACGCCTGGACGGCGTGGTGCGAGATGGGCCGCCCAGCCTCCCCCACCGACCGCCAGCTGGACAACCTGCGGGAGGCCGCCGAGCCGGTCCGGCGACACGCCCGACTGCCGATCGAGGGCGGCCGGGTCGAACTGGACCTGCACCTGTCCCGGCACGAGGTGACCCTGGCCGAGCTGACCGCGGTGGTCGACGAGACCCCACCATGGTGGGACGACGACCGGCTGCTCGGCCGTACCCCCGGCGACGCGCCACCGCGCGGCGGCGGGACCGACAAGGAGGCGGCGTGAGCAACGTCCTCGGAGCGCGACGCCAGTTCGGCGACGGGCCGCTGTCCCGCGCCGCGTCGCAGATCTACACCGTGCTGGTGGTCGAGGTGCTGTTCCTGGTCACCACCGCGCCCGGCCTGGTCGCGCTGATGCTGCTGGAACGGGACGCCAGCAACCTCCCGCTGGTCGCGGCCTGCGCGCTGCCGCTCGGCCCGGCCGGGTCCGCCGCCCTGTACGCGCTGCACCATCAGCGTCCTGACCTGACGGAGCTGCACCCGGCGCGCGCCTTCTGGCGCGGCTACCGAGCCAACGTCGTCGACGTCCTGCGGATCTGGGTCCCGCTGCTGCTGTGGCTGGCCGTCATCGCGGTGAACCTCGCCCACCTGCCGGCCGCGGGCGTCCCCGGTTGGTGGGCGGTGCCGCTCGTGCTGGTCGGGGCCGGCGTGACCCTGGTCGGGGTCAACGCGCTGGTGATCACGTCACTGTTCTCCTTCCGGTTCCGCGACGTGCTGCGGCTGGCCCGGTACTTCCTCGTCCACACCCCCTCGGTCACCCTCGGCAACGCCGGCCTGCTGGTCGCGGTCGCCGCCCTGACCGTGCTCACCTCAGAGGCGGTGGTCGCGGCGCTGGGCGCGGTCCTGGCGCTGGCCCTGCTGACCGGCAGCCGCCCGATGATCACCACCATCCGCAAGGATTTCGTGGCATGAGCAAGCGACAGCGAGCGAATCATCAACACAGCGCTGTGGTGCCTCATGACGGCACGCAGCGAAGCGGAGTGCCGGCATGAGCAAGCGACAGCGAGCGAATCATCAACACAGCGCTGTGGTGCCTCATGACGGCACGCAGCGAAGCGGAGTGCCGGCATGAGCCTGCCAGTGGTCGCCAAGGTGCCCTTCGGGGGCGACTACAACCCCGAGCAGTGGCCCGAGCCGGTGTGGAAACAGGACTACGAACTCTTCGAGCTCGCCCGGATCGACACCGTCACGCTCGGCGTCTTCGACTGGGCGCTGACCCAGCCGGCCCCGGACGTCTACGACTTCTCGCTGCTGGACCGGATCGTCGAGCGGGCCACCGCCGAGGGCCGCAAGATCTGCCTGGCGACCGGGACGGCGGCCCACCCGCCGTGGCTGGCCCGCCTCCATCCAGAGGTCACCCGCGTCGACTTCGAGGGGCGCCGGCACGGGTACGGGCAGCGGCACAACTCCTGCCCCAGCTCCCCGGTGTTCCGCCGGCTCTCCGCCGAGCTGGCCCGCCGCGTCGCCGCCCGGTACGCGGCCAACCCGTCGATCGTGGCCTGGCACGTCGGCAACGAGTACGGCGGCGCCTGCTACTGCGAGTTGTGCGCCGCGGGCTTCCGGGACTGGCTGCGCCGCCGCTACGGCAGCCTGGAGGCGCTGAACACGGCCTGGTACACCACCTTCTGGTCACACACCTTCACCGACTGGGACCAGATCGAACCGCCGTCGGCCCTCACCGAGCACTGGCGCGGCCCCGATCACACCGCCTTCCAGGGCATCACCCTCGACTACCTCCGCTTCTCCTCCGACGCGATGCTGGCCAACTTCCTCGACGAGAAGGTGGCGATCCGCGAGTCCAGCCCGGACGTGCCGGTCACGACCAACTTCATGGGCATGTACCGCCCGATCGACTATCACCGCTGGGCACCGCATCTCGACTTCGCCTCGTGGGACAACTACCCCCCGAACGACGACTCCCCGGCGTGGATGGCGCTGAGCCACGACCTGATGCGGGGCCTCAAGGACGGCCAGCCGTTCTGGTTGATGGAGCAGACCCCGAGCCACACCGCCTGCCGCGACGTCAACCCGCTGAAACGGCCCGGGGTAATGCGGTTGTGGAGCTGGCAGGCGGTGGCACACGGCGCCGACGCGGTGCTGTTCTTCCAGCTCCGGGCCTCCCGCGGGGCCAGCGAGAAATACCACGGCGCGGTCATCGGTCACGCCGGCCGGGCCGACACCCGGGTATTCCGGGAGGTCGCGCAGCTCGGCGCGGAGTTCGACCGCCTCGGCGGGGCGACATTGGGCGCGCGGACCCCGGCGCGGGTGGCGCTGCTGTTCGACTGGGACAGCTGGTGGGCGCTGGAGATCTCCGACGGCCCATCCCGCCTGGTGCGCTACCAGCAGGTCGTCCTGGCGTACCACCGGGCACTCTGGGACGCGGGGGTCGACGTCGACGTGGTCGCGGTGACCGCGGACCTGTCCCGCTACGACGTGGTCGTCGCGCCGGCGCTGCACATGCTCAAGGGCGACCTGCCGGGCCGGCTGGCGGAGGTGGCCGCCCGGGGCGGGTCGGTGGTCACCACCTTCCTCTCCGGACGGGTGGACGAGAACGACAACGCCTTCCTGATGGACGTGCCCGGCCCGCTCGGTGAACTGACGGGCGTACGCGTCGACGAATGGGACGCCCGCGGACCGGAGTTCGCCAACCCGGTGCTGCTGAGGGCGGGCACCGACCAGGTCGAGGTGACCTCCCGGCTGCTGTTCGAGCTGGTGATCCCCCAGGGCGCGGAGGTGGTCGGCACGTACCAGGCCGACTTCTACGCCGGCACCCCCGCCGTCACCAGGAACATCGTCGGCGACGGCGAGGGCTGGTACGTCGCGGCGGGGCTGGATCAGGAGGGCATCTCCTGGGTGCTCCACCAGGTCCTCGACCGGCACCAGTTGGCCGGCCCGTACGCGGAGGTGCCGGACCTGGAGACCGCCGTCCGGGTCACCCCCGACGGGGTGCGACTGCGTTTCCTGCTCAACCACCGCGCGGACACCGTCGAGGTGACCGCGTGCGCCAGCGGGGTCGACCTGCTGACCGGCGACCGGGTCGAGGGGGGCCAGCTGGTCCGGCTCGACCCGCGGGGAGTCATGGTCGTGCGTGAGGACGGCTGAGGTCCGCGTGATCGACCCACTCGATCGGGAGGTCCTGTGAACACCGTACTGCCGAACGACGTCCACGCCGCCTGGCTGCCGCCGGAGGCGTTCCGTGCCCTCGGTTCGCGCCGCAGTCTGGTCTGCGGCGAGGGCACGATCGTCGACACGGTACGCGACGAGATAGCCCACGCCTGCGCCCGGTACGGCGGCAGCATGGACCAGCCGCACCCCCGGCCGGACGCGCGGCCGTCCGACGACCGGTCGGCCGCCGGCACCTCGTTCGATCTGGTGCTCGCGCTGGTCCCGGCCGGTCTCCTGCCGATCGCCGCGGCGGCGGTCGACGTCGTGTACCGGCGGCGGCACGGGGCGGGCGCGCTCGGCGAGGAGGGTTTCCTGCTGGCCCGGCACACCGAGGTCACGGTGGTGCTGGCCGAGGCGCCCGCCGGGCTGCTCTACGGCCTGTTCCACCTGGTCCGGCTCGGCGAGTCGGCGTTCGGGCTCACCCGCCCGATGGAGCTGCACCGTCCGACGATGCGGCTGCGCATGCTCGACCACTGGGACAACCTCGACGTGCACCCGGTGATGGGGCAGGTCGAGCGCGGCTACTCAGGCGGATCGATCTTCTGGCAGGACGGCGCGCGGCGGGAGGACCTGACCCGGGTCGGGGCCTACGCACGGCTGCTGGCCGCCTGCGGCGTCAACGCGGTCTCGGTGAACAACGTGAACGTGCACGGCACCGAGGCGCGACTGCTGACCGACCGGCTCAACGACGTCGCCGCGATCGCGGACGTCCTACGGCCGTACGGGATCCGGGTGCACCTGTCGGTGAGCTTCGCCGCGCCCGTCACCCTCGGCGGCCTGCCGACCGCGGATCCGCTGGACGACGGCGTGCGGGGATGGTGGGCCGATGCCACCAAGCGGGTGTACGAGAGCGTCCCCGACTTCGGCGGCTACGTGGTGAAGGCGGACTCCGAAGGGCAGCCGGGCCCGTTCGGGTACGGGCGCAGCCATGCCGACGGCGCGAACGTCCTCGCCGACGCGTTGGCCCCGTTCGGGGGTCTGGTGCACTGGCGCGCCTTCGTCTACAACCATCGGCAGGACTGGCGCGACCGGTCGACCGACCGGGCCCGCGCCGCCCATGACCACTTCGTACCGCTGGACGGCCAGTTCCGGGACAACGTGATCCTGCAGGTCAAGCACGGTCCGATGGATTTCCAGACCCGGGAGCCGGTCTCCCCGGTGATCGCGGCCATGCCCGGCACGCGCCTGGCGGTGGAGCTGCAGGTGACCCAGGAGTACACGGGCCAGCAGCGCCACGTCTGCTACCTGGCCCCCTGGTGGAGCGAGGTGCTCGGGTTCGCGCCGTGGGGCGAGGACGGGCCGACCGTGGCCGCTGTGGCGGCCGGCGGTTCGGCGGGCGACGCGACGGACGGCAGCGCTTCCGTCGACGGCGGTGGCCTGGTCGCGGTCTCGAACGTGGGCGACGACCGGTTCTGGACCGGGCACCCGCTGGCCCAGGCGAACCTGTACGCCTTCGGCCGGCTGGCCTGGGACCCCCGGCTGGACCCGGTGGCGGTGCTCGACGAGTGGATCGAGCTCACCTTCGCGGCGTCGGCGCCGGGCGGCTTCGGGCTGGTACGCCGGACCCTGCACACGATCATGAACGACTCCTGGCGGACCTACGAGCGGTACACGGCGCCGCTGGGCGTCGGATTCATGGTCCATCCCGGCGATCACTACGGACCCGACGTTGACGGGTACGAGTACAGCAGGTGGGGCACCTATCACTTCGCCGACCGGGACGGCGTCGGCGTCGACCGGACCCGGGCCTCGGGCACCGGATTCACCGGCCAGTTCCCGCTGCCCTGGCGCGACGTGTACGAGTCGGTCGAGTCGTGCCCGGACGAGCTGCTGCTCTTCCTCCACCACGTCCCCTACGGGCATGTGCTGCACAGCGGGTCGTCCGTCATCCAGCACATCTACGACACCCACTTCGCCGGGGTGGAGGAGGTGGTGGCGATGCGTCAGCGCTGGGAGCGGCTCGCCGGAGTGGTCGATCCGGGCGTGCACGAGCGGGTGCGGGAGCGCCTCGACGAGCAGGTGCGGTGCGCGACGGAGTGGCGGGACCAGATCAACACGTACTTCTTCCGCAAGTCGGGGGTGCCGGACGCCCACGGCCGCCAGATCCACTGAGCCGGCCTCGGGACCAGACGGAAAGGGTCCGCCGGCCGTCCCCAGAGGACGGCCGGCGGACCTTCTCGACCTCCTCGCTCAGCTGAGCTCGGACGTCGTCCAGCGCGCGGAGGCGTTGGTGACCGGCACGGTGTCACCGACCAACGTGGTCGACGCCTGCGTGTCCCGCTGGGCGCTCGTACCGACCCAGAGTTCGACGTCGCCGGGCTCCACGACCCGGGTGAGCGTGCGGTCGGCGAAGGCCAGGCGGGTGGTGGGCACCGTCAGCTCGACCGTGACGGACTGGCCCGGCTCCAGGTGGACCCGCCGGTATCCGAGCAGCTGCGCCACCGGTCGGGTCACCGAGGCCACCAGGTCGCGGCCGTAGAGCTGGACCACGTCGTCGCCGGCGACCGCGCCGGTGTTCGTCACGCGTACGGTCACCGGCAGCGCCCCGTCGGTCGGCACCGTGGCGGGCACGGTCAGTCCGGCGTGCTCGAACGTGCTGTAGGACAGGCCGTGGCCGAACGGCGCCGCGGGCGTCGACGACAGGTTGGTCACCTCGTTTCCCTCGCCGAGCGTGGGATGCAGGTACGAGTACGGCTGTGCCCCCGCGGAGGTGGGCAGGCTGACCGGCAGCTTGCCCGACGGGTTTACCCGCCCGGAGAGCACGCCCGCGATCGCGCCGGCGCCCTCCTCCCCCGGGAAGAACGCCTGCACCACGGCCGCGCACCGCGCCAGCGCCCAGTCGACCGCGTACGGCCGGCCGGTGAGCAGCACGAGGACGACCGGCGTGCCCGTCGCCAGTACCGTCTCGATGAGCTCGCGCTGGACCCCGGGCAGTTCCAGGTCGTCGCGGTCACAGCCTTCGCCGACCGTGCCGCGCCCGAAGAGGCCGGCGTGGTCGCCGACGACCAGTACGGCGACGTCGGCGGCGGATGCCGTGGCGACGGCCTCGTCGAATCCGGACCGGTCGTCGCTGTCCACGTCGCAGCCTCGCGCCAGGATGATGTGATCGGCGCCGAACTCGTCCCGCATCGCGTCGAGAACCGTCGGCACCTCGATGCCGGTGTCCACGTCGGGGTGCTGGACGAGCACGTGGTTGAGGAAGGAGTAGCACCCGAAGAGCGCGCCCTGGCGGTCGGCGTTCGGGCCGATGACCGCCACGCGCCGGCCCGGGGCCAGCGGCAGCATGTCCCGGTTGGCGACCAGGACGATCGACTTCTCCGCGAGGCGGCGGGCGATCGACCGGTGCTCGGGCGAGTCGAGGTCGACCGCCTGGGGCGGCTCGTCCGTGAAGGTGGCGTCGAGCAGCCCGAGGTCCAGCTTCTGGCGCAGGACCCGCAGCACGGCCCGGTCGATGAGCGCCTCGTCGAGCTTGCCGGCCCGCACCGTCTCCCGCAGGGTCAGGTAGGCGTCGCCGGTCGGCAGTTCGATGTCGACACCGGCGGTCAGCGCCTGCCCGGCCGCCTCCGCGTGGTCACCCGCCACGTGGTGCAGCAGGTTCAGGAACGCCACCCCGTAGTAGTCGGCCACCACCGTGCCGTCAAAGGCCCACCTGTCCCGCAGCACGCCGGTCAGCATCGTCGGATCGGCGGCGACGGGCACGCCGTCGATCTCGGCGTAGGAGTGCATGACGGAGCGCGCGTTGCCGTCGAGGATGGCCATCTCGAACGGGATGAACAGCACGTCGGCGAGTTCCCGCGGGCCGGCGTGGACCGGGGCGAAGTTGCGCCCGGCACGTGAGGCGGAGTAGCCGGCGAAGTGCTTCAGGGTGGCGTGCACCCCCTGGGACTGCAGGCCACGCACGTACGACGTGCCGACGGTCCCGACCAGGTAGGGGTCTTCGGCGATGCACTCGTCGACCCGGCCCCAGCGCGGGTCACGGATCACGTCGAGCACCGGGGCGAGCCCCTGGTGGATGCCCAGGTCCCGCATCGAGGCCCCGATGGCCGCGGCCATCTCGGTGACGAGTTCGGGATCGAACGCGGCCCCCCAGGCCAGTGGTGTGGGGAAGGTGGCCGCCTTCCACGCCGAGAGCCCGGTGAGGCACTCCTCGTGGACGATCGCCGGTATGCCGAGCCTGGTGCCCGTCACCAGGTCCGACTGGAACTTCCACAACCACGACGCGCGCGCCGCGGCCTCGACCGGGCGGGTGCCGTAGGCCCGGGTGAGATGCCCGAGACCGTGCCGGGAGAAATCCTCGAGCTTGACGACGTCGCCGAACTCGCCCTGCAAGGGTGCGACGGCCTCACCGTCCTCCTTCTCCCAGAACCCGACGAGCTGTGCGACCTTCTCCTCGATCGTCATCCGCCCGAGCAGCTCACGTACGCGAGCCTCGCCGTCCTGCCCGTCCGGCCGGTCGTGGACCGGACCGGCCTGCGCCGGCCGGTCCACCGCCCCGTGGACCTCAGTCATGCTGTGCCTTTCCTTTGGTTGTGCTGGTACCGCTGTCGGTCAGCCCTTGACCGCGCCCTGCAGGCCACCGACGATCTGCTTCTCGGCGAACGTGAAGAAAAGCAGTGCCGGCAGCATCGCCAGCGACGTGAAGGCGAGGACGCCCGCCGTGTCGGTGGTGTACTGGCTTGAGAAGTTCTGCACGCCCAGCGGCAGGGTGTGCAGGTTGACGTCGCCGAGGACGAGCAGAGGCAGGAGGAACGCGTTCCAGCTTGCCACGAACGCGAGGACCCCGACGGTGACGAGCGCGGGCCGCGACAGCGGCAGCACGATGCGCCAGAGGAAGCCGAGCCGGCCGGTGCCGTCGATCGCGGCGGCGTCCTCCAACTCGCGGGGGATGGCCGACAGGAAGGGACGCAGGATCACGATCGTCAACGGCAACGAGAAGGCGACCTGCGGGAGGATCACGGCGTAGTAGGAGTTGGTCAGGTTCAGGTCGCGCAGCATGAGGTAGAGCGGCAGGATCGCCGCCCCGGCCGGGAAGAGCAGCCCGAGGGTGAAGAAGGTGTAGAGCCCCTCCCGCCCGCGGAAGGTGTACCGGGCGAGCACGAACGCGGCGCAGACCCCGAGCACGACGACGCTGAGCGTCGTGCCCAGGGCGATCACCGCGCTGTTGAACGCCTGCTGCCAGAAGTTGCT
Source organism: Micromonospora sp. NPDC093277 (assembly GCF_044765245.1). NCBI lineage: Bacteria > Bacillati > Actinomycetota > Actinomycetes > Micromonosporales > Micromonosporaceae > Micromonospora > Micromonospora sp. NPDC093277. Next base: position 428,303 of record NZ_JBIWJO010000005.1, read on the forward strand.
CTGGGTCAGCACCCTGGCGTAGTTTTCCCAGACCCAGGGATCGGGCATCCCGGCCGGGTCCGCGACGATCTGCGGGGTGGTCCGGAAGCCACCGATGATCACGTAGAGCACCGGAGCGATCGACACGGCCGCGACCGCGAGCGCCAGCGCGTAGGTCAGCGGTGTGCTCCACGGCACCGGGCGGCGATCGGCGGGCCGGGAGAGAACGGTGTTCGCGGCCACGGTCAGTTCACCCTTCCGGTGGTGGCGCCCTGGAGGTCACGACGCAGCAGGAAGCGCTGGAACAGCAGCGCCGCGACGAACGAGATGACGAAGAGGATCACGGCGATCGCGTTGCCGTAGCCCCACAGCCGGGCGAAGAAGCCGTTGTCCACCATGTACGTGGCCATGGTGGCGGACGCGCCGAGCGACCGTACCGCGGGCACCGAGGTCACCCAGATCACGTCGAAGACCTGCAGCGAACCGATCATCGACAGGAACATCCAGATCCGGATCGTAGGGCCCAGCAGCGGGAGCGTGATGTGGCGCTGGATCTGCCACCAGCTGGCGCCGTCGATCGCGGCGGCCTCGGTCAGCTCGTGCGGCACGTTCGACAGGCCGGCGAGCAGAAGGATGATGGCGAAGCCGACGTACTTCCAGGTGAGGACGAACAGCATCGTCCAGATGACGACGTCGAGGTCGGCCAGCCACGCCTGCACCATGCTGCCCATTCCCAGCGACTGCAGCAACGCGTCGAACGAGCCGCCGTCGGTGAGGATCAGCTTCCACATGATGCCGACGGTGACCTCGGCGAGCACGTAGGGCACGAACACCAGCAGGCGGAACAGGCCGCGCCCGCGGAAGCGGCGGTTGAGCAGCAGCGCGATGCCCAGGGCGATGGGACCCTGGATCAGCAGCGACCCGAAGACAATGAGGGCGTTGTTGCGCAACGCGTCGAGGAAGATCGGGTCCTGGAAGGCGAGCTTGTAGTTGTTGAAACCGACGTACTCGGTAGGCGGGCCGACCCCGCGCCAACGGAACAGGCTGTAGTAGACCGCGAAGCCCATCGGTACCAGCACGAACATCACGTACACGGCGATCGCCGGGGTGGTGAGCCCGATGATCTCGTACCACTTGCGTCGGGTTCCGGCCGCGCGGGAGGACGAACGTCCGGCGCGCCGGAAGCCCGCCGGCGGCGCGTCCGCGCCGCCGGCGGGGTTCAGGGTTGGGTGGGTGGAGGTCACTTGCTCGCGGCCGACTTCATTGCCGAGACGACCTGGTCAGGCTTGCCGGTGCCCGCGAAGATGGCGACGATCCCGTCGTTCATCGCGTTGCCGACGGTGCTGCCGTAGGCCGTGTCCAGCCAGAGCTGCACGTAGGTCGCGCTGGACGTGGCCTCCAGGATGGACTTCAGGGCCGGGTCCGAGACGCCGCCTTCCGCGCCCTTGGCGACGGGCAGGCCGGTGCCGGTCTCGGCGTAGCCCTTCTGCACCTCGGGGCTGACGATGTACTTGAGGAACTCCACGCACTCGGCCGGGGCGTTCTTGGCGCAGGAGAACCCGTCACCGCCGCCCAGGGCCGCCTTCGGGTCACCGGCGGAACCGGCGATCGCCGGCACGGGGAACCAGCCGAGGAACTTGGCCAGGGCCGCCTTGTCCGCGGCGACGGTCTCCAGGGTGCCCTTGTTCCAGTCACCCATGAGCTCCATCGCGGCCTTGCCGTTGGCGAGCAGACCGTTCGCGCTGGTCGGGTCGTTCTGGCCCGGCGTGGCGATGAAGTTGGGCTGGAACGGCTTGGTGTCGATGAACTTCTTCAGGTCCTCGCCGGCCTTCACGAAGCACGGGTCGTCGAAGACGCGGTCCTTGGACGCCTTCTTCAAGGTGTCGGTCGAGCAGTCGCGCAGCGCGAAGTTGTACCACCAGTGCGCGGCCGGCCACTTGTCACCGGCGCCAACGGCGATCGGGATGACGTTGATGGCCTTGAGCTTCGCGACCGCGTCGTTGAGCTCATCGAACGTGGTCGGCGGAGCCGCGATGCCCGCCTTCTCGAACATGTCCTTGTTGTACCAGATGCCCTCAATGCCCATCCGGAACGGCAGACCGTACTGCTTGCCGTCGACCTGCCAGATCTCGGCCGCGCTGCCGATGTTGGCAACCTCGCCCTTGACCTGGTCGGTGATGTCCTTGAGGTAGTCGGCCTCCACCTGCTCGCGGATCTCGCCACCGCCCCACGCCTGGAAGATGTCCGGCGGGTCGCTGGTCAGCAGCGCGGCAGGGAGCCGGGTGCGCTGGAGCTGGTTCGTCTCGATCGCCTCGATCTCGATCTTGACGGTCGGGTGGAGGGCGGAGAAGTCCTTGGCGACCTTCTCCCAGTAAGTCTTGCCAGGCCCGTCCTGCGAGGCGTTGTGCCACCAGGTCAGGGTCACCGGGTTCTTGTAGAGCTCGCTCGCGTTGGACGCTTCTTCCTTGTCGCCGCTGTTACAGCCGGCGGCAAGGAGCGCGCTGGTCGCGATCAGCGCTAGGACGGCGCCGGTGCGGCGCTTCATCGCCATTGATTTCTCCTCGACTAGCAGTCGCGGTACTCGGCCTGACGGGGAGTTTTACAGCCGTGTAACTCGATGTCAATCGGTATCGATAACGTTTTCGACTCGGCCGGTGGCCTGCGGCTCGAGGGCCTCTATCATCGTCGGCGTGGTGTTTCCCCAGCGCGTGAAGATGTCGGACGTGGCGCGTACCGCCGGCGTCTCCGTGGCAACCGTGTCCAAGGTTGTCAACGGGCGATACGGCGTCGCGCAGGCGACCGCAGCGCGCGTCCAGCAGGTCATTCGCGAGCTCGGGTACGAGGCCAGCCTGGGCGCGCAGAGCCTGCGCAGCCACCGCACGAACGTGCTGGGCATCCTGGTCGCCGAGTTCGAGCCGTTCTCGACCGAACTGCTCAAGGGGGCCTCCCGGGAGGTCGCCGGCAGCGGCTACCAACTGCTGGCCTACTCCAGCGGCGACGGCGAAGGCGCGGCCATAGGCTGGGAACGGCGGTCGCTGGCCCGCCTGTCGGGAACACTCATCGACGGGGCCGTGATCGTCACGCCGACCGTGGTCGAGACCAAGCACGGCTTCCACGTGGTGGCCGTCGACCCCCACACGGGCCCGTCCGGCCTGCCCACCGTCGACTCCGACAACTTCGCCGGCGCCGTGCTCGCGACCAACTACCTGCTCGGTCTCGGCCACCGCCGGATCGGGCACATCAGCGGCCGCCCCGACCTCGAGTCGGCACGCCTGCGCGAGGCCGGCTTCCGCAAGGCCATGGCCGACGCCGGCGTGCCGGTGGACGAGCGGCTCGTACGCATCGGCGGATTCCGGATCGAGAGCGCCGCCGGCACCGCCGCGGAGCTGCTCACGCTCCCCGACCGGCCGACCGCGATCTTCGCGGGAAACGATCTCTCGGCGATCTCCACGATGGCCACCGCCCAAAGCATGGGCCTCACGGTGCCCGACGACCTCTCCGTGATCGGCTTCGACAACGTCCCGGAGTCGGCGCTGGTCAACCCGCCGCTCACGACGATCATGCAACCGCTGCAACGGATGGGCGCCGAGGCGCTGCGCCTGCTCATCGACCTGATCGGCGGCGTCGAGCGCGACACCCACATCCAGCTGCCCACCGAGCTGGTCATCCGCGCATCCTGCCGCCCCCACCCGTGACCAGGACGATCCTCGCCGCTCCATCGGGAATCAGGCGACCAACGAGGCGGCGCTGTCGCGGACGATGAGCTCGGTCGCCAGCTCCACCCGCGGGCTCTCGATCCGCTCGCCCTGCGCCAGCCGCAGGACCGTTCGAGCGGCGAGCAGGCCCATCTCGGCAAGGGGCTGCCGGACGGTGGTCAGCGGCGGGGAGCACCACCGGACCTCCGGCAGGTCGTCGAAGCCCACGACACTGATGTCGTCGGGCACCCGCAGGCCGCGTTGCCGTACCGCCTCGTAGACACCGAGGGCCATCTGGTCGCTGGAGGCGAAGATGGCGGTGGGCGGTTCGGGCAGACGCAGCAGATGGTTGCCGCCGGTGAAACCGCCCTCGTGATAGAAGTTGCCCTGATAGATCAGCTTGTCGTCGACGCTGAGGCCGGCGGTCTCCAGCGCCGCCCGGTAGCCGTCGAGGCGCGCGCGGCTGCACATCAGCTGCGGCGGCCCGGCGATGAAGCCGATCCGCCGGTGACCGAGACCGACCAGGTACTCGGTGGCGCGCAGACTGCCCACCCAGTTGGTCGCGCCGATCGTGGGCGCCTCCTGCGGGGGCACCCCGGTGGGGTCGACGATGACGACGGGGATGTTGAGGCGGCGAAGTTCGGCCTGCAACGGCGGCTCGAGGGTGGAGGTCACGAAGATGACCCCCTCGGTGGAGCGGGTGCGCATGTTGTCCAGCCACTGCTTGGCCGACGAGCTGCGCCGGTGGATCGCGGACACCACGGTGCCGATGCCCGCCGCGTGCGCGACGTCCTCGACCCCACGGATGATCTCGACCGCCCACGGGCTGTCCAGGTCGTTGAAGACCAGGTCGATCAGGCCGGAGCTGGCCCGCATGCTCGGCGGGCGCCGGCGGTAGCCGTGCCGAGTGAGCAGCTCCTCCACCCGTTCCCGGGTCTGCGGCGAGACGTCGGAACGGCCGTTGATCACCCGCGAGACCGTGGGCACCGAGACGCCCGCCAGGCGCGCGATCGCCGCGATGGTGACTTTCCGGGAATCGTCCGAGGCCACGGGTCGCCCTTTCGTCATCGATCGAGCCCACGACGGGCATGTCCCCGGCCCGGCCGCGGCAGGGGTGGGGTGTCGGGTGGCTGCCCGCCCCACGGACGGCGTCCACCTGCTCTGGCCGGTGCGGCCATGTTCCCTCCCCGCGCGTGCCGTCGAGGCGCTCGACTGCGGAACGCGACCCCGGAACTTTCGGTCGGGTGCCGGTATTTCTGTCTGGTTGCGGGCACGTTATGACGCGGCACGTTCCGGGTCAAGGCTCTGTCGAATCTCGACCTGAACCGATACGGTGGGCGGGATTTCTGAAACTTCCGGCCATCCTTTCCGGAAGCCTGTCGGAGGACTCGACCAAAGGAGCCGTACATGTCGACCGAGACCGCAGACGTGGCCACCACCGCCCGGTCGATCCGAAACCCGGTCCTCACCGGCTTCCATCCGGACCCGTCGATTCTGCGGGTGGACGACGACTACTACCTGGCCACCTCCACCTTCGAGTGGTACCCGGGCGTCCGCATCCACCGCTCCCGCGACCTGGTCCACTGGCGCGCACTGGGCGGCATCATCACCAACCGTCGCCTGCTGGACCTGCGCGGCTGCGGGGACTCCAACGGCGTGTGGGCACCCGATCTGACGTACCACGACGGCCTCTTCCACCTCGTCTACAGCGACGTCGCCAGCTTCGCCAGCGGCTACTGGGATCCGCAGAACTACCTGGTCACCGCCCCGGATATCAGCGGGCCATGGTCGGACCCGGTGAAGCTGCACGCGCACGGCTTCGACGCCTCGCTGTTCCACGACTCCGACGGCAGTACCTGGCTGCTGAGCATGAGCGCGGACTGGCGGCCGGGGCGTGACCGCTTCGGTGGCATCGAGATCCAACGCTACGACCGCGAGCGGCACCGGCTGGTCGGCGAGCCCCGGATCATCTTCCGCGGCACCTCGGCCGGCCTGACCGAGGGACCGCACCTCTACCAACGGGACGGCTGGTACTGGCTCGTCACCGCCGAGGGTGGCACCAGCTGGGAACACCAGGTCACCGTCGCCCGGTCACGGCATCTGCACGGCCCGTACCTGGCCGACCCGAACGGTCCGCTGCTCACCTCCGTCGGCCGTCCCGAGCTGCCGCTGCAGAAGGCCGGCCACGGCAGCCTGGTGGAGACCCAGCACGGTGACTGGTACCTGGCCCACCTGGTCGGGCGCCCCTACTCGCCGTTGGGCAACTGCGTGCTCGGCCGGGAAACCGCGATCCAGAAGGTCGACTGGCCGATCGGCGAGTGGCCCCAGGTCCCCGGCGGGGTGCCCGCCGAGGCCATTCCCGCACCGGACCTGCCCGCGCACCCCTGGCCGGACGAGCCCGCGACCGACCACTTCGACGCCCCCCAACTGGCCGCGTGCTGGTCGACGCTGCGCCGCCCGGCGGACCCCACCTGGCTCGACCTGCGGACGCGCCCGTCACACCTGCGTGTGTACGGCGGACAGTCGCCGGTCGGCAAGCAGACACCGAGCCTGGTCGGCCGGCGGGTCGGCGCGCCCCGCTGCACGCTGGAGACCGTGGTCGAGTTCGATCCCCTCAACCACCGGCATCTGGCCGGCCTCACGGCCTACTACAACACCATGAACTGGTACTACCTCTACCTGACCCGGGCCGACGACGGCCGGGCGGTGCTGGAGTTGCTCAGCAGCGACCAGGGCCGGCGGTCCGCCCACCCGGACCTCACCGTCGATGTCGCCGACGCCGCCCGCGTCGGCCTGCGGGCCGAGTTCGACGGGCCGGTGGTGCGCTTCGGCTACGACCTCGGTGCCGGCTGGCGGGAACTGCCGGTGGAACTCGACGCGACGATCCTGTCCGACGAGCACGCCGCGATGATCATCGCCGGTGAGCCGGCGGCCTGGGGTTTCACCGGCGCCTTCCTCGGCCTGTGGGTGCAGGATCTCGGCAACGACGGCGTCTACGCCGACTTCGACCACGCCACCTACGTCGAACACTGATCCGCGGCAAACCGACGTGGACCGTCCTGACCCGACATCGGCGAGCCGGCCGGTGCCGCCGGCGTCGGTCCGCGCCGGTGGCACCCGCACCACCCCACGTTCCCCTGCCGTCGACCCTGTCGACCCCGTTCCCGGAAGGACACCATGAAGCTGAGACGCTGGCTCGCCGCCGGCGCGGTCGCCGTCGCGACCGCCGCCACCCTCAACGTCGCCCCCGCCACGGCGGGCCGCCCCTACGATCCCGCCGCGCAGAGCCTGCGCGACCTGGCCAAGAACCACGGCCTGTACCTGGGCACCGCGGTCGACATGGACGTCCTCCACGACGCCACGGACCCGCGTTACCGCGAGCTCACCGGGTCGGAGTTCTCCACTGTCACCGCCGAGAACGCGATGAAGTGGGAAAGCCTGGAGCCGACCCGCGGCCACTACAACTGGGGACCGGCCGACGAACTCGTCGCCTTCGCCCGCAAGCACGACCAGCGGGTACGCGGGCACGTGCTGGTCTGGCAGAACCAGCTGCCGGGCTGGCTGACCAGCGGCGTCGCGGACGGCTCGATCAGCAAGGCGGAGCTGCGCGGGATCCTGCGTGACCACATCACCAAGGTGGTGACCCACTTCAAGGGCAGCATCTGGCAGTGGGACGTCGTCAACGAGGCGGTCAGCGACCCCTGGGACACCCCGTCGACCCTGCACTACAAGGGCTTCTGGGCCGAGCACCTGGGGCCCGACTACATCGCCGACGCCTTCCGTTGGGCCCGCGCCGCCGACCCGAAGGCGCTGCTGTTCTACAACGACTACAACATCGAGGCCTTCGGCTCGGGCAACGCTGCTGACGACAAGACCCAGTTCGTGTACGAGATGGCCCGCGACCTGCTGGCCAAGCGAGTGCCGATCGACGGCATCGGCAGCCAGGGCCACCTGGGCACCCAGTACGGCAACTACGACACCCTTCAGGTCGTCGACGCGCTGAAGAAGTTCGCGGGCCTGGGTCTGGCCACCGCGTTCACCGAGGTCGACGTGCGCAGCCAGCTCACCGCGGGGGTCCAGGCGGGCGACGAGGCCGAGATCAACCCCCGACTGCAGGCGTCCGCGTTGAACTTCAGCATTCTGCTGCGGGCCTGCCTGGCCGAACGGCACTGCCTGTCGTTCACCCTCTGGGGCTTCACCGACCGGCACTCGTGGGTGCCGGGCTGGTTCTCCGACCCGCCGGAGGGCCTGGCCACCGTGTACGACGAGAACTACCAGCCGAAGCGGGCGTACCAGGAGATGAAGGCCGACCTGATCTTCGCGGGTCCGCCCTACGTGCTGCCCCGCGCGGTCCAGTCGCCGCGGAAGTAGTCGCCGACCGACGACGGGGTGGTCCTGCTGACCGCCCCGTCGTCAACCGCCCCGGGCGGCAGGCCGCGCACCCACCGGAAGGGCCTTACCGGAAGTTCCGGAAGTCCGTCCACTGCCGCAGTACCGCCGCCGGCGGTGGGTCGGGCCCACTGGTGGGGCTCCGGGCGACATCACCTCGCCCGGGCTCCGCACCAGGCCACATCGGATCCCACCGCGCCGGGCAGTTCGACGCGCCGGTCGCCTCGCCCGCCGCACGACGCCCGCTCACAGGCATCAGCGGATGCCTGATGCGACGCGATGGCGAGTTGAGAATTCAGTACCGTCCCGGTACTTTTTCGGGAGAGATGACTTTCGATCAGCTCACGGTGGACGGGAGACGATCCCGGCACGCGCGGCCCCGGGCAGCCGCGCAGCGAGCCGACCACCGTGGCGGGCAGCGGTCGAAGCACCTTCGTGATCCACACAACTACGGAAAGGCTTCCTGATGGACAAGGTGCTAGCCCGCGGCAGCGGGAGCTCGGTGGCCCGGCCACGCGCGCGTACCGCCCTCGCGATCGCGGTGGCCGGTGCGGCGGTGGTCGCCGGGACGGTGGCGGTCGCGTCCAGCGCCAGCGCCGGCACGACCCTGGGTGCCTCGGCGGCGGAATCGGGCCGCTACTTCGGCACGGCGGTGGCGGCGAACAAGCTGTCCGACAGCACGTACGTCGGCATCTTGAACCGCGAGTTCAACATGGTCACCCCTGAGAACGAGATGAAGTGGGACGCCACCGAGCCGTCCCAGGGCCAGTTCAACTACAGCAACGCCGACCGCATCGTCACCCACGCCCAGACCAACAACATGCGGGTGCGCGGCCACGCCCTGGCCTGGCACTCGCAGCAGCCCGGCTGGGCGCAGAACCTCAGCGGCACCGCGCTGCGTCAGGCGATGACCAACCACGTCACCCAGGTCGCCACCCACTACAAGGGCAAGATCTACGCCTGGGACGTGGTGAACGAGGCGTTTGCCGACGGTGGGAACGGCGCCCGCCGCGACTCGAACCTGCAGCGCACCGGCGACGACTGGATCGAGGTCGCCTTCCGCGCCGCCCGGGCCGCCGACCCCGGCGCCAAGCTCTGCTACAACGACTACAACACCGACGGGCAGAACGCGAAGTCCAACGCCGTCTACGCGATGGTGCAGGACTTCAAGTCCCGGGGCGTGCCGATCGACTGCGTCGGTTTCCAGTCCCACTTCAACCCCAACTCGCCGGTGCCCAGCGACTACCAGGCCAACCTGCAGCGGTTCGCCAACCTCGGTCTCGACGTGCAGATCACCGAGCTGGACATCGAGGGCTCCGGCACCGCCCAGGCCGACAACTACAACCGGGTCGTCAAGGCCTGCATGGCGGTGTCTCGCTGCACCGGCATCACCGTGTGGGGCATCCGTGACTCCGACTCGTGGCGGGCCAGCGGCACCCCGCTGCTCTTCGACGGCAGCGGCAACAAGAAGGCCGCGTACACCTCGACCCTCAACGCCCTGAACGGTGGCGGCACCACGCCGCCGCCCACCACCGCTCCGCCGACCACCGCTCCGCCGACCACCGCTCCGCCGACGACGGCCCCGCCGACCTCTCCGCCCCCGGGTGGTAGCGGCTGCACCGCGACCCTGTCGACCAACCAGTGGCAGGGCGGCTTCGTCACCAACGTCACCGTCCGGGCCGGCTCGAACCCGCTCAACGGCTGGTCCGTCACGCTGACCCTGCCCAGCGGCGCGAGCATCACCAACGTCTGGAGCGCCACGAACAGCGCCGCCAGCGGCAACGTGACGTTCCGCAACGTCGACTACAACCGCACCGTGGCCGCTGGGCAGTCGACCGAGTTCGGCTTCCAGGGCACCGGCAACGCGCCCACCGGCAACCCCACCTGCAGCGCGAGCTGAACCTACCCGGACGGGCCCGGCGCGGAATCACCGCGCCGGGCCCGTCCCCGTTTCGTCGGCCGGGGCGGAGAACGACGATTCCACCGGCATCCACTGACAGCCCGTGTCAGGGGTACGCCCCTACCGTGCCCGCCATGACGAACACCGATTTCGACTTCCTCGCCGGCCGGTGGAACAGCCGCCAGCGCCGACTGGTCGAGGTACTGGCGGGATGCGACGAGTGGTACGAATTCGACGCGACCCTGGACTGCCAGGTGCTGCTCGACGGCACCGGTGTCTTCGATGTGCTCCGCGCGCCGGAGCGCGACCTGGAGGGCCTCACCCTGCGGTTGTACAGCCCGCAGGAACAGCTGTGGCGGATCTGGTGGGCGGCCAGGACCAGCGGCGGCCAACTGGACGTGCCGGTCGTCGGCCGGTTCGACAACGGCGTCGGCACCTTCGAGTGCGACGACACCTGGCAGGGCACCCCGATCCGGGTGCGTTACCGGTGGTCCGAGGTCGACACCGCGAACCCCCGGTGGGAACAGGCGTTCTCCGCCGACGGCGGGCAGAGCTGGGAGGTCAACTGGGCGGCGACGTTCAGCCGCCCGTGACGTGACCAGCCGCGTCGCGGCCTGCGCCGGGGTGACGGACGCAGGCCGCGGCGTACGGCGGCTCAGGCGCGCAGCGCCGGCTCGACGAGGTTCGCGTACCCGATGTGCCCGTTCCGGTTCGGGTGGTACGACTCCCCGATCGGTAGGGACGTACCGTTGATCCATTCGACGGCGTCGCAGACGGCGTGCCCGGTGAACGGGCCGCGCGCGTCCACGAAACCGAATCCCCGCGCGTCGGCTCTGGCCTTGATGGTGGAGGCCAGCAGGTCGGCGGTCGCGTTCAGCTCGGCCTGCTCGCCGGGCGAGATGCGGGCGATGATGTTGCACTCCACGCCGTTGAACAGCCGCGGGTAGCCGACCACGACCACCCGTGCGTTCGGGGCGAGCGTGCGGATCCGGGTGTAGAGCTGGTCGAGCTGGCCGGGAAGCGTGTTGCGGATGTACGCCTCGGCCTTGTCGATGTCACCCCAGCAGGTGTACGGCCAGGGCTTGGCGCACTGCGTGATCACCGACGACCAGCCGATGTCGTTGCCGCCCACACTGAGGGTGACGTAGCGGGTGCTGGCGTTGAGGCTGCCCAACTGACCGTTGAGGACGTCGGGGACCTTCGCCCCGGCGCAGGAGGCGAAGGTGAGTGTGGCGCCGAGCCGGGCCGCGTCGAGCACGGGGTAGGCGTGCGGCGAACGCTGGCAACCGCTGTTGTCGTAGTACTCGCGGGTGCCGGTGCCGGAGGCGTACGAGTCACCGAGGGCGGTGTAGGTAGGTGCGGCGGCGTGCGCGGGTGGCGCGACCAGCACGAACGAGAGCACCGCCAGCAGGGGTATGGCGGCGCGGAGCGAAACACGCATGCGGGCTCCATCACGGGAGGGGTGAGTGGTGCGCACATCGTGACAGAAACATCGAAGAACATAAAGATCGATCCGCGCGTCGCCGTCGATCCCCGCTCAGCGACGGGAGGTCGACTGACGGCAGGTACCATCGCCGCGTGAACACCTACTGGCACGTCGTGCTGCCGCCCCTGTGCGCCTGACCGGGCGCACCCGCTGACGGCTTGATCCGCGACCCTCGCCGACCAACAGGCCGGCCAGGAGCAGTGTCGTGCGTCCGTTTCGAAGCCAGATCCCCGCAGGTATTCGACGACGGAGTTCACGACTGTGCCGACCCACGCCCCTTCCTCGGCCCGCCCCCGCCCGGCCCGCACCCAGCCACGAGCCCATGGCGCCGGCCCCCTCACCGGGCCGCTTCCCATCCTGGTCGCCGCCGCGTTATGGGGCACCACCGGGACCGCCAGCTCCCTCGCTCCGGCCGGAGCCCCGGCCGCGGCCGTCGGTTCCGCCGGTCTGGCCCTCGGCGGCCTGCTGCTGTTCGTCTCCACCCGAGGCGCCCACTCGCTTCCCAGGAGGTGCGCCCACGGCGAGCGGTGGCTGCTCCTGCTGGGCGCGGTGACCGTGGCCGGCTACCCGGTCACCTTCTACCCGGCCGTGACGCGCTCGGGAGTGGCCGTGGCCACCGTGATCGCGCTGGGCAGCGCACCGGTGTTCGCCGGCGTGCTGGCCTGGGTCACCCGGCAGGGCCGGCCGACCTCACGCTGGGCCTACGCCACCCTGACGGCGGTCATCGGCTGCACCGTCCTGGTCCTGGCCCCCGCCCTCGCCGACGGCACGGCGGCCATCGACCTCACCGGCGTGGCACTCGCCGCGCTCGCCGGACTGTCCTACTCCGGCTACTCGCTCATCGCGGGCAAACTCATCGCACGCGGGCATCCCTCGGGCGCGGTGATGGGGGTGATGTTCGGTGCGGCGGTGCTGCTGGTCCTTCCGGTGCTCTGGTACGGCGACCGGCAGTGGTTGCTCACCCTTCGCGGCGCGACGGTGGCCGGACACCTCGCGGTGGTCACCACCGTCCTCGCCTACCGGCTGTTCGGGTACGGCCTGCGGCACACCCCCGCGCAGGTGGCCACCACGCTGACCCTGGCAGAGCCGGCCGTCGCGGCGGCGCTCGGCGTGGCGGTCCTCGGCGAACGCCTGCCGGCCCTTTCCTGGTGCGGGCTGGTGGTGCTCGGCGTGGGCCTGGCCGTCCTCACGCCCACCCGGCGGCGCGCCTGACCCGGCGCCTCCTACCCAGGGAGGAGGAAGCGCTCCGACCCCCGGCCGCAACCGGGGCTCCAGGTCTGGGGCCAACCGGGGACGGGTTCAGCAGCATCTACAGGCATGACTACCACGTTGCGCCGGGCGGCACAGTGGCACCGCCCGATGATGCTCTTCGTCTCGGCGATGGCGGTGCTCGCCGTCATCTCCGCGGTCGGCGTCTTCGCCGACTCACGCGTCCTGACCGGCGTGCCGATCTGGCTCAAGCCGCTCAAGTTCTCCGTGTCCTTCGTGCTGTACGGCACCACCCTGGCCTGGATGCTGTCCCTGTTACCGCGACGCAGCCGGATCGCGGAGTGGGCGGCAACGGTCGTCGTGGCGATGTCGGTGGTGGAGATGGTGGTGATCGTCGGACAGGTGCTGCGCGGCACGACCAGCCACTTCAACGGGACCACCCCGCTGAACGCCGCCCTGTTCCAACTGATGGGTGCGGCGATCATGGTGCTGTTCACCGCGCACCTCGTCATCGCGATCGTGGTGTTGCGCCAGCCGATCGCCGACCGGGCCGCCCGGTACGCGGTCGGGCTGGGGCTCGGACTGACGTTGCTCGGCATGCTGGTGGCCTTCCCGATGGTGCTGCCCAGCCAGGACCCGGGCATCGACGGCATCTCCGGGGCGCACACCGTCGGCGTACCGGACGGCGGACCCGGGCTGCCACTGGTCGGCTGGAGCACCACCGGCGGCGACCTGCGCATCGGGCACTTCGTGGGGCTGCACGCCCTGCAGGCGTTGCCGATCCTGGCGATCCTGCTGAACCGCTTCCTCGCGGCACGGCTGGACGAACGCACCCGCGTACGGCTGCTGGTCGTCGGGGGCAGCGCCTATGGCGTACTCACGATGCTGCTCACCTGGCAGGCGCTGCGCGGGCAGCCGCTGCTGCGCCCGGACACGCTCACCCTGGCCGCGCTGGCCGCGCTGGTGGTCGCGACCGCGGCCGCCACCGGCATGGTCCTGGCGGCCCGGGTGGGCCGGCCGGAACTGGCACGAGTGGCATGACCGGAACGCTGTTCACGCTGACATTCGCGGTGGCCGCGCCGTTCTGGGCGCTGATGATCCTGCTGCCGCACTGGGAATGGACCGCCCGGATCATCGCGTCACCGCTGATCGTGGCACCGGTCCTGGTGGTCTACGCGATCCTGGTGATCCCGGCGTTCGGCGAGGTGCTGCCGGCGGTGACGGCACCGACCCTAAACGGTGTGCGCGAGCTGCTCGGCACGGCGGACGGCGCGGCAGCGGCCTGGGCGCACATGATCGCGTTCGATCTGTTCGTCGGCCGGTGGGCGTGGCTCGACAGCCGGGAACGGCGGGTGCCGGCGCTGGTCATGGCGCCGGTGCTGCTGCTGACGATCCTGCTCGGACCGCTCGGCCTGGCCGCCTACCTCGCGGTCCGGGCCCACCGGGTGCGGCCGGCGGCGGCTCGTGACTCCGCGCCGCAGCGCCTAGGCTGATCGGATGGGGTGGCTGCAACGGCTGTTCGACGAGCGCGACAAGCTCTTCCGGACGGTGCTGCTCGACCTCAGCGGCGTCGGTTATCTGGTCTTCAACACCCACGGCGGGCGCTCGCCGACGGCCACCCAGTGGGTCCTCGCGGTGGCCGCCTTCACCGTCGCACTGTTGCTGCACCGCCGGCCGGTGGTGAACCTGATCGGGCAGTCCGCGCTGCTGCTCGTCGCGATCTGCTCGATCGACGACGTCACGATCAACCAGGTGGGCGCCAGCTGGGCACTGCTCGAGGTGACCATGTCGGCCCGCCGGCCGCGGACCATCTGGCTGGCCGCCGGGCTGCTGACCGTGGTCGACCTGACCGACTCGGTCGGCGATCCGCTCGACCAGGTCCTCTCCGGCGTCTTCGGGCTGACCGTCGAGGTCGGCGTGCCACTGCTGCTCGGCCTTGTCATCCGGACCAGCCGCGAACTCGGCCGGCAGGCCGAGGAGCGGCTGGCGGAGGAGCAACGGAGGCGCGCCTCGGAGAGCCGCGCCGCGCGGGCCGACGAACGCAGCGCGATCGCCCGCGAGCTGCACGACGTGGTCGCCCATCACGTGGCATCGATGGTGCTCCGGGTCGGCGTGGCCCGGCACGTACTCACCGACCTGGACCCACGGGTGAGCGAGGTGTTCGACGACGTGCACGGCACCGGCACCGCGGCCCTGGCCGACCTGCGCCGGCTGGTCGCGGTGCTGCGCAACCCGGACGGCATCCGGGGCGACGCGGCACTCACCGCGATCGACCCGTCGGCGCTTCCGGCCGCACTCGGCGCGGCGGTCGACCGGGCCCGGCAGGCCGGGATCACGGTGGAGACCGACATCGATCCCGCGGTCGGCTCACTCGACGCCGTGCGGGGCATGGCGGTGTTGCGACTGACCCAGGAGGCACTCACAAACGTGGCCAAGCACGCCGGCACGTCCGCACTCGCCCGCCTGTCGGTCGCCGTGGTCGACGGGGCCGTCCACTGGGAGGTCTCGGACAACGGGAATGGCTGGGTGCCCACGGCGATGCCGTCCGGTGGCGGCCACGGCCTCACCGGAATGCGCGAGCGCGTCGAAGTCCTCGGCGGTCGACTCGACGCGGGTCCGACCGGCGCGGGTTGGCGGGTGAGCACGGTCCTCCCGTCGACGCTCCCACCGCCCGCCTCCGCGCCGACACCGGCTCCCGTCGCGCCCGCCGGCCCGCCACCCCCGCAGCGCGGGCACGACGCCCCGGCCGGGCCGGCCGCGCCGGGACTGGCATGATCCGCGTCCTGCTGGTGGACGACCAGCATCTCATCCGCGCCGGCCTGCGCATGCTCTGCGACGCCCAGCCCGACATCGAGGTCGTCGGCGAGGCCGACAACGGCCGCGAGGCCGTCTCCCTCGCCGCGCGGCTCCTGCCCGACGTGGTCGTCATGGACCTGCGCATGCCCGGTGTCGACGGGATCACCGCGACCAGCCGCATCCTCGCCGAACGCCCCGCCACCCGGGTCCTCGTGCTGACCACGTTCGGCGACGACGACCACCTCTATCCGGCGCTGACCGCGGGCGCGTGCGGCTTCCTGCTCAAGGACGCACCACCGGCCGACCTGCTGGACGGCGTCCGCCGGGCCGCCGTGGGCGACAGCCCGTTCAGCCAGGAGGTGTTGCGGCGGCTCGTCCAACGCGCGGTGCACGCCCGCGTCGAGGCACCTCCACCGCTTCAGGGGCTGACCGTACGCGAGCAGGACGTGCTGAACCTGGTCGCGGAGGGCCTGTCCAACACGGAGATCGCCGATCGGCTGCACATCGGCGTCACCACCGTCAAGACCCACATCACCAGCCTGATGACCAAGACCGGCAGCCCCAACCGGGTACGCCTTGCCCTGTTCGCCCGCGGCCTCTGAGCGCTGCGCGCGCCCGCTCACGCCGGCGGCGGGTGGTCCCGGGGGCTCGGCCTCGGTTGCCCGTCCCTGCGGTCGATCTGTAGTTCCCGCTCCAACTCGGCCACCAGCGTGCGCAGGTCGTCCAGCCGCTGGCTGATCATGATCCGGTCGATGTGGTCCGGTACGCCGTCGCGGTCCTCGTCGACCGCCATCCGTTCGGTCATCTCCAGCCGGCGGGCCTCCTCCATCGAGTTCACGATGACCGCGATCAGGATGTTCAGCAGCAGGTTGACGGTGAGTATCACGTAGCTGACGTAGTAGACGAGGGTCCACGGCGACAGTTCCACGCCCTGTTGGATCAGGTCGGGCAGGTTCTCCAGGGACAGCAGCACGAACAGGGTCAGCACAGCCTGCCCGATGGTGCCGTACTGCTCCGGGTAGGCGTCCTTGAAGATGAGCCAGCCGGCCATGCCGTACACGTACAGGGACACCAGGGCGAGGGCGAGGAATCCGCCGACGCCGGGAAGGCTGCGCAGCAGGGCGACCACGATGGTGCGCAACCCGGGCGAGAAGCGCACCAGTCGCAGCACCCGGGCGATGCGGATGACCCGCAGGGCGGCCGACTCGCCGTGCAGGCCGGGGATGAACGCCGCGGCGATCACCACGAAGTCGAAGACGTTCCACCCGTGCCGGAAGAAGTCCTGCGGCCGGGGGCCGTGCGCCAGCACCCGGATGGCGATCTCGATGACGAACACCGTGCGGAAGACCCACTCCAGCGCCCGCAGCAGCGTCCCGAGCGAGCCCGCGTGTGGATAGGTCTCGACGCCGAGCAGCAGCGCGTTGACGCCGATGACGACGAC
The DNA here is from genome assembly GCF_044765245.1 of Micromonospora sp. NPDC093277. NCBI lineage: Bacteria > Bacillati > Actinomycetota > Actinomycetes > Micromonosporales > Micromonosporaceae > Micromonospora > Micromonospora sp. NPDC093277. Next base: position 445,198 of record NZ_JBIWJO010000005.1, read on the forward strand.
GATCACCAGGTCGAACCACCGCGATTCCACCATGCCGGCACAGCGCCCGGCCAGGTAGGACAGCCGGGACGGGGAGGCGTCCGAAGCGGGTCGCTGGCGCGGTAACGGCTGCTCGCTCACCGCTGTGTCCTCGCTGCGGCCGCCGCGGTGGCGGTCACGCCACCCGCGACAGCGGCACGGCCGGGGACGGGCAATCGACGCCCTGCCGCGTTCCGGTCCGACCCGGGCAGTCGATCCTGTGCTGCGGGCGAGGAGCGCGCCACAACATCGGCGCAGGACGGCGGCAACGGCGGGAAGATCACCGGGTCAGCCTACGGGTGCCCGGCCCACACGACGCGACGTCGCTACGGCTCGATCAGGCCGGCGCGGATGGCGTAGCGGGTCAGCTCCAGGCGGTCCCGCAGCCCGAGCTTCTGCAGCAGATTGGCACGGTGCCGTTCCACCGTCTTGAGGCTGATGAACAGCAGGTCCGCGATCTGCTTGGACGAGTGGCCCTCCGCGACCAGCTTCAGGACCTCTTCCTCCCGGTCGGTGATGGCCCGGCCGGGCTGGTCCTCGCCCTTGGCGACGCGTTCGAGGTAGTTGCGGATCAGCGCGTTGACCGCACCGGGATACAGGAACGGTTCACCGCGCACGGCGGCGCGGCACGCCTCCACCAGGTCGCGGTCGGCGACGGACTTCAGCACGTATCCGGACGCCCCGGCCCTCAGTGCCTCGAAGAAATACTGCTCGTTGTCATACATCGTCAGGATCAGGATGCGCATGTCGGGCAGCAGCCGGGACAGTTCCCGGGCGGCCTGCAGGCCGGTGAGGCGTGGCATGGCGATGTCCAGGATCGCCAGGTCGGGCCGCTCGTCACGGGCCCGGGCGATCGCTTCGGCGCCGTCGGCCGTCTCGGCGACCACGGTCAGATCCGGTTCGTTGTCGAGGATCAGTCGCACCCCGCGCCGGACCAGGGCGTGATCGTCGGCGAGCAGGATGCGTACGGGTCGGACCTCACCCATCGGCAATCCACTCCTGAGTGTTGGGGACCTCGAGCCGCACCTGGCTGCCGCCGCCCCGTGCCGGTCCCACGGTCAGCTCCGCGCCGATGAGTAGCGCCCGCTCCCGCATCCCCCGGATACCGGCGCCCTCCGCCGTGTCGCCCAACCCACGGCCGTCGTCGCGGATGCACAGCTCCACGTCGCCGGGCCGGCGGCGCAGGGTGAGGACGACGTGGCGTGCCTCGGCGTGGCGGGCGGCGTTGGTCAGCGCCTCCTGGGCGACCCGGTAGAGCACCAGTTCGGCCTCCTTGCCCAGTTCGGGGAGGTCGTTGTCGACGCTGGGTCGCACGGTCAGCCCGGCCGTGGCGAACTCGCCGGCCAGGGCCTTCAGCGCGCTGGCCAGGCCGAGTTCCTCCAGCACGCCGGGGCGCAGCCGGCGAGCGATCCGGCGGATCTCGTCCAGGCTGTTGCGGGTCGTCTCCTGCACCTGGTGCAACTGGTCCCGCACCGCGGGCGGCGCCTGGTCGGCCACCCGTTTGAGTTCGAGCAGGACGGCGGTGAGGGTCTGCCCGATCTCGTCGTGTAGTTCCTGAGCGATGCGGTGCCGCTCGGCTTCCTGGGCGGACAGGGCGCGCGCGGAACTGGTGGCGCGCTCGGCCTCCAGTCGATCGAGCATGGTGTTGAAGGCGCGGATCAGTGCGGCGATGCCGGCGTGGCCGGTGACGGCCAGGCGATGCCCCGGGCGCAGCAGGTCGATCGTCCCCATGGTGCGGCTGAGTCGTTCCAGCGGCGCCAACCCGATGCGCAGCAGCACCGCGTTGGCGACCAACATGGCGGAGAGCCCGCCGGTCAGGATGAACGCCTCGGTCAGCAGTACCGGGGTGGACACGGTGACCGGGCCGAGCATGAGCAGCGCCAGGGCCGCCGCGAGCACGGCCGCGTTGAGCAGGAAGATCCGCCAGAACAGCGACACTCGGGGTGGCCTCCTCGTGGGTGTTGTCCGATCGGCCCGCCCGCCGGCCGGGCCACTTCCGACGGTAGCCGCACCAGCCTGATCCGCCCTCGGACGGATGTCGATCGGGGCTGACACCCATTCGTCCGTGGGGGTGGGGCCTCAGATGGAGCGAACTACCCCCGCGATTTGGGTGTCGGCACGGATGGTGGCCGCCTGGTCGCCTGGAGCAGGCTGGAACCCGATACCGAGGGGATGGTGAAACCTTGAAAATCGAACGCACCGCGCTGCCCGGGGTCGGCGTCAACCACGTCACCACCACCGCCGACGGCCAGCGTCTTGGCGTCATCTGCCACCTCACCGGCCGCCGCGACCTCGTCTTCTACGACCCGGAGGATCCGCAGGCGGTCGCCGCCACCGTCGTCCTCCAACCCGATGAGGCGCACCGGATCGCCGACCTGCTCGACGCCACGGTCACCATCGACCACCTCACCCACCTCGAACAGCAGATCACCGGCATCACCGCGGCCCGCATCCGGATACCGGCGGGATCCACCTACGCGGGCCGCCCCATCCGCGACACCCGCGCCCAGACGGGAGCGTCGATCGTCGCCGTCATCCACGACCAGCGGATCACCACGGCGCCCGATTCCGACCTCGTGCTTCACCACGGCGACACGGTCGTCGCCGTCGGCGATCAGGATGCCATCACGGCGCTCGCCGACCTCCTGACCGCGGACCACCGCCCGTCGGGGAGCCCGTAGCCAGTCCCGCCCGCAACGCTCCGCACCGACGTGTGTCCCCTATTGACGGTACGGCGTGCGACGTGGTGTGCTCGACGCGTAACGCTAACGAAAATCGTAATCGTTAACGCGAGGAGGAAACCCATGTCGCTCACCGTGCCGCCCAGCCTGCTCCACGCCGCCGAGTCCGGCCCCGTCGACGACGAGGACTTCGTCGCCTGCGTACGCGACTCGCTGCCGTACGCCTGGCGGACCGTCAGCCGCGTGGTCGCCGACCTGCGCTCCGGTGATGCGGAGTTCGCCGACAACGTGGTACCGCCGCCCACCGAGGCGGAGCGGGGGCAGCTGTTGCGAGCTCTGGCGAGTGACGCCATCCGGGCCGGTCTGGAGCGGCATTTCGGGGTGAGGTTGGCGTTCCAGAACTGCCATCGGGTGGCGGCCTTCCGGCTGTCCGCAGTGGAGTCCGACACCTACCGCAGGTTCGTCTCGACCCGCGGCCAACTGCTCAACCAGTCGCCCGAGCTACGCAACTGCTGACTCGGCTTCACATACGGCATCCGGCGGCTTCGGTGGGTGCCGGAGACCACCGCTTGCGGGACATGCAGTGGATCACCGAATCGGTCCTGACCGACAGGCGCTGCCGGAGCGCCGGAAGCCTCAGCGCCCCGGCAGCGGTGACCGCGGGAACCCGTTGACCGCGACGGTCACTCGCGGCACTGCGCGCAGGTGCCGAAGATCTCCAGGGTGTGGCCGACATCGGTGAACCCGTGCTGGCTCGCGACCTGATCGGCCCAGCGTTCCACCGCCGGGCCGGCCACCTCGACCGTGCGCCCACACTGCCGGCAGACCAGGTGGTGGTGGTGCCGGCTCTGGCTGCACCGGCGGAAGAGTTGCTCGCCGCCGGGCAGCCGGGTCGAGTCGATCTCACCGGCGTCGACCAGCATTTGCAGGGTCCGGTAGACGGTGGTCAATCCCACCCGCGCCTTGCGGGCGATGAGCATCTGGTGCAGCTGCTGTGCGGTGTGGAAACCTTCCACCTCGCGGAGCAGCGCCAGCACCTCGGCGCGCTGCCGAGTGTTCCGGGTCGCCTTCGGGATCACCTGGGCCACCGTACCGCCGCCTCCGCTCGTGCCACGCGCCGATCGCGACGCCGTTCCGGTGCCCCGGCGCAGCTGCCGGCCGCGCGGGCACCCGACCCATTATGCGTGGCGCATACGTGCACGCCGTGATCCGGCGAGCGGGACCATGGGCTTCCACCGATTCTGACCGTGCGTCATGAAATCGTCACTCTAGGATGTTCGGGTTGGACATCGGAGAAGGTGATCGCCCTGAGCACGACCGACCCCGCCCCTCCCGTCACGCCGTACCCGCCCCCACCCAGGACCGCTGACGCCCCGCCCACGCCGCCGCGACGTGAGCGGGCGATCGGCTCGGTCGAGGTGCTGTGCGTGCTGCTGATCCTCGTCGGTGTCCTGCACCGGCAGGTCGGCGGGCTGGTCACCGATCCACGGTTGCAGACCTGGTTGACCGTGTTCGTGTCGGTGATGGTGCAGGCGGTGCCGTTCCTCGTGTTCGGGGTGGTGTTGTCGGCCGTCATCGCGGTGTTCGTACCGCGCTCGTTCTGGGCCCGGGCGTTGCCCCGCCACCCGGCGCTCGCGGTGCCGGTCGCCGGGGTCGCCGGGGTGGTGCTGCCAGGCTGCGAGTGCGGCTCGGTGCCGATCGCCGGGTCGTTGATCCGCCGCGGGGTCACGCCCGCCGCGGCGTTGGCGTTCCTGCTGGCCGCGCCGGCGATCAACCCAATCGTGCTGACCGCGACCGCGGTGGCGTTCCCACGTAACCCGGAGATGGTGGCCGCCCGTGGCGGGGCCAGCCTGCTCGTCGCGCTGCTGGTGGGCTGGCTGTGGCTGCGGCTGGGCCGCGCCGAGTGGATCCGCCTGCCGCAACGGGCGCACCTCGACGGGCTGCCGCGGATGGCGGCGTTCTGGGTGGCCTGCCGGCACGACGTCGTGCACGCCGGTGGGTTCCTGGTAGTGGGCGCGATGGCCGCGGCGACCATCAACGTGGCCGTACCCCAGCAGGTCCTGCACGACCTGGCCGCGCGGCCGGCACTGTCGGTACTCGCGCTGGCGGCCCTCGCGGTGCTGCTGTCCATCTGCTCGGAGGCGGACGCGTTCGTCGCCGCGTCGCTGTCCCAGTTCTCGCTCACCGCCCGCCTGGCCTTCCTCGTGGTCGGCCCGATGGTCGACCTGAAACTCGTGTCCATGCAGGCCGGCATCTTCGGGCGGCGGTTCGCCGCCCGGTTCGCGCCGGCCACCTTCGCCCTCGCCGTGCTCGTCGCGGCCGCGGTCGGGACGGTGATCTGGTGAGCCGGGCAGCCCAGGCCGTGGTGATGGTCTTCCTCGGCAGCGCGATCCTGCGCGCCAGCCTCACCGACGTGTATCTGCGCTACGTCAAACAGGGCCTGCGCCCGTTCCTCATCGCCGCCGGCATCCTGCTGGTCGTCACCGCCTTGATGGCGCTGATCCACGAGATCCGCGACACCCGCCGGGAGGCCGAGGGGCATGACGACGACGGGCACGGGCACGGACGCTCCGGGCCGGCCGTCGGTTGGTTGCTGCTGCTGCCGGCCCTCGCCCTGCTCTTCGTCGTGCCGCCGGCCCTCGGCGCCGACACGGCCGCCCGCGCCGGCTCCGCTCTCACCGGCAACCAGGACCTCGCGTACCCGCCGCTGCCGCCCGGCGACCCGGCCAAACTCACCCTCCTCGACTACGGGTACCGCGCCGTCTACGACAACGGTCGCACCCTGGGCGACAGGCGGATCCAGCTCACCGGGTTCATCGCACCCGGCCCCGACGGCCAGCCCATGCTTGCCCGCATCATCCTGTCCTGCTGCGCGGCCGACGGCATCCCCATCAAGATCGGACTGGGCGGCGACGTACCCCACCTGCCCGCCGACACGTGGGTGCGGGCCATCGGGCGGTGGCTCCCCCACACCGCCAAGGATCCCGTCAACGACTCCGACATCCCCTACTTCCAGGTGGAGACCTGGCAGAAGATCGATCAACCCGCCGAACCGTACGAGTGAGCACCCGACACGGGCAGCTGTTGCCCTGTTCGCGTCCGGTGCGGCGGGCCGGCAGCGGTTCGGGGTCCGGTGTGCCGGATGTGCCCGCGTGTCCGGCTTCGCTCCGCCGCTGCCGCACGGCCTCCGCCCGTCGGCATGCTGCTCGCTCCGGCGGGGAACCAACCGATCGTGTCCGCCGTACCCTTGCCGCGTCCCGGCCCGGCGCTGCCCGGCATCCTGGTACGGGCCGCCGATGAGACAACCGTGGCAGCCCGGTGATTTCCGGCGGCACCTTCACCAACCTGGTGGCCCAGTACGGCTACCCGGGCATCGCCCTGCTCGTCGGAGTGGAGAGCTTCGGCGTTCCCGCACCGGGCCAGACGGCGATCATCCTCGGCGCCGGCTACGCGGCGCACGGTGAACTGGCCGTCCTCGGGGTCGCGGTGACGGCGTTCCTGGCGGCGGTGATCGGGGACAGCATCGGCTATCTGATCGGTCGCAGCGGCGGGCGGCGGATCATCCTCCGGTACGGCCGATACGTGCACCTGACCCCGGAACGGTTCGGGCGGCTGGAGGCGGTGATGCACCGGCACGGACCGAAACTCGTCGCGGTCGCCCGCTTCGTGGAGGGCCTGCGCCAGTTCAACGGGATCATCGCCGGCGCCACCGGCATGCCGTGGCGTCGTTTCGTCCTCTACAACGCCCTCGGCGCCGCCCTCTGGGTGGCCGTGTGGGTGACCGCCGGCTACTTCGCCGGGGACCACATCCGCGCGATCGTGGCGAACCTGCACCGCTTCCAGTGGTACGTCGTCGCCGCCGCACTCGTCCTCGCGCTCGCCTACCTCGGATGGCGGTGGTCCCGCCGGCTGGCTCGCCGGGGCTGATCGTCACCGGGCGGCGGCCGACCCGCGTGCCCGGCATAATGCCAGTTGTCCGACCACGAACGGGAAGGGGCGGGCGATGCGGTTAGGCCTGCACTACTGGAACTTCTCCACGCCCGCCGACCCGGCGGAGGTCGCGCCGACGCTTGCGGAGACCGCCCGGATCGCGGAGCAGGCCGGTGTTTCGGCGTTCACGGTGATGGACCACTACTTCCAGATGGAGTTCAGGACATCGGCCGAGGAGCCGATGCTCGAGGCCTACACGACGCTGGGCTACGTGGCGGCGAAGACCGAACGGATGACCCTCGGCGTACTCGTCACCGGAGTGATGTACCGCTACCCGGGCCTCCTCGCCAAGATCGTCACCACTCTCGACGTACTTTCCGGCGGGCGCGCCCGGCTCGGCATCGGCGCGTCGTGGTACGACCGCGAGCAGCATGGCCTCGGCGTGCCGGTGGTACCGGTCGGCGAGCGCTTCGAACGGCTCGAGGAAGCCCTGCAGATCTGCCGGCAGATGTGGAGCGAGGACGACGGCCGGTTCGACGGCAGGCACTACCAGCTGGCCGAGACGCTGAACGTGCCGGCACCGATCAGCCGCCCGCACCCGCCGATCATGATCGGCGGCGGCGGTGAGAAGAAGACCCTGCGGCTCGTCGCCCGCTACGCCGACCTGTGCAACCTGTTCGGCGACAGCCCGTCGGAGGTCGCGCGGAAGCTCGACGTGCTGCGGGAACACTGCGACACCGAAGGCCGGGACTATGCCAGCATCGAGAAGACCGTCCTGGTCACCCGGCCACCCCTGGCCGACGTCGACGCGTTCGTGGCCGAGGTCGCCGACTACGCCGCGCTCGGTGTGACCGAGGTGCAGACGATGCCCGACCGCCACCCGGTCGAGTTCGCCCGGCAACTGGCCGAGCAGCAGATCGCGGCGCGGCTGGCCGACCTCGCCTGACCCGGACCCGGATCCACCCGTGCCGGTCCCGCGTCACCGCCGACCGGGCCGGCGGTGTCCGTGATGCAACCGCTGGCGGAAGATCGCGCGTGTTACCGACGATGGGAAACGAGCAAGGGGAACGGTTCGTCCGCACCGGACGTCTGACCGAAACGATCTTTGCCGTACGCCCACGGCAGTGACACCGACATCGGCGCGCCGGCGGCGTGGGCAGGCCGGCGTGCGACCAGGGGGAGAATTACGATGCTCGACTCTGCGACGACCCAGGTGATCGGGCCGGTCCCGACACGACCACCGGGCCACCGTCGCGCCCGCGGCCCCTGGGTGCTGGTCAGCGGACTGCTGGCTCTGCTCCTGATCGGCACCGCGATGTTCGCGGTCGCGCCGCTGCGCCACCCGCTGCCCACGCCGACGGTCACCCGGACCGTGGCCGCGTCGATGACCATCCCGGGCAAGGCCCCGGCGGTGCCGTGGCCGGATACCGGGCAGGCGGCCCTCACGGTGGAGGAGGTCGGCTCGCTCGGCAGGTCGGGCGGAAGCAAGCCGGTGCCGATCGCCAGCGTGACCAAGGTGATGACGGCCTACGTCATCCTGACCGAGCATCCACTCGACCGCGGCGAGCACGGACCGAAGCTCACCGTCAGCAAGGCGCGGGCCGCCGCGTACCCGGCGGAGCAGTCCCGCAACGAGTCACTCGTGCCGGTGGTCGCGGGCGCGGTCTTCACCGAGCGCCAGGCGCTCCAGGCGGTGATGCTCCCCTCGGCGAACAACATGGCGCGGATCCTCGCCGAATGGGATGCCGGCAGCATCGGGGCCTTCGTCGCGAAGATGAACGACACCGCGGCCGCGCTCGGGATGAAGGACACCCACTACACCGATCCGGCCGGGTACGACCCGGGCACCGTGAGCACGGCCGTCGACCAGGTGATCCTGGCCCGCAAGGCGATGAAACTACCGGCCTTCGCGGAGATCGTGGCGCAGAAGAAGGCCACCCTGCCGATTGCCGGCACCGTGCGGAACTACAACTCGCTGGTCGGCCAGGACGGCGTCGTGGGAATCAAGACCGGGTCCACCGACGAGGCCGGGGGCTGTCTCGTCTTCGCCGCCGTCGTCAAGGTGGGCGGCCGGAAGATCACCGTCGTGGGTGCCGTCCTGGGGCAGCCCGGGGCCGACACCCCGGTGCAGTTGGCCCGGGTGTTCCGGGTGACCCGGCCGCTGGTGCGCACCGCCGCCGCCGCGGTCGGGGTGCACCCCGTGGTACGGGCCGGCGATCAGGTCGCCCTCGTCCGGGGGCCACTCGGCGCGGTCACGACGCTCAACGCCACCGAGGACCTGACCGTGGTGGGTTGGCCCGGCATGCGGGTAAAGCTGGACATCGACGTCCCGGAGGTGCCGGACCGGTTGCCGGCCGAGGCCGAACACGGCCGGATCAAGGCGGTCGTTGGCGGGAGCACCCCGGTCGCCACTCCGCTGCACGCCGGCACGGGGCTGGAGGCGCCCAGCATCTGGGACCGCATTCGCCGGCACCGGTGAGCCCCGCCTGATCGGCGATTCTCGCCGGACTCGCCGGGCTCGCAGGGCCGGCCCGGAGCCGACGCCCGCGTACCTACGGGACGCTCAGGTACGCGGGCGGCACCGAGTCGGTGAGCCAGACCCCGTTGGCGCTGCGGTAGAAGACGTATCTGTTCTCGGCCATCGCGGCGGCGTCGACGGTGAGCACCACCACCGCACCGCCCCGCCGGGCGCCCACCCGCCGGGCGGTCTCCACGTCCGGCGACAGGTGCACGTGGTGCCGGCGACCCCGGCGCAGCCCCTCGACCCGGATCGCCGGCACCGCGCTGTCGCTCGTACCGTGGAACAGCCGGCCGGGCGGCGTGGCCGGGGCCAGCCCGAGGTCGACCGGGACGGAGTGACCCTGGTTGGCCCGGACCCGGTCCACGCCGTCGGGCCCACGCTCGACGGCGAAGCGCTGCTTGTCGTTGCCGGCGACCACGGCGTCGAGCTGGATGCGGGTGATCCGCAGCGCGGCGAGCAGGTCGGCGACCGGAGTCCAGCCGGCCAGGTCGAGAGTCAGGCCGAACCGGTCCGGACGGTGCCGCAACGCCAGGGACATCCTCTTGCTCACCCGGACCAGGTCACGATGATCCACGCCGACAGTGTGCCGCCCGGCCCCGGCCCGCTCCACCCGATATCGGCCCCGCCCGACCGGCGGGCGGGGCCGCGATCCGGCCGAGCGGCGCACGGTCAGGCGGCGGCCCGATCCGGCAGCGGTCGGCGCCGGAGCGCCGGGTCGGTGAGCACCGGCGGCGACCAGACCCCGTCCGGCTGGTAGAGGTTGGTGCCGGGCGGGACGATCTCGTCGATCCGGTCGAGCACGGCATCGTCGAGGGTGAGCGTGGCGCCCTTGAGCAGCCCTTCCAGCTGCTCCATCGTGCGCGGCCCGATGATCGCCGAGGTGACCGCCGGGTGCGCGACCGTGAACGCGACGGCCAGCTCCGGCAGGCCGCAACCGACCTCCTCGGCGAGCGCGGCCAGGCTCTCGACGGCGGCGTACTTGGCGGCGTTGCCGGGCAGCGCCGGATCGAACCGCGCCGGGGTGAGCGCCGGCCGACCGGCGGTCAGGTCCACCGGCCGGCCCTGCCGGTAGCGGCCGGACAGGAAACCGGAGGCCAGCGGGCTCCACACCAGGACTCCCATGCCGTAGCGCTGGCAGACCGGGAGCACCGCGGCCTCGATCCCCCGGGCCAGGATCGAGTACGGCGGCTGCTCGGTACGGAACCGGCCGAGCGCGCGCCGCTCGGCGACGTGGTGCGCCTCCACGATCTCCTCGGCCGGGAAGGTGGAGCAGCCGAAGGCACGGATCTTGCCGGCCCGTACCAGGTCGGTGAGCGCGCCCAGGGTCTCCTCGACGTCGGTCGTGTGGTCGGGCCGGTGCACCTGGTAGAGGTCGATCCAGTCGGTGCCCAGGCGGCGCAGGCTCTCCTCGACCTCCCGGACGATCCAGCGCCGCGAGTTGCCGCCCCGGTTGGGTCCCTCCCCCATCGGGAAGTGCACCTTGGTCGCGAGGACCACGTCGTCCCGGCGGCCGCGCAGCGCCTTGCCGACGATGACCTCGGACTCGCCCGCGGAGTACATGTCGGCGGTGTCCACGAAGTTGACGCCCTGGTCGAGGGCGGCGTGGACGATGCGTACGCAGTCGTCGTGGTCGGGGTTGCCGACCGCGCCGAACATCATCGTGCCGAGACAGTGGACGCTCACCTGGATGCCGGTGCCGCCGAGTACGCGGTAGCGCACGGGTTGTTCCTTCCCACGGAGATTCGCCCGCGCCGAACTCGGACGGCGGGCGGTCCGGCCACCGTAGGATTTCGAGTGCACTCGAGGTCAACCCGACCGAACGCGGCGGCTGACCGGCCGAACCCGACATCGGCCAGGCCACGGACGGTGCCGAACAGGCGTCCCAACCAGGGGATTCGCGGCGGACGGCCGACGTCCAAGAGGTGGGCGATGTCGGGTCGCGTCGCGTCGGCGTCCTCCGGATGGCAGGCTGATGGGGTCGCCGGCAGCGGGGCGACGACGGCCCGCTGGCAGACCCCGTCGTGAAGGAGAGATCGACTCGATGGCTGTGGACGTCACCACCACGGACGAATGGCAGGCCCTACGCAAGCACGCCGAGGCGCTGCGCGGCACCCACCTGCGGGAGCTGTTCGCCACCGACGGGCAGCGGGGTGACCGGCTCACCGGCGACGTCGCCGACCTGCACGTGGACTACAGCAAGAACCTGGTCACCGACGAGACACTGCGCCTGCTCACCGCGCTCGCCGAGCGGGTCCGGCTGACCGACCGGATCTCCGCCATGTTCGCCGGCGAGCACATCAACTCCACCGAGGACCGGGCCGTGCTGCACACCGCGCTGCGCCTGCCGCGCGACGCCTCGCTGGTGGTTGACGGGCAGGACGTGGTCGCCGACGTGCACGCCGTGCTGGACCGGATGTCCGCCTTCGCCGACCGGGTGCGGTCGGGCAGTTGGCGTGGGCACACCGGCGAGCGGATCACCACCGTGGTCAACATCGGCATCGGCGGCTCCGACCTCGGGCCGGTGATGGCGTACGAGGCGCTGAAGGCATACCGGGACGCGGGCATCTCCTGCCGGTTCGTGTCCAACATCGACCCGACCGACATCCACGACAAGACCACCGACCTGGACCCGGCCAGCACGCTGTTCGTCGTGGTCTCCAAGACGTTCTCCACCCAGGAGACCCTGGCCAACGCCAACCAGGCCCGGCGCTGGCTGCTCGCCGGGCTGGACGCGGACGACTCCGCGATCGCCCGGCACTTCGTCGCGGTCAGCACCAACGAGCAGCGGGTCCGCGACTTCGGCATCGACCCGGAGAACATGTTCGGCTTCTGGGACTGGGTGGGTGGCCGCTACTCGCTGCCGTCGGCGGTCGGGCTGTCGGTGATGCTGGCGATCGGGCCGCGGCGGTTCCGGGAGATGCTGGCCGGCTACCACGCCGTCGACGAGCACTTCCGCACCACGCCGGTCGAGCGGAACCTGCCGGCGCTGCTGGGTCTGCTCAACGTCTGGTACACCGACTTCCTCGGCGCGCAGACCCACGCGGTGCTGCCGTACGCGCAGTACCTGCACCGGTTCCCGGCGTACCTGCAGCAGCTCACCATGGAGAGCAACGGCAAGTCGGTGACCGTCGACGGCACCCCGGTGGCGTACCCGACCGGAGAGGTCTTCTGGGGTGAGCCCGGCACCAACGGCCAGCACGCCTTCTATCAGCTGATCCACCAGGGGACGCGGCTGATCCCGGCCGACTTCATCGCGTTCAGCCAGCCCAACCACGACCTCGGGGACATGCACGACCTGTTCATGTCGAACTTCTTCGCGCAGACCGCCGCGCTCGCCTTCGGGCGCACCAAGGAACAGGTCGAGGCGGAGGGCACCCCGGCCGACGTGGTGCCGCACCGGGTGATGGCCGGCAACCGCCCGACCACGTCGATCATCGCGGCAAAGCTGACCCCGTCGACGCTGGGCCAGTTGATCGCCCTCTACGAGCACATCGTCTTCACCGAGGCGGCCGTCTGGGACATCAACCCGTTCGACCAGTGGGGCGTGGAACTGGGCAAGGTGATGGCCAACCAGCTCGCACCGAAGCTCACCGGGGGCGCCCCGGACCTCGGCGACGTGGACTCCTCCACCGCCGCCCTGATCCGCCGCTACCGGCAGCAGCGCGACCGGGACTGAGCCTCCTACGCGGGTGGCGGCCCGGTCTTGCGGCCGGACCGCCACCCGTCTGGCAACAGAAGAGGGGCTTCAGCGCGATGTCACCCTGGGACGTCGGCCTCGGGCTCGAACAGCGCCGCGTACAGCGGGACCTCGGTTCGCCCGCGAAGCGCTATCGGACCATGGTCTCGAGGTGATCCCTGGGTACGAAGATGAAGCCCTGATCCCTGAGCACCCTCAGGACCTCATCTTCGGTGGTGCCCCGGACGTCCTCCGCTGAGCACGAGACGAGCTCCGCCGTGGAAGACAGGCCATCCGGACCAAACGCCAGCACAACCGCGTACGGACCGATCATTGACAGCTTGACGATCAGCACGCGCTCGCAGCGCACGATGAAGGTGAAACAGACATCGCAGTTGATGTCGGTGTCGTCCTCCACCGGGCAGATCGACGAGAGCCGACGAAACACCTCACCATAGGGCTTCCGGTCTGCCACGTTCCACACGAAGTGGAAGACCGGATCCGTGAGGCTGCCGTATGACTTGAGCAACTGCTCCCGGTACACAGCATGCACGCTGCCACCATCACCATCGATCGGGATCTTACGGTCGGCTCCGCTCACGCGTCGAAGGGCGCGCACGTCACCTCCGCTTGCAGCACTTCGAGTCACCGCGGAGTACCGATTGGGTTTCCTCGTCACTCAGCTTCCAGCTCGAGAACGGACGTACACCCGGTCGCAGCCACCCGGACACCTGCAGCGAACTCTTGCGTAGGAGTCGTCCATCTGCTGCGACTACGGCGCTGATTCGCCGCCATCAGACGACCCAGCGTGGCTGGGCCGATCACATACTGGTGGCGGCGACCCGATCGGGTCGCCGCCACCGCAGCCCTTTCGATCAAGCAAAGCCGACTAAATCGGGACTGACGGCTACTGAGGTGGGCGCTGGCCCTTCAGGTCGTCAAAAACTGCCATCATTCCACCCCTCCGGCAAAATCCGCCTTGGTAAGGAACTGAGCCGCCAGGAATCGAACCTCCGACCAAGATGGGTCGTCATGAAGTGCCTCACAACTCCAAACCCGGTCGGACCTGGAATCACTCATACGAGTCAACCTACTATCGATCTCTCTAAGAACGGCGGCTTCCACGTCGGTCAACCAGCCCATCTCTTCGAATTCAGCTAGAAGGCCAAACACATGATCGAACTCAAGGGCCAGCTCATCGACATTCCCCACCCCCCCGATCTTCGCCCCAATCTTCCTCAGATAATCCAGCTGCACTTCGGCGGGAAGCGCCAGACGGGCCGTGGCCCGCACCAGCCCCAAAAACAACCGAGCGGCGGTACGGTGCTCTTCCCGAGACACGCCCGGCATCGGATTCTGCTGCACTCCTGAGCTCACCTCGAGACCTCGCACGACGTGGGATCCAGCCCAATTTTATAACAGCCACGCCTACCTTAGCTGATCCAGCTTCCACATTGGCAACCGTTCCGTCTTGCCCACACCTCCGGGAGAGACCTTCCAATACGGTGCCTCGCCGTGATGACCGCCGCCCGGGTGCCACTGAATCATTCTCCCGGTCTGGAACTTCTTCCCGGAGGGCATGGTGCCGTACTCACGGAATATCCAACCTTGACCCTTACGGGATCCCTTCCCAAGCTTTTCGACCTGCCACCCCGGGGTCTTCCCGATGATCGCCTCCACCTGAGCCGGGGTCATTCCTTGCAGCAGTTGGGGATTCTTCATGACGTCTTCGACTGATCCGAGCTCCGCTGTGGGAGACCTCTGGCCGCCGCCTGGTTTCGTCGAGGCCGACTCATCAATCGTCTGAATGACCCGCCACGCGGTCTCGTCCGAGGCGTTCCTGCTCAGCGGCATAGGCGGCGTTCAGACGTTCGAGGGGTCCCGGGCCGTGGTGCGGCTTCGGCGGGGCGTCCAGGTGGCGCACCCGAAGCTCGTCCATGAGCTCCTCGATGAACTCCGGACCTTCCTTGCGCATGAGTTGCTGGCGGCTCCGGAGCTCGCCGCTGCCCGGGCGCCAGTCGAGGCCCCAGTTGCCGAGGGCGTAGATGATCGGAAGAGTCTGGATGCCGGCTTCGGTGAGGCTGTAGCGAGCGCGCTGCCCCCGTGCTGCGGTGCCGCGGGTGAGGATCCCCGCGTCGACGAGCCGCACGAGGCGGTCGGCGAGGATGTTCGAAGCGATGCCCTCGATCGACCCGGTGAGCAGCGCCCGAAAGTAGCGGCGGTCGCCGAAGATGACGTCGCGAAGCACGAGCAACGACCAGCGATCTCCGAGCACCTCGACGGCGGTGTTGATCGGACACCCGGACCGTGGTTCCACGATTTCTCACTCCTTGACAGGTACTTCGTCCTCAATATAGTGGTTGCAGAACGCAACCACTAAGGGATGGGGAGGGGATGGGCCGCTTCGTATATTGGATGAACGTGTCCCTCGACCTGCGGATCGAGCAAGTTCCCGGGGACAACGGTGCCGGCGAGTGGCTGCGCATCGACGAGGAACTGCACCGCGAGTTCAACGCGCGGGCGCGGGGGCTCGCGCTCATGGTCCAGGGCCGGGTCATCTACGAGACGATGGAGGAGTACTGGCCACGGGCGCGCGAGGACGCGTCGCTGCCGGATGTCATGCGTGAGTACGGCGAGATCTGGACCGCCGCGCCCAAGGTGCTCGTCTCCCGCACCCGCCACGACGCCGATCACAACACCCGGATCATCGGCGGAGACGACGCGATCGAGCAACTCGCCGCCCTGCGGGCCGGGACCGACGGCACCATCGGTGTGGGCGGCGCGGCGCTCGCCACGCAGTTGCTCCGGGCGGGGCTGCTCGACGAGCTGCTGCTCTTCACCCACCCCGCGATCCTCGGCTTCGGCAGGCCGCTGTTCGACGACTACGACATCCCGATCGAGCTCGACCTGCTTGAGCAGCGATCGTTCAAGCAGGGAGTCACGATGCACCGTTACACCATCCGGGATGCAAGGGGGGCGGGCTCATGCTGAGGCAGGTCGCAGACGGTGTGCTGGTCCACGAGAGCGAGTTCGTCCAGAGCAACGCCATCGTGGTGCAGGGCCGGGCGGGCGTGCTGCTCATTGACCCCGGGGTGCAGGACCACGAAATGGCCTGCCTCGCGAGCGACCTGTCCAATTTGGGCCAGACCGTTGTGGCAGGCTTCTCGACCCATCCGGATTGGGATCACCTACTCTGGCACCCCCAGCTCGGCGCGGCCCCGCGTTACGGCACGGCCCGCTGCGCGGCCACTGTCCGGGATCAGCTGTCCGACCCGGGTGCGAAGGCCGAGATAACCGCCCACCTGGAACCGACGGGCATCGCCGAGCAGGTCCCGCTGGAGCTGTTCGGCCTGATCACCGCTCTGCCCGCCGAGACAGCGCGGATTCCATGGGGTGGTCCTCAAGCCCGGATCATCGAGCACCAGGCGCATGCGCCGGGCCATGCGGCGCTGTTTATCGAAGAGCGCGGGGTTCTCGTCGCTGGCGACATGCTCTCTGATGTCCTGATTCCGATGCTCGACCTGGACGGCACCGCTGACCCTATCGAGGACTACCTCGCAGCGCTGCGGCTGCTGGAGGGCGTGGCGGGCGACGTCGATGTCCTCGTCCCCGGCCACGGGTCAGTCGGCGGAGCTGATGAGGTGCACGCACGGATCGAGCGGGATCGGGCGTACGTGCTCGCCTTGCGTGAGGGCCACGTTCCCAGTGACCCGCGGATCGGCCCCTCGGCTAAGCCCGGCTGGGAGTGGGTGAGCGATGTGCACAACGGGCAGGCCCAGCGCCTCGCCGCAAGAAACGAACGCGGCGGCACTCGTGGCTGACGATCGGTGCGTGGGGCCGTCGCACCAGTCGCGTATGTCGCCGTCGGCGTGGCTTCATGGCCGGGAGGTTTCCGGCCGCTCTGCCGGCGTCAGCCGCCCGCCGGTCGCGGCGGCACCTCCAGCCGGCCGGAGCAGCGGCTGTCCACCGGCTCGGGCCGTTGCCGCGGCATCATCCAGTCCAGCGCGGTCCGCTCGACCGGCCAGCCGTGCACGCTCACCTCGCTGACCGGGAGCCGTTCCGGGCCGGGGCAGAGGATCTGGGCCCGGACCTCCTCGTTGGGCAGGAACCGGACCCGGCCGTTCCCGTCCAGCACGATCGTCATCCGGTCGGTCACGGTGATCGCCTGCCCGGGCACCACCTCGACCGCGGGCTCGGGCGGCGGCGGTCCGACCTCGACCGCCACCGACGGCAGCAGCGGCACCCGCAGGAACACCGTGCCGCTGACCAGCGGCACCACCGCGGCCAGCACGTAGGACGCCAGCTGGGTCAGCAGCGGCGCGGAGCGGCGCGGGATCGGCCCGGTGAGCACCACGGCCGCCGCCGGGGGCACCCCGAGCAGCGCCGCCGTCGCCAGCTCACCGTGGCGCAACGCGGAGACGATCGCCGGGCCCAGCCAGACGTACGCGACCAGGCCGGCGAGCAGCGGCAGCACCAGCCCCAGCGCGAGCAGCAGGTCGGCGCGGTCCGGATAACGGCGGCGGATCCGCAGCCCGACGAGCCACAGCACGATCATCAGCAGCGCCGGCAGGAAGCGCATCTGCCAGGTGAGCGCCGCCAGCACCGACGCCCCGGCCAGCACCCAGCCCGGGGTACGGGCGGTCACGTACGCCAGTAGCGACCGGTCCGGGTCGAACCGCTCCGGGGCGCTGACCCGCAGCACCGAACCGAGCACGCCGGTGCCGAGCACCAACAGCGGAAACGCCCAGACCAGGGCGATGAGCAGCGCGCTGAGCAGACCGAGCGGGCTGACGTACTGCACCAGCAGCAGCATGGTCGGCATGTCCTGCCGGCTGAGCTGCCACAGCCGCAGCACCAGCAGCAGCACCGGGAACGCCGGCAGCAGCGTCAGCAGCCACTGCTGCCCCTGCTGCGCGCCCGGTCGGCGCGCCGGGCCACCCGACGGGCGGGGCCCGAGGGGACGAGGACCATCGACTCCCACGGCCACTGGCGTACTCTCACCTTCCGACACTCCGGCTGTTGCCCCACCGCCACCTGCTGCGGTCGGTTGGCGGGCTGCTCCCGGGCCAGATTCGCTTCGAACGCGGCGTCCCAGGCGTCCTTACCGGGCCGGGTGGCGGCCTGGTAGAGGGACCAGTCGACCAGCTCCCTCATCGCCGGCTTCGGGCCGGTGTTCACGCCCCATCTCTCCTCCAGGTCCTCACCGATGTCCCAGTGTCGCAGCGGCTTGACCCCGCGCAACGGGTGCTTCGGCGTGGCGTCCGGAGCGGATGGCGCCACGAAGCCGGCCAGGATCGCCGCGTCCGTGGTCACCGCGTCGATCGTGCCGTCGTAGAGCTCCTGCACGCACTCGCTGATCCGGTTCTTGCCGCTGGCCTCGGCCCCGTACGACCGCAGCCGCAGCTCCGAGGTGGAGGTGGCCAGGGTGCAGACCTTACGACCGCGCAGGTCGCCCAGCCCGTCGACCCGGCCCGGGTAACTGCGCAGCGTCAGCACCGACTGTTCCGTCGCCAGGTACGGCTCGGAGAAGACGACGCCCTGCTCCCTGCGCTGCTGGGTGACGCTGTACGAGGCGATCACCAGGTCCACGGTGACGAAGTTCGTCCCGTCGTACGCCTGCCGGCGTGCCCGGTCCTCGCTCTCGATCGACAGGAATCCCACCTGCCGGCGCTTGAACCCCAGGTCCGCCGCGATCATGTAGGCGATGTCGATGTCGAAGCCGCGGTAGCTCCCGTCCTCCATGAGCTGGGACACCCCGGGCTGGTCGTCCTTGACCCCGATCAGGAGTTCCTGTTTGCCGTCCAGGCCGGCCTGGCTGCGCAGCTCGGCCAGGGTGGGTGGGCCGGTGGCGGTGGCCACGCCGAGCACCGCGGCCACCAGCACGACGAGCACCACCAGCAGGGCCGACAACCGCAGCTGCCGGAACCGGGAGGCGCCGGTCAGGGCGCCGAGCGGCTCCGGCGCGCTGGTGCCCGGTTCGCTGAGCTGGCTCATGTCCGACCCTCCCGCCTCCGCCGTCCGCAACGAGGCTCCATTGTGGCGGATCGGGCCCAGGTTCGTCGGACCTGCGCGGGTCAGTCCCGCAACAGCTCGGCGTGCGCGGCGCGGAGCCGGGCGAGTGCGGGGTCACCGGCCGGGGCGCGGCGGTCCAGTTCGGCCCAGACCTCGGCGAGGGCGTCGGTCAGCGCACGCCGCTCGGCTGCGTGCCGCCGGCTGCTCTGCCGGTGCAGCTCCTCGAGGCGACGGGACCAGCCGGCGCTGATCGCGGCCAGCCGTTCGGCGTCGGCCCGGGCCTGTGCCGCCGTGCGGGCCGCCGAGGCGGGCACGATGGCGGCGACCGGACGCGGGTCGCCGTCGCGGGTGACCACGGTGATCGTGTCGGTCAGCTCGGCGAGGGCAACGAGCTGGGTGAGCCGGGTGCGGACCTCGCGCAGCGGCAGGGCGCGCGGCTGAGGGGACCGGTCGGCCAGTGCGGGGGCAGCCATGGACAGATGTTGACGTACGGGTACGACAAAACTCCCGCGCGTGTCCGGGGTGGCAGGCTGTCAGGGCTTCCATTCCGGGGCCAGCACCGACCAGAGCTCCAGGTCGGCCCGGCCGGACTGCCCCGGGGCTGCCTCGCGGCGGACGCCGTCGCGACGCATGCCCAACCGCCGCGCGACGGCGATGCTGCGCTCGTTGCCGGCTTTGGTCTCCCACTCCACCCGGTGGATGCCCCGCTCGCGGATCGCCCAGTCGATGATCACGCGGGCGGCCCGGGTGACCAGGCCCTGCCCCTCGGCGCCGGCCTCCAGCCAGCAGCCGGCCTCGCAGACGCCCTGGGCGACGTCGAACGACACGAACAGCACCCCGCCGACCAGGGTGCCGCGCTGCCAGATGCCCCAGATGCCGCCCCCGTCGCGCGCCCACCGGTCGGCGTAGTTCTGCAGCACCTGCCGGGCGGAGTCCGCGTCAGTGGCGACGAAGGACGCGCCCACCCAGGGGGCGATGTGCTCCCGGCAGCGGTCGAGGTTGGCGAGGAACTCGCCGGAGCGCCACGGTTCGAGCGGCCGCAGCTCGGCGTCGTCGGTCAGGGGTAGGGCGAACACCGGAGAAAACTAGCAGCCCGGCGGGGGCGGCGTAAGGCGCGGTACGTGAGGGTGGTCATAACGGCTGGACGTCCGGGGTGACGCTGCTGCTAACGTGATCGGCAGGTCATGAGCGCCAGCGTCAAGCCCCGGCTCGCTGGCCGGCAACCCTCCTCCGCGGTGGGGTGCCCCGGGTGAGGACCAGGCACCGGCAGCACGCCGGTGCAAGCGTGGCCTGGAACCCAGGTCATCACCGACCAGAGGGAACCATGTCTGCTCAGCTTCGCACCCCGCTCTCCGACGGCGTCGCCTACCCGGCCGACTTCGCGCTGGTCAAGCGCCGGCACGTCGATCTGATGCGGGTTTGCAGCGACTCGTGTCGCCGCGCCGGCGCGCGCTGACGCGCCACCTCCTCCTTTCCTGATCCACCCTCGCGGCTCGCCCGAACCCGGGCGCGCCGTCGGCGGCGTGCGCCCACGTCGCCATCGGACCCTGGAGACACCTGTGCGATTCCTTCCCGCCCTGACCCGCGTCGCCGCGCTCGGCGCCGCCGCCGTACTCGCCGCCACCGGCCTCACCGCGTGCGGCGACGGCAGCTCCACCAGCCCGGCCGCCAACCCGTACGGCCTGCTCCAGCCGGGCGTGCTGCGGGCCGGCACGCTCACCGACGCCCCACCGAACGTCTACCTGAAGGACGGCAAGTTCACCGGCTTCGACAACGACCTGCTCAGCGCGGTAGCCACGAAGGTGGGTCTGAAGGTCGAGTTCGTCGGCACCGACTTCTCGGCCCTGCTCTCCCAGGTCAACAACCGCAAGTTCGACGTGGGCAGCTCGTCCATCACGATCACCGAGGCTCGCAAGAAGACCGTCGACTTCGGCAACGGCTACGACTTCGGCTACTTCGGACTCGACGTGCCGGCCGGCTCGCCGATCACCGGCTTCGACCAGCTCGCCGGCAAGCGAGTCGTGGTCGTGCAGGGCACGGTGCAGGACGACTACGCCACCGGAGAAAACCTCAACCCGGTGCGGGTGCCCGACTACAACGGGGCGATCAACCAGCTCAAGGCCGGCACCGCCGACGCCTGGATCGCCCCGGCCGAGATCGGCGACAAGTCCGCCGAGGACAGCAACGGCAAGATCACGGTGGCGGCCAAGCAGCTCAGCCCGGCCCCGACCGCGTACGCCGTCGCCAAGGGCAACGACAAGCTGCGCGAGGCGCTGAACGAGGGCCTCGACGAGGTGATCGCCGACGGCACCTGGTCCCGCCTCCAGGCGCAGTACTACCCGGGCCGGCCGATCCCGGCCGACTTCAAGCCGGGCAGCGGCACGGTCGCGGCGCCGTCGCCGTCGGCCGCCTCCTGAAGTAGTCCGGACGAGCGAGCGGGGCGGTAGGAGAAGACGATGGATCCGTTGCGCACCCTGTGGGAGACCTTCTTCGACTGGGACGCCATGCGTGAGGCGCTGCCCGAGATGCTGACCGTCGGGCTGCCGAACACGCTGATCCTGGCGGTCTCCGCCGCCCTGCTCGGCTCGGTGCTGGGCATGCTGCTGGCGATCGCCGGCATCTCGCGTACCCGATGGTTGCGGTGGCCGGCCCGGGTCTACACCGACGTGTTCCGCGGCCTGCCGGCGGCGGCGACCATCCTGCTCATCGGCGTCGGCCTGGCGCCGCTCGGCATGCAGGTGTGGGGGCCGAACCCCTACCCGCTGGGCATCCTGGCGCTGTCGCTGATCGCCGCCGCCTACATCGGGGAGATCTTCCGGTCCGGCATCCAGAGCGTCGAGGCCGCCCAGTTGGAGGGGGCCCGGGCGCTCGGCTTCTCGTGGGGCGAGGCGATGCGCCTGGTGATCGTCCCGCAGGGCGTACGCCGGGTGCTGCCCGCCTGGGTGAACCAGCTCATCGCGCTGATCAAGGACTCCAGCCTGGTCTACTTCCTGGGCCTGGTGGCCAGCGAGCGCGAGCTGTTCCGGATCGGTCAGGACTACGCGGCCACCACCGGCAACGAGTCGGCGTTGCTGCTGGCCGGCCTGTTCTACCTGGTGCTGACTGTGCCGTTGACCCACGCCGTCAACTGGATCGACCGGCGGCTGCGCCAGGGCCGGACGGTCGCCGCCCTTCCCGATCCGGACCACGATCTCGACCTCGCTCCCGCCGGCACGGCGGCCCCGACCGGAAAGGATCCGCGTTGACCTCCTCTACCGCCACCTCGGTCAGCCTCGCCGTCCGGGACGTGCACCTGGCCTTCGGCGCCAACCAGGTGCTGCGCGGCGCCGACCTGGACGTGGCCCGCGGCGGCACCGCCTGTGTGATCGGCCCGTCCGGGTCCGGCAAGTCGACCCTGCTGCGCACCCTCAACCGGCTCATCGAGCCCGACCGCGGCGACGTGCTGCTGGACGGGCGCAGTGTGCTCGGCGACGACCCGGATGCCCTGCGCCAGCGGGTCGGCATGGTCTTCCAGCAGTTCAACCTCTTCCCGCACATGACCGTGCTGCGCAACATCACCCTCGCGCTGCGCAGGCTCAAGCGGCTCGGCGAGGACGAGGCGGCGCAGGTCGCCCGGGAACAGCTGGACCTCGTCGGGCTGGCCGGCAAGGCCGACGCCCGGCCGGCGCACCTCTCCGGGGGGCAGCAGCAGCGGGTGGCGATCGCCCGCGCGCTGGCCCTGCGCCCGCAGGTGATGCTCTTCGACGAGGCCACCTCGGCGCTCGACCCGGAGCTGGTCAAGGGCGTGCTCGGGGTGATGGCCGACCTCTCCGCCGCCGGCATGACCATGGTGGTGGTCACCCACGAGATGGGCTTCGCCCGCGAGGTCGCCGACACGGTGGCCTTCATCGACCGGGGCGTGGTCCTCGAGGCCGGCGAGCCGGCCGCCGTCTTCGAGGCACCGGAACACCCGAGGCTGCGCCGGTTCCTGTCGCAGGTGCTCTGACCGTCGGCGCCACCCGGCCCCGCGGACCGCTGGCAGCCATCCCGGTGGCGGGGCCGATCAAGATCGGTCAGGCGCCGGGACGGATCAGCCGCCGTCGCAGCGGTCGGAGAGGGCGTACCGGGTGAGCACGACGTCGCCGATCTGGCGTACCTCGACGACCCGGGCGCGGCGGCCCGGGTGCCACGGGAAGCGCCCGTCCCCGACGAACCGGGGCGCCCGGCGATCGCCGACGAAGAACGGCGCGACCACCAGGTGCAGCTCGTCGGCGAGGCCGGCGGTGAGGAACTGGGCGTGCACGCTGCCGCCGCCCTCCACCATCAGCCGGCACACGCCCCGGGCGGCGAGATCGGTGAGCACCGCTGCCGGGGTGACCGATTCACCCACGTCGACCACGGTCGCCACCTCGCCCACCTGCTCCCGGGTCTTCTCCGCCGCGCCGGTCGGGCAGTAGACCAGCTTCGCCCCGTCGCCGAGCGCGAAGAACCGGGCCTTCGGGTCGAGGTCACCGCTGCCGGTGACGGTGACCTTCACCGGCGACGGGGGCAGGCCGCGCGCCACCCGGTGGGCCCGCCGCCGGTCGGAGCGCACCAGCAACCGCGGGTCGTCGCGGCGCACGGTGGCCGCGCCGACCAGGATCGCGTCGCAGGCGGCCCGGACCGCGTCGATCCGGTCGAGGTCGGAGTCGTTGGAGAGCAGCAGCCGCTCGGTGGTGGCGTCGTCGATGTAGCCGTCGATCGACATCGCGCAGCTCAGCAGCACGTACGGGCGGGTGGTCACGGCACGAACGGCAGGTCGAGGGCATGGTCGGCGTGGGTGGCCTTCGCCGCCAGGTAGTTGGCGTTCGCCGGGGACAGGTGTACGCCGGTCGGCACCCGGTCGACCACCGTCACGCCCAGCCGGTCGAGCTGGGCCGCCTTGTCCGGGTTGTTGCTGAGCAGGGCCACCCGGCTCACGCCCAGCGCAGCGAGCATCTGCGCGGCCACCGTGTAGTCGCGCTCGTCGGCGCCCCGGCCCAGCGCCACGTTCGCCTCGTACGTGTCCAGACCCCCGTCCTGGAGGGCGTACGCGTCGAGTTTGGCGTACAGGCCGATGCCCCGGCCCTCCTGGCGCAGGTAGAGCAGGTATCCGCCGGCCTCGGCGATCCGCTCGACCGCCTCCCGCAGCTGCGGCCCGCAGTCACAGCGCTGGCTGCCGAACACGTCACCGGTGAGGCACTCGCTGTGCGGGCGGACCAGCGGCGGTGCGGCGTCCGGCACCGGCCGGTCCCCGGCGGCGGCCCGGTCGCCGAGCGCGAAGGCGAGATGCTCCCGGCCGTCGACCAAGCCGTGGAAGGAGTGCACCCGGGCGGTCGTGACGTACCCGTCGGGGAACCGCAGCGGGACCGTGACCTGGGTCCGAACCGTGGCCGTGGGCAGCGTTTCGTCCATCGTCCTCCTTCGTCCGGGGCTGCCGGACACGCCGGCAACGCCACCTCGCACCCTCACCGTAGGCGGGATCACCGACAGTTGCCGGCCTCCTGGGCACGGATCCGGCGCAGCAGCACCGCCGCACCGGGCAGGCTGGCGACCAGGACCAGCGCGCCGTACACCGTCGCGGTGGCGACGCCCTGGGCGGCGGTCAGCCCGGCGGCGGCGAACGCCCAGGCGGCCACCCCTTCGCGCGGCCCGAACCCGGCCACGTTCGCCGGCACCCCCATGGCCAGCAGCGCGAGCAGGGCCAGCGGCACCAGCCGGGACAGTGGCGCGTCTGCGCCCGCGGTGCGCGCCGCGACCACGAAGGTGGCCAGGTGGCCGGCGACCACCACCACGGACGCCGCGACCACGCCGAGCCAGGTGCGCCGGGCCAGCAGCCCGGACCGGACGTCCGTCACCACCGCACGTGCCGCCCGCGACCAGCGGGATGCTCCGGAGCGGGGCGCGGCCCGGGCCAGGAGCACCAGCAGCAGCCCCGCGACGGCCAGCACGGCCGCCAGCACCGGCAGGTACGGCCGGACCGGCGACGGCAGCACGGCCAGCACGCCCACCGCGATGACGAGCTGGACCAACTGACCGGCGGCGCGCTCCCAGACCACGGCCCGGACGCCCCGGGCGACGTCTCCGGCGTCCCGGCCGTGCCGGATCGCCCGGTGCACGTCGCCGAGCACCCCTCCGGGGAGGGTGGCGTTGAGGAATACCGCCCGGTAGCAGTGGGCGACGGCGGCGGCCAGTGGCAGCCGTACGCCGAGCCCGCCGGCGACCAGCGTCCAGCGCCAGGCGCAGCAGACGGTGGTGACCGCGCCGACGGCGAGGGCGGCGGCGAGCGCCGGCGCGTCGATCATCCGCAGGCCGGCCAGGAACGGGCCGGTGCCCACCGACCAGACCAGGACGCCGAGCACCGCGAGCCCGCCGAGCGCCCGTACCCACGACCAGGGCGACCGGGCCGGCCCGATCGTCGCGGGGCGCGCCTCGGGCCCGGCGAGGCGCGACGGCGGCACGGCCGGGCCGGCGGGCGTGGGGCGGACGGTGGTTGCGGTCGTGGGTGCCAAGCGGTCCTCCCTCGGTCCCCCTGATATCACGGGCCCCGGCGCCGTGCGGTTCACCCGGCCAGCAGATCGGCGTGGTGCAGCACCACGCGCAGCCGACCGGACGCCGCCTCCGCCAGCCGCCGGTCCCGGTACGCCCTGGCCGCGCCGGCCAGGTCCGGCCGTTCCTCGACCGCCGCGTCGAGCCAGCCGGTCAGCCACTCGACGGTCAGTGCCGGCTGCTCGGGGCCGAGCCGCCAGGGGCTGGGCCGGACCTGGACGTCGATGCCCCGGCGGCGGAAGGCGGCCACGGTGACGGCCACGGCGTCCGGCCCGAGCAGGATCCGGCCGTCGACGGTGCGGCGCTGGTGGGCGTTGAACGCGGCGGTGAGGTCTTCGTCGAGCGGGTCGGCCGGGGTGAACTCCACCCGGCCGACCACGGTGAGCGCGAAGAGGGTGAGGCGGCCGGCGCAGGCCGCCACCGTCCGCTCGACCTCGTCGGCGGTGAGCATGTCCAGCAGCGCCGACGCGGTGATCAGGTGGGCGTCGGCGAGGTCGGCGGCCCGCAACCGGGTGATGTCGGAGCCCCGGGTCGCCACGGTGACCAGGCCGGCGGTGTCCCATTCGGCGGCGGCGAGGGCCAGCAGGTCGGGATCCCGCTCGTGCAGGACCCAGTGCTGCGGGCCGGGCAGCCGGGGCGCGAGCCAGCGGGCCATCGAGCCGGTGCCGCTGCCCAGGTCGTGCACGACCACGGGCCGGTCGGCGGGCAGCCGGCGGCGGACCGCGTCCACCAGGTCGGCCGACCGGGCCGCGGCGTCGGCGGGCTCCCGCAGCCGCAACCAGTCGGCGAAGTCGGATGGAAGCTGGGTGATCAAGCCGGCACCGCCTCCTTCAGGGCCGCCGCGAGACGGTCCACGGTGACCGTCCAGCCGGTGAGGGTGTCCCGCCGCTGCCGGGCCGCGCGGCGCAGCTGCTCCCGCAGGTCCGGGCCGGTGAGCCAGCGGCGCAGCGCGCCGGCCAGCGCCGCCGCGTCTTCGGGTGGCACCAGCAGGCCGGGCCGGTGGCCGTCCGGGGTGTGTCCGAGCGCCTCGGGCAGCCCGCCGGTGTCACTGCCGAGCACCGGTACGCCGCGCGCGAGGGCCTCGGTGACCACCATCCCGTAGGTCTCCCGCCGGGACGGCAGAACCAGTAGATCGGCGGCGGCGTACGCGGCGTCCCGGGCCTTCCCGGCGCACGGGCCGGGCAGCCGGACCCGGCCGGCCAGGTCGGCGTCGGTGAGCTGCCTGCGGAGTCGGCCGACGAAGCCCGGATCCCGGGTGAGCGCGCCGGCACAGTGGCAGGTCCAGTCGAGGTCGGTGAGCGTGGCCAGGGCGGCGGCGAGCACGTCGTGCCCTTTGAGCGGGGTGATCGCCGCGACGCAGAGCAACCGGCTGCCGGTCGGTGAGCCGGAGGCGACCGGTGCCCGGTCCACGCCGGGCGGGGCGGCCCACACCCGGTCGGCGCGGAGCGGGTAGCGGTCGAGCAGCCGGCGGCGGGTCCACTCGCTGGTGGCGACCACGCCGGCCGCCACGGCCAGCGACCGGGCCTCGTCCTCGTCCTCGGCGGGCAGGTGGACGAGCACCACCAGGCGCAGCCGCCGGGCGTGCGGGGCCAACACGTCCGGCACCACGGACGCGACCAGGCCGTCGAGCAGGACGAGCGCGGCGTCGGGCAGCGCGGCGAGCAGCCCGGCGAGGGCGGCCCGCGCGGCCGGCTCGGGGTGCGGCCAGCCGCCGGGCACGGGGTGCTCCCGGACGGTCCAGCCGACGGCGGTGAGCCCCTGGCAGACCCTCCGGTCGTACGCGTTGCCGCCGCTGGGAGTGGCCGGGTCGTCGATGTCGCCGGGCAGCACCACGTGGACGAGTGCCATCCGGCTACAGGGACCGCTCGTAGCTCGCCCAGGCCACGTGCGACTCGTGCAGGGTGACGGTGATCCCGGCGAGGCCCCGGGCACCTTCGCCGAGGCGTCCGGCGTGCACGGCCTCGGCGAGCCGGTCGGCGACCGTGCGGGCCAGCACCTCGGTGGTGGTGTTCACCCCGGCGAAGGCCGGCTCGTCGTCGAGGTTGCGGTACGTCAGCGCGCCGAGCACGGCCTTCAGCTGCTCGGTGGCCAGGCCGATGTCGACCACGATCCCGTCGGCGTCCAGCTCCGCCCGGCGGAAGGTGGCGTCGACCACGAAGGTGGCGCCGTGCAGCCGCTGCGCGGGCCCGAACACCTCACCCCGGAAGCTGTGGGCGACCATCATGTGGTCCCGGACGGTCACGCTGAACACGATTCTCACTCCTCGGAGTAGCTGATGAGGTGGCAGAGCGCGGGCAGCCGGCCGGTGGCGAGCCGGTCGAGCACGTCGGGCAGCTCGGCGAAGCGGGACGGGCCGGTGAGCAGCGCGTCGAACACCGGGTCGGCCAGCAGCTCCAGGGCGAGCGCCAGCCGGTCGGCGTAGCCGCGGTCGGCCCGCCGGGGTGACACGGTGCCGACCTGGCTGCTGCGGATTCCGAGCCGCTTCGAGTGGAACGCCCCACCCAGGGCCAGTGTCACCGGGCGGTCGCCGTACCAGCTCAGCTCCAGCACGGTGCGCTCGGGACGGAGCAGGTCGAGGGCGCGTTGCAGCCCCTCGGCGGTGGCACTGGCGTGCACCACGAGGTCCCGGTCGCCGGCCGCGTCGGCGGGCAGGGCGAACTCGACCCCGAGCGCGGCGGCCACCGCGGTCCGCGCCGGGTCCGCGTCGACGAGTTCGACGCGTACGCCGGGGAAGCGGGTGAGCAGGGCGGCGACGCAGCAGCCGACCATGCCCGCGCCGACCACGGTCACCCGGTCGCCGACCAGCGGCGCCGCGTCCCAGAGCGCGTTCACCGCCGTCTCCACCGTGCCGGCCAGCACCGCCCGGGCGGCCGGCACCTGCTCGGGTACGACCACCACGGCGTCGGCCGGCACCACGTACGCGGTCTGGTGCGGGTGCAGGCAGAAGACGGTACGTCCGCGCAGCCGGTCCGGTCCCTGCTCGACGATGCCGACGCTGAGGTAGCCGTACTTGACCGGGGCCGGGAAGTCGCCCTCCTGGAACGGGGCGCGCATGCTGGCGTACTGGTCGGCGGGGACCCGACCGGTGAAGACCAGCGTCTCGGTGCCCCGGCTGACACCGGAGTAGCGGGTCCGGACCAGCACCTCGCCGGGGCCGGGCGGCGGCAGCTCGACCCGGCGGATCTCGCCCTCGCCGGGCGTCCGGAGCCAGAATGCCTGGGCATCGCCGGTCACTGATTTCCTCATTTCCGTCTGTTGACCGAACCGGCCGGCCGGGTATCCCGTGTTGATTAACAGGGTTGTCGATCATAGACACGGAGGCCGGGTGTCCACGGTGCGAAATGGCCCACTGGTCGGGCTTGTCATCCAGTTCGTCCTGCTTGCCGGGCTCGCCGGCGTGGCGGAGATCGGCGCGGCGGGGTGGCTCGCCGGTCTGGCCTACGGCGTGGCGCTCGGCCGGCTGCTCCGGCACGGCCTCCGGGCCGGCGGTGCGGACCGGCTCGGCCCGGCCGACCGGGTGACCCTGGTCCGGGCCTCGCTGGTCGGCGGGGTACTGGCCCTGGTCGTGTCCGGCTGGGGCGGGCCGGCGCCGCTGCCGGTCCTGGTCCCGCTGACCGCCGTGGCGCTGGCGTTGGACGCGGTCGACGGCTGGGTGGCCCGGCGCACCGGCACGACGAGCGCCGTGGGCGCGCGCTTCGACATGGAGGTCGACGCGTTCCTGATCCTGCTGCTCAGCGTCCACCTCGCGCCGTCCGTCGGCGGCTGGGTGCTGGCCATCGGCGGCATGCGGTACGCCTTCGTCGCGGCGAGCCGGCCGCTGCCCTGGATGCGGGGCGCCCTGCCGCCGCGGTACTGGCGGAAGGTCGTCGCGGCGACCCAGGGCGTGGTGCTGCTGGTCGCGGCCGGCGGGGTGCTGCCCCCGGTGGCGACCGCCGCGCTGCTCGCGGGCGCACTGGCCCTGCTGGTCGAGTCGTTCGGCCGCGACGTGGCCTGGCTGTGGCGACACCGTCCCGCCGGCTCGGCGGCCGAGGCCGCCCACCCGGCCCGCCGCACCCCGCGACCGGCACCCCTGTCCGCACGACAGGAGCCCCTACCGGCGCGGCCGACACCCCTGGCCGCATCGCAGGCGGCCCTCCCCCCTCCGCCGGCGTCCCTCGCCGCACCGCCGGCCGGCTCAGCCGGTCCGCCGAAGCGGGTGGGCGCCCGGGCCGCCGCGCGGCAGCCGGTTTGACGTCGGCCGCACCGCTCCTCGCCGAGAAGGACCCGACGTGCCACTCCTCCCCCGCCTCCGCCGCCCGGCCGGCAGCCCGCCGGCCCGACCGGCCGGCGCCACCGCCCCAACCACCTTGCCGGACGGGACCGGGCCGGCGGACCACCCGGCGCCGCCGTCGCGGAAGCACCGGTTCGCAGCCGGCGCCCTCACCGGCCTCGCCGCGCTGCTCGTGCTCGCGGACCTCGTCATACCGGGCGAACCGGCCCGGATCGGGCCGGCCGCGTTACCGCGAATCCCGGTGGAGGGGCTGCTCGCGGCCGCCCTGTTGCTCGTCCTCCCGGCCCGGGTACGCCGACCGGTCTCGGTCCTGCTCGGCCTGACGCTCGGGCTGCTCGCCGCGCTCAAGTTGCTGGACCTGGGCTTCTTCGTGGCCCGTGACCGGCCGTTCGACGTGCTGCTCGACTGGGGGCTGCTCGACGACGGCTTCGGTTTCGTCGCCGACTCGGTCGGCCGGGCCGGCGCGGTCGCCACCGCGGCTGGGGTCCTGCTCCTCGCCGTCGGACTGCCCGTGCTGGTGACCGTGTCGGTGCTGCGGCTGGCCCGAATCGCCGCACGGCACCGGACGGGCGCCGTGCGGGTGGTCGCGGCGCTGTCCGTGCTCTGGCTGGTGTGCGCCCTGGCCGGCCTACCGGTCGCCGGCCGGGACGCCAGCACCCTGGTCGCGGCGCACGCCGGTCAGGTACGCGCCGGACTACGCGACCGCGCGGCGTTCGCCGCCGAGGTGGCCGACGACGCGTACCGGGACGTGCCCGGAGACCGGCTGCTGACCGGGCTGCGTGGCAAGGACGTGCTGGTCGCGTTCGTGGAGAGCTACGGCCGGGACGCCGTCGAGGACCCCGAGCTGGCACCGGGCGTCGACGCGGTGCTGGACGACGGCTACCGCCGGCTGCGCGCGGCGGGGTACGACGCCCGCAGCGGGTTCCTCACCTCGCCCACCTTCGGCGGCGGCAGCTGGCTGGCCCACGCCACCCTGCTCTCCGGCGTGTGGACCGACAACGACCAGCGCCACGGCGCGCTGCTGGCCGGCGACCGGCTCACCCTGGGCGGCGCGTTCCACCGGGCCGGCTGGCAGACCGTCGGGGTGTTCCCCGCCGCCACCGAGCCCTGGCCCGAGGGCAGGTTCTTCGGCTGGGACCGGTACTACGACGCGGCGAAACTCGCCTACCGGGGACCGAAGTTCGGCTACGCGCCGATGCCCGACCAGTACACGCTGGCCACCTTCCAGCGGCTGGAACGGGCCCGGCCGCACCCGCCGCTGATGGCGGAAATCCCGCTGGTCTCCAGCCACTCCCCCTGGTCGCCGATCCCGAAGGCGGTCCCCTGGGACGCGGTCGGCGACGGGACGATCTTCCACGAGGCGTCCACCGGCGCCCGGGACGTGGTACGGCGGGACGGCGCGCGGATCCGCGCCGACTACCGCGACGCCGTCGAGTACTCGCTGGACACCCTGGTCACGTACCTGCTCGCCTACGGCGGGGACGACCTGGTGCTGGTGTTCCTCGGCGACCACCAGGCGGCGGCCCCGGTGACCGGTGCGGGAGCCAGCCGGGACGTGCCGATCACCATCGTGGCGAAGGACCCCTCCGTGCTACGCCGGGTGGCCGGCTGGGGATGGCAGGACGGGCTGCGCCCCGGGCCGCACGCGCCGGTGTGGCGGATGGACACCTTCCGGGACCGCTTCCTCGCCGCGTTCGGCCCGGAGGCCGATCACTGACCGCGCTCCGTTACCCGCCCACGGCCGGCCGGGGTCGCGCCGGCGCCGGTCAGGCCGCCTCGCGCCGCCAGTGCCACTGCGCGGGGATCGGCGCGGACCCCGGCGCCGCGTCCCGGGCCAGGAGCATCGCCCGCCGGGCGTT
Organism: Micromonospora sp. NPDC093277; assembly: GCF_044765245.1. Taxonomy (NCBI): domain Bacteria; kingdom Bacillati; phylum Actinomycetota; class Actinomycetes; order Micromonosporales; family Micromonosporaceae; genus Micromonospora; species Micromonospora sp. NPDC093277. The sequence goes on from NZ_JBIWJO010000005.1 coordinate 476,711, forward strand.
GACCAGCGGCGCACAGGGCGCAGCCTGGCCGCCGCAGAGCAGGCTGGGGCAGCGGCCCGCCGCGTCGGGCTGGTGCGCCACGGCGACGTCGTACGCCAGCCGCCACAGCAGCGGGTCGGTCACGTCCTCCGGCAGGACCGCGTCCTGACTCGGCCAATTGCGGGTCGTCTCGGGCACCCCGTACCCCTCTCGTCGGCGCTCCCCGGTTCGTGACCAGGCAGAATTCAACTCTCCCTGGACAACGCGGCGGAAACACGTGTCGTTGGTCACGCCTTTCGTGTTGACAAGGGCCGCCGCCCGCTCGCGCCGGCCGGCAGCGCGGCCACGCCCCCCCGTCGTCACCCGCCGCCACGGCCGCTCACCGGGCCCCTCCCCTGCCACGGCCAGCGGCGGTTGAGCTCCACCTCCAACGAGAAGCTCAGGAAGGTACGGATCAGCACGATCAGCGCCAGCACGCCGACGTCGGCGAAGGTGGGCGAGGCCGCCACCGTACGGATGATGTCCCCGCCGATCAGGAACTCCAGCCCCAGCAGGATGGCCCGACCGACGCCCTGCCGGTAGGGGCGATAGGCGTCGACGAGCCGACGCGTACGCCACCATCGCACCACGAACACGACGGTGGTGGCGACGACGCCGACGGCGATGACGAGCACCCCGGCGAGGTCCAACAGGTTCCCGATCCGCTGGGCGATCTCCCTGGCCGGCACCCGACCACCTCCGCAACGGGCTGCGCTCCCACCGCAGCCGATCGGTTCCGAACTCTCAGCCGCGCCACCGGCCACCGCCGACCGAACCCACCATCGCGCATGCTCCGCCGCCGGCGGGTCCTTTCCCGCGCTTCGGGGTGGGCCCAGCTGGGCGGTGAACGCCTGCGGCGGCGCTCCGCGCCTGCCTAGGGTGGGTACGACGGGCCGTCCCGGCCCGGCCGGCGGTCAGCACGGCGACGGCGACGACAAGGAGCCAGGCGTGACGGAGCCCGAAGAGAAGCAGGAGAAGACCGGCAAGACCGACCAGGTGCTCTTCTCCCCGGACGGGGACCCCCATCACACGGTGGCGCAGGCCCCGCAGCCCGACGATCACCTGGCCGCCCGGTTCCAGCACGACGGCGAGACGGAGACCGTCGGCGACGAGTGACGCCCGCCTGCGACAGATTCAGGGGTTGTCCGCGCGGCACCGGTGCGGTTGGCTGACGACGACGGTCGCGGCGGGTGCTGCGGCCGCCCGCCCCCACCGGGCGGCCGAGCCGGGAGGACGCCCATGGCGGAGCGGGTGCCGTGGGCCTGCTGACGGCCCTGTCGCAGGCTCCGGACGAGCGCCCGGACGCGATCCGGGTCGCCGGACGGTCGATGTCCGGCGCGCACCTGCGGGAGAGTGCCTCCGCGGTGGCCGACCGGATCCGTGGGATGGACCGGATCGCCGTGGTGGCGACCGCGACGCTGGAGACGGTGGTGGGCGTCGTCGGGGCGCTGCTGGCCGGCGTGACGGTGGTGCCGGTGCCGCCGGACGCGGGGCCGATGGAGCGCGACCACATCCTGCGGGACTCCGCCGCGGAGGCGATGCTGGCGCCGGCCGGCGTAGTCCCCGACAGCGACGACCTGCCGGTGGTGCCGGTGTCGCCACGCGCCCGCTCGGCGAGCCGCCACCCCGAGCCGGCGGACGACCGACCGGCGCTGATCCTCTACACCAGCGGAACGACCGGGCTCCCGAAGGGGGCACTGCTGTCCCGCCGGGCGATCGCGGCCTGCCTCGACGGCCTCGCCGACGCCTGGTGCTGGGCGCCGGACGATCTGCTGGTGCACGGGCTGCCGCTGTTTCACGTACACGGTCTGGTGCTGGGCGTGCTGGGCCCGCTGCGGCTGGGCGGCCGGCTCGACCACGTCGGGCGCCCCCGACCGGAGCGGTACGCCGCCGCCGGCGGCACCCTGCTCTTCGGGGTGCCGACCGTCTGGTCCCGGATCTGCGCCGATCCGTCCGCCGCCCGGGCGCTGCGGAGTGCCCGGTTGCTGGTGTCCGGCAGTGCGGCGCTGCCGGTGGCGGTCTTCGACGGACTCCACGCGCTCACCGGGCAGCGGGTGCGGGAACGGTACGGCATGACCGAGACACTGATCACGGTGAGCGCCCGGGTGGACCGGGTGCCCGTGGCCGGCACGGTGGGATGGGCCCTGCCCGACGTGGAGACCCGGCTGGTGGACGAGCACGGCGCGCCGGTGCCCGCCGACGGCGACGGGATGGGCGAGTTGCTGGTGCGCGGGTCCACCCTGTTCGACGGCTACCTCAACCGCCCGGACGCCGACGCCGCCGTACGGATGGACGACGGCTGGTTCCGGACCGGTGACATCGCAACCATCGCGGCGGACGGCCGGCACCGGATCGTGGGGCGGGCCTCCGTCGACCTGATCAAGAGCGGGGGCTACCGGATCGGGGCCGGGGAGGTGGAGGAAGCGCTCCTGGCCCACCCGGCGGTACGCGAGGCGGCGGTCGTCGGCGCTCCCGATCGGGTGCTCGGGCAGCAGGTCACGGCGTACGTGGTGGCGGACGGGGCCACCGAGCCCGACCTGATCGATTTCGTGGCACGGCAGCTGGCCGTCCACAAGCGCCCCCGCCGGGTCCACTTCCTCGACGCGTTGCCGCGCAACGCGCTCGGCAAGGTGCAGAAGTCGCGATTGAGCTGAAGCCGCGCGGCACCCCCCGGGAGAACGTTGCCTACACCTAGTCGATGGTCCAGGTGTCGCCGCTGGCGAGGAGGCCGGCGAGTTGTTGTTCGGGGGTGTCGTTGGTGCCTGCTTTGGCGGTGGTGACTTGTTCTTGTACGACGTTGTCGTAGGTGGGGCGGGTGATGGAGCGGAACACGCCGATGGGGGTGTTGGACAGGTCGAGTCCGGGCAGGCGGGACAGGGCGAAGGCGTAGGCGGGGTCGGTGACGTCGGTGTTGTGGATGACGATCTGGTCGGTGGGGGTGGTGGCGGTGTCGCGGACGTCGAGGCCGAAGCCGCCGGGTGGGTGGACGATGCAGTGTTCGCTGTTGGTGCCGAAGGTGATCGGCTGGCCGTGTTCGAGGCGGATGAGGTGGTCGTCGCGGGTGGTGGGTTCTTTGAGGGGGTCGAAGGCGCCGTCGTTGAAGATGTTGCAGTTCTGGTAGATCTCGACGAACGCGGAGCCTTGGTGTTGTGCGGCGGCGCGGAGCACGGATTGGAGGTGTTTGCGGTCGGAGTCGATGGTGCGGGCCACGAAGGTGGCTTCGGCGCCGAGGGCGAGGGAGAGGGGGTTGAAGGGGGCGTCTGCGGAGCCGGCCGGCGTGGATTTGGTGATTTTGCCGGTTTCGGAGGTGGGTGAGTACTGGCCTTTGGTCAGTCCGTAGATCCGGTTGTTGAACAG
>NZ_JBIWJO010000006.1:0-479042 GCF_044765245.1 Micromonospora sp. NPDC093277
GACGGGTGGCAGGACATGCCGTTGACCAAGGCCGCGCAGACGGTGCAGGTGTCGGCGTACCCGGATGCCTACGCCCAGTGGGAGCAGCAGGCCGCCGATCTGGTCGCCCAGTACTGGAACAGCTGACAACCGAACAAGCACAACGTCGCTGGCCGGCACCCCGAACACGGGGTGCCGGCCAGCGCTTCGCCCCACCAAGGTGACAGCGATCACCGGAAGCGCCGGAACACGGGAGACCCCCGTACCGTTGTGCAGAGCGTCGGTGTGTCCAGTGTCCCCGGGCCTCAACTAAATTGCCTTCGCGGAATACCGTCCGGCTGGAGCCGCGTCGCGCCACTCGCCGAGAGGCGACCTGCACACCGACGCCCAGCGGCGCCCCGGCCATCCGGCCGGGGCGCCGCTGTCTTCGCCCCCGGCAGCCGGCTGGCCACTCGTCGGCCCGGCACGCCCGGCTTGATGCGCCGCTTGAGTCGCGGGCACGCGGCGGCTGGCCTAAGGTTCAGATCGTCGGCTTCCGTCGGTGGGAGGGGGTGTCCCAGTGGGCCTGAAGACCTTCATCGAAGGCTGGCCGGTCTACCGGCAGCTCACCGGCACCGACCCACTCGGCCGGGGCGCGGCGGCCCGGTCCGGCCGCTCGGCGACGCTGACCGCGCGTACCGAGACCGCCGACAGCATGGCCCGATCGATCTGCCCGTACTGCGCCGTGGGCTGCGGGCAGCGGGTCTTCGTCAAGGACGGGCGGGTCACCCAGATCGAAGGCGACCCGGACAGCCCGATCTCACGCGGTCGGCTCTGCCCGAAGGGCTCGGCCAGCAAGAGCCTGGTGACCAGCCCGCTGCGGCAGACCAAGGTCCGCTACCGCCGGCCGTACGGGACCGAGTGGGAAGACCTGGACCTCGACGTCGCGCTCGACATGATCGTCGACCGGGTCCTCGCCGCCCGCGACGAGACCTGGGAGGACGCCGACGACGAGGGCCGGCCGCTGAACCGGACGCTGGGCATCTCCAGCCTGGGCGGGGCGACCCTCGACAACGAGGAGAACTACCTCATCAAGAAGCTCTTCACGGCGATGGGGGCGCTCCAGATCGAGAACCAGGCGCGGATTTGACACTCCGCCACCGTCCCCGGTCTGGGGACCAGCTTCGGTCGCGGCGGCGCGACGGACTTCCAGCAGGACCTCGCCAACGCTGACGTCATCGTCATCCAGGGCTCCAACATGGCCGAGGCGCACCCGGTCGGCTTCCAGTGGGTGATGGAAGCCAAGAAACGCGGCGCGAAGGTCTTCCACGTCGACCCGCGGTTCACCCGCACCAGCGCGCTCGCCGACACGTACCTGCCGATCCGGGCGGGCACGGACATCGCGCTGCTCGGCGCCGTGGTGCGGTACATCCTGGAGAACGAGCTGGACTTCCGGGAGTACGTGCTGGCGTACACCAATGCGGCGACCATCGTCAGCGAGCAGTTCACCGACACCGAGGACCTCGACGGCCTCTTCTCCGGCTTCAACCCCGAGACCCTGGCGTACGACCAGAAGAGCTGGCAGTACCAGGGGCACGAGCGTAACGGCGGCGCCCCGGCCAACGGCACGCAGCGGGAGACGGCGGCCGGGCTGCGGCACGAGTCGCACGGGCCGCCCGTGCGAGCCCAGACCGAGCGGGACGAGACCCTGCAGCATCCCCGCTGCGTCTACCAGATCCTCAAGCGGCACTTCTCCCGCTACACCCCGGAGATGGTCGAGCGGGTCTGCGGCATCCCGCGGGAGAGGTTCCTGGAACTCGCCCGAGCCTGGACGGAGAACTCGGGCCGGGAACGCACCGGCGCGCTGGTCTACTCGGTGGGTTGGACCCAGCACAGCGTCGGCGTGCAGTACATCCGCACCGGGGCGATCATCCAGCTCCTGCTGGGCAACATGGGCCGGCCGGGCGGTGGCGTCCTGGCACTGCGCGGGCACGCCAGCATCCAGGGGTCGACCGACATCCCGACGCTGTTCAACCTGCTGCCGGGCTACCTGCCGATGCCCCACCACGCCGACCACCCGACCTTCGGCCGGTGGGTGGACGGCATCCGCAACCCCGGACAGAAGGGCTTCTGGGGCAACGCGCGAGCCTTCGCGGCGAGCCTGCTCAAGGCGTACTGGGGGGACGCGGCGACGCCGGAGAACGACTTCTGCTACGGCTACCTGCCCCGGATGACCGGCGATCACGGGACGTACCAGCAGGTGCTGAACATGATCGACGGGAAGGTGAAGGGCTACTTCCTGCTCGGCCAGAACCCGGCGGTCGGCTCCGCACACGGCCGGGCCCAGCGGCTGGGCATGGCCAACCTCGACTGGCTCGTCGTCCGGGACCTGTTCATGATCGAGAGCGCCACGTTCTGGAAGAACAGCCCGGAGGTGGAGACCGGCGAGATCGTGCCGGAGGAGTGCCGTACCGAGGTCTTCTTCCTGCCCGCCGCCTCGCACGTGGAGAAGGAGGGCACCTTCACCCAGACGCAGCGGCTGCTGCAGTGGCGGGAGAAGGCCCTGGACCCGCCGGGCGACTGCCGCTCCGAGCTGTGGTTCTTCTATCACCTGGGGCGCAGGCTGCGGGAGAAGCTGGCCGGCTCCGACCAGCCCCGCGACCGGGCGCTGCTCGACCTCACCTGGGACTACCCGACGAGCGGGCCGGTGGCGGAGCCGAGCGCCGAGGCGGTGCTGTACGAGATCAACGGCTTCGACGTGCGCACCGGGCGCCCGCTCGGCGGGTTCGCCGAGGCCCGCGACGACGGGTCGACCGCCATCGGCTGCTGGATCTACTCCGGCGTCTACGCCGACGGGGTCAACCAGGCCGCCCGGCGCAAGCCCGGGCGCGAGCAGAGCTGGGTCGCCCCCGAGTGGGGCTGGGCCTGGCCGGCCAACCGGCGCACCCTCTACAACCGGGCCTCAGCCGACCCGCAGGGGCGGCCGTGGAGCGAGCGGAAGAAATACGTCTGGTGGGATCCCGACCAGGGCGAGTGGACCGGCTACGACGTGCCCGACTTCGAGAAGACGAAGCCACCGACCTACCGGCCGCCCGAGAGCGCCTCGGGCACCGAGGCGCTCGCCGGTGACGACCCCTTCGTCATGCAGGGCGACGGTAAGGGCTGGCTGTACGCGCCGACGGGCGTGCTCGACGGGCCGCTGCCGACGCACTACGAGCCTGCCGAGTCGCCGATGCGCAACCCGATGTACGGCCAGCAGGCGAACCCGACCCGCAAGGTCTACGTACATCCGGTGAACCGGATGAACCCGAGCCCGCCGGAGCAGCACAGCCAGGTCTTCCCGCACGTGTTCACGGTCAGCCGACTCACCGAGCACCACACCGCCGGCGGCATGAGCCGCTTCGTCCGACCGCTGTCCGAGTTGCAGCCGGAGATGTTCGTCGAGGTGTCGCCGGAGCTGGCCGCGGAGGTCGGCCTGGCGCACCTGGGCTGGGCGCACCTGATCACCGGCCGCGCCGCGATCGAGGCCAAGGTGCTGGTGACCGACCGGCTCACCCCGCTGCGGGTGGAGGGCCGGGTGATCCACCAGGTCTGGCTGCCGTACCACTTCGGCCGGGAGGGGCTGGTGACCGGCGACTCGGTCAACGACCTCTTCGGGATCACCCTGGATCCGAACGTGCTGATCCAGGAGAGCAAGGTCGGCACCTGCGACATCCGGCCCGGCCGGCGGCCCACCGGGCCGGCCCTGCTCGACCTGGTCGGGGACTACCAGCGGCGTGCCGGGCTGACCGGGGAGCACCGCACCCCGATCGTCACCACCGAGGCCGGCACGGACGGGAGGCAGGAATGACGCTGCGGGAGGGGAACAGCCTCTACGGGCCGCTCGACCCTGCCCCGGACGCCGGGTGGACCGACGCCCCGCCCCGGATGGGCTTCTTCACCGACACCAGCGTCTGCATCGGCTGCAAGGCGTGCGAGGTCGCCTGCAAGGAGTGGAACGACGTCCCCGCCTCCGGCTTCGACCTGCTCGGCATGTCGTACGACAACACCGGCGCGTTGACCGCCAACTCGTGGCGGCACGTGGCTTTCGTCGAACAGCCCCGGCCGGCCGGCCACCGCGCCCAGCCCTTCGCCGGCACGCCCACCGGCCCATCGGCCAGCCCGCAGTCCGCGGCGGTGGCCGCCGGCAGCGACCAGGACAGCGGCACCGACCCGGGCGTCCCACCGGGGCAGCCGGAGGCGGCCGCCCGGATGGCCGCCGGCCCGGAGTTCCTGGGCCTGCCCGGCTCCCAGCCGCCCGGGCGCGACACCGGCGCGGAGTCCCGCACCGACTTCCGCTGGCTCATGATGTCGGACGTGTGCAAGCACTGCACCCACGCCGCCTGCCTGGACGTCTGCCCCACCGGATCGCTGTTCCGTACCGAGTTCGGCACGGTGGTGGTGCAGGAGGACATCTGCAACGGCTGCGGCTACTGCGTCTCCGCCTGCCCCTACGGCGTCATCGACAAGCGCAGGGACGACGGCCGGGCGTGGAAGTGCACGCTCTGCTACGACCGGCTCGGCGCCGGCCTGACCCCGGCCTGCGCGCAGGCCTGCCCGACCGAGTCCATCCAGTTCGGCCCCCTCGACGAGCTGCGCGAACGCGCCGCCCAGCGGGTCGCCACCCTGCACGAGCGGGGAGTTCCCGAGGCCCGCCTCTACGGCCACGACCCGACCGACGGCGTCGGCGGGGACGGCGCGTTCTTCCTCCTGCTCGACGAACCCGAGGTGTACGGCCTGCCGCCGGACCCGGTGGTCACCACCAGGGACCTGCCGAAGATGTGGAAGCGGGCCGGGCTGGCCGCCCTGGCCATGGCGGCGGCCGCCGTCGCCGCGTTCGTGGGAGGTTCCTCGTGAGTCCGGACCGCGCCCCGGTCGGCGCCCTGTTCCGCCGCTTCCGGGAGCGGCTGGCCGCCGAGGGCCCGAACCGTATCGGCGGGACGGGCTTCCGCGCCGACCACGGTCCGAAGGTGACCGCTTCCCGCGTTCCGCTGCCCGACGGACACGACACGGGTGCCGGACCGGGGGCGCGCGGCGGCCGGGCCACCGCCGCGGACGCGACCCGTGCCGAGGCCGGGGCCGGGCCGCGCCCGCGGCGCGACGTCGAACCGCGGCGCCGACGTGGAGGTGGAGGTGGCGGCGAGCCGCTGAACGTGCCGCCGGCCGAGTTCACCTCCTACTACGGCCGGCCCGTCGTCAAACCGCCGGTGTGGAAGTGGGACATCGCCGCGTACCTGTTCACCGGTGGGCTCGCCGCCGGGTCGTCGCTGCTCGCCGCCGGTGGGCAGCTCACCGGGCGGCCGGCGCTGCGCCGTGCCGGGCGGCTCGCCTCGCTGGCGGCGGTCACCGCGAGCGCGTACTTCCTGGTCAACGATCTCGGCAGGCCGAGCCGGTTCCACCACATGCTGCGGGTGGCGAAGCTGACCTCGCCGATGTCCGTGGGCACCTGGATCCTCGCCGCCTTCGGGCCGGCCGCCGGGGTCGCGGCAGCCGCCGAGGCCGCCCCGTGGCTGCCCGAGCGCGGGCTGCTCGGCCTCGGCCGCCGGCTGCTGCCCCCGGCCGGGCAGGCCGCCGGGCTGGTCGCCGCCGTCACCGCCCCGGCCCTGGCCACGTACACCGGGGTGCTGCTGGCCGACACGGCCGTGCCGTCCTGGCACGAGGCGTACCCGGAACTGCCGGCCATCTTCGCCGGCAGCGCCCTGGCCAGCGGCGCGGGCGTGGGACTGCTGGCCGCGCCCACCGCGCAGGCCGGCCCGGCCCGGCGGTTCGCCGTCGCCGGCGCGGCCCTGGAGCTGTGGGGGGCGCACCGGGTGGAGAACCGACTCGGTCTGCTCAGCGAGCCCTACGCCATCGGCACCGCCGGTCGGCTGCTGCGGACCGGCCGGGCGCTGACCGCCGCCGGGGTGACCGGTGCGCTGCTCGGCCGCCGCAACCGGGCGCTGTCCGCCCTCTCCGGCGGTGCGCTGCTCGCCGCCGCCGTCTGCACCCGGTTCGGCATCTTCCACGGCGGAATCGCCTCCACGAGGGATCCCCGGTACACCGTCGTGCCACAGCGGGAGCGCGCCGACCGGCGTGCGTCCGAGCAGGACTGACACCTCACCGCACGAACAGCGCGGCGCTGTGATTGACTGCTGCGTGGAGGCGTTCAGGCGGCTGGTGCCCCTCCCGGTCTTCAAAACCGGTGTGGTCCGGGACCCGGACCAGGCGGGTTCGATTCCCGTCCGTCTCCGCCAAGCAACCGGGCCGCGTCTCTGCCGAGGCATGCCAGGGAGTTGATCGATGCGGGACGCCGATCCGCGGCGGCGCGTGCCGCGCACCGACGCGTTGCTCGCCGACCCGGCCCTGGCCACCGCCGCCGACACGCTCGGCCGCGACCGGGTCAAGGCCGCGATCGTCCAGGCCCAGCAGCGCGCCCGCTCCGGCGAGATCACCCCCGACCGGGTACGCGACGCCGCGCTGGCCGAGCTGCCCGCACCGGCACCCCGTACGGTGCTCAACGCCACCGGCGTGGTGCTGCACACCAATCTCGGCCGCGCCCCGCTTCCCGCCGCCGCCGTCGCGGCCATCGTCGCCGCCGCCGGGCACACCGACGTGGAACTGGATCTGCGAACCGGGCGGCGGGCCCGGCGCGGCCGGGACGCCCTCGACGCGCTCGCCGCAGCCGTGCCCGACGCGCCGGCCGTACACGTGGTCAACAACGGCGCCGCCGCTCTGGTGCTCGCCGCCACCGCCCTCGCCGCCGACCGGGAGATCGTGGTCAGCCGAGGCGAACTCGTCGAGATCGGCGACGGGTTCCGCCTGCCCGACCTGCTGGAGAGCACCGGCGCCCGGCTCCGCGAGGTCGGCACCACCAACCGCACCACGCTGGCCGACTACGCCGCCGCCGTCGGCCCCCGCACCGGGTTCGTGCTCAAGGTGCACCCGTCGAACTTCGTGGTCACCGGTTTCACCTCGGCCGTGCCGGTGCGTGACCTGGCCACCCTCGGCGTGCCCGTGGTCGCTGACATCGGCTCCGGGCTGCTCGCCGCCGATCCGCTGCTGCCCGCCGAGCCGGACGCCGCCACCACCCTGCGCTCCGGCGCCCACCTGGTCACCGCCAGTGGCGACAAGCTGCTCGGCGGCCCGCAGGCCGGCCTGCTGCTCGGCGCGGCCGACCTGGTCGAACGGCTGCGCCGGCACCCCCTGGCCCGGGCGCTGCGGGTGGACAAGCTGACCCTGGCCGCGCTCGCCGCCACCCTGCACGCCCCGACCACCCCGACCCGGGAGGCGCTGCACGCGGACCCGGCCGCGCTGCGCGACCGGCTGGAACGGCTACGCGACCGGCTCGGCGAGGACGGCTGCAAGGCCGAGGTGGTGCCCAGCGTCGCGGTGGTCGGCGGCGGCGGGGCTCCCGGAGTGGAACTCGACTCGTGGGCGCTGAGCCTGCCCGAACGCTACGCCGAGCCGCTGCGCGCCGGGAAGCCGCCGGTCCTCGGCCGGGTGCTGCGCGGCCGGCTCCTGCTGGACCTGCGCTGCGTGCCGGCCGACGCCGACGAGACCCTCCGCGCGGCGGTCCTGCGGGCGGTCGACTGAGCATGTGGGTCGTCGCCACCGCCGGACACGTCGACCACGGCAAATCCACCCTGGTCCGGGCCCTGACCGGGATGGAACCCGACCGGTGGGCGGAGGAACGCCGCCGAGGCATGACCATCGACCTCGGTTTCGCCTGGACCACGCTGCCCTCCGGCGGGACCGTCGCCTTCGTCGACGTGCCCGGGCACGAACGGTTCGTGCCGAACATGCTCGCCGGCGTCGGCCCGGTCCCCGCCGCGCTGATCGTCGTCGGCGCCGACGAGGGCTGGATGCCGCAGTCCGCCGAGCACCTGGCCGCGCTGGACGCGCTGGGGGTGTCGTACGGGCTGCTGGCGGTGACCCGCGCGGACCTGGCCGATCCGGGGCCGGCCCTGGCCCGGGCCCGCAAGGAGATCGCCGCCACCGCCGTCGGGGAGGTGGAGGCGGTGGCGGTCAGTGGCACCACCGGCGCCGGCCTGCCCGAGCTGCGGGCCGCCCTGGACCGGCTGATCGCCCGGCTCCCCGCCCCGGCGCTGGACGCCCCGGTCCGGCTCTGGGTGGACCGCTCGTTCACCGTCCGGGGCAGCGGCACCGTGGTCACCGGCACCCTCGGCGCCGGCCGCCTGCACGCCGGCGATCAGCTCGAACTCGCCGCCACCGAGGAACCGGTCCGGGTCCGCGGCCTGCATTCGCTGAACACCGCCCGCGACCGGGTCGACGCGGTGGCCCGGGTCGCGGTGAACCTGCGCGGGGTGCCGCGCGACCGGCTCACCCGGGGCGACGCGTTGCTCAGCCCCGGACGGTTCCGCCGCACCGACCTGCTCGACGTGCGGCTCGCCGGCGACCCGGCCGCCGACCTGCCGGCCGAACTCACCCTGCATGTCGGCTCCGCCGCCGTGCCCGCCCGGATACGCCCGCTCGGCCCGGACACCGTCCGGCTGCGCCTGGCCCGGCCGCTGCCGCTGTTGATCGGGGACCGGGCGTTGCTGCGTGACCCCGGCCGGCACCACGTCGCCGGTGGGGTGACGGTGCTGGACGTGGACCCGCCACCGCTGCGCCGGCGGGGGGCCGCCGCCGTCCGGGCCGCCGTATTGGCGGGGCTGGCCGGCCGCCCCGACCTGGCCGGCGAACTGCACCGCCGGCGCCTGGTCCGGGCCGGTGAGCTGACCCGGATGGGGGTGCCGGTCACCGCCGACCCGGTGGCCGGTGACTGGCTGGCCGACCCGGCGCACTGGCGGGGCCTCGGCGTACGCCTGGGCGAGGAGGTCGCCCGGTACGGCCGTGAGCATCCGCTGGAACCCGGTGTGCCGGTCGAGGTGCTGCGCCGCCGCCTCGACCTGCCCGACCGGGCGTTGGTGGCGGCGCTGCTGCGGCCGCCGCTGCGGCTGCACGCCGGCCGGGTCACCGCCGCGGCGGCCGACGCGCTGCCCGCACCGGTGGCCCGCGCGGTCGAGCGGGTACGCGCCGAGTACGCCGACCGCCTGTTCCAGGCGCCGGAGGCGCACCACCTCGCCGACCTCGGCCTGGGCCCGCGGGAGATCGGCGCGGCCGTGCGGGCGGGCGCCCTGCTGAGGCTGGCCGAGAACGTGGTGCTGCTGCCGGCCGCGCTCGACGACGCGGCCCGGGTGCTGGCCCGGTTGCCGCAGCCGTTCACCCTCAGCGCCGCCCGGCAGGCCCTCAACACGACCCGCCGGGTGGCGGTGCCGCTGCTGGAGCTGCTGGACCGGCGCGGCGCCACCCGCCGGCTGCCCGACGACGCCCGCGAGGTGGTCGTGCCACCCGGCTGATCGTTGCGCCGGCATGCGATGGTGACGCGGTGATCATCCCCGCCGCCCGCCTCGACCGGGCACTCCTGCGCCGACGAGTCCTTCCGGTCGCGATGGTCGTGTGCTGGCTCGTCTGGACCGGCCTGTCCTGGTGGACGGCGCCCCGCACCGCCGACCGCCCGGAGCTGGACCACGACCTTGCGGCGGGTCGGGTCGTCACCTGGTTCCGCGCCGACGGCTGGGCCGCCGACAACGGCGGCTGGGGTGGCCGGCGACGCCCCCGGTACGCGTCGGAAGGTGCGATGGTCGTCTGGACTCGTCCCGACGGGCAGATCCGCTACGCGATCGTGGGCGCTCCGGTTACCGGTGCCTCGTCCGGCAGCGATCCGTTGGACGACGGGCTCGACCGGGTCGCCGGCGGTGACCCCTTGGACGATCGGCTCTACCGGGTCGCCGGCAGCTGGGACGAGACTCCGGCGGCCGCCCGGCTCGCCGACGCGGCCGGGTGGTTGGCGGTGGCCCTCGGCCTCGGCTGGCTGGTCGTGCTGGTCGCCGGGCCGCCACCGGTGGCCGGCACCCGCTGGTACTGGTTCTGGATCGGCTCGCTGCCGTTCGGCGTCGGCCTCCTCGCCTGGGCCTACCGGGAGCGGTGGCGGGGCGACGTGCCACCGGTCAGGCCACGCCGCTCCGGTTGGGTCGGCCTGGGCTGGATGCTGCTCGGTGGTCTGCTGCTGTCCGTCGCGGTGGCGGCGCTGGGCAGGCTGCTCGGCGACTACGTCGTACCCGCGGCGGCGGCCACCACCTCGGCGGTCCGCCCCGGGGTGAGCACGGGCGGGTGGTCCAAGCGGCACCGGTGAGGGCCTCCCGTCACCTACGGTGACGCCATGGACCCTTCAGCGGTCTGGCGGGACAAGAACCACAAGTGGCGGATCGAGGCGTACCGGGCACCCGACCTGCGGTTCGCGGTCTTCGCCACGAACGGCACCACCGAGTCGGCGCCGCTGTGGCTGTTCGGGATGGCGGCGCTGGCCCGGTGGCTGATGACCCATGCGATCTCCCTGGACGATCTGGAAGTGGACTGACCGTCGGGCCGGGAGGGAGGTGCACAGATGGCGGGACAGCTCATCCTCGTGCTGGTCCTGGTGCTGATCAATGCGGCGCTCTCCGGGAGCGAGATGGCCCTGGTGACGCTGCGTGAGGGGCAGTTGCGGCGGCTGGGCCGGTCGGGGCGGGCCGGGGCGCGGCTGGTGCGGCTGACCCGGGAACCGAACCGCTATCTGGCCACCGTCCAGCTCGGCATCACCCTCGCCGGGTTCCTTGCCTCGGCGGCCGCCGCGGTGTCCCTGGCGCGGCCACTGGTCGACCTGCTGGGCTTCCTCGGCCGGGCCGCGCACCCGGCCGCGGTGCTGCTGGTGACCATCGTGCTGGCCTTCGTCACGCTGGTCGTCGGGGAACTGGCCCCCAAGCGGCTGGCGATGCAGGCGGCGGAACGCTGGGCGTTGCTGGCCGCCGCGCCGCTGGACCTGCTGGCCACGCTGTCCCGCCCGGTGGTGTGGCTGCTGAGCCGCACCACCGACCTGCTGGTCCGGCTCGCCGGTGGGGATCCACGGGCGAGCCGGCCGGAGGTGACCGAGGAGGAGCTGCGGGAGCTGCTGGCCAGCCAGCGAGGGCTGTCGCCGCAGCAGCGGGAGATCCTCGCCGGCGCTTTCGAGATCGCCGGTCGTAATCTGCGGGAGATCCTCGTCGCCCGGCGCGACGTGACGGTCCTGCCGGCTTCGATGCCGGCCGCGGAGGCGATGCGCCGCCTCGCCGCCACCGGCCGCTCCCGCGCGCCGGTCACCGGCCCCGCCGGACTGGACGACGTGTGCGGGGTGGTGCACATCCGCGACCTGGTCGACGGCGACGGGGCCACGACCGGCGAGCGGGCCCGGCCGCCGCTGCTGCTGCCCGGCACCCTGCCGGTCGCCGACGCGATCCGCCAGCTGCGCCAACGTCACCAGCAGCTCGCCCTCGTCGTCGACGAATACGGCGGGATCGACGGCCTGGTCACCATGGAGGACCTGCTGGAGGAGGTCGTCGGCGAGGTGTACGACGAGACCGACCGCTACGTGCGCGGGGCGGAACGGGAGCCCGATGGTGCGCTGCTGCTGCCCGGTGACTTCCCGCTGCACGACCTGCCCGACGCCGGTGTGCGGCTGACCTTCCCGCTTTCCCGCGAGTACGCCACGGTCGCCGGGCTGGTCCTGGCCGGTCTGGGCCGGCTCCCGTCCGGGCCCGGCGAGCGGATACGGCTGCCCGGGCTCACCATCGAGGTGGTCGAGGTCGCCGACCGGGCGGTCCGTCGGGTGCGCCTGCGCGGCTCCGCCGTGAGCGTGAACGGGACCGGGTCGCCGGGGCCGATGACCTCGGACGGGGGAACGTCGGGCTGAAACGGCACGAACCGGCGGCGACCGGACGTACGGTCCGGGACGTGAAGGACCGAGGATTGCGGACGTTCATCGCGGTGCTCGCGGGACTGGCGGTGATCTACTTCGCCGCGAGCGGACACCGCAGCAGCGGCGGTGAGGGCAGCGGCGTCTCCGGCGGCGTCGTGCTGCTCGCCCTGCTCGTCGGGGGGCTGGTCTGGTACGTGACCCGACCCGGCCCGGCGAAGTGACGCCCGCCGGCGATCCCGGCAGCCGGCGAAGCCCGGCGCCGGCGCGGTTCAGCGGGCCGCCGCGGTGACCTTGCCCGCCGGCTCCTCGCCGAGCGCCACCCGCACCAGTGCCGACGCGAGTCGTCCGAAGTCGGCCTCGCCCACCAGGCCGGCCAGTCCGCCCGGATTGGCCGGCAGACCCAGTTGCCTGGCCCCGGCGAGCGTCCGGCGGTCGGCGTACGGGCGCAGGTCCGACCAGACCGTCTGGGCCTCGCGCAGGAAGATGTCCGCCCCGGTCGGGCCGATGCCGGGGAACTCGGTGAGCAGCCGGCGCAGGGCGGTCCGGTTGCCGTCGGCCTCCCGGTGCATCCGGCGCAGGTCCCCGTGCCACCGGTCCAGGCAGAGTCGCGCGCTGTTGCCCAGCATGGTGGCGGTGCGTTCGTCGTAGCGCCGGTAGTGGCCGCGGCCGAGCGCGTCGACCCGGTCCTGCCAGCTCGCCGCCTCCATCGCCTGTGGGGTGCGGTAGCCGGCGGCGAAGAGTTCCCGCGCCGCCGCGAGCGCCACCCCGGCCCGGATCCGGGTGCTCAGCAGCGTGGTGAGCACCAGCAGTTGGTAGAGCGGCCCGGGCCGGTCGGCGAGACTGATTCCCGCCTCGTCGGCGTACGTGCGGCCCTGCCGGTCCAGCAGCTTCCGCGCCACGTTCCGATCGTTCGGCATCCTGTCGGGTTACCCGTGTCGGGCCGGAACAGACGCCCGGCCGGGCCCGGAATGCGCCCGGCGGGGGCGGGTACGCGGGTCACGTGCGCGGTCCCACGCCGCGTGCTCCACCGGAGGGAGAGACCCGTGGTCAATCCGCAGCAGGAGGAGTTCCGCCGCAACAACCGGGGCGCCACCAGCCAGGACAGCAAGGTGCCCGGCGTCGCCGGGCATCCCCGCAACCGCGGCACGTCCAACGCCGACGCCGGCCGGCCGGTCCCGAAGGGGCAGGTGTCGCCGTACGGCCCGGCCGGGGAGCCGGTGGCCGACGACGAGAGCGACGAGCGGCGCTAACGACCCCGCCGCGACGGCGGCCGCAGCCTCCGCCAGGTGGCTGCGGCCGCCAACCCGTACGCCAGGTGCGGCACGATGTCCGACAACCAGTCGGCGGGTCGCCAGGTGCGGGGATCGCTCACGCCCAGCACGGCGAGCGACCCGTCGGAGGTCGCCATCACCCCGCCCCCGAGCATGCTCGCGGCCACCGGTAGCGGGATCCGCCGCCGGGCCGCCAACACGCCGAAGGCGGCCCCGGCGGCGATGCCGGTGGCGTAACCGATGATGGCCCCGATGCCTGACCGCCGGTTGGCCGCCTTCTTCTCCGGCCCCAGGTTGACATGTGCCTCGTCGGCCAGCCGTCCCGCGGTCTCCTCCGGGGTACTGCTCGCCGGGCGGGCCCGGGTCGTGATGTCGAGGTATGTGACGATGTTCAAGGCGGCGGTGCCGACGGCGCCGGCGATGGCGCCGTCGACCACAGGCGCCGCCCTCACTTCGGGTCGCCCGGTTCGCGCTCGCCCTTCGGGCCGAACGTCCGTTCGCCCCGCACGACGCCCCGCTGGCCGCGATCGTCCTGGAGGATCCGGTTCGCGACCTGGTTCGCCTCCTGGTCGGCGGCCCGCCCGGAGTTCTCGATCAGATCGCGCAACCGTGCCCGTGCCTTGTCGTACGCGTTGCTGCCCGGCCGTGGTCCTGGCATCCCTGCCTCCTCCGGTCGCAGTGGCTCCGCGGACCGTCTACCCGCCCGGAGCGGTGCCAACCGTCAGTCGGGGGAGTGGACCACGGCGACCGGACAGTCGGCATGGTGCAGCACCCCCTGGCTCACCGACCCCAGCAGCAGCCCGCTCAGTTCGCCCCGGCCCTGCCCGCCGACGACCACCAGTTGGGCGCTGCGGGTGGCCTCGGTCAGCGCGGCGACCGGCCGGCCGCGTACCACCTCCCGGGTCAGCGCCACCTGCGGGTAGCGGTCGGCCAGCCCGGTGAGCGACTCGGTCAGGATCCGGTCCTCCTCGTCGCGCAGCTGGCTCTCCTCGTAGACCAACGGTTGCATGTCGCCGGGTCCGCTGGAGGTGGGGTGGGTGTAGGCGTGCACGGCGTGCAGCGGGGCGCCGCGGACCGCGGCCTCCTCGGCGGCGAACTCGATCGCGGCCCGGGACGGCACGGAGCCGTCCACCCCGACCACCACCGGCCCGCCCGCCCGCTGCGCGCCGCGGGCCACCAGCACCGGGCAGTCGGCGTGCTGCGCGACCTGGACGGCCACCGAGCCGACCACCAGGGCGGCGAACCCGCCGAGACCACGGTCGCCGAGCACGATCATCGTGGCGGTGGGGGTCTCACCGAGCAGTACCGCCGCCGCCTCCCCGTCGATGATCTCGCCGGAGACCCGCAGCCCGGGGGCGGCGGCCTGCGCCTCGGCGACCGCCGCAGCGACCAGTTCCTCGGCCTGGTGTCGCAGGCCGGTGCCGGGTGGCGCCCCAGCCGGCGCGGAACCGGGTACGCGCAGCAGCGGCCAGATGAATCCGTGCACCACCCGCAGCGGCCGGTGGCGCCGGGCGGCCTCGGCCGCCGCGAGGCGTACGGCCCGCAGCGCCGACTCCGAGCCGTCCACGCCGACCACCACCGCCGCGCCGTTCGCCGAGTTCACCCTGCACCTCCTCGCCGACGTCGCCCGCGCGGCCAGTATCGCGGCCGGCGGGGTGTCGGCGGGGCGATACCGCCGGAGCCGGACCGCCGATACGCTGTCCGCCACCGCCTGAGGAAGGGAGCCTCGTCGATGGCCGAGCCGGACCAGCCGAGCACCGCCCGCATGATCGACTTTTGGCTCGGCGGCGAACACCACTTCCCCGTGGACGTGGCCGCGGCCCGTGCCTTCGAGGGGGCGTACGGGCCCTGCGCGACGATCTTCCGCGCGCTGCGGGACTTCCTCGGCCGGGCGGTCCGGTCGATCGCCGACGCCGGCGTGGACGGCTTCCTGGTCTTCGGTGCGGGCGTGCCGAGCCGGGGCAACGTGCACGAGGTGGTCCCGGACGCCACCGTGCTCTACACCGACGTCGACCCGGTGACCATCCGGCTCGGCCAGCGCCTGCTCGCCGGCAGCGACCGCGCCGGCTACGGCTTCGGCGACGCCACCGACATCGGCACGATCGACCCGGCCCAGCTGCACCGGTTCGTGCCGGGGTGGGGGAGGAGACCGGTCGGGGTGGTCTTCCTCGGCCTGGCCGCCTTCCTGGACGACACCACCCTCGCGCGCACGCTCGACGAGCTGTACGAGGCGGTGGCGCCGGGCAGCTTCCTGGCCATCGACTTCGACAGCGAGGAGTTGGCCGCGTACCCGCAGGCGCTGGCGATGATGGGGCCGGCGTTCCGGATGCGCCCGCCCACGGCGTTCCCGTCGCTGCTGGGCCGGTGGCAGCCCACTGTGGACGGTTTTGCGCCGGTCGCCGAATGGCGTGCGCCGGGCGAGCCGGCCCCGGTGCCGGACGCCTTCTACGGCGCGGTGGCGACGAAGCCGGCCGCCTGACGCTGCTCCCCCCGCCGCGCCCGACAGAGCTCGGGTAGCGAGCAGGTGCGCGGTCCACTCGGTTGCAGCCGGCGACGGAAGCAGTTGGTACGGTGATGCGCGAACTGCACGCGTACCACGCCGCCGCGGAGCTCCGCGACGACGCGGTCGTCGTCTGCCTGGACCGGCGCGGTTGCAGCCCTCGGCGGGCAGTGACCGGACCGGTGGGGCGAACACGAGCGGGACGAATCGCAGGGGAGTCTGCGGGTGGAGCGACCTCCGAATCTCGCCGCGGCCGTGGCCGCGGCCGCCGAGGCGCTCATCGGTGTGCTCGACTCGGCGGCGTCGCGGCACGCCGTACCGGTCTCCCCGACGCAGCTTCGGGTGCTGTTGCTGATCGTGTCGCACCCGAACACCAACGTGAACCGGCTGGCCGAGCTGCTGGACGTCGTACCGTCGTCGGCGAGCCGGCTCTGTGACCGGCTGGAGGCGGTCGGCCTGCTGCGCCGGGTGGCCGATCCCCGGGACCGCCGCGAGGTGCGGCTGCTGGCCACCGCGGCGGCCGAGACCCTGCTGCGGGAGCTGACGGAGCGCCGGCACCAGGCGGTGCAGGTCGTGCTGGACCGGATGCCCAACCGGGTCCAGCACGAGTTGCTGCTGGCCCTGGTCGCGTTCGGCCAGGCGGCGGCGCTCGGTGCCGCCCCGGCTGACGCCGACTCCGCCGCGGTACGTACCGCCTGACCCGACCGTCCGCGGTCCTTCTCCCAGGCGAACCAGCTAGCGTCCTAGGACGCCTTAGAGGTGGTGCGCCGCCGCACCGACGGCAGGCCAACCACGCCACCACAAGCGGAGGCCCGGGCGCGCCATGACGGCCCGATATAGTGGCAGCGCAACTGGCCGGCCCATGATCGACGCGATCATGGGCCGCATCGGGGAGGTCCCAGCCCGGGATCGCAGAGGGCGCCGGCGCTGACCGGCCGGCAACGCGCACGTCCGGAACCGGAGCGGCCGATCATGGTCGGCCGCCGGGCCGTGCTGCGAAGGGAGGGTTCGGTGTCGCGTCGGCCGGCTCCATCGGAGCACCCGGCTCCCGGTTCGACGGCGGTCGTGGGGGACCGCGTCCTCACCGTGCCGAACCTGATCAGTTTCGTCCGGCTGGTCGGCGTACCGCTCTTCCTCTACCTCTTCCTCGTCGAGCGGGCGGACGTGGCGGCGATCGTCGTGCTGGCGATCGGCGGCACCAGCGACTGGGTGGACGGCTGGCTGGCCCGCCGACTGCACCAGGTCAGCCGCCTCGGCGAGCTGCTCGATCCGCTCGCCGACCGGCTCTACATCCTGGCCACGCTGCTGGCGTTCACCGCACGCGAGGTCGTGCCGTGGCAGTTCACCGCGGCGCTGCTGGCCCGCGAGCTGCTCCTGCTCGGCTCGCTCGCGGTGCTGCGTCGCCACGGTTACGGGCCGCCGCCGGTGCACTACGTCGGCAAGACGGCCACCTTCCTGCTGCTGGCGGCGTTCCCGATCCTGCTGCTGGCCGCCGCGTCGCCGGGCATCGCCACGGTCACCGCGGCGATCGGCTGGGGGCTGGCCTGGTGGGGTCTGGTGCTCTACTGGGTGGCCGGTGCGATGTACGTGGTGCAGGCCGGCCGACTGGTCCGGGCGATGCGGGCACGGCGGGCGGGAGCGGCGGCGTGACCACGGAGTCCGGGGGCAAGAACCGGGACCCGTCGGCGCGCTCGTACGCGCCGGACTTCCTCACCGACTTGTTCCGCAACCCCCTCGATCCGGGGTACGCCGCCGCGGCGCAGCGGCGCCGGCAGGTGCCACCGTCGCGGTGGCGGCGCCTGCTGTCCCGTCCGGTCAGCCTGGTGGTGCTCGCGGTGATCGGGTTCCTGTTCTCGGTGGCGTACCGGGAGACGATGGCGGAGGAGCCGAGCCGGGCCAAGGCGCGGGCCGGGTTGATCGCCGAGATCAAGCAGCGCGAGGCGGAGACGGACCGGTTGACCGCTCAGGCCGATCAGTTGCGCGAGGAGGTCGGGCGGCAGCGGGACGCGGCGTTGAGCGGGTCGCAGGCGTACCGGCTGCGGAACCTGGAGGCCGGCACGGGGCTTGGTCGGGTGCGCGGCGATGGCGTGGTGGTGCGGTTGGCCGACGCGCCGCGCGACAAGGACGCGGTGACCGGCGCGGATGTCGGCCCGTCCCGGGTGTTGTACTCGGACCTGCAGAAGGTGGCGAACGACCTGTGGTCGGCGGGTGCGGAGGCGATCGCGATCAACGGGCAGCGGTTGACGGCCATGTCGACGATCCGTTCGGCGGGTGAGGCGATTCTGGTGGACTACCGCCCGGTGACGAGTCCGTACGAGGTGACGGCGATCGGGTCGGGGTCGATGCGGGACCGGTTCGACGAGAGCCGGGCGGCGGATCTGATGCGTGAGGTCGCGAAGTCCACCGGGTTGTCGTTCGGGGTCAAGGACGCGAAGGGTGTCACTTTGCCGGCCGCCCCGCAGCCGCGGCTACGCTACGCCGAGCCCTCGGTGAGTCCGAGCCCGTCGCTGTCGGGTTCGGGGGTCGCCGGTTCTTCCAGTCCCGGGCCGTCCCGCTCGGGGACGTCTCCCAGCCCCTCCGGAGGTGGTCGATGATCGCGGTGCTGGCGTTGCTCGTCGGTGTGGTCCTGGGGGTGTATCTGGACCCCACGGTGCCCGCGGCGTTGCAGCCGTACCTGCCGATTGCGGTGGTGGCGGCGCTCGACGCCGTGTTCGGCGGTGTTCGGGCGAAGCTGGACCGGATTTTCGACGACAAGCAGTTCGTGGTGTCGTTCATTTCGAACGTGCTGGTGGCGGCTCTGATCGTGTATCTGGGTGACCAGCTGGGGGTGGGCGGTCAGCTCTCCACCGGTGTGGTGGTCGTGCTCGGGGTGCGCATCTTCGGAAACGTGGCGGCGATCCGCCGGCACCTGTTCCGGGCGTAGGTTTGTGGCGATGAGCGAGGAGCACAGGGAGACGGGGACCGGTTGGCCGGAGCCGGCGGAGCCGGCGCGGCCTTCGGGTCCGGCGGGTGAGCCGGATCCGCGGCCGGACGCGCCCGATCCGGACGAGTTGAGTCCGTTGACGCCGGCCGAGCGGGAGGCGGAGGCGCCGCCGGCGGAGGAGGCGCCTGCGGGCGAGGAGCCGAACGGTTCGGCTGCGGGGCCGGTGTCGCGGCGGTTGACGTCGGCGGGCGCGATGATCGGGGTGCTCTTGGCGTTGCTGGGGTTCACCCTGGTGGTGCAGCTGAAGACGACGTCGACGGACTCGAATCTGGCGGCGACCCGCGAGGAGGACCTGGTCCGGATCTCGTCGGATCTGGATTCGCGGGAGCGCCGGCTGCGGCAGGACATCGCGACGTTGGAGGACAGCCAGCGGCAGCTGCGCTCGGGTGAGCAGGGCCGGCAGGCGGCGTTGGACGAGGCGACGCGGCGGGCGGACGAGCTGGGCATCCTGGCGGGTACGTTGCCGGCGGTGGGGCCGGGGTTGTCGGTGCGGTTCGAGGGCGGCGGCAAGGCGATCTCGTCGACGCGGATCCTGGACGCGGTGCAGGAGTTGCGGGGGGCGGGCGCGGAGGCGTTGCAGATCGCCGGGCCGGACGGCGCGGCGGTGCGGGTCATCGCGTCGACGTATTTCGTGGACGCGCAGGGCGGCGGCCTGATGGTGGACGGGCGGCGTTTGACTGGTCCGTACACGATTCTGGTGATCGGTGATTCGGCGACGATGCGTACGGCGTTGAACATCCCTGGCGGGGTGGTCGCATCGGTGGCGGATGACGGCGGTAACGTGATCGTTGAGGATCGTGAGGCTGTGGAGGTTTCACAGTTGCACGCGCCGATCAAGCTGGAACACGCCCGGCCGGTCTCCTGACCGGTCGCGGCCGCGCCGGTTCCCCCCGGTGCACCGATGGATGAAGGATGCAGCTGGTGATTCCTGAGGATCTGCGGTACACCGCCGAGCACGAGTGGGTGGTCGGTGGGGACGGCGGGGCCGTCCGGGTCGGTATCACGCACTTCGCGCAGGACGCGCTGGGTGACATCGTGTTCGTTCAGTTGCCGGACGTGGGTGCGGTGGTGGCCGCGGGTGAGTCGTTCGGTGAGATCGAGTCGACCAAGAGCGTGTCGGAGATCTACGCCCCGCTGAGTGGCACGGTGGCGGCGCGCAACGAGGCGTTGGCCGACACCCCTGAGGTGATCAACACTGACCCGTACGGTGCGGGATGGTTGGTGGAGATCACTCCGGATGATCCGGCGGCGGTCGAGGGATTGTTGACCGCTGGTGCGTACCGCGAGCTCACTGAGAGCTGATTGTGTCGTGCCGGGCGGCGGGCTTGTCTCCGCGCGTCTGGTTGCCCTGCTTTTCGGCGCTGGCTAGGCTCGCCCAGTCGACCGAGAACCCAATAGTTGAGCGTTGTGGAGTGCGCCTTCCCGGGCACGGGGAGCCAGCCGCCGGGTGTGTGACTGCCCGGCGGCCAGACCCGCCATTACCCGACGCCGACAGAAACAGATCCGTGAGGTGGTCCCATGACGCGGCCAGACGACGAGTTCCCCCCACTCGACGTCACTTCGACGCTCAATCTCGGTTCGCTCGACGAAGTGCTGGAGGGGCCGGACACCGATGTGGTGCCGAGCCGGATGTCCGGTTCGTTGCCGCCGGGGATGGCGCTGCTGGTGGTTCGTCGGGGTCCGAACGCTGGTGCCCGGTTCCTGTTGGATCACGATGTGACGACCAGCGGCCGGCACCCGGACAGTGACATCTTCCTCGATGACGTGACGGTTTCTCGGCGGCACGCCGAGTTCCACCGTGACGGTGGCACGTTCACGGTGCGGGACGTGGGTAGTTTGAACGGCACGTACGTGAACCGGGAGCGGGTCGAGGCGGCCACGTTGAGCAATGGTGACGAGGTGCAGATCGGCAAGTTCCGGGTGGTCTTCATCGCCGGTCCGCGTCCGGAGGAGGCCGGCCGGGGGTGAACGAGCCTGCGGCTTCGACGCCGCCCGGGGCGGCGCGTTCCACCGCGCTGATGAGCATCGGTGAGGTGTTGGCGCAGTTGCGGGTGGAGTTCCCGGACGTCACCATCTCGAAGTTGCGGTTCCTGGAGGCCGAGGGCCTGGTGGAGCCACAGCGGACGCCGGCGGGTTATCGGAAGTACAGCTGGGACGATGTGGCGCGGTTGCGGTTCGTGTTGACCGCGCAGCGGGACCAGTATCTGCCGTTGCGGGTGATCCGTGAGCAGCTGGCGGAGTGGGATGCGTCGGGTGCGGCGTCGGGTCGGCAGCGGCCGACGTTGGTGGCGGTCGGTCCCGGTGGTGAGGTGCCGGGCCGGGAGGTGGCGGAGCCCGTTGAGTCGGCTGAGGTCCGGCTGGGGCGGGCGGATCTGCTGGCTCGTAGTGGGCTCGCCGAGTCGACGTTGGGCGAGTTGGAGCGGCTCGGTGTGTTGGTGTCGGATCCGCCGGGCTGGTACGACGCGGACGCGTTGATCATCGCGTCGGCGGTGGCGGGGTTGGCGGCGTACGGTTTGGAGCCGCGGCATCTGCGGGGGTATCGGACGTCGGCGGATCGGGAGGTCGGTCTGTTCGCGCAGTTGGTGGCTCCGTTGGCGCGGCAGAGTGATCCGGCGGCGCGGGCTCGGGCGGCGGAGACGGCGCGGGAGCTGGTGGCGTTGTCGCAGCAGTTGCACGCGGCGTTGGTGCGGGTGGGGCTGCGGTCGACGTTGGGCCGGTGAGGTGTGGCGGGGCCGGGTGCCGTGGGGTGCCCGGCCCCGACCGTCGGTGGGCGCGGAAAGATCTGTCCCGGGAAGCGTGTCGTAGGCTTGCCGGGGTAACCCCTTCCTGGCGAGGCGTGGTGCACGTAGCGCATGGGGATCTCGTGTCGCGGTCCGTGTACCGTGCAGGGAAGAAGGGCGCGGGTGCGGGCGTAGGTGACAACGACACGGAGGCGGCGGTGCGCGAGCTGAGCGTGGTCGGAGTTCGGGTGGAGCTGCCCAGCAACCAGCCGATCGTCCTGCTGCGGGAGGTCGAGGGAGATCGCTATCTGCCGATCTGGATCGGCGCGGTCGAAGCGACGGCGATCGCCTACGAGCAGCAGGGGGTCAAGCCGGCTCGGCCGTTGACGCACGATTTGTTGCGAGACGTGCTGGCGGCGTTGCAGGCGCCGTTGCGGGCGGTGGAGATCACCGAGTTGAAGGAGAACGTCTTCTACGCCGATCTGTTGATCGGTGACGGGGTGCGGGTGTCGGCGCGGCCGAGCGATTCGATCGCGTTGGCGTTGCGGGTCGGGGCTCCGATTCGTTGTGCCGAGCAGGTCCTCGGTGAGGCGGGGATCGTCATCCCCGACGAGCAGGAGGACGAGGTGGAGAAGTTCCGGGAGTTCCTGGACCAGGTGCGGCCGGAGGACTTCGCGGGCTGAGTGGTGGCCGGCCGGGCAGGTCGTGCGGGCGGCGGCGGGCGTCACGGTGGGTGACGGCTTGCCGCTGTAGGTGATCTTCCGGGTGTGTGCGCGGCGTGTCGCGGTGTCTCCTCCGTGGTAACTCCTGTTTGCGGCTATAGGGTTGCGGTGTCGAGGGGTGCACGTACGGGGAGATGACGTGTCGCCGCACGGGCGGGGAGGTTGTCCGGATGCACGAGCCGCAGGATCCTGGTCCGAGTACGGGGCAGCAGGCGGGTGTCATGGGGCCTGAGCCGGGCGGTGACGGCGAGGTCGGCTACCGGGGTGTGACGGCGTGCCACGCGGTGGGTATCAGCTACCGGCAGTTGGACTACTGGGCTCGTACGGGCCTCGTCGTGCCGAGCGTGCGGGACGCGTCGGGGTCGGGGACGTCCCGGCTGTATTCGTTCCGCGACCTCGTGGTGTTGAAGGTCGTGAAGCGGCTGTTGGACGCCGGGGTGTCGTTGCAGAACATCCGGAAGGCGATCGAGGCGCTGCGGTCGCGTGGGGTGGAGGACCTGGCGGGCATCACGTTGATCTCCGACGGTACGACCGTGTTCGAGTGCCGGTCGCCGGAGGAGGTGGTCGACCTGTTGCAGGGTGGCCAGGGGGTGTTCGGCATCGCGATCGGTGGCGCGTTCAAGGAGATCCAGGGTTCGTTGTCGCACCTGCCGGCGGAGCCGGTGAGTGGTCCGCCTCCGGCGGCGGATCCGCCGGAGTCGGTGGGTGACGAGTTGGCCGCGCGGAGGGCGCGTCGTCGGGCCGGCTGAGCCGGCTCCCAGGGCATTTTTTCGACGATCGCGTCGTGGCTGCGGCCGCGGCGCGATCTTTTGTCGGGCGCTGCGGCGACCCGGCGCGGGTCCGGTTGGTGGGACTGGTGTCCGGGGCCGGGCGGCGACCGGTGGTGGTTGGCGTTTGCGGTGGTCAGGGGCCGTCTGCGGGGTGGCGGGCGCGCCGGGTTGCGGGCCCGTCCATGGTGGAGGTGTGTCACGTGGACCGGTCGGGGGTAGGTGACGAGCAGTGATTTTCTCGTGGACGGTCCGTGCGGATGATGGGAGCGCTACCTGGACGGCTGGTGTCAGGAATCTGATAGGGCGGGCGTGACCTTGTCCGGATGGCGCGCTATCGTCCCACACGGTCGTGCTGGCAACGACGTCACGGCAACTGCCCGCCAGCCGACCGGTTGCCCCTCCGCGTCGATCGGCGTGGCCCTGAGTGCTGGAAGGAACGACCGTGACGGTTACTGAAGAGACCGCCCCCTCCCACTACGAGCGGATCGGCGGCGCCGCTTCGGTGAAGGCGGCGGTGGCGCTGTTCTACGACAAGGTGCTCGCCGACCCGGAGCTGATTGGCTACTTCACCGACATCAACATGGCGGAGCAGCGGCGGCACCTGGCGCTGATGTTGACGGTGGTGCTCGGTGGGCCGAACGAGTACGCCGGCCGGGGCCTGGCCGAGGCGCATCAGTCGTTGAACATTCCGGTGGCGCACTATGTCAAGGTCGGTGAGCACCTGACCGCGACGCTGACGGAGCTGGGTGTGCCGGGGGACATCATCGGGGACGTGCAGGGCGTGCTGGGCAAGGTGCAGGACCAGGTGGTGGCACAGGGCCGCGGGACGGACGCCTGAGTGTGGACGCGGCACGGCTGAAGCAGAGCTGGTCCCTGGTTGCCGCGCACGGCGACCAGGTGCCGCTCTAT
Source organism: Micromonospora sp. NPDC093277 (assembly GCF_044765245.1). Taxonomy (NCBI): domain Bacteria; kingdom Bacillati; phylum Actinomycetota; class Actinomycetes; order Micromonosporales; family Micromonosporaceae; genus Micromonospora; species Micromonospora sp. NPDC093277. Next base: position 23,625 of record NZ_JBIWJO010000006.1, read on the forward strand.
TTCTATTCGATGTTGTTCCTGGCCCATCCGGAGACCCGGCAGATGTTCCCCACGAACATGGCGGGGCAGCGGGACCGGTTGGTGACCGCGCTGGGGCACGTCGTGTCCAACGTGGACCAGGTCGACGGCCTGGTCGGGTTCCTGCAGGATCTCGGCGCCGACCATCGCAAGTTCGCGGTGCGTGACGAGCACTATCCGGCGGTCGGTGAGGCGCTGGTGGCGACGCTGCGGCATTTCCTCGGCGAGGCGTGGACCGACGAGCTGGCCCAGGACTGGACGGCGGCGTACGGGTTGGTCTCGCAGGTGATGATCGACGCCGCGCATGCCGCCGAGTCGGAGAAGCCGCCGTGGTGGGTGGCCGAGATCCTCGGGCACGAGCGGCGGGCGTTCGACCTGGCGGTGCTGACGTTGCGCCCGCAGTACCTGCTGCCGTTCTCGCCGGGCCAGTCGATCGGGGTGTCCCATCCGGCGGTGCGGGCGTGGCGGTACTACTCGCCGGCGAACGCGCCGCGCGCGGACGGCACCCTGGAGCTGCACGTGCGGGCGGCGCCGGGCGGCGTGGTGTCGTCGCGTCTGGTGTACGGGAGCGCGGTGGGGGATCAGGTCCACCTGGCCGCGCCGGTGGGTGACCGGTTGACGCTGTGGCCGGCCGGGTCGGCGGATTTGCTGCTGCTGGCCAGCGGCACCGGCTGGGCACCGATCAAGTCGCTGGTGGAGCAGGTCGCCGCGGAGGGTTCCCGCCGCCGGGTCGACCTGTACCTGGGGGCCCGTTCGCGCAGCGAGTTCTACGACACGGACGCCATCGACAAGTTGGCGGCGTCGTACCCGTGGTTGACGGTCACCTACGTGGTGGGCGCCGACTTCCAGCGGCCCGGGGAGTTCACGCACGTGGTGGACCAGGCGCTGGCCGACGGGGACTGGCGGTCCCGGCACGTCTACATCTGCGGCTCCGACGACATGGTGAGCCATTCGGTGGGGACGTTGACCGGGGCGGGTTACCACCACGGGCAGCTGCACCATGAGGGTTTCGGCAAGCACTGGTACGGGCCGACGTGGCGGACGGCGATCGCCCCTGACGATTCCGGAGGTGTCCGGTGAGCGCAACTCCGATCAGTGGGTACGACGGGAGCCAGGTCTCCAGCGTGCAGATCCGGATGACCTCGGACCGGGTGCGGCGGTGGGAGTTCGACGCGGCGTCGTTCACCCGCCGGGGCTACGACCCGACGGATGTGGACCGGTTCCGCATGCAGGTGGCCGACGAGCTGGATGTGCTGGCGACGCAGGTGGCGAATCTGCGGGCGGAGAACGAGCGGCTCAACGATCATCTGGAGCTGCACCGGCACGGGGTGCTGCCGAGCGCCGGGGCGGCGAAGCTGCCGGCGGCGAAGGAGGTCAACCTGCTGTCGGCGGCGCAGCGGGAGGCCGAGCAGATCATCGCCCAGGCGCACGACTACGCCCAGCGGGTGGCCGAGTACGCCCGGATGCAGTATGAGAGCTACATGCGGGCGGCGGCGGAGGAGGCGAAGCAGGAGGCCGAGCGGGCGGTGGCGGAGTACCGCAGCAACTCCGGCGCGAACTTCGACGACTCGGTGGCGGCTCGGGAGGTGTTGCGGATCTTCGGCGAGATGATGATCTCGCACATGCAGGCCGCGGCCCGGCACCTCGATGACGGCAGTGAGCAGTTGGCGCGGACCATGGAGCGGATCGCGGCGGAGGTCACCGCCGGCGGGGCGGTGGGTGCCAGCGGCGCGGCCGGGAACGGCGGCGGTGCGGCCGTGGGCGCCGGTGGTGCTGCGGCGGTGGGCGGTGGTCGGGTGCGGGTCGCCCTGGCGCCACGCCATCAGCGTTGAGCATGGCCACGGTCCGCCGGTCACCCCTGACCGGCGGGCCGTGGCGGCGTCGGCGGGTCAGCTGGCGGTAGCCGCGCGGATCGCGTCGGCGATCGGTGTCTCCCCGCCGACGAGTTCCAGGGTCAGCCCGGTGGTGGCCGGCTCGTAGAGGAGCGCGAGCAGGACGCGGGCCACGTCGGCGCGGGTGACCTCGCCGGGGTCGACGTGCCGGGCGAGGGTGATCCGCCCGACGGGCTGGTCGTCGGTGAGCCGCCCGGGGCGCAGCACCGTCACCTCGAGGTCCCGGCGGGTGATCTCGTCCTCGGCGGCTTTCTTCGCCCGCAGGTACGCCGCCCACACCTCGTCGCGGCCGGGCCGGGGTGGGGCCTCCACGCCCATCGAGGAGACCAGCAGGTAGCGGCGGACGCCGGCGTGTTGGGCGGCGTCGGCGAGCAGCACGGCGGCGGCCCGGTCGACGGTGTCCTTGCGGGCGGCGCCGCTGCCCGGTCCGGCGCCGGCGGCGAACACCACCGCGTCCGCGCCGGCCAGGTGGGCGGCGACGGTGTCGACGTCGGTGTGTTCCAGGTCGGCCACGACCGGTTCGGCGCCGGCGGCGCGCAGCGCGGCGGCGTGGTCGGGGTTGCGGATCAGTCCGACGGCGGTGTCGCCGCGCCCGGCGAGTTCCCGTTCCAACAGCTTGGCGATCTTGCCGTGGCCTCCGGCGATGACGACTCGCATGGTCTCAACCTAGTCGCCGGGTGGGCCGATGGGCGGGCGAGCGCGTCCCCCGGTCGCCGGCTGGTGGCGCGGGCTGCCGGTCGCGGTCCACGCCCGCGGAGCCGGGCCGGTCGTCGCCGGGGGACGGTTGAGGCAGCATGGACGGGGTGAGGCAGACCTTCGACGTGTTGACCCGGCTGGTGGGCGCCGGGGGCGTGGTGGTGCTCAGCGGCGCCGGGTTGTCCACCGAGTCGGGCATCCCGGACTACCGTGGGCCCAGCGGCGCGGCCCGCCGGCACACCCCGATGACGTTCCAGGAGTTCACCCGGGACGCGGCGGCACGGCGGCGCTACTGGGCGCGCAGCCACCTGGGTTGGCGGTTGGTCGCCCGGGCGGCCCCGAACGTGGGGCACCGGGCGGTGGCACGGCTGCAGCGGGCCGGTCTGGTCGGCGGGATCATCACGCAGAACGTCGACGGGCTGCACACCGCGGCCGGCAGCACCGGGGTGGTCGAGCTGCACGGCCGCCTCGACGAGGTGGTGTGCCTGAACTGCGGCAACCTGACCTCCCGGGACGAGCTGGACCGGCGGCTGCGGCAGGCCAATCCGGGTTTCGTCGCGCGGGTCGCCCACGTCAACCCGGACGGCGACGTCGACCTGCCCGCCGAGGCGGTCGCCGGGTTCCGGACGGTCGACTGCGGCATCTGCGGCACCGGCACGCTGAAGCCGGACGTGGTGTTCTTCGGCGAGACCGTGCCCGCGCCCCGCGTCGCCGCGTGTTTCGCCCTGGTCGAGAGGGCCCGGGCGGTGCTGGTGCTCGGCTCGTCGTTGACGGTGATGTCGGGGCGCCGGTTCGTGATCCGGGCGGCGAAGCTCGGCATTCCGGTGGCCATCGTCAACCAGGGGCCGACCCGCGGCGACGGGTACGCCACCCTGACCGTGGACGGGCCGCTGGGCGAGGTGCTGGCCGCGCTGGCCGACCGGGTCGCCGGCCCGGCCGTCGCCGCCGGTTCCCCGGCGGCGGTGTGACGGCGCCGGGCGGGGAGGACGTGAGCCGGAAACACGGCCGCTGGTAGCGTTGACCATGCCGGTACCACCCACGCGGGAGAGACCGCCCGGAAACACCCCGGACGGCGCCGAAGGGGCATATTCCTCCCCGGAACCTCTCAGGCAAAAGGACCACGTGGGCAGGCGCTGTGGAGCGCGTGTGCGCGACTCAGGGGGAGGCCGACCTGTCGACCTCGCCCCGACAAGGAGCGCAGCGCATGACCGCAGCACAGTTCGCAGACCGGCATATCGGTCCCGACCCTGGCGACGAGCGCCGGATGCTGGAAACCGTCGGCCACAGCTCCGTCGACGAGCTGATGGACGCCGCGATCCCCGAGGTGATCCGCTGGCACGGCACGCTGGACCTGCCGGAGCCGGCCAGCGAGCAGGAGGCGATCGCCGAGCTGCGTGCCCTGGCGGCCCGCAACACCGTCGCCGTGTCGATGATCGGCCTGGGCTACCACGGCACGCACACCCCGGCGGTGATCCGCCGTAACGTGCTGGAGGATCCGGCCTGGTACACCGCGTACACGCCGTACCAGCCGGAGATCAGCCAGGGCCGGCTGGAGGCGCTGCTGAACTTCCAGACGATGGTCACCGACCTGACCGGGCTGGCCACGGCGAACGCGTCGATGCTCGACGAGGGCACCGCCGCGGCCGAGGCGATGACCCTGGCCCGCCGCGCGTCGAAGAGCAAGAGCCCGGTGTACGTGGTGGACGCCGACGCGCTGCCGCAGACCATCGCGGTGGTCAGCAGCCGGGCCGAGCCGCTCGGCATCGACGTGCGGGTGCTCGACCTCGGCCGTGACGAGCTGCCCGCCGAGTTCTTCGGCCTGCACCTGCAGTATCCGGGGGCGTCCGGGGCGGTCCGCGACCACACGAGCCTGGTCGAGGCGGCCCACCGGGTCGGGGCGCTGGTGTGCGTGGCCGCGGACCTGCTGGCGTTGACGCTGCTGCGTCCGCCGGGGGAGATCGGCGCCGACATCGCCGCCGGCACCACGCAGCGCTTCGGTGTGCCGATGGGCTTCGGCGGGCCGCACGCCGGTTACCTGGCGGTGCGGGCGGGCCTGGAGCGGATGCTGCCCGGCCGTCTCGTGGGCGTGTCGAAGGACGCGGACGGCAACCCGGCGTACCGGCTGGCGTTGCAGACCCGCGAGCAGCACATTCGACGGGAGAAGGCGACCAGCAACATCTGCACCGCGCAGGTGCTGCTGGCGGTGATGGCCGGCATGTACGCGGTCTACCACGGCCCGGACGGGCTGCGACAGATCGCGGAGCGCACCCACCGGGCGGCGGCGCGGCTCGCCGGCGCGCTGCGCGCCGGTGGCGTGGAGGTCGTCGAGGTGCCGTTCTTCGACACGATCACGGCCGTCGTGCCGGGGCGGGCCGCCGAGGTGGTGGCCGCCGCCGCGCAGCGCACCGTCAACCTGCGGCTGGTCGACGCCGACCGGGTGGGGATCTCCTGCGACGAGACCACCACCGCGGCGCACCTGGACGCGGTGTGCGCCGCGTTCGGGGTGCCGGCCGCGCAGGGTGAGACCGACACCCGGCTGCCGGCGGCGTTGCGGCGCACCAGCGACTTCCTCACCCACCCGGTGTTCCACCGCCACCGCTCGGAGACGGCGATGCTGCGCTACCTGCGGCGGCTGGCCGATTTCGACTACGCCCTGGACCGGGGCATGATCCCGTTGGGGTCGTGCACGATGAAGCTGAACGCCACCACCGAGATGGAGGCGATCACCTGGCCGGAGTTCGCGCACCTGCACCCGTTCGCGCCGCCGGAGCAGACCGCCGGGTACCGGGAGCTGATCGGCCAGCTGGAGGACTGGCTGGCGGAGGTGACCGGGTACGACGCGGTCAGCGTGCAGCCCAACGCCGGTTCGCAGGGGGAGCTGGCTGGGCTGCTGGCCATCCGGGCGTATCACCGGCAGCGCGGTGAGGGGCATCGGGACGTGTGCCTGATCCCGTCGTCGGCGCACGGTACGAACGCGGCGTCGGCGGTGATGGCCGGCATGCGGGTGGTGGTGGTCGGCTGCGACGCGGACGGCAACGTGGACCTGGTCGACCTCGACGCGAAGATCGACAAGCACCGGGACTCCCTGGCGGCGATCATGGTGACGTATCCGTCGACGCACGGCGTGTACGAGACGGGTATCGCGCAGCTGTGCGCGAAGGTGCACGACGCCGGCGGTCAGGTGTACGTCGACGGGGCGAACCTCAACGCGCTGGTCGGGTTCGCCAAGCCGGGGCGGTTCGGCGCGGACGTGTCGCACCTGAACCTGCACAAGACGTTCTGCATTCCGCACGGCGGCGGCGGGCCCGGGGTGGGTCCGGTGGCGGTGCGGGCGCATCTGGCGCCGTTCCTGCCCGGCGACCCGGCCGGGGCGGCCGAGGACGGGCGGCCGGCGATCTCCGCGGCGAAGCACGGGTCGGCGGGGATCCTGCCGATCCCGTGGGCGTACCTGCGGATGATGGGTGCCGAGGGGCTGACCCGGGCGACCGGGACGGCGGTGCTGGCGGCGAACTATGTGGCGGCGCGGCTGCGCGACCACTTCCCGGTGCTGTACGCCGGCAACAAGGGTCTGGTGGCGCACGAGTGCATCCTGGACCTGCGGCCGTTGACGAAGGCCAGCGGGGTGAGCGTCGACGATGTGGCGAAGCGGCTGATCGACTACGGCTTCCACGCGCCGACGATGTCGTTCCCGGTGGCGGGGACGCTGATGGTGGAGCCGACCGAGAGTGAGGACCTGGCCGAGCTGGACCGGTTCTGCGACGCGATGATCGCGATCCGGGCGGAGATCGACAAGGTGGCGTCGGGTGAGTGGCCGACCGGGGACAACCCGCTGTGCAACGCCCCGCACACCGCGGCGATGGTCTCCGGAGACGAGTGGCCGCACCCGTACCCGCGGTCGGTGGGGGCGTACCCGGCCGGGGTGGAGCGGGCGGGGCGGTACTGGCCGCCGGTGCGGCGCATCGACGGGGCGTACGGCGACCGGAACCTGGTCTGCTCGTGCCCGTCACCGGAGGCGTTCGAGAGCTGAGACGCGGATGCCGGGGCGGTCGTCGGGCCGCCCCGGCCAGGATGTCGACCAGGCACGGGGCCGGCCACCGGGCAGGGGCGCCGGCCTGGGTCGATGCCACGCTGCGATCACGCAGCGTGGTGAAAATCAGGCGACAAGGGCGTGTCGGGCGGGGCCGCGGTGCGGGGCGATGGTGCTGCCGTCGGGAAGCAGTTCGCCGGTGTCCTCGAACACGATGACACCGTTGCAGAGCAGGCTCCAGCCCTGCTCACGGAAGCAGGCGAGGACGCGGGCGGCTTCGCGGTCGGTCGCCTCGGCGGAGGGGCAGGTGGGCTGGTGCTGGCACATCGGGTTCTCCGGGCTGTGGGGGCGCTGTGTCATGGTTCACATGACCAGTGACGCACAGTACCAAGCGGAAGCGCGCGCTATCGAGCAGGCTTCCGTCTTGTTCACCTTAAATCGGCTGAACGGATGAGCGAGGATGGGCCAGACGGCGTGGAAGCGCTCCCACAGAGGGTGATTGACGTACCCGGCGCCCCCGGCGGCTGCCGGGAACGGCTCGTGGAACGGGCGCGCCTGCAGTGGCGGACCGCCGACGGCGGCGACCCGGCCACGCTGGCGCAGGAGTTCCTCGCCGCGCACGGGATCGCCCTGGACGACCTGGCCCGCCCGGCCGGCCACGACCCGTCCGGGGTCTGCGGGGCCGCCCTGTACCTGTCCGCCGCCGCCGGGGCGCGGGCCGCCGGCGGCGCGCCCGGCGCGCCCACCCCGGCGCCGGCGCTGCCCGACCTGGTGGTGGTCGTCTACGGCCATGCCGACCGGCCGCCCGCGCCGCAGCCCCCGGCCGGCAGCAACTGGTGGCTGGGGGACTGGCGGGACAGCTGGACCCCCCGACAGCACGCCGACGCCGTGGCCGCGGTGCGCGCCGCCATCGGCCGCGGCGATGTCTACCAGGTCAACGTGGTCGGCCACGCCGCCGCGCCGTACGCCGGGGACCCCCGGCCCGCGCTCGCCCGGCTGGCCGCCCTGCCCGGCGCCCGCTACGGCGGCACCCTGACCGGCGCGGGCTGGGCGATCGGCTGCGCCTCACCGGAGACGCTGATCGCCCTCGAGGCCGGCCGCCTGGTCACCCGGCCGATCAAGGGCACCCGGCCGGCCACCACCGCCGGACGGCGGGAACTGCTCGCCTCGGCGAAGGAACGCGCCGAGCACGTCATGATCGTCGACCTGGAACGCAACGACCTGGCCCGGGTGGCCCGCACCGGCTCGGTGCGGGTGGACGAGCTGTTCGCCGTACGCCGGTGGTGTGACCTGTGGCAGGCGGAGTCGACGGTGTCGGCGGCGCCCGCCGACGGGCTGGGCCTGGCCGAGCTGCTGCGCGCGGTGTGCCCGGGAGGGTCGGTGACCGGCGCGCCCAAGCTCGCCGCGCTGGACCGGATCGCGGTCCTGGAGCCGGTCGGGCGGGGCGCCGGCATGGGCGCGCTCGGCTGGGTCGGCCCCGGCCGGATCGACCTGGGGTTGACGATCCGCACCGCCGCGGCCGACGCCGAGCGGCTGCACCTGTGGGCCGGTGGCGGCATCACCTGGGACAGCGATCCGGCCGCCGAGGTCGCCGAGGCGGCGGCGAAGGCAGCCCCGGTGCGCGCCCTGCTCGCCGCCGGCTGACCCCGCGCCGCGGCATCGGCCGCGCCGGCACGACCGACCGACGTCGACCGCCCAGACGACCGCCCAGACGACCGCCCAGACGACCGCCCAGACGACCGGCCGGCGACGAAGGGTCGCTGCGGCGGCGGGCGGCCGGGCGTGGCCGGCCGGTCAGGCGTGGGCGAAGGCGTCCAGGGCGGCGACCACGCGCTCGCCCACCCCGTGGCCGCTACCGTGGCCGCCGGTCTCGACGATCTCCAGCCGGGCGTCCGGCCAGTCGCGGGTCAGCTGCCAGGCGATGTCCGGCGGGCCGCTCACGTCGAGGCGGCCCTGCACCAGCACGCCGGGGATGCCGGCGAGCTTCCCGGCGTCGCGCAGCACCTGCCCGTCGGGCAGGAAGCCGAGGTGGCTCCAGTAGTGGGTCACGATCCGCACGAAGCACGCCCGGAACACCGGGTCGGCGTAGCGGGGGCTGGGCTCGAACCCGCCGGCGAGGGAGACGTGCACGTCCTCCCAGGCGCACCAGTCACGCTCGGCCTGCTCCCGCACCGCCGGGTCCGGGTCGTTGACCAGCCGGGCGTACGCGGCGGACAGGTCACCGTCCCGGTCCGCCGCGGGCACGCCGTCGCGGAACCGGGCCCACTCCCGCGGGAAGATCCGGCCCATGTCGCGGGTCACCCAGTCGATCTCGCGGCGGGTGTTGGCGACGACGCTGAACAGCACCAGCGCGCTGACCCGGTCCGGGTGGCGCTGGGCGTACGCCAGGGACAGCGACGAACCCCAGGAGGCGCCGCAGAGCAGCCACCGGTCGACGCCGAGGTGCTCGCGCAGTCGTTCCATGTCGGCGAGCAGGTGGGCGGTGGTGTTGACCGACAGGTCCACGGCCGGGTCGCCGGCGTGGGGGGTGCTGCGTTCGCAGCCGCGCTGGTCGAAAAGGACGATCCGGTAGGCGGCCGGGTCGAACAGCCGCCGCCAGGACGGGGTGGCGCCGGAGCCGGGGCCGCCGTGCACCACCAGGGCGGGACGGCCGTCCGGGTTGCCGCAGGTCTCCCAGTACACGTGCTGGCCGTCGCCGACGTCGAGCAGGCCGTGCGCGTACGGCTCGATCGGTGGATACATCCCGGTTCCCTCCCACATCCCAGATGCAACAGCGCTGTTACATTAGCGGACGTGACCGCCACCCCCGATCGCGAGGCGCTGGGCACCCTGCTGCGCCACGTGCTGGAACTGCTCGACGGCGACGTCGCCGCCGTCTACACCGGCCTCGACGTGGCCGACTACCGGCCCCGCTACTCGCCGCTGGTGCGGGTGCTGGTCGCCGACGGGCCGCTGCCCATCCGCGACCTCGCCACCCGGGTCGGGGTCACCCACTCCGCGGCCAGCCAGACCGTCGCCCAGATGAGCCGCGCCGGCCTGGTCACCCTCACCCCCGGCGCCGACGGCCGGCAGCGCATCGTCACCCTCACCGACCGGGCGCGGGCGCTGCTGCCCGTCGTCGAGGCCGAATGGGCGGCCACCACCGCCGCCATGCGCCGCCTCGACACCGAGCTGCCCGTACCGCTGGCCGACGAACTGCACGCGGTCCTCGCGGCGCTGCGCCGCCGCCCGCTGCGCGACCGGATCGCCGACACCGGCCTGGCACCCCGCCACGCGCCGATCGGCCGCCGGCCCGCCGGCGCGTGCTGACGACACCGCGGGTAACGGCCGGATAGCCTTTCGGGCATGACTATGCGCCCGATCCGGACCATCGGCGACGCCGTGCTGCGTACCCCGTGCGAGCCGGTGACCAGCTTCGACGCCGACCTGCGCGCCCTGGTGCAGGACCTGATGGACACGCTGCTCGGCGCGCCCGGCCGCGCCGGGGTCGCCGCGCCCCAGATCGGGGTGAGCGCGCAGGTGTTCGTCTACGACGCCGACGGCCACCGCGGCCACCTGATCAACCCGACGCTGGAGCTGTCGGAGGAACGCCAGGACGACGACGAGGGCTGCCTGTCCATCCCCGGCCTGTACTTCCCGACCTCGCGGGCGATGCACGCCACCGCGCACGGCTTCGACGAGCACGGCCAGCCGCTGACCATCGCCGGCAGCGGTTTCCTGGCCCGCGCCCTGCAACACGAGACCGACCACCTGTACGGCCGCCTGTACGTCGACACGCTGCGCGGCGACACCCGACGCCGGGCCCTGCGGGAGATCCGCGCCGGCCGGTTCGACTCGCCCGGCCGGCGACTGTGACGACGCGGGGGTGCCCGGCCCACCCGGCCACCCCCGCTCATCGGATCACTTCGCGGGGAACGGCCCGAACCGCACCGACGGGTCGGCGGAGTCACCGGTGCACAGGTCGACCCACCCCGGTTGCGCGTCGGGTTGTCGACCCGGCGCGGCGGTTGGACAGGGGCACAGCAGCCGGCCGCCCGGTCACGGAAGGCGGCGCAACCCGCACTCGGTGAAGTCGGCGACCCGGGTGAAGCCGAGCCGCTCATAGAGGCGTACGGCGGTGCCGTTGTCGGCCCGGACGTTGAGCGTCACGTGGTCGACGTCGGCGCGCAGCCGGGCGCAGAGCGCCGCCACGGCCGCCGCGGCCAGCCCCTGGCCACGCACCCGCGGGTGGGTGGTGACGTTGCCCAGAGCCGCCACCCGCCAGGTGGGGGACCACACGTGCACCCCGGCGACCGCGACCAGGTCGCCGCCGTCCCGGATGCCCACGTACCGGCCGGTGTCCAGCATCCGCGGGTCGAACCAGTTGCCCGGGTACGCGGCGGCGTACAGGTCCAACAGCGCCGGGAGGTCCGCGCGGTCGAGCGGCTCGCCGGCGGGGGTCACCCGGGCCAGCCGGGCCGGGTCGGTCAACGCCATCCGGTGGTGCCCGGCGGCGTCGGACACCGCGTACCAGCGCGCCACGGTGGCCTCCAGGCCGGGGGAGAGGTGCGCCCACAACCGGGCCGGCAGCACCGGCGCGAGCTCGTCCAGCAGCGCGGCCGCCTCGCCGGTGGCCGGCGGCGAGGCGAACACCAGCAGCGTCGGCAGCTCGACACCGTGATAGAGCAGCGCCACCTGATCGCCGCGGCGGAACCAGGAGGTATACGGCCAGAAGAAGTCGTCCAGGTCACCCAGCTGGTACGCGTGCAGCACCGGATCCCGGCTCAGCAGCTCGGCCAGGACGGCCCGGTCGTGTTCGGCGCGGACAGGCATCAGCCGATGATCACATGCCGTCCGTCAGCAGCCGCCGCCGCGTCCCGCCTCGGCGGGCAGGTTCTCGTGGGCCCAGCGGGCGAGCGCGTCCAGGGCCGGCAGCAGCGCGGACCCCCGGTCGGTGAGCTGGTAGCTGACCCCCAGCGGCGGCCCCTCCCGCACCGTGCGGGAGACCAGACCGACCCGGCACAGCTCGCCGAGCCGGTCGGACAGCACCGACTCGCTGATGCCCGGCAGCGCGCGGCCCAGCTCGGCGAACCCGGCGGGGCCGTTGGCGAGGGTGCCCAGCAGCACGCCGTTCCACCGCTTGCCGAGAAACGCGAAGGCGCGGGCGAGGCCCCCGTCGCACGCCCGTGGCGTGTGGCTCACTTCCGGCCTGACTGTCACCACTTCAGGATACGGGGCTACCCTGACACCCGAGGCACTACTAAAAAGCTAGCTGCTGCCAATTGCGGAGCAGTTCGCCAAGAGCGAGGAACCACATGAACGACCCCATCGCCCTGCACCCCGACGCGCAGGCCCTCCTGTTCACCGACGCCCGCACCGCCAACACCTTCACCGACGAACCGGTCACCGACGAACAACTCCGCGCCATCCACGAACTCGCCAAGTACCCGCCCACCGCCGCCAACACCCAACCCCTGCGGGTGCTCTACGTCCGCCACGGCGAACCCCGCGAGCGGCTGCTCACCCACATGAACGACGGCAACCGCGCCAAGACCGCCACCGCGCCCGTCGTCGCCGTACTCGCCGCCGACACCGACTTCCACCACCACATCCCGCGGATCTTCCCGATCCGCCCCCAGATGCGCGACACCCTCGACGGCGACCCCGCCAGCCGCGAACACATGGCCCGCTTCAACGCCACCCTGCAGATCGCCTACTGGCTGCTCGCCGCCCGCGCCGCCGGCCTGGCCACCGGACCGATGGCCGGCTTCGACGCCGCCGGCATCGACAAGGAATTCCTCGCCGACACCAGCTGGAAATCCCTGCTCGTGGTCAACCTCGGCAAGCCCGGCCCGGACGCATGGTTCCCCCGACTGCCCCGCCTCGACTACGACGACATCGTCCGACACGCCTGACACCAGCCCGGCTGACCGGCCCGGTGGTGGCCGGGCCGGTCAGCCGGCCACCCACTGGTCGTAACCCAGCCGGCCCACCAACGCCACCACCACGACCAGCAACACCACCCGCACGAAACCCGCGCCGCGCCGCAACGCCATCCGCGCCCCCACCGCCGCGCCCACGACGTTGCACACCGCCATCGCCGCACCCAACAGCCACCACACGTGCCCGGTGGCCGCGAACACCACCAACGCCCCCAGATTCGTGCCCGCGTTGACCACCTTCGCCATCGCCGACCCGTGCACGAAATCCGCCCCCACCAACGCGGTGAACGCCAACACCAGGAACGTGCCCGTACCCGGCCCGATCAACCCGTCGTACAGGGCGATGCCCAAGCCGGCCACCGCCACCGCAGCCACCACCCGCACCCGCGTACGCCGCTGCGGCAACGCCACCACACCCAGCCGCGGCCGGGACAACACGAACACCGCCACCGACACCAGCACCACCAACACCACCGGCCGGTACGCACCCGCCGGCACCGCCCCCGCCAGAGCCGCACCCAACCCCGCGGTCAACACCGCCAGCCCCGCCGACGGACCCGCCACCGCCCAGTCCAGCTTCGTACGCCGCGCATACGTCACCGCCGCCGTCGACGTACCAAAGATCGCGGCCAACTTGTTCGTACCCAACGCCGTGGCCACCGGCACCCCCGGCGCCGCCACCAGCAACGCCGGCAACAACAACAGGCCACCACCACCCACCACCGCATCCACCCAACCCGCCACCGCGGCCACGCCCAACAGGGTGGACAACGACACAAGATCCACGGGCGGCATTCTGCCCACCACCACCGCCACAACAAGCCCGGTTGTGGCCAGCCTCACCGCCGCTCAACGCCCCCGACGACGCCGCAACCACAAACCCGCCGACGCCACCGCCACGAACACCAGCACCGAACAGACCAACGCCTTCAGCACCCGGCAAGCCTGCCACGCGGACGTAGGGTTGACTGGTGCGCCTGGCCACCTTCAACCTGCTGCACGGCCGGTCCCTCACCGACGGACTCGTCGAACCCGACCGGCTCGCCGCCGCCGTCACCGCACTCGACGCCGACGTCCTCGCCCTGCAGGAAGTCGACCGCGACCAGTCCCGCAGCGGCAACCTCGACCTCACCGCCATCGCCGCCCGCGCCCTCGACGCCCCCGAACACCGCTTCGCCGCCGCCGTCGTCGGCACCCCCGGCGAACAGTTCCGCCCCCTCACCCACGACGACGACGGCCACGGCGAACCCTGCTACGGCATCGGCCTGGTCAGCCGCCACCCCGTCCGCTCCTGGCAGGTCACCCGACTCCGCCCCGCCCCCGTCCGCTCCCCGGTCTACGTCCCCGGCCCCGGCGGCGGACTCGTCCTGCTGCACGACGAACCCCGCGTCGTCCTCGCCGCCGTCCTCGACACCCCCTACGGACCACTCACCGTCGCCGCCACCCACCTCTCCTTCGTCCCCGGCTGGAACCTCCTCCAACTACGCCGCGTCATCCGCGCCCTGCGCACCCTGCCCGCCCCACGGATCCTCCTCGGCGACCTCAACCTGCCCGCCGGGCCCGCCGCCCTGCTGACCCGCTGGCGGCCCCTCGGCCGACGCCCCACCTACCCGGCCGGACAGCCCCGCGTCCAACTCGACCACATCCTCGCCGACCGCCACGACCTCGACCGGCTGCCACCCGTCACCGCCGTCACCACACCACTGTCCACCATCTCCGACCACCGGCCCCTCATCGTCGACCTCGGCCCGCACAGCTGACCCCGACCACCCGAAGCCGCCGGAAGCCGCCGCCATCGACCGGCTCTCCACCCGGAACGGCCGCCCCGCCACCAACCCAGCTCAGCCCAACCCCGACGCCCACCGCGCCGCCCGCACCGCATTACGGAACAACATCGCCACCGTCGTCGGACCCACCCCACCGACCCGCGGCGTGATCGCCCCCGCCACCTCGGCACACGACTCATCCACATCCGGCAACAGCCGCCGCCCCTCGTACCGCACCCCACCACCGACCACCACCGCGCCCGGCCGCACATGCTCCGGCCGCACGATCCCCGGCACCCCCGCCGCCGCCACCAGAATCTCCGCCCGCCGCGTGTACCGCGGCCAGTCCGCCACCCCGGTGTGCACCACCGTCACCGCCGCGTTCGCCGTCGGCCGCTTCTGCGCCAGCAACATCGCCAACGGCCGACCCAATGTGGCCCCCCGACCCAGGATCACCACCTCACGGCCCGACACCGGCACCCCATGAAACGCCAACAACGCCTCGATCCCCGCCGGCGTACACGGCAACGGACCTGGCAACCCCAACGCCAACCGGCCCATGTTCACCGGATGCATCCCGTCCACGTCCTTGTCCGGGTCCAGCACCGCAAGAGCCCGGTCGTAGTCCAACTGCCCCGGAATCGGATACTGCACCAACACCCCGTGCACACCCTTGTCGGCGTTGAAATCCTCCAACACCGCGTGCAGGTCCGCCTGCGACGCCGACGCCGGAAGATGCACATGCGGCGACACGAACCCCAACTCCGCCGCCTGCCGCTGCTTGATCCGGATATAGCCCGCGCTCGCGTCGTCGTCACCCACCAGCACCGTCGCCAACGCCGGCGTCACCCCCGCGGCGCGCAACGCCGCCACATCCTCGGCGACCTCCGCCAACACCCGCTCCGCCACCGGCCCACCCGGCAGCAGCCGAGCCGACGCACCCGAAGAAGACATGCCACACCCCGCCCACGGAGGCCCAGGCGGTCGACCCCCGCGACGAGCTCCCCGATGGTTACAGCCATCCCTGTGCCGCCAGTCGCGTTCCCGCCCAGCCTGCCACAGCCCGCCACACGAACGCACCCGCCCGTCGCCCCACCCACACCACGACACCGCGCGGCCACCCTCACCCCGGAAGCAGCCGCGCCTGCTGAGCCAGAAACACCACGCCGACCACCGCGACCACCGCGGCGATCACCCAACCCGCCGCCCGCAGACCCAGATGAATACGAGTCGCACCGACCAACCTCGGATTCCCCGCCGCCAACACCAACAGAACCAACCCCACCGGAGTCGCGATCCCGCCGATCAGGCTCGCCACGAACAACAACCGGATCGCACCGATCCCCGTCGAGGCCAGCGCAACACCGGCCAACGTCTGCGCGACCACCACCGCATAGAAACGCGGCGCCTGCCGAGGCGAACGACTCAACCCCCGCGGCCAACCGAAGGCACTGGCGGTCACATACCCGCCAGTCGACATGATCACCGGCACCGCGATGATCGCGGAGGCGAGCAACCCACCCGCGAACAACGCACCCGCCAACGGCCCCGCCAACGGGCGAAGCGCCTGCGCCGCCTGCTCAGCCGTGTCCACGTGCTCATGGCGCACGCCCAACGTCGCACCACTGGCAACCAGAATGCACCAGAAGATCACCGCCGCCAGGGCACCACCCACCAGCGCGTCGAACTCGCGGAACCTGAGCTCCCCCCGGGCACACGGCTCCTCGACCTGCTCCACCGTCTGCCACACATACATGTAGCTGGTCAACGTCGTGCCCAGGATCGCCAACATCCCGGCCAGGTGCTCCCGGGTGAACGGCACCGTCGGAACCAGACTGCCCCGCGCCACCGCCAACCAGTCCGGCCGCGCCAGAACCGCCGCCACCCCATACGCGAGCAGACCCAGCATCACCAGCTTCAGCACCCGCTCGACCTCGTCGTACTTGCCCCACAGCAGCAGAGTGAGCACCCCCGCGGCGAAGCCCGGAACGAGCCAACGCGACTCCACCCCGATCAGCAGACCGATCGCCGCCGCACCGGCCGCGACGTCCGCCGCGATCGTCACCACGTTGACCGCCAGAACGGAAACCAGCAGCAGGACACTCGCCACCCGGCCGTACCCGTCACGTACCGCCCGCTGAAGATCACGCCCGGACAGCACACCCACGCGGGTGGCCAGAATCTGCACCACCACCAGCGCCGGCATCATCAACAAGGTCAGCCACGCCAGCCCGAACATCGTGCTCGCCCCGACCACGACCAACGTCGCCACCGTGGTCGGATCGGTGTCCGCCGCCCCCGACACCAGACCCGGACCCAGCGACCTGAACCCCAACCCGCGGGAACCCGCCGCCGGCACCGATCCGCGCCCGCGCCTCCCGCGACCAACCCACGGCAGCCGTCGCTCACCCATCACGACCCCCGCCGACGGCACCGACCCGGCCCAGCCCGACCCGCCGGCCGGACGCCTCACATCCGGCCGCTACTCGAACCTCGCACCCTTCGGCGGTCGCGCACTCTCAGAGTGTGACAGCGAGCCGGCCACCGAGTACGGAAGTTCCCGGAAGCCCCGAATCGTTAACGACCCGGATCAACCGCCCCAGGCCCCAACAACTCCGCCAACACCAGATTGGTCCGGTTGGATCGCACCGCCGCCCGCTGCTGACCCGCCGTCACCTCGATGTACGTCTGCGACGACGCCAACGACGCGTGCCCCAGCAACCGCATGATCTCCGCCGCGCTCGCCCCGTCCTCCGCCAACCGGGTCGCGAACGTGTGCCGCAACGCGTGCAGCCGCGCCCCACGCGGCACCCGGTCACCGATGCCCGCCCGCCGGTAGCAGGACTCCACCAGGTACTGCAGACCACCCCGGCGCAGGGCCTCACCCCGCCGGTCCACCAGCAACGGCGAGTCCGGGCGTACGCTGCGCGCCCCGAACCGGCGACGGCGGCTGTCGAGATAGTCCGCCAGCACCCGGTCCACGCCCGCCTCGATCGGCACCGTCCGAGGACGCCCGCCCTTGCCGGCGACGTCCACCCGTCGCTCGCCGTCGCGGCCGGCCAGCGACGCCACCCGCAACGCCAGCAGCTCGGACAGGCGCAGTCCCGCGCAGAGCGCCAGCGCCAACACCGCCAGGTCGCGCTCCGGCCACGGGTCACGCTGCCGGCCCTCCGCGCGGGCAACCGCGGCCAGCAGTTCCTCCGGGGTGTCCTCGCCGCGCAGCGGCTTGGGCTGGGGGAGCGGCGTGCGGGGCCGCCCCACCGCCGGCATCGGATTCCCGGGTACGACACCCTCGGCGACCAGGAAGGTGAAGAAGCTGTTCCAGGTGGACCAGGCACGGTGGACCGAAGCGGCGGCGCGGGGACCGGCGAACCGGGCGAACGCCGTCCGCATGAGCCGGGGGGAGAGGGCGGTGATCTCCAGTTCGTCGAGGGGGAGGGGAGGGGTGGCGTGCTCGGCCGCGAGCTGGGCGACCGTGAGCAGGTCCCGCCGGTACGCCGCGAGGGTGTGGGGGGAGGGCTTGCGGGTGGCCCGGGCGGTCAGGAACTCCTCGATCAGTCGCCCTACCGACTCGTCCGGTTTGTCATGCATAAGGGATATTATGCATGATTTTCGCATTCCAGTCATCCGTGCGGGAGGTGAGCGGGCGACACCACATGCGCAGAGCCGGCGGCGACACCGACCATGACTGACAGTGCCCGCCGACCACGCCCCGGGGGAGGCCGGGACGGTCGTCTTCAGAACCGACCCTCACGCGGCCTCGACCGGGCGGCTCGCCGGGCCCGGCGAGCCGCCCGCCATCCGGCGCCCGCCAGATAGAGCTGACGCCCCCCGAACCAACCGAACGGGAAGCTGACCCAGTCCGGCCAGCCCCGCCGGTCGGCAACGTAGGCGGCGGCGGAGCAGAGGGCGAGCAGGACCAGTCCCACGATCACCCGTCGCACGGTCGTGCCGGTCGGCGCCGGTTCGACGTACTCTCGGATCCGGCGACGTCGCTGCCCGGGTTCGCCCGCCTGGAGGCGTTCGAGTTCGGCGCGGGTGCCGATCGCGTGCCGGCGATCCGGCTCGGCGGCGTACGTGGCGATCGCCTTGGCAACGAAGTCCGGGTCCCCGTCCTCGAAGACGGCCTCGTCGCGCGCCAGCGTCCATCCGGTCGAGGTGACCAGCTCCGGTCGGGCGTAGTGCAGCTTGAGCTGCCACCAGTTGTCGCCGCGGGTCGGCTGCTCCGGCCCGAGCGCCTCCCACGGAATGACCAGCGCGCCAGCCGTCTTACCGGCCTCGATCCCGCCGGGCCGCAGGGTCAACCCGGCGCCCCGCCACAGCGCCCGCCACAACCCCGCGACCAAGCTCCCGAACAACAGCCCGACGGCGAGCCCGGCCCAGGTCACGCGGCTGACTGCCAGGCCCAGCGCGGCGAACTGCAGGCAGGCCAGGCCGAGGAGAAGATTGTCGGCGTGCACCGGCGTCCGAAAGCTGCGATCGCGCTCGTCGACCAGGAACGCCGCCCAGGGCTGTCTCCTGCGTGGCCAGGCCACAATCACGGCCGCGACGAACATGATCAGCCCGGTTGCGGAGCAGGCGATGTAGACGGGCACCGGATACCAGATGCTGGCGACCAGCTCGGCGGCGACGGCCCCGAGCGCCGTCACGATGACCGTGCGCCTGTTCACCGGGCGACGGTACGAGGCGCGTCGCTCGCACGGAACGACCGCTCGGCCGGCTGAAGATCATCCGATCCGTCGGCCGGGCGCATGTGCCGGGCGGCGGCGAGGGAGGCGCCACCTCGCTACTTGACATAATGTACATTATCGAATGCTCGGCGATCGGCCGTAGCAGCGACCGGTTGCCGCAGGGGTTGTCTCTCTCGGGCGTCAAATTCACCGCCGCCTTGACCGTCTCACTACTCTTCGGCCATGACCGACGATGTGCGCCCGGCCGGCGGGCGTCCCGCGATCGGACCCCCCGGGTCCGGCGACCCCGCTCCGCATCCCTCCGGCACCGCCAACGTCATCAACTCCCCCATATTCGTGCCCCCGGTCCGAACCTCGGAACATGAACAAGCCGCCGTGATTCCCAGCAGCGGCTGGACCGACGCCATCGAGTTCTCCGGATGGGCACAGTCGACCGTCATCTACCTCGGGTCGGCCATTGCGTCCGGAGTGCTGGGGAACGTGGCGTACGACGGGCTCAAGGCGGCACTCGGCCGGCTGCGACGCGGCAAGGTGTCCCCCGATCCCGGGCCCCAGGACCCCGACCTCGTGCTCCTCGCCCGGGCAGCGGTCCACGCACGGTGCGCGGATCTCGGCCTCGATGAGCAGGCCGGCGCTGATGTCAACGCCGTCTGCTCACATGCAGCTGGCGGGTGGGAGGTCCTGTTCCGCGGCCGTCCTGATGGGGTCACGGCCTCCGTCCGGCTCTCGGTCGACGATCAGCGGGCGGATGTCAAGGCGGAGGTTCGCCTGCCGCAGGAGCTGATCAGCCAGCCCCGCGAGGTGAAGGACGACGGGGCGGCTATGGGGGTGCTCAGGTCGGCCGACGGGTGGGAGCGGCAGCCGCCCGCGTAGTCGGGGCCCCGGCAGATCCACCGGCACCAAACTGTCACCTCGGCGTGCTTGAGATCTCCAGGAGCCCCGTGTGATTGTTATGCGTCGATGAGCTGCCGCGCGCGAGGCTGACCGCCGTCCAAGGGCAACCGGGAACCAATACCGGGGGACGGCGACGAGCACAGGAGAAGTCCGTCCCTGGTCCGCCCGCCCGCGTCGCCGCGCCGTTCGGCGCGAACCACCCGTCGCCGGCTGGGCGAATCTCTGTCGTGAAGGAGAAACCCCAGCATGTACGAGTATCGAGGGGGCACCAGGCCGGCGCGTCGGGCCCGGCCCGGTCGACGTCGCTGGACGTCGCTCGCGGTGAGCCTGCTGCTCGCCACCGGCGCGCTGTCCGGGATCCACCCGCAGAGTGCCGGCGCGGCGACCACCACGGCGACCGTGACCGTGAACGCGCGGGCGGGGCTGGCGACCATGCCGGACACCGCGCTCGGCGTCAACCACGCCATCTGGGACCAGCAGCTCGGCAGCAATGAGACGTCGGACCTGTTACGGGCCGCCGGCGTCCAGATGATGCGGTACCCAGGCGGCTCGTACGCCGACATCTATCACTGGCGGGACCACACCGCGCCCGGCGGGTACGTCGCCCCCGGCACCGACTTCGACACCTTCATGGCGGGGGTGCGTCGGGTCGGCGCCCAGCCGATGATCATCGCGAACTACGGCACCGGCACTGCGGCCGAGGCCGCGGAGTGGGTGCGGTACGCCAACGTGACCAAGCGTTATGGCGCCAGGTACTGGACGGTCGGCAACGAGAACTACGGCAACGGCCACTACGGCTCGGCCTGGGAGGCCGACGACCACCCCGACAAGAGCGCGACACAGTACGCGAAGCTGGTCGTCGAGTACGCCGACGCGATGAAGGCGGTCGACCCCACCATCAAGGTCGGCGCGGTGCTGACCATGCCGGCGAACTGGCCGGACGGTCTGACCGCCGGCGGTGATCCGGGCCCGTGGAACCAGACCGTCCTCTCCCTCGCCGGCCCGAAGATCGACTTCGTCGATGTGCATTGGTACCCGGGTGGCAGCGCCGCCGAGTCGCTGACCCGTACCAGCCACATCGGCGACGCGATGTACCTTCTCCGGCAGCAGCTCAACCGGTACGCCGGGGCGAACGCGGCGCGGATCGGCATCAGCTTCACCGAGTTGAACGTCGATGCCGGCCGAACCACCCAGCCAGGCGCGTTGTTCCTGGCTGACGTGTACAGCGGGCTGCTGGAGAACGGCGCCTTCACGGTCCACTGGTGGAACGTCCACAACGGCATCGGCACGGTGTCGACCGTGGCGGGACAGACCGACTACGGCGACTTCGGCATGCTTTCCAGCGGCGGCTGCACCTCGGACGGGACGGTCTGTGAACCGCCACTGAACACGCCGTTCGCGCCGTACCACGGGCTGTCCATGATGAACCTCTTCGCCCGGGCCGGCGACCAGTTCATCCGCGCCGGCACCGACCAGCCGCTGGTCACCGCGCACGCCGTCCGGCGGGCGAACGGGGAGCTCGCGGTGCTGCTGGTGAACAAGGACCCGGACAACGCGTACCCGGTCACTATCGACTACGCCGGGTTCATCCCGTCGACCGCTGCGCCGACGGTCTACACCCACACCAACGGTGCCGCCTCCATCGCCACCAGCCAGACCGGTACCGCGACCAGCCGTACCCTGCCGCCGTACTCGCTGACCACGCTCGTGGTGCGCCCGGTCGGCGCGGTGACCGGTCAACCCGGTGCGCCGGGCCAGCCCACCGCGAGCGGCGTGACCGACCGGCGGGCGACCATCTCCTGGCCCGCGGCCGCCGCGGGCAGCAGCCCGATCGCCAAGTACGAGGTGTACCGGCAGAACGGGGCGATCAGCGAGCAGCTCGGCGAGACGACCGGCACCACGTTCACGGTCGGCAACCTCAACCCTGGCAGCAGGTACACGGTCAATGTGGTGACCCGGGACACCGCAGGTCGGGTCTCCTGGGCCTCGCCGCCGGTCACCTTCGCCACCGGCAGCCCGACCACCAGCACGTGCAGCGTCCGCTTCACCGACAGCTCGGACTGGGGCAACGGCTATATCGGCGCTGTCGACATCATCAACAACGGGGCGGGTCCCATCAACGGCTGGACGCTCACCTGGAGCTGGCCGGCCACCTGGCAGCAGGTGAGCGGCGGCTGGAACGCCAACTGGGAACAGGTCGGCAACACGGTGAGGGTCACCAACAACGACGACAGTCGGCAGATCGCCGGTGGTGGGGGTAGCACCAGCATCGGCTTCGTTGGCGCGTACAGCGGGCCGAACGTCCTGCCCACCGCGTTCACCCTCAACGGCACCCTCTGCACCAGCTTGTAGATCACCACCGCTGGGCTCGGCTCAAGACAGTGGGAAGGTTGGTGCTCCGACATTCTCACTGTCTTGAGCCGGCCGTGGTGCAGAAAAGTGCAGTAGAAACGGGTGGCTGGGTGCAGCGCGCAGCGTCCGCCCGGCCGGCATCGTCAAGCATATGCTCATCAACATCAGCATGCTGCTCCTGACCGGCGACTCCGACGGCGACGCCGTTCAGGTGTCTCTCACCGCAGCGTGCATGCTTACCGCGAGCGGCGTGCTCCTCGTCGCCACCCGGCGGGGCATCGCGCTCACCCGAGTCGTGGGAGGAGACCGGGCATGAACGACATGCTTGCCCTGGCACGCACTGTCTGGCAGGCCCGGCTCGCGGCCCCAGGACGTGGCCTCCTGCTCGTCGGCCTGGCACTGGTCGAGGCTGTCGTCGCCTGCGTGGTCGCGGCCGCAGCCATGTTGATCCCGCTCGGTGTCGGGCTGTATCTCTTCCCGCCCTCGGTGGCCTGGCTGTCCGGCCTGGCCGAACGCGCCCGTGGCTATGCCGGGCGGTGGTCCGGGGTGACGGTGGGCCGGCCCGCGCCGGCCCGGCCGGTGCCCGCCGGGCTGCTGGGGCGGGCCCGCTGGTGCTGGCAGACCCTCACCGACCGCGGGTTCTGGTCCGAGTACCGCTGGTCGCTGATCGACCCGTTCGTCGGCGCGTTCGTCGCCGGTGTCCCGTTCTCACTCGTCGTCTACGGCGTCTTCGGTGCGCTGGTGCAGCCGTTCGTCTGGCAGCCCATCGACCATGCCGGCGGGAGCAACTGGTACACGGTCGTCCACGTCAACACCTGGACGCGGGCGCTGCTGGCGGTGCCGATCGCAGTGGCGGTCACCGTGTTCGGGCTCTGGTACGGGCCGTTGCTGCTGCGGGCGCATGCCCGGCTGACCCGGGCGTTGCTCACCGTGGACCGGACCGAGGAGCTGACCCGCCGGGTCGAGCAGTTGTCCGGGACCCGGGCCGCGGCCGTGGACAGTTCGGCGGCCGAGCTGCGCCGAATCGAGCGGGACCTGCACGACGGCGCGCAGGCCCGGCTGGTCGCCATGGGCATGAGCCTGAGCAGCGCCGAGCGGCTGATCGGCCGCGACCCGGAGACGGCACGGGCCCTGGTCGCGGAGGTACGCCAGAACTCGTCGAAGGCGTTGCAGGAACTACGTGATCTTGTCCGGGGCATCCACCCGCCGGTGCTCGCCGACCGCGGTCTTCCGGACGCGGTGCGGGCGCTCGCCCTCGACACTCCCCTGGACGTTGAGGTCGATGCCCGGTTGGCGCATCGGTTGCCGCCGCCGCTGGAGTCGGCGGTCTACTTCGCCGTGAACGAGTTGCTGGCCAACACGGCCAAGCATTCGGGGGCGGACCGGGTCGACGTCGCCATCGCACTGGACGAGGGGCTGCTGCGCGTCCGGGTACGCGACGACGGGCGCGGTGGCGCGGACCCGTCCCGAGGGAGCGGGTTGCGCGGGGTGGAACGCCGGCTGGGGGCCTTCGACGGGACGCTGCGGGTGAACAGCCCGGCCGGCGGTCCGACCGTGGTCGAACTGGAGATTCCGTGCGGGTCGTGATCGCGGAGGATCTGTTTCTGCTGCGGGACGGGCTGGTCCGGCTGCTGCGCGAGCACGGGTTTGAGGTCGACGCGGTGGACAATGGCCCTCAGCTTCTTGACCTGCTGCTCGACGATCCTCCCGGGGTGGCGGTCGTCGACGTGCGGCTGCCGCCGTCGTTCACCGACGAGGGGCTGCGCGCGGCGCTTGCCGCTCGGCGACGCCATCCCGGCCTGCCGATCCTGCTCCTGTCCCAGTATGTCGAGCAGCTTTACGCCCGCGAACTGCTCGCCGACGGCGCCGGCGCGATCGGGTACCTGCTCAAGGACCGGGTCTTTGACGCTGAGCAGTTTCTGGATGCGGTCCGGCGGGTGGCCGGTGGTGGAACCGTGCTCGACCCGGAGGTCATCAGCCGGTTGTTGCGCCGCAACGATGCCAGGGGAACGGTCAGCGCGTTGACCGAGCGGGAGCGTGACGTGCTCCAGTTGATGGCCGAGGGCCGTTCGAATTCGGCGATCGCCGGTCAGCTCCATGTCAGCGAAAGCGCGGTCACCAAACACATCGCGGGTATTTTCGGCAAGCTCGACCTGGCCCCGTCGACCGACGACAATCGTCGGGTGCTCGCCGTGCTCGCTTACCTCAATCGGTGACCGGCCAGCAGGTGTCGTGGCGAGGGGGGCGAGGACCCGTGCGGCTATAGGTTTCCGGGCATGCGTGCCTCCCGCACCACTCCCCTTCGCCGCCGGGTTGCCGCCTTGTTCTCGGTGGTTGCGCTGCTGGCGGCGGGTTGTTCGGTCAGCGGCATTCCGGAAGACGCCGAGGCGACCATCTCCGGGCGGCTGACTCGCGCCGATGGCACGCCGGTCGGCGGCGTGAGCGTCCTGTTGTACAAGGAACCCGACCTGGGGGAGGTCGCCGGCGGCCTCCTGGCCACCGTGTCCAGCCTCGGGCTTCTCTGTCTTGCCCGCGCCGTGGAGTTTTGCAAGGGTGCCAGGAGGGCGACGACCGACAGCGCTGGCACGTACACGTTCCGGCTCACCGGGCGAGACACCCAGGGAACGTTCAACAACGCGTCCACAATGGCAGTCGGTGCACGGCTGCCGGGCGGTACGGCGCTCGGACCGGCCGTGCAGGCCCGTTCAAGGTTCAACAGGCTGTGGTGGGCGTGCCGGCGCTCGCCTTCTGGGAGCCGACGGACCTGGTGGCACAAGCGGACCCCGACAAGGTCAGGGTCAACTGGTCCGGCCGGCCCGTTGAGGAAGTCCAGAAACCGATGCGGTACAGCGTCACCGCAATGTCCGGCAACGACGCCAACGATGTGGTGTGGGTGGCCGAGGACATGCGGCCGGGCGGCGCGCTGGATGCGCGTGCGGTTGGCGACCTGCACGGCTACCTCAGGGTGACGGCGACGGCCGAGACCGAGGGCAGCGGCACGAAGTTCACCACGTTTCACGACAGTCAGAGCGTCGGATTGGTGGGTGTTCTCGGGCCGCCGCGGTCACGCGGCACGGGGTGCGCAGCCGACAAGATCGGCAGATGCCTGCCGATCGAACACGTTTCTGCAGATCGACCTCGGTGTCCGCCGTCCGATCGCGGCCGTGTTCGCGCATGGGCTGTCCGGTTCGGGCCCGGTCGTGATCGAGACGAGTGACGACGCGATCTCATGGTCGCGGCGGGCTCGCGTCCGCCAGTCAGGTTTTCTGGAGGTCGTCCTGCCATCCGGGGTCAGTGCCAGATACGTTCGGCTGGCCCAGGACGGGAGGTACGTCGTGGCCGAGCTGAACGAGCTCGCGGTGTGGTCGTAGCGGCCGTCGGGTGCGGCCGGGCCACGGCAGTGGCGTGCGGCCCGGGCTGCTCCCCCTGTGACGCGGTGGGTCAGAGGCCGCCGGCGATGCGGACGACGGCGCCGGTGGTGTAGGAGGCGTCGGGGCCGAGGAGGAAGGCGATGGTGGCGGCGACCTCGTCGGGTTCGCCGGCGCGGCCCAGCGGGATGCGTCCGGCGGCGCTGTCGGCCCGGTCGGGTACGCCGGAGACGGTGTGGATGTCGGTGCGGATGATGCCGGGGGCGACCGCGTTGACCCGGATGCCCCGAGGAGCGAGTTCCTTGGCGAGGCCGACGGTGAGGGTGTCGGTGGCGGCCTTGACGGCGGCGTAGTGGAGGTATTCGCCGGGGCTGCCGAGGGTGGCGGCGGCGGAGGAGACGTTGACGATGGCGCCGCCGCGGGTCATCCGGCGGGCGGCCTGCTGGGCGCAGAGGACGTACCCGATGAGGTTGACGTCGACGACCTGGCGGAGGTCGTCGAACCGCAGGTCGGTGAAGGGGCCGATCGGGCTGGTGATGCCGGCGTTGTTGACCAGGCCGGTGAGTGGGCCGAGGTCGGCGGCGGCGTCGAAGAGCCGCTGGACCTGGTCGGGGTCGCGGGTGTCGGCGGGGACGGCGATGCCGTGGCGGCCGGCGGCGTGGATGTCGGCGAGGACGGTCTTCGCGGCGTCGTGGTCGTGGCGGTAGCCGATGGCGATGTCGTGGCCGGCGGCGGCGAGCCGGCGGGCGGTGGCGGCGCCGATGCCGCGGCTACCACCGGTGACGACGGTGACGTTGGTCAATGGTCTGCTCCCCCTGCCCTGCTGGTGTGGGTGACGTTACCGTGGCCGGCGCGGTCCGGTGGTGGAGAGGCCGGTCACAGGGGCGACGGCGGGTGGCGCATCGACGGCGGGGCGGGTCTGATCGCCTACGCTCCCGTGGTGTCGGACCATGGGACGGAGGTACGCAATGGGTGTGGGTGTCGGGGATCTGGTCGACGACTTCGAACTGCCGGACGAGACGGGTACGCCGCGGCGGTTGTCGGAGTTGCTGGCGGCGGGGCCGGTGGTGCTGTTCTTCTACCCGGCGGCGATGACGCGGGGGTGCACGGCGGAGAGCTGCCACTTCCGGGATCTGGCGGCGGAGTTCGGAAAGGTCGGCGCGCAGCGGGTGGGGATCAGCCGTGATCCGGTGCAGCGGCAGGCGGAGTTCTCCCGGCTGCACGGGTTCGACTATCCGCTGCTGTCGGACGTCGACGGGGTGGTGGCGGAGGCGTTCGGGGTGCGGCGCCGGCTGCCGTTGGGTGCGTTGAGTACGCGGCGGATGACGTTCGTGATCGGTCAGGACCGGCGGGTGGTGGCGGTGGTGCGCAGTGAGTTGAGCATGTCCGAGCACGCGGACGCGGCGTTGCGGGCGTTGGGGGGTTGATCTCCGCGGTGTCACAGCGGGCTGGTATCAAGGCTGCGATCAAACGTGTGTACGGGAGAGGGCTGTGATGGCGGGACAGGGTTTGTCCACTGACGAGGTGCAGGGCATCCGGGAGGCGTTGGCCGCGGGCCGGAAGCCGAGGGTGGTGTTCACGGCGGCGGCGGGGCAGGTCGCGGGCCAGATCGGGCAGGTGGTGGAGCTGACCGATCCGGAGGTGTCCGAGGAGTTCGTGGTGGTGCGGTTCGGCCGCGACGAGTTGCCGTTCTCCCCCGCCGATGTGGCGATCGCGCCGAAGGGGGCCGGGCGGAAGCCGGCGGAGCCGAAGCCGGAGGTCGAGGAGCCGCCGGCGGTGGCGGAACCGGAGTTCGTGTTGGACACGCCGCGGGTGCCGGCGCCGCGTGAGGAGGAGCCGAAGGTGGAGCAGCAGGTGGAGGCGAAGCAGCCGGCGCGCCGAGCGGTGAAGGCGGCGAAGCCGAAGAGTCCGGCGGGGTTGACGGTGACGCTGGCGTACGCCGACGGTGAGTGGACGGTGGCGGCGCAGCAGGGCGCGAAGGCGTTGGCCAAGCCGTACGTGGTGAAGCCGGCCGAGGCGTTGCGGATGGTGGCGTTGGTGGACGTGCCGGGGGTGCAGGAGGCGGTGGAGCAGATCCTGACGTCCGAGCGGGCGGAGGCTGAGCAGCAGGCGGAGAAGCTGCGCGCGGAGTTGGCGGAGATCGAGGCGCGGCTGGCGGAGCTGAGCGAGGCCCCCTGAGTCCGTCGCCGGCCCCGGCCGAAAATGTCTCGGCTGGGGCTCGGGCCGTCTGATACGGTTCCGCCGCGTCCTCAACGAGACCGGAGGGAGGTGAGCGCCGTGGCACGTACGACTGTCTTGCGCTCCCACCCGTCTGCGGGGACGCCGGGTTCCTGAACCGGGGGGCGCACCGCTTCCCGGAAGGATCTGCATGGCCGATCTGGTCATCCGCCCGCTCGTCGCGGGCGAGGAACAGCTTTTCGACTCCCTTGCCGACCCGGGACTGGTCGGGCGGGCGGTGCTGGGCGAGACATACGCCGGCGGCGACTACCGACCGGAGTGGACGTGGGTGGCCCTGCGCGACGGGGTGGTCGTCGCGCGGGCCGCGTGGTGGGCCGGGCGTGACGATCCGGCGCCGTTGGCGTTGGACTGGTTCGACTTCACCGACCCGGCGGCGGCCGTCGCGCTGCTGCGGGCCGCGCCGCTGCGGGCCGAGTATTCGATCCTGCTCCCCAACGGTTGGCGGGACGACCCGGCGGTCCGGGCGCAGGGGCAGGCCCGGATCGACGCGGCGACGGCCGCCGGCATGCGGGTGCTGGTCGAGCGGTACCGCTACCGCTGGACTCCCGGGTGCGGCCTGCCGGCGCGGCCCGGGCGGCTGGAGTTCCGGGCCGCGCCCGACGACGCGGTGATCCTGGACGTGCTGCGCCGGATCGGTGAGGGCAGCCTGGACGCCCACACCCGGCATGTGACCGCGACGCGGGGCGCGGACGCCGCGGCGCAGGAGGACCTGGATCTGCTGCGGTGGATGCCGAGCCCTCGTGACTGGTGGCAGGCCGCCTACACCCAGGGTGGGGAACTGGTCGGGATCACCGTTCCGGCCCGGAACCATACCCACCATGTCGTCGGGTTCGTCGGGGTGCTGCCCGGGCAGCGGGGCCACGGGTATGCCTACGACCTGTTGGTCGAGGCCACGCACCGGCTGGTCGAGGTGGGCGCCGAGGTGATCGTGGCGGCCACCGACCAGGGCAACTCACCGATGGCGGCCACCTTCGCCCGGGCCGGCTATCCGATCGAGTACGAACGGATCGACCTGGTGTAGCGGGCTTGACCGGCGGCACCCTTTCCCATGTCGGCCGTGCTGGGAGAGGGTGCCGCCGGATGGGCTGGTTGGATCACGGCGGGGCGGGCGAGCGCCGGTGACCGCCCTAGGCTGCCCGGGTGGGTTACTGGGGCACGGTGGTGGTGGCGCGGGCCGACGGGCTGCTGGTCGACCAGGTCGGCATCGGCGGGTTCGGGTATCAGCATCGGTGGCTGCGGGAACTGGGCGACGGCTGGCAGCTGGTGGAGACCAGCGGGTGGAATGATCCCCCGGACCTGTGCACCCCGGCCGGGGCGCTTGCCACGTCGACGGCTCATCCCGTCTTCGCCGCTTACGTCAGTGACGGTGACTGCGCGGTGATGTGCGCGGCGACACCGGGCGCGGTGGGAGCGCTGACACACCTGTGGGACACCGACGGGCCGTGCGGGGTGTACCGGCACCAACCGCGCGGGATGCCGGGGCCGGTGGGCCGTGGAGTCGAGGACGTGGTCGCGGAGCTGGCGGCGTGGTCGACGACGGCCGGGTTGCGGGCGGACGCGACACGACTGCGCGCGGTGCTGGAACATGATCATCCGGTCGCGGCTGATCATCTGCTGTTCGCACTGGTGACGGCGTTGGGTGTGGCGCGGATCGGGCGGACCCGGCCGTGGGCGTTACCGCTGGAGCAGTGGCCGTTTCGGTGGATCACCGATCTGCTGGCGATGCAGGCCCGGTCGGAGGCGGCGTACCGGCGTGCGGTGCTGGAGGACGGCGAGGAGCCGGACGAGCCGGAGGCGTCGTGGGAGGCGGCGGCGATCCGGTTGGACGAGGAACTGTGGGCGTCGCTGTACCGGTCGGAGGTGGACGTGGCGGGGCTGGCACGGCGGGCGGAGCGGCTGCGCGCGGAGTATGACGTGGCCAGGGGTCGGCGACCCCGACCCTCCACCGGTCCGCTGCGTCCGGAGGATCCGCGGAGTTCCGGGCGGGTGTGGGCGGACGAGCGGGCGACCGGCTGACTCCCTCTCCCCGGAACGCCGCGCGGGGCCGGTGCGACCCCCTCGCACGGGCCCCGCGTTGCCCGCGCCCGCGGGCTGGTCAGTGTTGCGGGATGTTCTGTACCCCGATCCGCTTGCGGAACACCCAGTAGGTCCAGCCCTGGTAGGCGAGCACGATCGGGGTGAAGATGACCGCCACCCAGGTCATGATCTTGAGGGTGTAGGGGGTGGAGGCGGCGTTGCTGGCGGTGAGGGTGCCGGCGGCGTCGAGGGTGGACGGCAGCACGTTGGGGAAGAGCGCGGCGAACAGGGTGGCCACGGCCAGGGCGATGGCCACGGCGGTGCCGGTGAACGCCCAGCCTTCCCGGCGTACCCGGGCGGCCGCGAGACCGGCGAGCAGGGCGAGTGCGGCGGCGACGGCGAGCACGACGGCGGCCGCGCTGGAGCGGATGGTCAGGGTCCAGGTCAGGAAGGCCACGGCGACGACGGCGGTGGCGGCGCCGACCTTGACGGCGAGGGCGCCGGCGCGGTCGCGGATGTCGCCGGTGGTCTTGAGGGCGAGGAACACGGCGCCGTGGGTGAGGAACAGGCCGAGGGTGGTCAGGCCGCCGAGCAGGGCATACGGGTTGAGCAGGTCGAGCAGGCCGCCGACGTACTCGTGGTCGGCGTCCAGGGGCACACCGCGCAGGATGTTGGCGAAGGCGACGCCCCACAGGATCGCCGGGAGCAGTGAGCCGACGAAGATGGCCTGGTCCCAGCGGCGTTTCCAGGATGCTTCGGGGCGCTTGTGCCGGTATTCGAAGGCGACGCCGCGGGCGATGAGGGCGAGCAGGATGAGCAGCAGCGGCAGGTAGAAGCCGGAGAAGAGGGTGGCGTACCACTCGGGGAAGGCGGCGAACATGGCGCCGCCGGCGGTGATGAGCCAGACCTCGTTGCCGTCCCAGACGGGGCCGATGGTGTTGATCAGGACGCGGCGTTCCCGGTCGTCGCGGCCGAGCACGGGCAGGAGCATGCCGACGCCGAAGTCGAAGCCTTCGAGGATGAAGTAGCCGGTGAACAGTACGGCGACGAGGAGAAACCAGACGGTCGTCAGTTCCACGGTGGGCTCCGGTCAGTAGGCGAAGGCGAGCGGGCGCTCGGCGTCGTCGGTGTCGTCGGGTTCGGGCGTCGGGGTGACGTCGGGTACGCCGGCCCTGGCGTAGCGGATCAGCAGTTTGAACTCGACGACGGCGAGGGCGGCGTAGATGAGGGTGAACGCGGTGAACGAGGTGAGCACCTCGGTCAGGGAGACGGTGCGGGACACGCCGTCGCGGGTGAGCATCTCGCCGAAGACGATCCAGGGCTGGCGGCCCATCTCGGTGAAGATCCAGCCGAAGGAGTTGGCCAGCAGCGGCAGCAGCGGCATGATCAGGCCGGCGCGCAGCAGCCACTTGCTGGTCGGGGTGCGGCCCTTGCGTTGGGTCCAGAGCACGAGCAGGGCGATCGCGGCGGCGGCCAGTCCGAGGCCGATCATGAAGCGGAAGCTCCAGTAGGTGACCGGGATGATCGGGGTGTAGCTGCCGGCGCCGTACTGGGTGGCGTACTGGGCCTGGAGGTCGTTGATGCCCTGCACGGTGCCGTTCGGGTCGCCGGTGCCGAGGAACGACAGCAGGTACGGGATCTTGAGGGCGAAGACCTCGCGGCTGCCGTCGAGGCTGCCGACGGTCAGTACGGAGAACGAGGCGGGGCTCTCGGTGGTGTAGAGGCCCTCGGCGGCGGCCATCTTCATGGGTTGCACGTCGGTCATGATCTTGCCTTGGATGTCGCCGGTGAGCAGCACCAGCGCGGAGGAGACCAGGACGACCCAGGAGCCGAACTTGGTGGCGAAGCGGTAGGCGCCGGTGTCGGCGCTGTCGCGGTGGCGGATGACGTGGTAGAGGCCGACGGCGACGACCAGCGATCCGGCGACCAGGAACGAGCCGGCGAGGGTGTGCGGGAAGGTGACCAGGGCGACCTTGTTGGTGAGTACGGCGAAGAAGTCGGTCAGTTCGGCGCGACCGGTGGTGGGGTTGATCCGGTAGCCGACCGGGTTCTGCATGAAGGAGTTGGCGGCGAGGATGAAGTAGGCGGACAGGTTGGTGCCGATGGCGGCGGCCCAGATGGTGGCGAGGTGCGCTCGTTTGGGCAGCCGGTCCCAGCCGAAGATCCACAGGCCGATGAAGGTTGATTCGAGGAAGAAGGCGACCAGGGCCTCGATGGCCAGGGGGGCGCCGAAGATGTCGCCGACGAAGCGGGAGTAGTCGCTCCAGTTCATGCCGAACTGGAATTCCTGCACGATGCCGGTGACCACGCCCATCGCGAAGTTGATCAGGAAGAGTTTGCCGTAGAACTTGGTGAGTTTGAGATACCGCTCGTTGCCGGTGCGGTGCCACATGGTCTGGAGGATGGCCACCAGGATGGACAGGCCGATGGTCAACGGCACGAAGAGAAAGTGGTAGACGGTGGTGACACCGAACTGCCAGCGGGCGACGTCCAACGCGTCCACCTGCAACCCCCCAGGCTGTGCATACTACGAGACGTAGTAGATACTACCCGGCGTCGTAGAAGAATCGGCAGGGCCGGGGGGCCCGATCCGACCCGGGACCAATGACTCTGATCACCTCTGCCGGAGGACCCGGGACCGGATCACCCGACCGCCCGCCCACGTGCGACCATCCAGCGGCGATGGACACCCCGAGAACCCTCTGGCGCGCGCCGCTGCTGTGGCGCGCCGCGCAACTGCTCGCCCGCGGCGTCGTCGGCCTGCTGGGCCGCCTGGAGGTCACCGGCGACGTCCCGGCCGAGCTGCGGCACGGGCCGTTGATCCTGGCCGCCAACCACATCAGCCCGTTCGATCCGGTGGTGCTGGCCGCCGCCTGCCGCAGCCGCGGCGTCGCGCCGCGGATCATGGCCACCGGCGGGCTGTTCCGCGCCCCCGTGGTCGGCCCGCTGATGCGCCACGCGGGGCACATCCGCGTGGACCGGGGCACCAGCGCCGTGCACCAGTCGCTGGACAACGCCGCCGCGGCCGTGGCCGGGGGCTCGGTGGTGCTGCTGTACCCGGAGGGGCGGATCGGCCTGGACCCCGGGATGTGGCCGGAGCGGGGCAAGACGGGGGCCGCCCGGCTCGCCTTCGCCAGCGGCGCCCCGGTCGTCCCGGTCGCCCAGTGGGGCTCCCACGAGGTGCTGCCGTATCGGACGCCCAGGGGCATGCTGGGCGGGCTCGCCCGGGCGATCGCGCGCCGGCCGGTGATCCGGGTGCACTTCGGCGCCCCGGTGGCCCTGGGTGACGTGCCGCCCGGCGGGTCCGGGGCGGCCCGGCGGGCCACCGACCGGATCATCGACGCGATCACCGACAACCTGGCGCCGCTGCGCCCCGACGAACCGGACCGGCCCCGCCACGTCGACCCCGGCCGGCCGCTGGACACGAGTCGCTCCCGCCACCGCCGCCCGCCCGGCGACTGACCGCGTGGCGGCGGGCCCGGTGCGCGCCGCCGGTTCGGCTCGGGCCGGGTGGGCCGGTTCTCCGCTCAGGTCCCGGCGGACAGCCGGGTGTCCAGCGCGGCCAGGTCGGGCACGAACCACACCTGGTCGTGCCGGTTCGACTCGGCGACGAGCGCCCGCAACGCCGAGCTGGCCGCGAGATGGGCGGTGATGTCCCCGACGATGACCAGCCGCAGTCGGTAGTTGACGAACTTCTGCATGATCTCCCCGGCGAAGCGGGTGCCCAGGGAGAAGAAGTCCGGGTCGAGCCGGTCCGCGGGCACGGCCACCACCTCGGCGCCGGCGAAGGCCGCGCCGATCAGGTCGAGGGCCTGCTCGGTGGTGGCCACCGGCGGCCCGGCCGGGTCGCAGACCAGCACCTGCACCCCGGCCCGCTCCTGGATCACGTCAGCCATCGCGGGCCTCCCCGCGGAGCAGGCCGTTGTCGCCGCGCAGCACCGCGTCGACCAGGTGCAGCAGGTCGGCGGTGGCGGCGGCGTCACCCAGGATCACGAGCTTCATGCGGTGTCGCTCCTCGTCGTGGACGGTCTGTACGCGCAGCGGGCGCGCGGGATCGTGGCCGGTGTTCACGCCGGCGAGCACGAGCGTGGCGAGCCGGTCGGCGCCGGCCCGGTCGATGCCGTCGACCTGCACGATGCTCGACACCTCCAGCGCCGGGGCGCCGGCGGGCGGTGCCGGCTCCGGCCGGCCGGTCAACGCGTCGAGGTCGGCCCGGGCGATCCGGTACTGCTTGCCGATCCGCACCGCGCGCAGCCGGCCGGCGCGGATGTAGCCGCGCACGGTGCGTACGTGCAGGCCGAGCAGGTCGGCCACCTGCTCGACCGAATACAGGTCATCACTCATCGTTCCCTATCCTACGCACGATAGGGAACGATAGGGAAGTTGGTTGGCCGGATGCCGGGCGGTCACCCGGACGCCATCCGCGCCCGGCATACTTCCGGCGTGCAGCCCCGCTACGGCTACCTCGACGCCCCCGCGCCGTTGGCCTTCGCCCACCGTGGCGGCGCCGCCGACGGCGACGAGAACACCGCCGCCGCGTTCGCCCGGGCCATCGCGCTCGGCTACCGGTACGTGGAGACCGACGTGCACGCCACCGCCGACGGCGTGGCGGTGATCTTCCACGACGCCACCCTGCACCGGGTCACCGGCGAGCGGGGGCGCATCGGCGAGCTGCGCTGGGCCGACCTGGCCTCGGTACGCGTCGGCGGCGCCGCCGTCGTCCCCCGCCTCGACGAGGTCCTCGCCGCCTGGCCGGAGGTCCGGTTCAACATCGACGTGAAGGCCGACGGCGGCGTCCAACCGGTGCTCGACACGGTCACCCGGGCCGGCGCCGGCGACCGGGTGCTGCTCGCCTCGTTCAGCGACGCCCGGCTGACCCGGCTGCGTGTCCTGGCCGGGCCGAAGATCGCCACCAGCCTCGGCATGCGCGGGGTGGCCCGGCTGCGGATGGCCTCCCTGCACGGACGGCCGCTGCGGCTGCCCCCGTCCGTGGTCGCCGCCCAGGTCCCCGTCTCGTACGGGGGCATCCCGGTGGTCGACCGGCGGTTCCTCGCCTACTGCCACCGGCTCGGGTTGCAGGTGCACGTCTGGACCATCGACGAACCCACCGAGATGCACCACTTACTTGATCTCGGTGTGGATGGCATCATGACCGATCACGTCGGTGTGCTCCGCGACGTCTATCGCAGCCGCGGCCACTGGGCCGCCTGAGCCAGAGGAAGTCGATGGCCGAAACGGTCGCCCCCACCGTCGCCGAGCCCGCCAGCCCGGGCAGCACCCGCCGCGAGCGCACCGGCTGGTACTTCTACGACTGGGCGAACTCCGCCTTCCAGACGACGGTGATCACGGTCTTTCTCGGTCCGTTCCTCACCACCGTCACGAAGCTGGCCGCCGGCTGCGAGTTGGGCGCCGACAGCTGCGACGGGTACGTTCACCCGTTGGGCATCCGGGTCTCCCCCGGCTCCTACTACCCGTACCTGGTGTCGCTGTCGGTCCTGCTGACCGTCTTCGTGCTGCCGGTGATCGGGGCGGTCGCCGACCGGTCGATGCACAAGAAGCGGCTGCTGGGCGCGGCCGCGTTCACCGGCGCCGGGGCGACCATCGCGTTCGCGTTCGTCACCGGCGAGCGCTACCTGCTCGGCGGGGTGCTGTTCCTGATCGCCAACATCGCTTTCGGCGCGGCCATCGTCGTCTACAACTCGTTCCTGCCGCAGCTCGGCGGCCCGGACGACCGCGACGGCATCTCCAGCCGCGGCTGGGCCATCGGCTACCTCGGCGGTGGGCTGCTGCTCGCGCTGAACCTGGTCGCGGTCAGCATGCTCGGCGAGGAAGGCAACCCGCAGCGCACCCTGGACCTGGCCCGCTGGTCGATCGTCTCGGCCGGGGTGTGGTGGGCGGCGTTCACCCTGCTGCCGCTGCGGTGGCTGCGTGAGCACCCCACCGTGGAGGCGCTGCGCGGCGGCGGCAACGTGCTCACCGACGGGTTCCGGCAGCTCGGCCGCACCCTGCGGGAGATCCGGGCGTACCCGTTGACGCTGTTCTTCCTGCTCGCCTTCCTGGTCTTCAACGACGGCATCCAGACCGTCATCACCCTGGCCAGCCAGTACGGCACCGAGGAACTGCGGCTGGAGCAGAGCACCCTGATCGTGACGATCCTGCTGGTGCAGTTCCTCGCCTTCGGCGGGGCGCTCGCCCTCGGTGCCCTCGCCCGGCGGATCGGCGCCTGGAAGACCGTGCTGCTGTCGCTGGTGCTCTGGACAGGGGTGATCATCGCCGCGTTCCGGCTGCCCGCCGAGGCGCCGCTGCCGTTCATGATCCTCGGCGGCTGCATCGGCCTGGTGCTCGGCGGCAGCCAGGCGCTGAGCCGGTCGCTGTTCAGCCAGCTCATCCCCGCCGGCAAGGAGGGCGAATACTACGGCTTCTACGAGATCAGCGACAAGGGCACCAGCTGGCTCGGGCCGCTGGCCTTCGGGCTGGTGTTCCAGCTCACCGCCTCGTACCGGGTGGGCCTGGTCTCCCTGCTGATCTTCTTCGTGGTCGGGTTCGCGCTGCTGGCGGCCGTGCCGATGCGCCGGGCCATCGTCGCCGCCGGCAACACGCCGCCCCGGGTGCTGTAGGGCGGCGGCGTGCACCGACATGATCAAGGGCGGCCGATGGACTAGGCTGCCCCGACGTGACCGACGACGCCGCTGCCGCCCCGACCTGCCTGGCCCGGCCCATTCCGGGCCCCGCCGACGACCGTGCCGGTGGCGGCTGCGCCGCCGCGCGCGGCGCCGACGGACGGCCGTTGCACGCCGCGGCGCTGCGGTTCTTCTGGGGGCCGATGGACTGCGGCAAGTCCACGATGGCCCTGCAGATGAACTACAACCACGCCCGGCAGGGCCGTCGTGGCCTGGTCACCACCCGCATCGACCGCTCGCTCGGCCCGCAGGTCACCACCCGCATCGGCCTGGCCCACTCCGCCATCGAGGTCACCGACGATCTCGACCTGCGTGACCTGGTCCGCGACGCGACCGCCGAGGGGGGACGCGTCGACTACCTGATCTGCGACGAGGCATCCTTCTACAACCTGGACCACGTCGAGCAGATGGCCGAACTGGTCGACGGCCACGACGTCGACGTGTACGCGTTCGGGCTGGCCACCGACTTCCGATCCTGCCTGTTCCCCGCCGCGCAGCGGCTGTTCGAGCTCGCCGACGAGGTGGCCCGCATCCAGGTCGAGGTGCTCTGCTGGTGCGGCCGGGAGGGGCTGCTCAACGCCCGGGTCGTCGAGGGGCGGGTGGTCCGCGAGGGTGCACAGGTCGTCATCGGCGACACCGTGGACTCCGCCGACGTGCGCTATCAGGTGCTCTGCCGCCGGCACTACCGCTCCGGCGACCTCGGCCCGCGCGGCTGATCCCTCAGAACGGGTCCCCGCAGATCCGCCACTTGCCGTCCTCCTGCACGATCGACAGGGTCCGGTCCTCGCTGGCCCCGCCGTCGCGGGTCAGCCGGGCCTTCACCGTGGCCTGCGGGACGCCGCGCCGGGTGGCCACCGACACGTCGGTGATCTCGTAGCCGCGCACCTGCGGCGGGGTACGCAACCAGCTGCCGAAGCCGACCGCGCTCCACTTGCTGCGCGCCTGCCGGCACAGCTTGTCGTACGCCCGGTCGGTCTCCCCGGCGGCGACCTCGTGGAGGAAGCTGTCGGCGGTCTCCCGCACCGGGCCGTTGGCCCGCCACAGCACCTGCACGTTCCACAACGCCAGACCGGCCACCCCGATCACGCACAGGCCGAACCCGAGGCCGCCGAACAGCAGCCCGGCGCGGCCCCGCCGGACCCGCCGGGCCGGCCTGTTCCACTCCCGCTCCTTGCCCATCAACTCAGACCGTAGGCAGCAGCGTGGGCGGCGCGCAGGAAGTTGTGACCTGTCGCCGCCGCCATCACATCGACTACCGTCGGCGCAGACCCTCAAGGAGAGGCTGATGACCCGTTACGTGCAGTCGGTGTCCGCTCCCGACGACCCATACACCGGGGATCCGCTGCTGCGGTCCTGGCTGGAGCGGCACCTCGGCCCCGCCGGGCACGCCGCCGCCAAGGGACGCCTGGCCGACCTGGCCGCCGACGTCACCGGGCCGCTGCGGGCCGCGCACGCCGACGCCGAGGCCCACCCGCCGGCCCTGGTCCGCTACGACCCGTGGGGCGCCCGCGTCGACCGCGTCGACACCTCCGCCGGCTGGCAGGCCCAGCGGGCCGCCGCCGCCCGGCACGCCGTGGTCGCGCTGCCCTACCTGGAGTCCGCCCGCGCCACCTGGGGAGCCTCCGCCCGGGTCGTCCAGCACGCCCTGCTGCATTTGTACGCGCCGGAGTCGGCCACCTTCTCCTGCCCGGTCGCCATGG
Organism: Micromonospora sp. NPDC093277; assembly: GCF_044765245.1. Lineage (NCBI taxonomy): Bacteria > Bacillati > Actinomycetota > Actinomycetes > Micromonosporales > Micromonosporaceae > Micromonospora > Micromonospora sp. NPDC093277. Next base: position 61,884 of record NZ_JBIWJO010000006.1, read on the forward strand.
CCGACGGCGCCGCCGCGCTGCTCAGCATCCCCGAGGTCGACGCCGCGGTCCGTGACGCCTGGCTGCCCCGGCTGACCGCCACCGACCCGGACACCGCGATCGTCAGCGGGCAGTGGATGACCGAGTCGCAGGGCGGCTCCGACCTGTCCCGCTCCAGCACCATCGGCCGGCCCGCCGCCGACGGGTCGTGGCGGCTGACCGGCGAGAAGTGGTTCTGCTCCGCCGCCGACTCGGCGATGGCGGTCGCGCTGGCCCGCCCGGACGGCGCCGGCCGGGGCAGCCGGGTGCTCGCGCCGTTCCTGGTGCCCCGCTACGCCGCCGACTCGCCCCTGGCCGGCGCCACCGTCGCCGCCGACGCCCCCGCACCCGGGGTGACCGTGCACCGGCTCAAGGACAAGCTGGGCACCTGGGCGCTGCCCACCGCCGAGATCGGGCTGCGCGACGCGTACGCGCTGCCGCTCGGTGACCCGGCCGTGCCCGGCCTGGTCCGGGCGATGACCCTGGTGGTGGTGACCCGGGTGCACAACGCCTCCGCCGCCGCGTCCGGCATGCGCCGCGGCCTGGCCTACGCCCGCGCGTACGCGCAGGCCCGGCAGGTCGCCGGGGGGCGGCTCGCCGAGTCGCCGCTGCACCGGGCCACCCTCGGCACCCTCGCGGTCGACGCGGCCGGCGCGTTCGTTCTCGCCGGGCACGCGTTCGCGCTGCTGGGGCGGGTCGAGGTCGGCGGAGATCCGGCGGCCGCCGCCGAGCTGCGGGCGGTGGCGCCGCTGGCAAAGCTCGCCACCGGCCGGCTGGCCGTGGCCTCCGCCAGCGAATACGTGGAGGCGTTCGGCGGCGCCGGCTACGTCGAGGACACCGGGGTGCCACGGCTGCTGCGCGACGCGCAGGTGCTGCCGATCTGGGAGGGCACCACCAACGTGCTCGCCCTGGACGTGCTGCGCGCGGTCGCCCGGGAGGACGCGGGCGCGCCGCTGCTGCACCGGCTGGCCGCCGCCGTCGACCTGGCCCGACCGCTCTCCCCCGCGCTGGCCGACACCCTCGCCACGGTCACCGGCGAGCTGCGGGACCGTCTCGGCGAGGCCACCGCCGACCCGGCCGCCGTGGAGGTGGTCGCCGGCGCCCGCGGGTTGGCGCTGCGCACGGCGTACGCACTGACCGCCGCGCTGCTGGTGGAGCAGGCGGCGTGGGGCGACGAGCAGGCCGAGGTGGCGGCCCGGCTCTGGGCGCGACGCCGGCTGCGGCACGAGGACATCGCCGCCGACGCCCACCGGCACCTGGAGCTGCTCTGCTGAGAAGACCGGCCCGGGTACCTGCCAGAGGATGTCAGGATCTGTCGACAGGATGGGCGGCATGACAGTGCACGCCGACCTCGCGATGGTCAACCTCGACAGCTCCGACCCGGTCACCCACGCCCGGTTCTACTCCCGTGTCCTCGGCTGGGACGTCACCCACAGCCAGGCCGAATACGCCATGATCAGCAAGGACGGGACCTCGATCGGCTTCGGCCTGGTCGACGGATACACGCCGCCGGCCTGGCCGGACGAGGCCGCCGGCAAGCGTTACCACCTGGACGTGCACGTCGACGACGTGACCGTCGCCGAGAAGGAACTCGTGGCGGCCGGGGCGACGAAGCCGCAGTTCCAGCCGGGCGGTGAGCGGTGGACGGTGCTGCTCGATCCGATCGGCCAGCCGTTCTGCATCTGCCCGCGCCCGCAGGACTGACCGCGGGCCGGCTCGCCGGGCGGTCCACCGCTCGGCGAGCCGCCCGGTCAGCGGAAGGCGGTCACGACCAGGTCGACCGGGCCCGGCGTGACTACGACGCCCGGTAGCGGGACACCGGCCGGCGCTGACCTCGCCGACTCCCGGCACCGGCAGCGGGATCATCCCCGGCGGCGGGCCCGGGCGGCCCAGATGACGTACGCGGGATCGCGGTCCAGATTATGCCGGTCCCGGTCGTAGCGGCGGGTGGTACGCGGATCGGCGTGCCCCATGGCGTCCTGCACATCCTCCAGCGGCACCCCCTCGGACCGGGCGGCGGTGGCGAACGCGTGCCGCAGCGAGTGCGGGGACAGCTTCGCCCAGGCGGGAATGCCGGCGGCCTGGGCGAGCCGGCGGACCAGCCGGAACACCGAGTGCCGGTCCAGCCGGGCACCGGTGGCGGTGACCAGCAGCGGCCCGGTCAACTCGGGCACGGTCACCCCCTGCGCGGCGGCCCGCACCGCCAGGTACGCGTCGACGGCGTACGCGGTGCCGGGAGTGAGCGCCCGACGGCGGACCTTGCCGCCCTTGCCGACGAACCGGACGCTGCGGTGCCCCCGCTCCGCGCCCAGGTCGGCCAGGTCCAGCGAGATCAGCTCGCCGACCCGTAGCCCCAGGTCGGCGAGGAGGGCGACGGTGGCCCGGTTACGGGCGGCGGTCGGTCCGGTGTCCGCCTCGGCGGCGGCGAGCAGCGCGTCGACCTCCTCCGGGGTCAGGCCGATGGTGGCCGAGTGGTCCCGGTCGACCCGGGGCCGGTCCGCGGCGGCGACCGGGTTGGCCTCCACCGCGCGCAGTTTGACCAGGAAGTCGTACCAGCTGGACAGGGCGGACAGCCGGCGGGCGACGGTGGCCGGGGTGAGCGGCCGGCCGCTGCGCGCGCCCAGCGTGGCCTCCAGTTCCCGGCCGTAGGCGTTGACGTCGAGGAAGGTGGCCCGCAGCGGGTCGAGGCCGCGCTCGGCGCACCAGCTCAGCCAGCCGGCGACGTCCCGCCGGTACGCGTCGCGGGTGTGCTCCGACAGCCGCCGGTTGCGCAGCCACGCCTCGGTGAAGTCGGCCGGACCGCCGCGCAACGCGGGACGGACCGACCCGCGGGGCACAACGTCGGGACGAAGCATGCGAGAAAGACTCTCAGCCGGCGGGGCGGATCGCGACGAGGCGCGCCCATGAAGATCAGATTGTCTCCTCCGCCAGCCGGCCGCCGGTGATCCGCCCGCCGCGACCGGTGTCCGGCCGAGATACGGTCGGCGGGTGCGCGCCAGCCGGCTGGTTTCCCTGCTGCTGCTCCTGCAGACGCGGGGGCGGATGACCGCGCAGGAACTCGCCGAGGCTCTGGAGGTCTCCGTCCGGACCGTCTACCGGGACGTCGAGTCGCTCGGCGCGGCCGGCGTGCCGGTGTACGCCGAACGGGGTCCGGCCGGCGGGTACCGGCTGCTGGAGGGCTACCGGACCCGGTTGACCGGGCTGACCGCCCCGGAGGCCGAGGCGTTGTTCCTGGCCGGGATGCCCGGCCCGGCCGCCGAGCTGGGCCTCGGGCCGGTGGTGGCCGCCGCCGAGCTGAAGCTGCTGGCCGCGCTCCCGGACGAGCTGGCCGACCGGGGCGGCCGGATGCGGCAGCGGTTCCACCTGGACGCGCCCGGCTGGTTCCGCCACCCCGAGCCCACCCCGCACCTGGCCGCGCTGGCCCGGGCGGTCTGGGAGGACCGGCTGGTGGAGATGCGCTACCGGCGGTGGCGGACCCCGCGCGAGGTGACCCGGGTGGTGGTTCCGCTGGGCGTGGTGCTCAAGGCCGGCCGCTGGTACCTGGTGGCCCGGTGCGGCGAGCAACTGCGCACCTACCGGGTCGGCGCGGTGCTCGACCTGGTGGTACGCGACGAGCGCTACGACCGGCCGGCCGACTTCGACCTGGCCGGCTACTGGCAGGAGTGGACGCAGCGGTACGAGCGGGACGTCTACCGGGCCGAGGCCCGGGTGCGGATGACCGTGGCCGCGTTGGAGTTCACGGCGTACGTCTTCCCACCGGAGATGAGCCGGGCGGCCCGAGCAGCGGCCGGCGAGCCGGACGAGCACGGCTGGCTGGAGACCACCGTGCCGATCGAGTCGGTGAAACACGCCCACACCGAGCTGCTCAAGCTCGGCGCGGAGGTGGAGGTGCTGGCGCCGGCGGAGCTGCGGGAGCGGCTCACCGGCACCGCACACGCCCTGGCCCGGCTCTACCCCGCGCCAGCAGTGGGCTCAACTTCTCGACCGCCTGACTAACGTACGGCGACGGTGTCGTCAGCTGGCGCCGGAAGCAGCTTCTCGAACCAGTGCTGGGCGTACGGGCCGTCGCTGTAGGCGGGGATCTCGCGGTAGCCGTGCCGGGCGTAGAGGGCGCGGGCCTCGACCAGGTCGGCCCGGGTGTCCAGCCGGATCCGGTCCGCGCCGGCCGACCGGGCGCACCCCTCGACGGCGGCCAGCAGGGCGGCACCGCCACCGGCGCCGCGGTGCGCGGGACGGATGTAGACCCGGGCGAGTTCCGCCCAGCCGGGACACCAGCGCAGGCCGGCACACCCGGCGAGCTGCCCGTCGCGGTGGGCCAGCAGGAGCAGCCCGGTGGGCGGGGCCAGATCGTCGCTGGGCATCTCGGCCAGCGCGTTGGCCACCTCCTTCGGCCGTTCCGGGCGGCCGTACCAGCGACGGACCATCTCCGCCATGTACTCGCGCAGCAGGGCCGCCGCGTCGTGATCGTCAGGCCGGGCGAGGTTTGTGGTCCAGGTCGTCACCGCCTGATCCTCGCCGGACGGTCAACGGCTTTTCCGGCCAGGGACGCCGGTGGACGCCGTGGTCGGTGGCGAGGACCGGATCGTCGACCCGATGCCGCTCAGACGGGTACGGGCGCGCTGAAGTCGACCTCGGCGGTGGCGAGCGTGCCCGCGCTCCGACCCGGAGCGGTGTGGTAGCGCCAGTACAGGTTGGTGTGCGCGATCACCTGCTCCGGCGGTGGCGCGCCGTACGAGGACAGATCCTCCGTGGTGTGGGCGTCACCGACCAGCGTCGCGTCGTAGCCGCGGACGATCGCGCCGTGCAGCGTCGAGCGGATGCACTCGTCGGTCTGCGCGCCGGTCACGACGAGCCGGCCGACGCCGCGCGCGGCGAGCACCGCCTCCAGGTCGGTGTCCTCGAACGAGTCGGGGTAGGCCTTGTGCACCAGTGGCTCCGGATCGCGGCGCACCAGCTCGGGCACGTACTGCCAGTCGTCGCCGCCCCGGGGCAGGTTGTCGCTGCTGTGCTGGACCCAGACGACCTCGACGCCGGCCGCGCGCGCCTGCTCGACAAGCGCGGCGATGTTGGCGACGATCCGGTCCCGGTCGAACGCGTGCCGCACCACGCCGTTCTGCACGTCGATGACGAGCAGGGCGGTGTGCGGTCGTTCGGCGAATGTGGTCATGGCCCCTCCCGGCCTGCGGGTTTTCCGTCTCGGGTCAACCTAGACCTGGCCACCGACATTGTCGCCGGGGCAGGGCCGGGTCGGCGGGTGCTCGGCGGCCAGCGTGACCCGGCGCAGCAGGTCGGACAGGAGCCGCCGCTCGTCCGGGGTCAGCGCTTCGAGCACCCGGTGCTCCTCGTCGCCGACCACCGCGAGGGCGCGCCGCCAGGCGGCGCGGCCGGTGTCGGTCAGCTCGACGTCGACCCGCCGCCGGTCCACGTCGGACGGGATCCGCCGGACGAACCCGCGGCGGATCAGCGCGTCCACCCGGGCGGTGATCGAGGCGGGTGCCATGCGCAGGTCGCCGGCGAGCTCCGACGGCGCGGCCCGGCCGCCTCGGCCGGCGAGGGCGTGCAGCGTGCCGTACTCCTTCTCCTGGAGGTCCAGGTCCGCCAGGGCCCGGTCCTTGACCGCGCGCAGGTGCCGGCTGAGGAACGACATCCGGGTGACCGCGCCCTCGACGTCGGGGTCCAGGTCGGGCAGGACGGGCAGCCAGCGGGCCACGTGCTCGTCGATGCGGTCGCGGTCGGTCACCCCACCACGGTACGCCGTCACCGAAATATTCATTGTCGAAATATTCGACGTCTAAGTATCCTCCGGAGGTGACCCATCCACTCCGGCTCCACTCCTTCCGGCTGCTCTTCCTCGGCCGTACGGCCTCGGCCGTCGGCGACGCCGTGGTACCCACCGCCCTGGCCCTGGCCGTGCTCCGCGCCACCGGATCCACTACCGCGCTGGCGGTGGTGCTCGGCTGCGCGATGGTGCCCCGCCTGCTCCTGCTTCCCCTCGGCGGCGTGGTCGCCGACCGGTTCGACGCCCGCCGCGTCGCCCTCGGCACCGACCTGGTGCGCTGCGCCGCCCAACTGGTCGTCGGCGTCGAACTGCTCGGCGGCGCCCCCGCCCTGACCCACCTCGCGGTGGCCTCCGCCGTCGGCGGCGCCGCCTCGGCCTTCGCCATGCCCACCGCGTCCCCGCTGGTGGCCGGCACCGTCGACGCCGACGGACGGCAGCGCGCAAACGCCCTGATGGGCGCCGCCAACAATGCCAGCCGGCTCGCCGGGCCGGCCCTTGCCGGCCTGCTGATCTGGACCGCCGGACCGGGCTGGGCGTTCGTGCTGGACGCCGCCTCGTTCGCGGTCAGCGCCGCGCTGCTGGCGGTCATCCGGGTACGGCACGTGCCCGTCCCGCACCGGTCGATCCGCGCCGACCTGACGCTCGGCTGGCGGGAGGTCCGCGCCCGCGACTGGTACTGGAGCAGCCTGCTCGCCCACGGCGTGTGGAACGGGGCCGCCGCGGTGCTGCTCACCCTCGGCCCGGTGATCGCCGTCGACCGGCTCGGCGGCGAGGGCGTCTGGGTGCTGCTGCAGCAGGGCGGCGCGCTCGGACTGCTGACCGGCTCGCTGCTCGCCGCCCGGGTACGCCCCAGACGGCCGGTGCTGCTGGGCAACCTGGCCCTGGCCACGTACGCGGTGCCGCTGCTGCTGCTCGCTGTCGCCGCGCCGGCCCCCGTGAGCATCGCCGCGTACTGCCTCGCGCTGATCGCCCTCGGCTTCCTCAACCCCGTCTGGGAAACCGTGGTCCAGGGTCAGTTCCCGCCCGAGGTGCTGGCCCGGGTCACCTCGTACGACTGGCTGATGTCGCTGGGCGCGATGCCGATCGGGTACGCCCTCGCCCCGCTCGCCGCCCGGCAGTGGGGAGCGCCGGCACCCCTCGCGGTGGCCGGCGTGCTGGTGCTGCTCGCCTGCGCCGGCACCGCCGCCGTGCCCGGCGTACGCCGGCTGGGTTGGCCGGTCGACGCCCCGTCCGCACCCACGCAGCAGGTGCCGGCGGGGCGCTGACCGGAGGCGGTCAGAGCCGGTGGCCGGTGGTGGCGTCCACGTGGTCGGGCACCTCGTCGTGCCGGTCGCCCACGGTGGACGTGCCGGACGGTTCGAACATCAGGATCGACGCGCCCAGCGGCGCGAACGGCCGGTGTTCCACCCCACGCGGCACCACGAACACCGCGCCGCGGGGCAGCACCACCTCGCGCTCGGCGGCGTCCACGCCGTCGCGCAGGGCGATGCGCAGCTCTCCGTCGAGCACCAGGAAGAATTCGTCGGTGTGCTCGTGGGTGTGCCAGACGTGTTCGCCGGCCACCTTCGCGATCCGGACGTCGTAGTCGTTGACGGTGGTGACGATTCGGGGGCTCCACAGCTGGTCAAAGCGCGCCAGGGCGGCGGCCAGCTCGATCGGCTCAGCGGTCATCGGTCCATGGTCGCGCACCGCCGCCGCTCACAGGGGGCGGTGCATGACGTGCAGCCCCACCCGGCCCAGCCGAGGGTGCGCGAACGCCGCCGGCACGGTGCCGATCACCGCGAACCCGAGCCGCCGGTACAGCTCGACGGCCGCCTCGTTCGTCTCCACCACGGCGTTGAACTGCATCGCCGCGTAACCCCGGTGGCGGGCCCAGTCCAGGGCGTACTCGGTCAGGGCCCGGCCGACGCCGCGGCCCCGGGTGGCGGCGGCGACCATGAAGCTGGCGGTCGCCACGTGCGAGCCGGGGCCGGGCCGGTTGGTGCCCATCTTGGCGGTGCCGAGGATCCGGCCGTCCTCGACGGCGACCACGGTGCGCCCGGGCGGTCGTTCCACCCACACGTCGTACGCGACCTCGGCGGGCCATGCCGGGTCGTACGGGAACGTCTCCCCGGTGGTGATGACGTCCTCGACGATCGGCCAGACCTGCGCCCAGTCGGACTCGGTGAACTCGCGGATCCGCATTCCCGGCACGCTATCCGGCCCGTGCGACCGCCCGCGATCCTGTTTTTTGCCCAACCGTGACCAGGTGGGAGCTGTCGCGGGCACCCACGGGTGGCGGGCGGCGACGAAGATGGGCAGGTGGCCGAACCTGTCAGCGAACTCGACCGTTCCACGACCGAGGCGCCCCCGGCGAACGCGCTCCCCCCGGCGCCCGGTCCGCGTACCGCCGGGCCGTGGCTGGTCGGCGCGGCCGTCACCGCCGTGCTGCTGCTGTTCGCCGGCCGGTACGGCTACCACCGCGACGAACTGTACTTCCTGCTCTGCGGCCGGCACCTCGACTGGGGATACGCCGACCAGGGGCCCCTCGTGCCGGCCCTGGCCCGGCTGATGGACACGATCGCGCCCGGCAACCTGGTGGTGCTGCGTACCCCGTCGGCGTTGATCGCCGGCGCGGCGGTGGTGCTGGTCGCGGCGATCGCCCGGGAGCTCGGCGGCGGCCGCGGCGCGCAGCTGCTGGCCGCGTTCCTCGGCGCCGTCGCGGGCATCGTGCTCGCCCCCGGTCACCTGCTCAGCACCACCACCGTCGACCTGCTGGTCTGGCTCGCCGCGGGGTGGTGCGCGGTGCGGATGCTGCGCACCGGTGACAGCCGGTGGCTCCTCGGCATCGGTGTGGCGCTCGGCTTCGGCATGCTCAACAAGCTGCTGCCCGCCCTGCTCGCCGTGGGTCTGCTGGCCGGGGTGGCGATCGCCGGGCCGCGCCGGCTGCTGCGCGACCGGTGGCTGTACGCCGCCGCCGGCATCGTCGTCGTGCTCGCCGCGCCGTATCTGGTGTGGCAGGCGGCGCACGGTTTCCCCCAGCTCTCCGTGGCGTCGTCGATCTCCGGCGGCGACAGCTCCTACAGCGGCCGCCTCGACGCGGTCGTGCTGCAACTGGTCATCATCAGCCCGTGCGCGGTGCCGATCTGGGTCGCCGGGCTGGTGGCGCTGCTGCGCCGGTCGGCCTGGCGGTCGTACCGGGCGATCGGTTGGGCCTGGCCGGTGGTGTTCGCGATCGTGCTGCTCGCCGGCGGCAAGGGCTACTACGACGCGCCGCTGCTGCTGGTGGTCACCGCCGCCGGCGCGGTGGTCACCGCCGACTGGGCGGGCCGGAGCGGGGGGTGGGCCCGGCGTGCGCTGGTCGCCGCCGGCGCCGCCGTGGCGTTGGCCGGCAGCGCGATCCTGCTGCTGCCCACCCTGCCGGCCGACCGGCTGCCCGGGTTCGTGGTCGACGCGAACTACGACGCCGGCGAGACCATCGGCTGGCCGGCGTTCGCCGACTCGCTCGCCGCCGTCCACCGGGGCCTGCCACCGGATCAGCGGTCGCGCGCGGTGATCCTGACCAGCAACTACGGCGAGGCGGGCGCGGTGGCCCGGTACGGGCCGCAGCGGGGGCTGCCGCGGGCGTACTCGGGGCACAACAGCATGGCCGGATTCGGCCGCCCGTCGGAGGACGCCGACGTGGTGATCGCCGTCGGCTGGGCCCGCCCCGACCAGCTTCGGGGGTGGTTCACCGAGGTCACCGAGGCCGGCCGGATCGACCAGCGGGTCGACGTCGCCAACGACGAGAACGGTCTGCCGGTCTACGTCTGCCGCGGGCTGCGGCGGCCGTGGTCGGAGATCTGGGACACCGAGGTACGCCACGCCGGCTGACCACGGTCGCCGGCCGTGAATACTTGTCGGCATGCTGTGGGGTGTCAGCGGTCCGGTCTTCCTTCTCGACTACCTCGCCGGGGTGGCCGGGGCCCTCGCGATCGCGCTGCCCGTACGGGCGCTGGTGGGGTGGCGGACCCGGGGCGAGCCGCTGTCGACCGTCGAACTGGCGTACCTGACCGACCGGGCGGGGCTGGCCTGCCAGGTGGGCGTGGCGACGCTGCGCCGGGCCGGGGTGGTGCACCTCGGCGAGCTGGCGACCCTGTCGGTGGACGGCCCGCCGCCATCCGGGTCCGCCCCGCTGGTGCGCGCCCTGCACGCCGCGCTGCGCCGGCCGCAGACCTGGGCCGCCGCGCTCGCCGACCCCGGTGTGGGCCGCGCGCTGCGCCGGCTGGTGGGCCGGCTGGTCCGGGACGGCTGGCTGCTCACCCCGGCGCAGCGGCGGCGCATCGCGTTCGGCACGCTGCCGCTGTTCGCGGTCGCCGTGGTCGGGGTGACCCGGCTGGTGGACAGCGCGGTCGAGCACCGTACGGCCGGCGGCCCGGCCTCCGTGGTGGGCCTGCTGCTGTGCTGCCTGGCCACCGCGCTCGGCGGCTGGTGGCTGTGCGAGGTGCCGGAGACCGGAGCGGCCGCGCGCCGGCTCCTGCGCCGCCGGCGCCGTACGCACGCCGAGCTGGCGCCCGAACGGCGGCCCGCGTGGAGCGAGCGGGACACCGCGGAACTGCTGACGGCGATGGCGGTGTTCGGCCCGCGCCCGCTGCTCGCCGTCGATCCACGCTTCGCCGAGTTGGTCGGCGTCGACCCCGAGCGCACCCGGCCCCGCGAGTACGTCACCGCGAAAGCGAACTGACCGCGGCGCGCCGTGCCCGCCCAACCTGGCGGGCACGGCCGCGCTGTCGCACGGTGCGGGAGATCAGTCGAGTTCCGCGGCGAGCCGGATCACCCGCGCCAGGTCCCGCACCTCCGCGTCCTCGCTGGCGGTGGCCGCCTCGTCCGCGATCTCCGCCAGGTCACCCAGGCGCACCTCCTGGCCGTACGGACCGCCCCGCAGCGCCTGGGCGAAGTAGGCCGCCGCGTAGCAGGTCCGCAACCGTGGCGACGCCGCGCCGAAGCCCCGGTTCAGGTCGGTGGCGGTCACCGACTCGTACGTCTCGGCGGCCTTGCGGTCGTGCGGATCGGTCCAGCGCACCTGCACCCGGGCGACCCGGGCCGAGGGGGACGCCTCGTCGGCCAGCCGCACCGCGTACAGCGCCGTGACGCTGTGTCCGGGACCGACCTCGCCGCCGTCGACCCGGTCGTTTCGGAAGTCCTCGTCATCGATCGCCCGGTTGTCGTACCCGATGAGACGGTAGGACTGCACCGCGCTCGGGTCGAAGCTCACCTGCACCTTGGCGTCCAACGCCCGGACGCTCAACGTCGCCGGCAACTGCCCGACGAACAGCTTCCGGGCCTGGGCGCGTTCGCTGACGTACACCACGAAGCCGTCACCCTGGTCGGCCAGCTGCTCCATCAGCGTGTCGCCGTATTCGCTGCCGACCCCGACACCGAGCAGGGCGATCTCCTTCGCTGCCTCGTCGCGTACCCGGCGCAGGATCGGTTCCGCTTCGGTCCGGCCGACGTTGGCGAGCCCGTCGGAGAGCACGATGACCCGGTTGGTCGCGCGGGGACGGAACCCGTCGCGGGCCACCCGGTAGCCGAGCACCAGTCCGGCCTCGAGGTTCGTGCTGTCCCGGGTATGGAGCGAGTCGACGGCGTCGTGCAGTGCCTCGGCGTCGGAGACGCGGGTCATCTCCCGAACCACCCGGGCCTCGCTGCTGAACGCGACGATGGCGATGGAGTCGGTGGGGCGCAACTGGTCGACGAGGGTGTGCAGCGCATCCTGCACCAGGTCGAGCCGGCCGGGCTCGTCCATCGATCCGGAGACGTCGACCACGAAGGTGAGGGCGGCGTCGGGGCGGCTCTCCTGGTTCTCCGCGCGGGTCTGCAGTCCGACCCGCATCAACCGGACCTGCCCGGACATCGCATGGGTCGTGGGGAGCCGGGCCCCGTCGACGTGGATGGCGAAGCCGTCGCCGGCGGGCTCGGCGTAGTCCTGCCGGAAGGAGTTCACGAACTCCTCGGGCCGCACCGCGGTCGGCTCGGGCAGCCGTCCGTCCATGATGAGGCGGCGGGCGTAGCCGTACGACGCGGTGTCGACGTCGACGCCGAAGGTGGAGCGTGGGTCGTCCCTCGTCGCCGTTTCGTCCCCACCCGACCACGGCGTCCCGTCGTGGTCGCGGACCGGCCCGTGGGCCGCGTCGCCGCGCTGCACGCCCCCGGCGGAGCAGGCGGTGACCGTCATCGTGATCGCGAGCGCCGCCAGCAGCAGCGACCGTCGCATGTGGATCATCGGATCCTCCTGGGCAGGCTGGGGTGGGTGATCCGGCGCAGCACGTCGGATCCGTCACGGTCATTGACGCAGACGGGGAGCGCGGCGGGTCCCGTCGTAGCCGAGCCGATACACAAGCGTGAACGTCGTGACCGTCCCGTTTGCATTACGTGACCTGGTCGAGTGCGCCGCTTGGCTTCACGGGCGGGCGGCCCACCCGCGCCGCTGCCGACCGCATGCGGCACAGTGGCACCAGCGGCCGACGCGCGGCCGGTGCGAGGGAGGCGGTGGCCGGTGGCGGGTCCGACCGGGGTGGTGTTCCCCCTGACCGACGGCACGCGCAGCACGACGGCGCTCGGCCGGGCCGTCGTCGCCGACGCCCTGCGCGCGGTCGACCCGGTCGGCGCGCGCTCGGCCGAGCAGGAGACCAACTGGCGGCACGGCTATCTGGGGCACTTCCGCCGGCTCGTCGAGGCGGGCCTGCTGTCCCGCGATGCCGGGGTCACCGTTGCCCGCGACGGGCTCGCCGCGCTGTACGCCCGGATGCGGGTGCTCGACGAGGGCGGCGCGGAGCATCCGCTGGACGAGTCTTTCACCCTCGACGCCGGGCAGCCGCTGGACACCGCCACCGTGGCCGGAGCCGGGGAGCCCGAGCGGGAACTGGCGCTGCCGTACCACGGGCAGCGGCTGCGCGGCGACGAGCTGCGCCGCCGGCTCGACGCCTGGGTTGCCGCCGGGGTGATCGAGCCGTCCTGCGCCGAGGCGGTCCGCGCGGTCATGGCCAACCCGGACTGGCTCGACCTGCGCGACCAGCGCGTGGTGGTGCTCGGCGCCGGCGCCGAGATGGGCCCGCTGCCGTCGGTGCTGCGCTGGGGCGGCGACGTCGTCGCGGTCGACCTGCCTCGGCCCGACATCTGGCGGCGGCTGCTGCGCACCGCCCACCGGTACGGCGGCCGGCTGCACCTGCCGGTGCGCCCCGGTACCGGCGACGACGACCAGGCCCTCGCCGACGGTGCCGGCGCGGACCTGCTGCACCGCCTGCCCCAGGTTGCCGGGTGGCTGCTCGGCCTGGACGGCCGGCTGGTGCTCGGCAACTACGTCTACGCCGACGGCGCCACCAACGTGCGGGTCGCCATGGCCGTCGACGCGCTCACCCGGCACGTGCGCCGGCGCCGCGACGACGTGGCGCTGGCCTTTCTCGCCACCCCCACCGACGTGTACGCCGTCCCCGGCGAGGCGGTCGTGCACGCCGACCGGGGGTACGCCGCCCGGGGTCTCGCCCGCCGGTCGCTGCGCGTGCTCTCCGGTGGTCGGCTGCTGCACCGCAACTACCCGCCCGGCGCCGACCCGGGCGTCAACGACAGCCTGGTGCCGCAGCAGGGCCCGAACTACGCCCTGGCCAAGCGGTTGCAACGCTGGCGGGCGACAGTGGCGCGCGACGCCGGCGCGACTGTGTCGTTCAAGGTCGCCCCGCCGACGCGGACCCGCTCGGTGCTGCGCAACCGGGCGCTGGCCGCCGCGTACGCGGGCGCGCACCGGTTCGGCATCGAGGTGTTCGAGCCGGCGACCAGCAACACGTTGATGGCCGCGCTGCTCGTACATGACCTGCGCACCGGGGGCGGCCCGGCCCAGGATCACCCGTGGCGCGACGAGGCGTTCGGGGCGGCGCACGGCGGGCTGTGGCGGGTGCCGTACGCCCCGCGCAGCGCCCTCGGCCTGGCGGTGCTGCTCGGTCTGGGCGCCGCCCGCGGCTAGCGGGCCAGCACGTCGACGGCGAGGTCACGCACCACCGATTCGTCGACCTCCACACCCAGCCCCGGGCCGGCCGGCACCCCGGCGACGCCGTCGCGGATCTCCACGGTCGCCCCGGTGGCGTACGACGATTCCAGGAACTGCCGCCCGTTGAGGTCCACGGGCGTGTCGATGCCATACGCGGCGAACAGGTGCAGCGAGGCGGCCAGGCCCAGGTCGGAGTCGGTGAGGCCGGAGCCCATCAGCCGCACGCCGGTATCCTCGGCGAGCGCGCACAGCCGCCGCGACAGCGTCAATCCGCCGCTGCGCTGCACCTTGGCGATGGCCACGTCCACCGCGTCGAGCTTGACGAAGGTGGCCAGGTCGCTGGGGTGGCGCAGGCTCTCGTCGAGCGCGACCGGCACCGGCGAGGACTCCCGCAGGCGGCGCAGCCCGGCCAGGTCGTTGGCCGGCAGCGGCTGTTCGAACGCGGTGACGTCGAGGTCGGCCAGCCGGCGGGCCATCCGCAGCGCCGCGTCGACGGTGTACGCCTGGTTGGCGTCGACCCAGAGCGCGGCGTCGGGCGCGGCCTCGCGGACCGCCCGCACGACGGCGGCGTCCTCGGCCTCGCGGTGCAGGCCGACCTTCACCTTGAACGCCCGGTAGCCGAGGGCCTGCCCCTCGGCCACCGCGTCGGCCACCTCGGCGGCGGTCTGCCCGGACACGATCCAACCCAGCTCGATCGTCTCCCGGCGGCGCTGCCCCCACAGCACCCCGACGGGCACGCCCAGCGCCCGCCCGAGCAGGTCGTGCAGGGCGACGTCGACGGCGCACTTGGCCAGCGGGGCGCCGATGGTGAGGCCCCGGTTGATCGTCCGGTCGAAGGCTTCGGTCACCCCGTCGAGATCCCAGGCGGGGCGGCCGAGGATCGCCGGGGTGAGATAACGGTCGATGGTGGTGACGATCGACTCCGCGGTCTCGTAGGTCCAGGCCGGGATCGGGGTGGCCTCGCCCCAGCCGGTCAGCCCGTCGGCGGTGACCTTGACCAGGACGCGGATGCTGGGCCGCCCGGCGACGGCGACCGACCCGCCGGACACCCCGAACGAGCGCATGGTGGGCAGCGCGACGGCGTACGTCCGTACCGAGTCGATGGTCAGCCCGGCCAGGGCGGTGGCGGCAACGGTCACGGTGAACGCCTTTCCTGCTTGTCTCGATCAGGCCAGCTTGGCGGTGCTGGCCCGGACGACCACCTCGCCGCCCATCCGCAGGATCCGGCGACGCCGTCCGGTGTTGTCGGTGAGCGCCAGCTCCATCGCCTTCTCCCCGAGCTGCTGCAACGGCAGCGCCACGGTGGTCAGTGGCGGGGTGAGGTCGCGAACGATCGGAATGTCGTCGAAGCCGGCGACGGAGACGTCTCCCGGCACGGAGAGCCCGTGGTCGCGCAGCGCCGCGCAGGCGCCGATGGCCATCACGTCGGTCAGCGCGAACACGCAGGTGGCGGTCATCCCCCGGGCCAGCAGTTCGGTCATCGCGCCGTAGCCGCCGTCGCGGGTGAACGCGCCCTCCACGATGTCGGCCGGGGCCAGCGCCACACCGGCCTTCTTCAGCTCGTCGCGGAAGCCGCCCAGCCGGTCGGCGACGGTGGTCAGCGCCGGTGGCCCGGCCAGCACCGCGAACCGGCGATGTCCCAGGTCGAGCAGGGCGCGGGCCATCGCGGCCGCCCCGGCCCGGTTCTCCGGCAGCACGCTGTCGACCTTGAGGCTGCGGTGCCGGCTGACCACCGCGACCCGGCCGCCGCCGTCGAGGTAGGGCCTCAGCTCGGCGTCCAGGGCACGCTCCCAGTGCGGGTCCTCGAACCCGGAACCGATGAGCAGGATGGCAGGCGCCCGCTCGGCGCGCAGCATCGACACGTACGCAATCTCCCGCTCCGGGTCGCGGAACGTGCTGGCCAGCATCACCAGCAGGTCCTTGTCCCCGGCGACCCGCATGACGCCGCCGGCAACGGCGGCGAAGTACGGGTCGCTGACGTCGTGGCAGATGACGCCGACGGTGCGGTGCGACGCCCCGGCCAGGGCGCGGGCGTGCGCGTTCGGCGTGTACGCCAGCTGCTCCGCAGCCGCGAGCACCCGGTCCCGCAGCTGCGGGGTCACCCGCATGCCGTTGAGTGCCCGGGAGGCCGTGGCGAGTGAGACGTCGGCGGCTCTGGCCACGTCTTCCAGCGTCACGTGGGTCCGTGGCTGCATGGACTTTCCCCCTGCGGAACTTCTTGACCGGAAGATTTCGGCGTGGTTACCGTAGCACCCTGAAAGCGCTTACTGAAAGCGCATTCAGGCCGCTCCGCCGGACCGTCCCGCAGGCCGGTTCGGCCCTGACCGACGGCACGCGCCTACCCAACGGCTGGGATCCCGGAACCGCCGGCCAGCCACAAAGAACGGAGGGCCATGGCCGCGCAGAGCACCATCGAGCAACCGGAGCCGGCCGCGCCGGCCCGCACCCCCGCGCCGGCCGCCCGTCGCCAGGACCCGGCCGGCGCCGGCCTGCTCCGCCTCGTCCAGGGCACCTGGCGCCCCGCCGCGGTCCTCGCGGCGATCTTCGTCGTCTGGTGGGCGGTAACCGCGGCCGAGCTGGTCAAGCCCTACCTCGTCCCCTCGCCGGGCGCCACGCTGGACGTCGTCCTCAACCAGACCAGCTACTTCGCCCACCACACCTGGATCACCACGTACGAGACGGTGCTGGGCTTCGCCATCGCGATCGTGGTCGGCGTGGTCTCGGCAGTCGTCATGGTCTACTCGCCGACGGTCGAGAAGAGCCTCTACCCGCTGCTGCTGTTCGCCCAGGTGATCCCCAAGATCGCCATCGCGCCGCTGTTCATCGTGTGGCTCGGCTTCGGGCTCTCCCCGAAGGTCGTCGTCGCGGTGCTGATGGCCTTCTTCCCGATCGTCATCTCCACGGTCACCGGCCTCAAGTCGATCGACCCGGAGATGCTGCAACTGTCGGCGACCATGGGGGCGGGCCCGGGACAGACCTTCACGAAGATCCGCTTCCCGGCCGCCCTGCCGCACCTGTTCGCCGGCCTCAAGGTCGCCGCCACGATGGCCGTCACCGGCGCCGTGGTGGGCGAGTTCGTCGGCGCCAACGAGGGCCTCGGCTACGTGATCCTGCAGGCCAACGGCAACCTCGACACCCCGACGCTCTTCGCCGGGCTGCTCATCATGTCGCTGCTCGGCGTCGTCCTGTTCGTGGCCGTGGAAGTGCTCGAGCATTTCGTCCTCCCATGGCACGCCAGCCGCCGTACCGACGCCGCTACGACGTCGCTCTGAATAGGAGACCTGTCCCATGAAGTTGCGCAGCATCGCCGCCGCGCTCGTGCCGGCCCTCATCCTGGCCACCACCGCCGCCTGCGGCTCGTCCTCCGACGAGCAGAGCAAGAACGCCCAGGGCCAGGACAAGGTCACCCTGACCCTCAACTGGTACCCGTACGGCGAGCACGCACCGTTCTACTTCGGCAAGACGAAGGGCATCTTCGCCAAGCACGGCATCGACCTGACCATCCAGGCCGGGCAGGGCTCGCAGAAGACCATCCAGGCCACCGCGGCCGGGCAGACCGACTTCGGCTGGGCCGACACCCCTGCCCTGCTCTCCGCCGTCGGCCAGGGCATGGACGTCAAGAGCGTCGGAGTCTTCCTCCAGACCACCCCGTCGTCGGTGCAGTTCTTCAGCGACAAGAACATCAACACCCCCGCCGACCTCAAGGGCAAGACCATCGCCTCCACCGCCGGCGACGCGCTGAGCAAGACCTTCCCGGCCTTCCTCAAGGCCAACGGCCTCAGCGACGGTGACGTGACCCTGCAGAACACCGACCCGGCCGGGAAGATGGCCGCCGTCATGTCGGGCAAGACCGACGCACTGCTCGGCTTCGCCACCGACCAGGGACCGACCATGCAGGAGAAGGCCGGCAAACCGGTCTCCTACCTCAAGTTCGCCGACCATGGCCTGACCTTCTTCAGCAACGGCCTGATCGCCTCGACCGACACCGTCAAGAACAAGCAGGACCTGGTCAAGCGGATGGTCGCCGCCAGCAGCGAGGCGTGGGCGACCGCCGAGGGCAACCCGACCGGCGCGGTCGAGGCCATGCAGGGCGCCTCCCAGCAGTTGCCGTCGGAGAAGGTGCTCACCGAACAGTTCAACGCCACGCTGCAGCTGCTGCACACCGACGCCACCAAGGGTCGGGCCCCCGGCGTCAACGACGAGTCCGACTGGACGAAGACGATCAACGTCTTTGCCGAGGCCGGTGTGATCAGCAAGGCCGAGTCCCCGGCGACCTACTGGGACGCGAGCTTCTCCCCGAAGGGATGAACCCGATGACGGTCGGCAACACCACCACGCAGCGACCCACGGACGCCACAGCCACCGGCGCCGCGGTCGAGATCGACCAGGTCGCGGTCCGCTTCCGTACCAAGAAGAAGGACGTCACCGCGCTGCGCGAGGTCTCGCTGCGGATCGAACCGGGCGAGTTCGTCTCGATCGTCGGCGCCTCCGGCTGCGGCAAGTCCACGCTGCTCAAGCTGGTGTCCGGCCTGCTGCGGCCGTCGTCCGGTCAGGTCCGCCTGCACGGCGAGGACGTGCGGGGGCCGCGGCGCGACATCGGGTACGTCTTCCAACGCGCCGCGCTGCTGGAGTGGCGCACCGCCCGGCGCAACATCATGCTCCAGGCCGAGATGCGGCGTATGCCCCGGGCCGAGGCCCGCCAGCGGGTCGACGAGCTGATCGCGATGACCGGCCTGACCGGCTTCGAGGACGCGTACCCGAACGAACTGTCCGGCGGGATGCAGCAGCGGGTGGCCCTGTGCCGCGCGCTGCTGCACCGCCCCCCGGTCCTGCTCATGGACGAGCCGTTCGGGGCCCTCGACGCCCTCACCCGCGAACAGATGAACGTCGAGCTGCGGCGCATCTGGCGGGAGACCGGCACCACCGTCCTGCTGGTCACCCACTCCATCGCCGAGGCCGTCTACCTGGCCAACCGGGTGATCGTCATGACCCCCCGACCCGGCACCGTCGCCGAGGTCATCGACGTCGACCTCCCTGTCGAGCGTGACTACGGCCAGACGATGTCGGAGCCCGCCTTCGCCCGCGCCACGGGACGCATCCGGGACCTCCTGGGTGCGACGACGACCGCCGAATAACCACCGGACCTGGGAAGGAAACACTGTGGAGCGCACGTCTATCGGGATCATCCTCAACGGCGTGACCGGACGGATGGGATATCGCCAGCATCTCGTCCGGTCCCTGCTCGCCATCCGCGAGCAGGGCGGCCTGCCCGCCCGGGACGGCAGCCGCATCTGGCCGGAGCTGACCCTGGTGGGCCGCAACGAGGCCAAGCTCGCCGAGATCGCCGCCCGGCACGGGCTGACGTCGTACACGACGGACCTGGACGCCGCGCTCGCCGACGACTCCCACCAGATCTACTTCGACGCGCAGGTGACCGCGCAGCGGGAGAAGGCCATCCGAGCAGCGATCGAGGCGGGCCGGCATGTCTACACCGAGAAGCCGCTCGCCGAAGGGTTGACCGGCTCCCTGGAACTGGCCCGGCTCGCCGCCGCCCGGGGTATCAAGAACGGCGTGGTGCAGGACAAGCTGTTCCTGCCCGGCCTGCGCAAGCTCAAGCGGCTGGTCGACGGCGGCTTCTTCGGCCGGATCCTGTCCGTACGGGGCGAGTTCGGCTACTGGGTGTTCGAGGGCGACTGGCAGAAGGCCCAGCGGCCGAGCTGGAACTACCGCGCCGAGGACGGCGGCGGCATCGTCGTGGACATGTTCCCGCACTGGCACTACGTGCTGGAACAGATCTTCGCCCCGGTGACCGCCGTCACCGCGCACATCGCCACCCACATCCCCGAGCGCGTCGACGAGACCGGCCAGACCTACCGGGCCACCGCCGACGACGCCGCGTACGGCATCTTCGAGCTGGCCGGCGGCATCACCGCGCAGATCAACTCCTCCTGGGCCGTGCGGGTGCACCGGGACGAGCTGGTCGAGTTCCAGGTTGACGGCACCCACGGCAGCGCCGTGGCCGGCCTGCGCGAATGCCGCATCCAGCACCGGGGCGCCACCCCGATGCCGGTGTGGAACCCGGACCTGCCGGCCACCGAGAACTTCCGCGGCCAGTGGCAGAGCGTCCCCGACAACGAGGACTTCGACAACGGCTTCAAGGTCCAGTGGGAGGCGTTCCTGCGCCACGTCGTCGACAACGAGCCGTTCCCGTGGGACTTCCTGGCCGGCGCCCGCGGCGTACAGCTCGCCGAGGCCGGGCTGCGCTCGGCCCGGGAGGGACGCCGGGTCGAGATCGAGGAGATCAACCTGTGACCGCCCGGATCACCCTGCCCAACCCGGACGGGGGGACGGAGGTGCTGACGCTGCGGGAGCCGGCCGGCTGGCAGCGCCCGGCCGCGCCGCCGGCCAGCCGGATCGCGTACGCCGCGGCGCACGTGGTCGCCGACCCGTACGCCGACAACGCGCCCGGCCAGGCCGCCCGGCTCGACTGGGACGCCACCCTCGGCGTACGGCGCAACCTGTGGTCGTGGGGGCTCGGCGTCGCCGAGGCGATGGACACTGCCCAGCGCGGGATGGGGCTGGACTGGGCCGCCACCCGGGAACTGATCCGGCGCAGCGCAGCCGAGGCCGCCGCCTGCGGCGGGCGCATCGTCGCCGGGGCGGCCACCGACCAGCTCACCGGCGTGCCCGATACCCTCGACGAGATCGTCGCCGCGTACGCCGAGCAGGTCGCCTTCGTACAGGCGTGCGGAGCGACCGCGGTGGTGATGGCCAGCCGGCAACTCGCCGCCCTCGCGACCGGGCCGGACGACTACCTACGCGTCTACGAGCAGGTGCTGTGCGGGACGAGCACGCCGGTCGTGCTGCACTGGCTCGGCGACATGTTCGATCCGGCCCTGGCCGGCTACTGGGGGTCGACCGACCTCGACGAGGCGACCAAGACGTTCGTGGCGCTGGTCCACACCCACGCCGACGTGATCGACGGGGTGAAGGTGTCGCTGCTGGACGCCGAGCGGGAGGTCCGGCTGCGTGAGCTGCTGCCGACCACCGTCAAGGTCTACACCGGCGACGACTACCACTACCCGGAGCTGATCGCCGGCGACGGCCAGCGGTTCAGCCACGCCCTGCTCGGCGCGTTCGCGGCCATCGCGCCCGCCGCGTCGGCGGCGCTGCACCGCCTCGACGCCGGCGACCCGGTGGGCTTCCGGGAGATCCTGGACCCCACCGTGCCGCTGTCCCGACACGTCTTCGCCCCGCCGACGCGGTACTACAAGACCGGCATCGCGTTCCTGTCCTGGCTCAACGGCTTCCAGCCCGGTTTCACCATGGTCGGCGGGCTGCACAGCGGGCGCGGCGTGCCGCACCTGGTGCGGGCCTTCCGCCTGGCCGACACCGCCGGCCTGCTGCTCGACCCCGACCTGGCGGTGGAGCGGATGCGCCGGTACCTCTCCGTCGCGGGGGTGGCCGCGTGAGCCGGCGGACCAGCGGCGGGGCAGGCCGTGTCGCCGCGCGGCGAAGTGGAGCCCCGGCGTGAACGCCGCCGACCCGCGCCTGGCGCGGCTGTCGCTCAACCAGCGCACCACCGAAACGTGGTCGGTCCGCGAGGCCGTCGCCGGCTGCGTGCGCGCCGGCATCCCGGCCATCGGCCTGTGGCGCGAGCCGGTGGCCGAGATCGGGGTACGGGCTGCCGCGAAGCTCGTCGCCGACGCCGGGCTGCGGGTGTCGTCGCTGTGCCGCGGCGGCTTCCTCACCGCCGACGGCGAGGCTGGCCGGGCCGCGCTGGCGGACAACCGGCGCGCGATCGACGAGGCGGCCGGACTGGGTACGGACTGCCTGGTCATGGTCGTCGGCGGCCTGCCGCCCGGCTCCCGCGACCTGCGCGGCGCCCGACAGCGGGTCGCCGACGCGCTCGCCGAACTGGCCCCGTACGCGGGCGAACGCGGCGTCCGGCTGGCGCTGGAGCCGCTGCACCCGATGTACTGCGCCGACCGGGCCGTGCTGTCCACCCTCGGGCAGGCGATCGACCTCGCCGAACGGTTCCCGGTCGAGCAGGTGGGCGTCGTGGTCGACACGTTCCACATCTGGTGGGACCCGGACGTGTGGCGGCAGATCGCCCGCGCCGGGGACCGGATCGCCAGCTTCCAGGTGTGCGACTTCCTCACCCCGCTACCGGCCGACGTGCTGCTCGGCCGGGGCATGATGGGCGACGGCCACATCGACTTCCCACCGTTCCGGCGGGCCGTCGAAGAGGCCGGCTACACCGGCGACACCGAGGTGGAGATCTTCAACGCCGAGGTGTGGGCCAGCGACCCCGACCAGGTCCTCGCCACCATGAAGGACCGCTACCTGCGGCTGGTCCTGGCGGACTGATGCGCGTCGTCGTCGCACCGGACTCGTTCAAGGGCAGCATCGCCGCCGACGATGCCGCCGGCGCCTTGGCCCGCGGCTGGCTCGCCCGCCGGCCCGGTGACGACGTACGACTGCTGCCCATGGCCGACGGCGGCGAAGGCACGGTCGACGCCTTCGCCGCCGCGCTGCCCGACGCCGTGCGCCGCACAGTGACCGTGCCCGGCCCCGACGGCCGGCCGGTCGACGCCGCCTGGCTGCTGCTGCCCGACGCCACGGCCGTGCTGGAACTCGCCCAGTCCAGCGGCCTGCCGCTGCTGGCCGCCCCGGACCCGCTCGGCACGCACACGTACGGGCTCGGCGCGGTCGCCCGGGCCGCCCTCGACGCCGGTGCCACCCGCCTCGTCATCGGCCTCGGCGGCTCCGCGTCCACCGACGGCGGCACCGGGGCGCTACGCGCACTCGGGGTACGGCTGCACGACGCCCTGGGCCGGGACCTGCCGCTCGGCGGCGCCGCCCTGGCCGACCTGGCCCGCGTCGACAGCAGCGGCCTGCTGCCCACGCCGCCCGGCGGCGTACAACTGCTGGTCGACGTGGCCGCACCGCTGACCGGGCCGGCCGGCGCCGCCACCGTGTACGGACCGCAGAAGGGTGCGGCGCCGGCGGACGTGACGCTGCTCGACGCGGCGCTCCGCCGGCTCGCCGGTCTGGCCGGCGGCAACGCCGACGAGCCGGGAGCCGGCGCGGCGGGCGGTACCGCGTACGGCCTGGCCGCGCTCTGGGGAGCGCGGATCATCCCGGGTGCGACGACCATCGCCGAACTCGTCGGGCTGCCGGACGCCCTCGCCGGCGCGGACGTGGTCCTCACCGGGGAGGGCCGATTCGACGAGACCTCGTTGACCGGCAAGGTCGTCGGGTCGCTGCTGCTGGCGGCCGCGTCTGCCGGCGTCCGCGTCGGGGTGGCTGCCGGGCAGGTCGGCGGGCCGGTCCCCGGTTCGGTGTCGGCGGCGGTGTCCCTGGTGGAACTCGCCGGGTCGGTCGAGGCGGCGCTGGACGACCCGGCGCGCCTGCTGGTCGAGGCCGGTGGCGTACTGGCCGGCCGGCTGGGCGCCGGTCAGTTGTCGACCGTCGGCTGTCGGGCCTGAATACCGGATCGTTGCGCCTGCGCCGGGTTCCGGCACCAGCAGCCGCCGGCACCGGCCTTGCTCACGTCGGAGGCGTCGCCGTGCTCGAGGATGGTCCGTAGCTTCGCGGGACGGGGGCGGTCCGGGGCGGCCTGGCTCGGCAGCCCCGGACCGGACGGGGGTGGTGGGTCAGCCGGCGTAGGCAACGGCGACGTCGAGGATCCAGGTGACGCCGAAGCGGTCGGTGAGCATCCCGAAGCCCGGCGCCCACTGCGAGGGGCCGAACTTCTCGATGATCTGCTGCCCGGCGGAGACGTTGCCGCGTACGTCACCGGCGTCTTCCGTGGTTCCGAGGACGCTTCGGGAAACTGGCCGTGCCAGGGCACGGTGCTCCTCGACCTGCCGGCCGCCACCGTGGCCCTCTACACCCGCGACGGCCTCGTCGAGCAGATCACCCCCGACCGCTGCCGGCTCACACTCGGCTCCTGGTCCTGGCCCAGCCTCGCCGCCGCGATCGCCCGCTACGACGCCGACATCGACGTCGTCGGCCCCGACGAACTCACCGAGGCCTTCGCGCATCTCGCCCGCCGATTCACCCGAACCTCAGCAGGCCACACCCCAACACAGCCCCCTCCGGGTGATGGTGATGCTCACGAGGCCTCCCGGCGGTGAAACTGTTGCGGGCACGCCGCAGTGGCCGGTGGCCCCAGGGCGTTGTGCCCAGTTGACGGGGTTGGGTCCGGGCGCGGCTGTCGTGGCGGCTGCTTCCCGCGGACCCGGTGGGGCGGCGGCACCTCCGCGCCGCCGCCCCGCGCTCTGTGTCCGTCAGGCCGCCGGCGTACCGGTTGCCGTGAACAGACGGGTACGGCCGATGTTGTCGAACGAGCCGAAGCCCACCCGGCCGGAGGTGAAGGTGGTGTCCTTCGCGGTCAGCAGCGGATCCCGGTGCCCGTCGACGTAGACGGCGATCTCGCCGGTGGCGGGCAGGTGCACGACCCGCACCTTGTGCCAGTCGGCGTCGGTGATGGCCGGGTTGGCGCCGCGGGAGCGGCCGTTCCACTGGTGGTCGATGCGTTCCCGGTCGGCGTTGTCGACCTTGAAGATGCCGTTGTGCGGGTAGATCGAGTTGTCGGTGGACAGGTGCGCGTAGTAGTACTGCGTGTCCGACTGCCAGCCGAAGACGATGATCACGTCCCGGTTGGTGACCTCGACCGGTGTGTCGAGGCGTACCCGGGCGTCGATCTGCACCGACGACCAGGCCGGGCCCTTGGTCAGGATGGCGTACTCGAACGGCCGGCGCGGGCCGGGACGGCTCACGCCCTCCTCGGCGAGGATCACCTCGTCGCCGTCGAACCGCCACTTCGACGGGGTCACCGGCGCCCAGTTCGCCGCG
Source organism: Micromonospora sp. NPDC093277 (assembly GCF_044765245.1). Lineage (NCBI taxonomy): Bacteria > Bacillati > Actinomycetota > Actinomycetes > Micromonosporales > Micromonosporaceae > Micromonospora > Micromonospora sp. NPDC093277. The sequence continues at coordinate 86,543 of NZ_JBIWJO010000006.1, forward strand.
CCGCCGGTGTGGACCACCTTGCTCTTGCCCACGTCGCCCTCCGCGACCGTTCTGGTGCCGGCCACCTTCCAGATCTTCGCATTGGCCTTGGCCAGGATGTAGAGCTCGCCGGCCGCGTCGGTGCCGAAGCGCAGGTCGACCCGGTTCGGGTCGCCGGGCGCGCCGGGCCCGGAGAGGTCCTGCATCCGCACCAGGTCGCCGGCGGTGGTGTACAGGGCGAGGCGGTGGATCGGTGCGAGGCCGGCATCGCGGCGCATCTCGTTCGCCTCGGTGTAGAGGATACGGCCGTCGACGAGGTCACCGAAGACGTACTTGCCCTTCAGCGCCGGCAGCGCCTTGCCGCGGTAGACGAACCCGCCGGCCACCGCGACACCGACGTCCGAGGTGCAGTTCCAGCCCGGGGCCGGGTCGTGGTCGTATGCGGCCACCGGGTACGTGTAGCCGTAATTCGCATCATCGGCCGGCAGCGGGTAAAGCTTGTCGCAGGGCTTGGTGGCCGCCTTGTCGAAGACCCACGAGCCCTCACGCTCGCTCCAGCCGAAGTTGTCCCCGGCCCGGACCTCGTAGATCGCCTCGACGGCGTGCTCGCCGATGTGGCCCAGAAACATCCGGCCGGTGGCCCGGTCCCAGCTGAACCGGTGCGGGTCGCGGAAGCCCACCGCGTAGACCTCGCCGAGCGCGCCAGCCTGCCCGACGAACGGGTTGTCGGCCGGGATCCCGTACCGGCCGTTGGGCGAGTCGGTGCCCCGGGGGTCGATGCGCAGCAGCTTGCCGTGCGGCAGGCCCATGTCCTGCGGGTCGCCGTTGCGGTAGCCCTGCCCACCATCGCCGACGGCCAGGTAGAGCATCCCGTAGTCGCGGTCGTGCGGCTTGGCGGTCGGGTTGAAGTTGATCTCCTGGATGCCGTGGACCTGGCCGCCGAAGCCGATGCGCAGCAGCTCCCGGTGGGTGCCGGTGAAGGTGCCGGCGGCCGGGTCGGTGGCCGTCCACTCGGTGATGACGCCCTGGTAGATGGTGTTCGGCTGAGCGTAGTCCGGTGTCCTGGTGGCGAGCGACGCCTGCTCGGTGTGGATGGTGTAGAAGCGGCCGTTGCGCGCGAAGTCCGGGTGGAAAGCGACGTACCCGAAGCCCTGGCCGAGGCCACGGCCGGAGAAGAACTGGGGCGCGAAGGCCGCCGCCACGTCCAGGTAGACGTGCGGCACGCCGTCCTCGACCAGGTACAGGTTGCCGTTGAGGTCCGGCACGGCCCGGCGGCCGGAACCGTCGGGCAGCTCGCTGATGGTGTTGATCCGGGCCTTGCGTACCAGTCGCTCGTCGACCGGCGCCGGGTTCGGGTCCGACTGCGGGAAGCTGGCGTACTCCTGCAGCACCAGCCCCAGCCGGGACTGGTCCGGCGTCTCGGGAATCGGGTCGTAGACCGCCCCGGCGGCCCGCGCCGGTGCGGCGACCAGAGTGGACAGGACGAGGGTGGCGGCAGCGACTCCGGCGGTCAACGCGACTTTGCGGAGCCTGCCGGTGCTGCCAGCACGAATGAACACGCGGGTCCTCCTTCTCGGTGGGACGGTGCCGAGGGTGGTCAGTGGGCCATGTAGCGGTACTGCTTGGCGATGTCGCCGGCCGGGATGACGCTGTCGAGGAACATGAGGCCATCCATGCGGCAGTCGCAGGGGTTGTTCTCGCGGGTGTTCTGCGGGAAGCTGCCGCCGATCTTGATACCGCGCGGATCGGTGGCGCTGGTGACGTACGGGCCGGGCCCGGACAGCTTCCAGGGGTCACCGGCGGTGGTGTAGAAGCCCTCGACCGGCTCACCGTTGCGGTACAGCGCCATGGTGCCGTTGGTGAAGTCGAAGGTGGCGGCCAGGTGCACCCACTCCCCCTTCGGCAGCAGGTTTCGCCAGTCCTCGCTGGCGGCGAAGGTCTGCGAGGCTCCGCCGTCGAGGCGCCGGCCGAGGGCGACCAGGCGCAGCTCGCCGTTGACGTCGATGAGTTCGAGCAGCGCCCGCACGGCGTGCCCGTCGGAGTCGCCGGTCAGCACACCGGCCAGGCCGATGGCGTTGTACCGGTCGGTCGGGTTGGCGGTGTTGGAGTTGAGCGCCGGACCGTCCATCTCCCGCTTGAACCAGCCCATCACGGTCGCGCCCTCGGCACCGTTGAACGCGCGCAGCGTCCGCACGCCGCTGGACGACCAGGTCCCGGCCTTCCAGTCGTCGTTGCCGGCGGCCTCCGGGTTGACCTGCCGGGTCTGCAACGCGTTGCCGCTGCCCTTGTACGCCTGGTCCGGCACCCGCATCTCCGCGCCGCCGTTGACCAACTCGATCTCGGTGCCCGAGCGGCCCAGGTCCCGCTCCAGCGCGGCGTCGCCGGGCATCGGGTGGTCGAAGTCGTAGAAGGCGACCAGGTGCGACCACAGTGCGGGGTGGACGTCGTGCGGCCCGGGCCGGTCGGCGCGGGCCGGGTTCGCCCCGGCTGTCAGGGACAGCCCCAGTAGGGCGGCGGCCGCGACAGCGGCCCGTCTGCTTCTTCTCATGGGACGGTGCTCCATTCGTCGGTACGCGGTGGTGGCCGCAGACGAAAGCGCTTGCGTGACCAGGCGCGGGGCCGTGCTCGATAGCTGGCGTCGGAGGATACGTCTGAACAGGACTGATGATCGCCCCGGCCCTGCCGCGCGGCCGAGGTGAGGCTCGCCGTACGGCGGTCGAGCAGCGGTGGTGCCCGCGCTACGTAAGCGCTTACGAAAGCGCTTACGTAGCCTATGCTGTGCCTTGCGCCACAAGCAAGAGTGCGGCGCGGATCAATGTCCCCGAGGAGTCCAGGATGCCCCGACCCGGTCCCCGGCTGCGCCTCGTCGACGTGGCGGAACGCGCCGGCGTCTCGCTGGCCACCGCCTCGCGCGCCTTGGCCGGCCGGGAGGGCGTCAGCGAGGAGGTGGCCGACCGCGTCCGGCAGGTCGCCCGCGAGCTCGGCTACGTCGCCAACCCGTACGCGCGCACCCTCGCCGGCGGGGCCAGCTCCACCGTCGGCCTGATCGTCCACCAGATCGACGACCCCTACTTCTCCGAGATCGCCAGTGGGGTGATCGAGCTCGCCGCCGAGGAGGGGTTGCTGGTCCAGATCGCCCACTCCGGCCGCGACCCGGACCACGAACTGCGCCAACTGCGCCACCTCATCGCCCAGCGCGTCGGGATCATCCTGATCGCCGGCTCCGGCTACGACGACCAGCGCGTGGAGACCGAGGCGCGCACCGAACTCGCCGCGTTCCAGCGCGCGGGCGGACGGGTCGCCGTCATCGGCCGGCACACCCTGGGCGTCGACGCCGTCCTGCCCGACAACGAGGCCGGCGGCCGCGCGATCGGCGCGCACCTGTTGGAACTCGGGCACCGGCGGATCGCCGTCGCCGCCGGGACCCCCGGCCTCACTACGGTGGCCGACCGGCTCGCCGGCGTGGCCGCCGCGCTCGCCGAACATGGGCTCACCCTCGACAAGCTGCCCGTCGTACACAGCGACTTCACCCGGGACGGTGGCCGGGTCGCGGCCGAACGAATCCTGCGCGACCATCCGGAGAGTACGGCGATCATCGCCCTCAATGACGCGATGGCGATCGGCGTCCTGTCCGCGCTGCGGGCGCACCGCGTACCGGTGCCCGAAAGGATGTCGGTGGTCGGCTTTGACGACGTGTCGGTCGCCGCCGACCTCGCGCCGAGCCTCACCACGGTACGCCTGCCGATGACGCAGATGGGACGCATGGCGCTGGGCCTCGCCCTCAAGCCACGCGCGACCCGCCCGCGCCGCCGACCCACCGGTCAGATCCTGGTCGTACGCGACTCGACCGGCCCCGCACCGCTCCCGCGGGACTGATCCGGTGCGCCTGCTGTCCCCTGGGCCGGGAGCGAGGCACGGAATCGCCACCAGCGGGTTTCCCGTGCCGAGGTCCGGGAACGCACCGGCATGGCCGATTCTTTCGTGGATGAAGACCTGGCGACGCTGCGGGCCATCGCGTATGCCGCCGGGATCCCGGACAGCGACCGGATGCCACACGACGACCTTGTCGCCGCGCTGCGCCGGGCCGGCCTGGCCGAGCCGACCGGCGGGCCGATCGACACAAGGTTGGCCGATCCGGTCGATCCCGGCACGAACGAGGGCGTTCACCACGGTCGAGGCGTGGGGCGACGCGAATCCGTGGGTGGCCCGGCCGCGGAGACGGCGGCGTCCCGAGCGGGCACGCCGCCACCTGGACGATCGGGCACCGACCACTGACCGGCGCTGCCGACCATTCGACAGCCACCACACGGGAGGCGACATGAGCGACGACATCAACCGCGTGGCGAAATCCCGAGCCAACCACCTGCCGGGCGAGACCGCGCACCGGAGCATCGACGACCGCGGTGTCACGCGGGGCCGTACCGGCGACTCCCGCACCGCCGGCCCACCGGACGGCACCGGCACGGCCTCCGGAGTGGAGGGCATGCCCCGCAGCGACCTCAACCTGGGTGACGAGAGCACCGGCGGCCGGGCCGCGGAGCAGGCGATCGGGGCCCTTCCCGAGGAGTCCGGCACCGAGATCGAGGACCGCACCGAACGGTGACGGCACGGCGTTGTAGGCGGCCTCGCGTTGCGGGGCCGCCTACAACGTATTGCCGACCGTTCCCTACCCTGGCCGCATGCTGACGCAGGTCAAAGGCCTGTCCCGCCACTTCACCGAGGAGAGCCTGCGCGCCTATCTGATCGGCCGGTCGGCCCGCCGCGGCAACGGTTGCCTGATCGTGCGCGGATACGGCGAACGGCGCGGCACCCACCAGAAACTGGCCGGGCGGGCGTGGGCACACATCGCCGCGTACGTGGTGTTCGTCGGCGGGTACGACCCCGCCCTGGACGTCGACCAGCGGTGCGGCGTGCCGGACTGCATCGAGCCCACCCACCTGCGGCAGGTGAGCCGGGCGGAGAACTGCCGCACCCGCCGCCGCGGCGAACGGTGCCGCAACGGGCACGACCGTGAGATCGACGAGGCGACCGGCCAGTACCGGCGGGTGTGTCGAAGCTGCAATCAGGAGGCCCAGCGACGCTGGCGGGAACGGCAGGCCGCCGAGGTCGCGCAGGCCCGGGCCCGGTACGGCCGCGATCCGGGCTGACCAGCCGCAAAGCGGAGGACTTGCATGCCGCGCCACAGCGGGACATCGGGCACGCCCGGTCGAAGTTCACGTGGCCTGGTCCGACGCCTCGTCAGTCGAGCGGCTGGCGCGCCATGGTGGGTGGCTCCTTCCCCGCCAGCAGCCAAGCGTCGGTGGTACGCGACGACGGGTAGGCCGGATCACGATCGCGGCGAAGGGCGAGCAGCGGCAGGTGACTGAGTCACTGCGGCGTGCCGGCGCAGCCAGTCGGCCAGGCACTCGCCGCCGACCGGGACCGGCGCCAGGTGCAACGACTGCGCAGCGTGGGTACGGGCGAGCCACCCCACCACGGAACCCGGAGAAGCTGTGCCTCGCCCTGGCTACACCATCCTGTTGCATTACGCCCAAGAACTGTCATTATGATGCAGTGCCGGTATGTCCATATCTGTCCGGTCCTATTGTTGGATTGCCGTTACCAGTAATCCGGTATTTAGGCCGGGCGGGCCCGGATGGCCCGGTGGACGCGCCGAGGCTTCGGGGTGTGATGCCGCCTCGCGTTGCCGCGCGACCACGTGGCAGGGAAAGAACTGGACGAGATGATGCTCAGGCTTGTAGCTTGCAGTGGCCCGTGACACCGCCCGAGGAGGTGAGACCCATGAACGCTGTATCGATGTGGGTGCTCCCCCTTCCCGTCACGGTCGGGCGATTGACGTAGGTGTCGCCGGGAGCGCCTCGCCAACAAGGCGCTCCCGAAAGGCAACACCTATGCACTCTCTGCCGTTCACCGCCGAGCCGTCGTCGACCGACACAGTCGAGCACGACTCCACCGTGGGTGACGTCCCCGGACTCCCAGCGCCGGCCACCGGCACCGATCGCGCGCCCCTCCTGTTCGACGTGATCATTGCCGGGTGCGGGCCGGCTGGTACGATGCTGGCCGCCGAACTGCGGCTGCACGGTGTGCGGGTACTCGTTCTGGAGAAGGACACCGAGCCCGTGTCGTTCGTCCGCATAGTCGGGCTGCATATTCGCAGTATCGAGCTGATGGCAATGCGCGGGCTGCTGGAGCGCATTCTCGAACGCGGAAGGCAGCGTCCGGCCGGCGGCTTCTTCGCCGCCATCAACAAACCTGCGCCCACGGGTCTGGATTCCGCGTACGCCTATCTGCTGGGCATACCGCAGCCGGTCATCGTTCAGCTGCTCGAAGAACATGCGATCGAACTGGGTGCGCAGGTCCGGCGCGGCTGCGCGGTGGCCGATTTCGAACAGGACGACGAGGGGGTGACCGTCGAGCTGGCCGACGGGGAACAGCTGCGTTCGCGCTACCTCGTCGGCTGTGACGGCGCGCGCAGTACGGTGCGCAAACTGCTCGGCGTCGACTTCCCCGGCGAGCCCTCGCGGACCGAGACGCTCATGGGCGAGATGGAAGTGGGTGTGCCGCAGGAGGAGATCACCGCCAAGGTGACCGAAATCGGCGAGACCGATAGTCGATTCAGCCTCAGGTCCTTCGGCCGGGTCTATCGCGTTGTGGTCCCCGCCGCGGAAGTCAGTGATCGGGCGGAACCGCCTACCCTCGAGGATTTCAAACAACAGTTGCGCACCATCGCAGGAACCGATTTCGGCGTGCACTCCCCGCGCTGGTTGTCCCGCTTCGGGGATGCCACACGGCTGGCCGAACGTTATCGGATCGGGCGGGTGCTGCTGGCCGGCGATGCGGCACACATCCATCCACCCATCGGCGGACAGGGCCTCAACCTGGGCGTTCAGGACGCATTCAACCTCGGCTGGAAGCTGGCCGCACAGATCCGCGGCTGGGCGCCGGAAACACTGCTGGACACCTACCAGGCCGAACGTCATCCGGTCGCCGAGGACGTGCTGGACAACACCCGCGCCCAGATGGAACTGCTGTCCACCGAACCAGGCCCGCAGGCCGTGCGCAGGCTGCTCACCGAACTGATGGACTTCGACGAGGTGAACCGCTATCTGATCGAGAAGATCGCCGGGATCGGCATCCGCTACGACTTCGGCGCCGGCCCCGACCTGCTCGGCCGCCGCCTGCGTGACATCGACGTGAAACAGGGCCACCTTTACGGCCTGCTGCATCGCGGCCGCGGCCTGCTGCTGGACCGCACCGAACGCCTGACCGTCGCCGGCTGGTCGGACCGGGTCGACTATCTCGGGGATCCCACTGCGGTACTGGATGTTCCGTGCGTCCTGCTACGCCCCGACGGCCACGTCGCCTGGATCGGCGACGATCAGCAGGACCTGGACGACCACCTCTCCCGCTGGTTCGGCAAGCCCAACTAAGGCTAACCCGACTCAAGCGAGAAGAAACGGGTGTAGCCGGGCGGGCCGGGTGGCCCGCCCGGCTACATTCCCACTAGTCCCCGGCCATCACGCTGAAGGTGAATCCAGCGCTCGTCCGACGGCGCAGCGGAATATCGCACTTGATCCGGCGCAGTACCTCGTTCCTGCTGAGGCCGAGCCCTTGCGCGATAAGCCGTTCCGGGCGCACCGGTACCGGATCCTCGAAGACGACCTCCACCTGGACCGGCCATGCCTCGTCGGGGATTGCCGACGGGGTGTCGAGCCGCCAAGCCCCCGTCCAGTCCAGAGTGAAGCGGGCACGCCGGGCGAGTAACGGATCCAACAGCCTGGACGCCACCAGTTCCTGATCATTGACGTGGTAGCCGTGGAGCTCGGCCGGATCGAAGGATCTGACCGACGCTCGCTCGTGCACGGGGAGCTTGTTCGTCCGATTGCAGGATACGCAGCGGACCAGCAGCCACACGTCCAGCAGCTTACCGTTGGCGTTGACGCGGAACCGGCCCTCGCCGGTCGTGGCCCACTCCGACCGGCAGTCCACGCAGCGCAACGACAGCAGAGGCAGCCTGGTCCGACGAACGACCCAGGGCAGCACAGTATGAGGTTGTGAAGACATGATCTCTTCGGACCTGATCTCTTGAGACCTGACACGAGGCCGAATACGCGCGACCTCAAACGCCGTATGACCGGGTGCACAAGGGCAGCCCGGCGGAACCGACGGGAGCGTCGGCCACAGGTGAGCGGAAGAAGTGTCAGGTCGAAAGAGCAGGCGGGGTCACGCGGTTTTGTCCTCTGTCCTCACTGTGACGGGCCGCAGGCAACCTACGCGAACGCGGAAGGAAGGCTCAAACGGTTTTCCGACGAGTCTTCGTCAGCGCGGAGATGGTTACCAGGCCGTACGGTGGGCTCGTCCAACAGGAGGACGGCCGGCTCGTGCAGCAGCGCGGCGGCGGTGCGGACGCGCCGCTGCTGTCCCCCGGAGAGCGTGCCGACGCGGCGGGTGAGCAGGTCGGCCAGGTCGAGCGCGGCGACAGCCTTCTCGATGCGGCCGCGCAGCAGCGGACCGCGCAGGCCGTGCAGCCCGCCGAAAAGGCGCAGGGTTCTCGGCGACCGTGGCGGTGGGGTACAGCGCCAGCTCCTGGCCAGCCAGGCCGATCCGGGGTCAGCCGTGGCCGCCGCCGTGTTCAACGCAGGGTGAGCGGATTCTCGGATTCGATGCGGGTCAGCTTCTCCGGGTTGCGGACGTAGTAGAGACCGGTGATGCGGGCGTCCTCGACCCGGACCGCCAGGATGCCGTCGATCTCGCCGTCGAGGTGCACGAGCAGCGCCGGGCTGCCGTTGACCACGGTCGGTTCGCTGGTGAGCGTGCCCTTGACCTTGCCCAGACCGCCGAAGAACAGACGGGACACCTTCTCGGCGCCGATGATCGGCCGCGGCACGGCCTGCTTGATGCCGCCGCCGTCGCCCACCAGGACGACCTCAGGAGCGAGCACGTCAAGCAGGCCCTGCAGGTCCCCGGTTTCGAGCGCGCGTTGGAGGGACTCCACAGCCGCCCGGGCCTCTCTCGGGGAGACCACCTCACGCGGGCGACAGGCATCGACGTGGCGGCGGGCGCGGTGCGCGATCTGCCGGACGGCGGCGGGGCTCTTGCCGACGGCTTCTGCGATCTCGTCGTAGCCGACCTCGAAGGCCTCGCGCAGCACGAAGACGGCGCGCTCGACCGGCGAGAGCCTCTCGAGGACGATCATCAGCGCCATCGACACACTCTCGGCGAGCTCGACATCCTCGGCCACGTCCGGCGCGGTGAGCAGCGGCTCGGGCAGCCAGGGGCCGACGTACGCCTCCTTGCGGCGTTTCAGCGTGCGCAGCCGGTTGAGCGACTGCCGCGTCGTGATCCGAACCAGGTAGGCGCGCTGGTCGTGCACCTGTCCCACGTCGACCTTGACCCACCGCAGCCAGGTCTCCTGGAGGACGTCCTCGGCGTCGGCCGCCGATCCGAGCATCTCGTACGCGACGGTGAAGAGCAGATTGCGGTAGGCGACGAAAGCCTCGGTCGCCGAGTCAGTCGCGTGGTCGCTGGTGATATTGCCTTCAGTCAACAGAGGTCCCCGTTCAGCGAGTCGCTAGCATCTCACCCCGCGTGGCCTGCAGCCGCTGCTGGCGCTTGCCATTCTTGAATCCCCAGCGGAACGAGCCGGGCTTACGTGCCTCGTCCGCCAGCTCCCGGACGACCATCTGGCAGGCGTACTCCTTGATCTTCCCGGCAAGGCGACCGCCGACGTGGAACCTGTTCGCAATGTCGTCCTTCGAGGCGAGCTGCGCGGTGGCGGCGTGCCGGCCCAGGCCGACGCACTGGCCGAAGACACCCACGTTGATGGCCGAGGGCTGCTCACCCGCGATCCGGGCCAGCACCGTGTCGGCAGCATGCGCGCCCAGCGGACGCGCGGTCTGGCAGCTCATCCGCAACGGCAGGTTCGACGGTGCCGCCGAATCCCCCGCCGCGACGATGCGCGCATCATCCACGCTGGCCAACGTCTCGTCGGTGAGCAGGCGCCCCAGGGCGTCGGTGCTCAGCCCGCTGCGCGCGGCCAGGTCCGGCACGCCGAAGCCGGCGGTCCAGATGGTCACCGCGCTCCGCAGCGGCTGGCCGCCGGTGAGCCGCACACCATCGCGCGTCACCGCCGCCACCGTCGCCTCGTCACCTTCCAGCACGGTCACCCCGAGTCTGGCCAGCTGCTTGGCCACGGAGCGTCGACCCCGCGGATGCAGGTACGGGCCGAGCACCCCGCCGCACACCAGGGTCACCCTGCGGCCCTGCTCCGCCAGTTCGGCGGCGATCTCGATCCCGGTCGGACCCGCTCCCACCACCGTCACCGGGGCCGTGGCGGGCGCAGCGTCCAGGACCGGCCGCAGCCGCTGCGCCTCCTCCAGGGTGGCGATCGGGTACGCGAACTCGGCCGCTCCGGGCACCCTCGGGTCGGCGCTGCCACTGCCCACCGCGTAGACCAGATAGTCGTAGCCGAGCGTGCCGCCGCCGGCCAGCGCCACGCGGCGCTCGGCCGCGTCGATCCGTGTCACGCTGTCGATCGTCAGTCGGACGCCGTCGGCCAGGATCTCCCGATAGTTGACGACCGCCTCGTGGGATCCGCCCACCAGTTGGTGGAGGCGGATCCGCTCGACGAAGGTCCGGCGGGGGTTGATCAGAGTCACCGTCACGTCGTCGCGCTGCGTCAGGCGGTTGGCGGCCATGACGCCGGCGTATCCGCCACCGATCACGACAACATCAGTGTTCCCGGCCATGGTGTCTCCCTCGTTTCTTGGGGTTCGTCCTCGAGACACCGCGTGACCGGTTGTTGTGACGGCACGTGCGACAGATCACTTCATACGCGTGGGCGTGGGCCTCCGGTTCGCGTGCAGGGCGGCCACGATGCGGGGCAGGGCCTCCCCGATCGGTTCGCGCACCACCTCGTCGGCGAGGTCGTCGTAGGGCGTCTCGTCCCGGTTCACGATCACCAGCCGCGCGCCGGCGCGGACCGCCACGGCACACAGCGACGCGGCCGGCTCCACCCGCAAGCTGCTGCCCACGGCCAGCAGGAGCTGCGACGCGGCGGCGATCCGGCGGGCGTGGTCGAGGACCGGGTCGTCGAGGTACTCACCGAAGAGCACGACGGCCAGCTTCAGGATCGCGCCGCAGTCGTCGCACCTCGGGTCGGTAACGCCGGCACGCACCCGGGCCAGCGTCGCGGCGGTCGGCGTACGGACGTCGCACCCCGTGCACCGCACCTCGTGGATCGTGCCGTGCAGTTCGAGAACCGTCCGTGCCGGCAGGCCGGCCTGTTGGTGCAGCCCGTCGACGTTCTGGGTCAGCACGCGTACCGCTGTGCCGGAGCGCTGCAGCGCGACCAGGGTGCGGTGCGCGGCGTTGGGCTCGGCCCGCCAGGCGGGATGGTCGACGTAGGTGCGCCAGAACCGTGCCCGGGCCGCCGGGTCCGTCATGAAGCGGGAGTACGTGAAGGCCTCCACCGCGGACGGATCCCGGGTCCAGAGCCCGTCGGGGCCGCGGTAGTCCGGCACCCCGGAGTCGGTGGAGATCCCCGCCCCGGTCAGTACCGCCAACCGGGTGATTCCTCGCGTCCACTCTCCCGCCTCGATCATGCGGGTGATGGTAGGAAGCCTCCGGTCCGCCTGGCGACTCCTTTCCGTGCTGGGGACGCGGCGCTACCCCGCTTCGCCAGGCCCGAATCGCCGCCGGACCGGGTACCGCAGCTGGGGATGACGGTCCCGGAGCCCGCGGGTCAGCGGCGGCGCCAGGGCAGCCGCCAGCGGCGACGCTCCGCACGGATCAAGGCCGGGGAGGTGCCGGTCGCGGCGGCGGCGATCCCCTCGCTGGCCGCCCGTTCGCGCTCCGCCCGCCAGCGTCGGACGGTCTCCTCGGCGTTCACGGGACGGACCACCACCCGGGGTCCGCTCGGTGTCCGCAGGAACTCCAGGATCTCCCGGTTCAGGGCGGAGACCACCGCCCGTACCGACTCCTCGGTCGGTAGGTCCCGCACCTCGTCGGGCAGCCGTTCCACCCGGCGGCGCAGCTGCAACGGGGTGGGCAGCAGCAGATCGCCCGGGATCCGCTCCCGTTCCAGAAAGGTCTTGATCCACCACGACTCGTCGTAGGGCAGGCCCCGCCCGGGGATCGGTTTGCCCGCTCCCGGCAGGTTGTCGAACTCGCCGCGCTCCTGGGCCGAGCGGATCTGTGCCTCGACCGCCGCCTCCCAACCAGCCACCACCGCTGTCACCTCCCGCACCCACCGTATCCGCCGGCCCGGAACAGGGGCAGCGCTCGCTCCACGCGCTCCCGCAGGCGGGCGCTGCGGTGCTCCGAACATCTGAGGCCCGTACCGTCGAGCGGGAGGAACCACCGGCGCGCGCGGCCGGCCGCTCGCCGCGCGCGGGAACCGGCGGTCAGGCCAGGTGGCGGACGTGGCGGTGGCCGTCACGAGGGAACGGCGGCTGGGCCGGCAGCACCTCCTGGAAGGCGTACCCGCTCTTCTCCGCGACCCGGCAGGAGGCCGGGTTGTCGACCTGGTGCAGCAATTCGAGGCGGGTCAGCCCGGTGGCGGCGAAGCGGGCGAACGCCCAGTCGGTGACCGCGTCGACCGCGCGCGGCGCGACGCCGCGACCCCGGGCGGGCGCCACCGTCCAGTAGCCCACCTCGGCGGACGGTCGCCCCGGGGTGAACTCCTTGATCAGCACGTGCGCCACCAGCCGTTCCCCGTCGGGCATCGGTTCCAGCACGGCGAAGCTGAACCGGCGGTCGGCCGCCCAGCCCTGCCGGCTGCGGCGCACGAATGCCCGGGCGTCGGCCGGAGTGTTCACCGGTTGCCGGGTCCAGTTCCGCAGCACCGGGTCCTGGTAGGCGGCGAGCAGCGCCCCGGCGTCGCCGGCCCGCCACGGCCGCAGCAGCAGACCGGGCGCGGACGGGGTGGGCGGGGCGTGCAGCACGATCGACATGTCGGTAGTCTGGCCCGCCCCGCCGATCCTGGCGACCCCGAGGTGGGCCGGGAGCGCGGTGGCGGGGCACCCGCCGACGCGGCCCGGCCGCACCCGTTGGTCAGCGACCGGCACTGTGCCGCTGGTAGTGGCGGGCGACGCGGGCACGGTTGCCGCAGGAGGGTTTGCACCACTCCTGGCGCGGGTGCTCCTTGACGAAGTAGCGCACGCAGCGCGGTGCCGGGCAGGCCCGCAGCTGCTCCCGGGCCGGGCTGGCGAGGAACTCGACGGCGGCGCGGGCCAGCGCGGCGGGCAGCCGCAGCCGGACCTCGGCCACCTGGCCCTGCCAGGTGAGCGTCGGGTCCGCCCCGCTCGGCCAGTCCAGCACCGGCCGCACCGGCATCGCGGCGGCGGCCTGGTTGAGCTGCGCGATCGCCTCCGGTACGGAGAGCAGCGCGCCGGAGTCGGCCCGGCTCGGCGGACCGGGGCGGACCGCTTCGGCGAAGAGCGTCCGCAGCGCCCGCCGCACCGCCACCACGTTTTGCCGGCTCCGCTCGTCGACCACGTCGGCCAGCGGCTCGGTCGACCCGGCGTACGGGCGCAGCAGCGGCGCCTGCTCGTGCAGCCAACGGGCCAGGCCGGGCACGTCGGCGAGGTCGTCGGTCACCCCGCCACTGCCGTCGTGCCGGATCGTGCCGGCCAGGGCGAGGGTGAGCTGCTGGGCCATCGGCGCTCCTCGGAGGCGGGTTGTGCGGCGACCGGGACCGAGCGTACCGTCCTAACGTCTCAACGCACACGAACCATTAGGGGGCCGGAGTGCTGGTCATCGCCCACCTCAGCGACACCCACCTCGACAGCCATCCCCGTTCGGCGGAACGGACCGCCCGGGTGATGGACTATCTGCACGGTCTGTCACGTCCGGTCGACGCGATCCTGGTCACCGGGGACGTCGCGGACCACGGCGAGGTGGCCGAGTACGAGTTGGCGGCGCGGCTCTTCGACTCCCCGTCGCCGGTGCTGGTGTGCCCCGGCAACCACGACGTGCGCGACGCGTACCGCAAGGGTCTGCTCGGTGACGAGCGCGGCGGCGCCGGCCCGATCAACGCCCGGTACGACGTGGCCGGTGCGGTCTTCCTGCTCGCCGACTCGTCGGTCCCCGGAGAGGACCACGGCCACCTCGACGAGGCGACGATGGGCTGGCTCGCCGCCGAACTGGCCGGCGTGCCGGCCGGCACGCCGGCCTTCCTCGCCCTGCACCACCCGCCGGTCGCGCTGCACCACCCGGTGATCGACCCGATCCGGCTGCTGCCGGCGCAACCGCTCGCCGATCTGGTCGCCGCGCACCCGCAGGTGGCCGCGGTGCTGACCGGCCACTTCCACACCGCCGCGGCGAGCACCTTCGCCGGCCGTCCACTACGGATCGCGCCAGGGGTGATCTCCACCCTGCGGATGCCGTGGGAGGGCGAGGGGCGGGTAACCACGCAGACGCAACCGCCCGGCGTGGCGTTCCACGTCTACGACGACAGCGGCCTGCTCACCACCCACTACCGGGTGGTGGTGTGAGGATGCGGGGCGTCGCCGTCCTCGGCTTCCTGGCCGCCGTCGCGCCGATCACCACCACGCCGGGCACGAGTCTCACCCTGGTCGTCTCCCGCGTCACCGGCGGCGGGCCACGGCAGGGCTGGTGGGTGATCCTGGGCACGGTGACCGGGCTGTACGCTCACGCCACCCTCGCCGCCGTCGGACTCGCGGCCCTGGTCCTACGCTCGTCCCAGGCGTTCTGGGTGGTCAAGCTGGCCGGTGCCGCGTACCTCGTCGGGCTCGGCCTCTGGATGATGTGGTCCTCGCTCCGCCGGACCGCGCCACCCGCCACACCGCCGGACCGGGCGCGACGGATGCGGTGGCGCGCCCGCCACCCCTACCTGCAGGGCCTGCTCGGCAACGTGCTGAACCCCAAGGCCGCCGCCGTCTACCTCACCCTCGCGCCGCAGTTTCTGGCACCGGGGCGGCCGGTGCTGGGGCCGATGCTCGTGCTGGCCACCGCGCACGCCGCCCTGCACACCTGCTGGCTCGCCGGCTGGACCGTCGCCTCCGGCGCCGCCGCCCGGCTGTTGCGGCTCGCCTCCGTCCGGCGGCTGATCGACCGGGTGGCCGGCGGCATCCTGCTCGCCCTCGGCGTGCGGACCGCGCTGACGTGACGCGGGTGCCGGGCCCGGTGGGCGTAGGGTAGAGCGCCCTTACGCTGGCCACGGCGGTCCCCGGGATCGTGCTGGTGCCCCCGCTGTACGTGGCGGTGAAGCGGACCGTCATCGGGGCAGCTCGCGGAGTACCGCCATGCCACCCGGGGGGACGATCACCGCGTCGTCGACGATCTTGCCGGTGAGTAGTTCCGTTCCGGTCGCCGGCACGCGCTGCGGCCGGTCGCTGTGGTTGAGCAGGAACAGCCAACTGCGGTCCCCGTCCCGACGGCGGACCGCCTCGACGCCGGTTGGCGCGTCCGCGCAGACCGGGGCGACCCCCGCGAGCCGGGCGGCGTCGGCGAGCAGCCGCCGGTAGGTGTCGTCGTCGGGACGGGTGGAGACATACCAGGTCAGGGCGTCGCCGATCCGGTGCCGGGTCACCGCGGGTCGCCCGTCCAGCACCCCACCGAGGTACGCGGTGACGGGCACGGCGCCGGCCAGGTGCACGGTCTCGGTCCAGTCCTGGCCGGTCCCGCCGCCGGTCAACGGTGCCCGGTCGTCCCCGGCGAGCGGGTGGAACTCCTCGACCCGGATGCCCAGCAGGTCGCGGAACGCGCCCGGGTAGCCGCCCAGGCGGATCCGGCCGTGTTCGTCGGCGACGCCGCTGAGCCAGGTGACCAGCAGGTGGCCGCCATCGCGGACGTGGTCGCGTACCCAGCCGGCGGTGGCGTCGGAGGCCAGGTAGAGGGCGGGCAGCACGAGCAGCCGGTAGCCGTCGAGGGGGTCGCCGGGCAGCACCAGGTCGCAGGCGATCCCGGCGCGCCACAACGCGCGGTGGGCGGCGGCCACCTCGGCGTGGTGGTCGAGCCGCTGCGACGGCAGGCCCGGGTGGCGCAGCGCCCAGCCGCAGGCGGCGTCCCAGCCGATCGCGACGGAGGCGTCCACCCGGCCGGCGTCGACCTCGGCGATCCGGCCCAGCAGGTCGCCGAGGTCGACGGCCTCCCGGAACACCCGACTGTCGGGGCCGGCGTGCCCGACCAGCGCCGAGTGGAAGCGTTCCGCGCCGCCGACCGGGGCCCGCCACTGGAAGAACATCACCCCGCGGGAGCCCCGGGCGACGTGGGCGAGGCTGTGCCGGGTCATCCGGCCGGGTTCCTTGGTGTGCATCCGCCCGGCGGTGTGGATCTGGTTCGGGGCGCTCTCCATCAGCAGCCAGGACGCCCGCCGGTCCGCCGTACCCCGCCGGTGCGCGCCGTGCCGGGCCCAGCCGCGGGCGAGGTCGGCGGCGAGCGCGGTCTGCTCCTCGGCGCCGCCGTCCACCGCCGACGGGTAGTGGTCGACGGCGACCAGGTCCACCTCGGACGCCCACCGGCCGTGGTCGACCGGCACCCAGTTGCCGAGCACGTAGTTGGTGGTCACCGGCACCGCCGGGTTGGCCGCGCGCAGCACGTCGCGCTGCTCGGCGTACGCGGCCAGCAGGGTGTCGGACCAGAAGCGGCGGAAGTCGAGCAGCTGGCCCGGGTTGGCCAGGTACTGGGTGGCGCGGGGCGCGGCGATCTGCGCCCAGTCCGAGTAGTGCTGGCTCCAGAAGGAGGTCACCCAGGCAGCGTTGAGCGCGTCGAGGTCGCCGTACCGGTCGGCCAGCCAGCGCCGGAACGCCGTCTCGGTGTGCGCGCAGTGGCAGGTGGTGCCGTACTCGTTGTGCACGTGCCACAGGGCCAGGGCCGGGTGGTGGGCGTACCGGTCGGCGAGGACCCCGGCGATGCGGCGCGCCGCGGCCCGGTACGCGGGCGCGGCGGCGCAGTAGGTGTCCCGGCTGCCGTGGTGCAGCCGTACGCCGTCGGCGGTGACCGGCAGCGCGTCCGGGTGGGCCAGGGAGAACCAGGGCGGGGGCGAGGCGGTGGGGGTGGCCAGCGCGGCTCGGATGCCGTTGTCGTGCAGCAGGTCGAGGACCTGGTCGAGCCAGTCGAAGGCGTACCGGGCGGGGGCGGGTTCGAGGCGGGACCAGGCGAACACGCCGACGGTGACGAGGTTGACCCGGGCGCGGCGCATCAGCGCGACGTCCTCCCGCCACACCTCGGCCGGCCACTGCTCCGGGTTCCAGTCGCCGCCGTAGCAGAGCCGGCCGTCGTCCCGTATCACCTCTGATCAGCCCTTCACCGCGCCGGTGAGCATGCCCTTGGTGAAGTGCCGCTGGACGAACGGATAGACGATCACCGCCGGCACCACGGTGACCACCACCACCGCCATCTTGACCGCGAGCGTCGGCGGGTACGCGGTCATCCCGGGCAGGTTGATCGGCGTGCCGGAGACGTTGGGCGACTGCCCGGCGAGGATGTAGCTCTGCAACACCCGCTGGATCGGGAACTTGTCGTTGTCGTCGATGTAGAGCAGCGCGTTGAAGTACACGTTCCAGTAGCCGACGGCGTAGAAGAGGCCGATCACGGCGATCACCGCCCGGGACAGCGGCAGCATGACCGTCCACAGGATACGGAGCTCCCCCGCGCCGTCGATGCGGGCGCTGTCGAGCAGTTCCCCGGGAATGTTCATGAAGAACGCCCGGATCACCACCAGGTTGAACACGCTGACCGCGCTGGGCAGGATCAGCGACCAGATGCTGTCCTTGAGCCCCAGACCGGTGACGACCAGATAGCTGGGCACCAGGCCGGGGAAGATGAGAAAGGTCAGCAGGAAGAAGAAGAGCAGCCCCCGGTGACCGACCGACCCCGGCCGGGACAGCCCGTACGCGGCGAGCACGGTCAGCACCAGGCTGAGCGCGGTGCCGAGCACGGTGACCAGGGTGCTGATCCAGACCGCCTGGGTGATCTGCCCACCACTGAAGATCGTCACGTACGCGGACGGGTCGATGCCGTGCGGCACCATCACCATCCCGCCGGCCGCGTCGATCGTCTGCCGGGAGGAGAGGCTGGTCACCAGGACCGACCACATGGGGACCAGGACCGCGGCGACGAGCAGGACGAGCAGGACGCCTTTGATGGCCCGCCCGGCCGGCGAGGGCGGCTCCTCCCAGGCGGGCCGGCGGGAACGGCGCCGCCGAACGGCCGGGGTGTCGAGGTGGCTGATCATGGCCGGGAGTACACCCCCTGCTCGCCGAGCCGGTGCGCGACGTGGTTGGCGGTGAGGATCAGCACCAGCCCGACCGCGGCCTTGAACAGGCCGGCGGCGGCCCCGAGCCCCCACTGCTGCGTGGTGATCGCCTGGAAGTAGACGAAGGTGTCCAACACCTCGGCGGCGTCCCGGCCGACCGCGTCGCGTTGCAGGATGAACTGTTCGAAGCCGACCGAGAGCGCGTCGCCGAGGCGCATGATCAGCAGCAGCACGATCACCGGACGCAGGCCCGGCAGGGTGATGTGCCACATCCGCCGCCACCGGCCGGCCCCGTCGGCGGCGGCCGCCTCGTACAGGTTCGGGTCGATCGCGGCGAGGGCGGCGAGGAAGACGATGGCGCCCCAGCCGAGGTCCTTCCAGACCGCCTCGGCGGTGACCAGCACGATGAAGCCGTCCGGGTTGGTCATCACGTTCCAGGGCGCCAGGCCGGCCTGGCGCATCTCCTGGGCGAGCAGCCCGGCGCCGCCGAGCATCTGCACGAAGAACGTCACCACCAGCACCCAGCTGAAGAAGTGCGGCAGGTAGACGACGCTCTGCACGAAGCCGCGCACCCGACCGGAGACCAGGCTGTTGAGCAGGATCGCCAGCAGGATCGGCAGTGGGAAGAAGAAGACCAGTTGGAACGCGGTGATGGTGAGGGTGTTGCGGACCGCCGCCCAGAACAGCGGGTCGCTGAAGAGCGCCCCGAAGTTGCCGAAGCCGATCCATTCGCTGTGCAGGAACGCGTCGAACGGGCCGTCGCCGACGAACGGGTTGTAGTCCTGGAAGGCGATGACGTTGCCCAGGGTGGGCAGGTAGTGGAAGACCAGCAGCAGCGCCGCGGCCGGGGCGGTCATCGCCAGCAGCGGCCAGTCGCGGGCCAGCCGGGCGCGCAGCGTCCGCCGGGCCTTCTTTCGCGTACGCCCCGGTGGGGCGGCCGGGCCGGCCGCCGGCGTGTCGACCACGCCGGCGGCACCCTGAGCGCTCATGCGGTCCGCTCGCTCATCGTCCGTTGTCGGAGAGCGCCTTCTCGAAGAACGCGCGCCCCTCCTCGCCGCCGGTGGCAAGGAACTCCTTGCGGACCGCTTCCAGGTCGCTGACCGGCCGTCGGCCACGCACGATGTCCCGGATCTTGTCGTCGGTCGGCTGGAGGATCTTCGACCAGTTGGCGGGCAGTTCGAGCTTGATTCCGGCGAACAGGTCCTTCTCCATCAGGGCGATGTTCTTCTGGTAGTACCCGAGGTAGTCCTGCACGTAGTTCGGGGTGTCGGCGCTGCGCACCTTCACCGGGACCCGGCCGCCGATGTGGGTGTACTGGGCGCCCATCTCCTTGCGGCCGAGTTCGGTGGACGCCGGGCTGCCGTCGGCGCCCCGGGTGAAGTGCTGTCCCTCCACGCCGTACTCGCGCAGTTCGAACTCGCGGCTGCCGAACGGGGCGGCGCACCAGTTGAGCACCCGCAGCAGTTCGTCGACGCGCTCCTTGCCGAGGCCCTTCTTGACGAAGGTGAAGAAGACCGGCTTCTCGCTGCCCCAGATCAGCGGCTGGTTGCCGCCGACGCCGAAGAGCGGGAGCGGCTGCATGTCGAAGCTGGGCAACACCTTGGTCTGCTCGCTCTGCATGCCCTGCCAGGCGCCGAGCCCGTCCTGGTACATCAGGATCTTGCCGGCCTTGAACAGTTGCTTCTCGTCGGCGCCCTTGCTGGCCACCGTGTCGGGGTGGACCAGCCCCTCCTTGAACAGCTTGGCGGTGAACTCCAGGGCAGCAGCGTACGCCGGGTTCTCGAACTTGTGCTCCAGTCCGCCGTCGGGCCGCTTGCGCCAGGTCTGCTGGCAGCCGAAGAACTGCACCACCATCTCGAAGACGCTGCCGAAGGCCCAGACCCCCTTGGCCGGGTCCGTGGCCTTCTTGCCGAGCTCGTACAGCTCGTCGGGGCTGGTCGGCGCGGCCAGGCCGGCCCGGTCGAAGAGGTCCTTGCGGTGGAACAGCGCATAGGCGAAGGGGCCGTCGGTGGGGAACGGCACCGCGTACAGCCGGCCGCCCCAGACCGAGTACTCCCAGGCGCCGGTGGGCAGCGCGGCCAGGTACGGGTAGGTCGCGGCGGCGTCGCCCTTGAGGTGGTCGGTGAGGTCCTCGAAGAGCGCCTTGACCGCGTCGGAGAACCGGGCGATCTTGTCGACCTCCCAGTTGGGCACGCTGAGGATGTCCGGCACGTCGCGGGCGCCGAGCATCGCGTTGAGCTTGTCGGCGTAGAGGTTGCCGTCCTGCAGGCTGGGGTTCACCTCGACGCCCAGCTTGGCGTTGACGGCGGCCAGGTACGAGTTGCGGCCCGCCGGTGGTGGAGTGGGACCCCACCACGGGCTCATCGTGCGGATCGGGCCGCCGCCCTTGCCGGGCTGTTCGGTGACCGCGTCGACCAACTGTGTGGGGTAGCTCAGGTAGCCCTGCGGGATGGGCCCTTCCCCGGGGATGTCCGGCTTGAGCAGCTCAGCCGGCTTGTACGCGGGCAGCACCGACCGGATGGCGTCGGCCTTGGTGGCGGTGCCCTTGCTGCCGGCCTCCTTGCTGCAGGCGGCCAGGGCGCCGCCGCCGAGGGTGGCGGTGGCGCCGAGGCCGATCAGCCGCAGCAGGGTCCGGCGGTCGGTGGATGCGCCCGGCAGGGACGGCGTCACGGCGCGCTCCCTTCGTCGTGGTGGTTTGCCGAGGACCTGGAACCGGATAGGATTAGTTGGGGTTCTAGCCGAACAAACTAATCGACGATGATCCCGCCACACAAGACAGCCGCGGCGTCACCCTCCGGGTGGTCGATCCGGGCCGACCACGGAGGTAGGCGATGATGAGGGCCGCACCACCGGGACCGGCAGCGTCGGCGCAGGAAGCGGGCAGCTTGTGATCAGCATCCACCCCCCACCCCAGCCCACCGACCTCAGCGACGTCCGGGTGGCCAACCGGGCCGTGGTCCTGCGGCACGTCCGGCTGCACGCACCCTGCTCGCGGGCCGACATCGCCGCGCACACCGGACTCAACAAGGCCACCGTCTCCAGCCTGGTCACCGAACTCATCGAACGGCGGCTGCTGCGCGAGACCGGGCTCACCGAGAACCGGGTCGGACGGCCCGCCACCATGCTCGTCCTCGACGGCGAGCCGTACGCCGGGCTCGGGCTCCAGATCGGCGACGACGAACTCGTGGTGGTCGCCGCCGACCTGGGCGGCAACCGGCTGCTCACCTGGCGGCGTGCCTTCCCCGCGCCGACCGTCGCACCCGAGGAGACCGTGCACGCGCTCGCCGCGCTGACCCGCCGGGCGGTCACCCGGGTCACCGGGCAGGGCCGCGGCGTGCTCGGCCTCACCGTGGGCGTTCCCGGGCTGGTCGGCACCGACGGCCTGGTCCCACTGGCCCCGGCGTTGGGCTGGCGGGACGTGCCGCTCGCCGCCGAACTGCGCCGCGCACTGCGGGAACCGGGCTTCCCCGTCGGCGTCGACACCGACGCCAACCTGGCCGTCCTGGCCGAGCAGCGCCACGGCGCGTACGCCGGGACGGCCGACCTGGTGCACCTGACCGGCGGGACCGCGCTCGGCGCGGGGACGGTCAGCGGCGGCCGGCTGCTGCGCGGCGGCCGCGGCTTCGCCGGCGAGATCGGCCACGTGCCGCTGGACCCGGCCGGACCGGTCTGCGCCTGCGGCCGGCGCGGCTGCCTGGCGGCACTGACCGGGGTGGACGCCGTGATCCGCCGGGTCCTGCCCGACGCCGAGCGGGACGGTCCGGTCACCGACTACCTGCCGGAGGTCGACCGGATCCTGACCCTCGCCCACGCCGGCGACGACACCGTCCTGACCGGACTCGCCGAGGTCGGGCGGTGGCTCGGTCACGGAGTGTCCATCCTGGCCAACCTGATCGACCCGCAGGTGGTCGTGGTCGGCGGCCACCTCGCGGCCCTGGCCCCCTGGCTGCTGCCGGCGGCCCGGGCGGAGCTGTCCGCCCGCACTCTCGCCCCCGACGCGTGCCGGCTGGAGGCCAGCACCCTCGGCTCCGCGGCGACCGCGCTCGGCGGCGCCACCGCCGCGCTGGCCACCGTGGAGGCCGGCCGGCTACCGGTCGGCTGAGCGCGCGCCCGGCCCGGACCCGTACCGGGCCTTGACCGGATCGGTGCCCTGGTGCCAACCTCGGTACCGCCACCCCGTACCAGGGCAGCCGGGGCGGCATGTCTTTCCGCGGTCGTCGAAGCGCTTCACCAGCGTCCGGGCCGACCACCGCGCTCCCATCCGCATGTTCGCGCTCCGCCGCTCGTCACGACGGCCGTCGAAGCGCTTCGACACACCGCCGGTCGCCCCGACGCCCACGGAAGGCACCCGACATGACCGACCTCATTCCCCACCGCCTCGACGACCTGCTGGCCCGGCTCACCCTGCCGGAGAAACTCGGTCTGCTGCACCAGTGGCAGGCGCCGGTGCCCCGACTCGGCCTGCCGGCGTTCCGCACCGGCACCGAAGCGCTGCACGGCGTGGCCTGGCTCGGGCCGGCGACCGTCTTCCCCCAGGCGGTCGGGCTGGCCGCCACCTGGAACCCCGACCTGATCCGGGCCGTGGGCGCCGCCGTCGGCGACGAGGTCCGCGCCAAGCACCAGGCCGACCCCGCGCGGGTCGGCCTCAACGTGTGGGCGCCGGTGGTGAACCCGCTGCGCGACCCGCGCTGGGGGCGCAACGAGGAGGGCTGGTCCGAGGACCCGTGGCTGACCGGGCGGCTGGCCACCGCGTACGCCCGCGGACTGCGCGGCGACCACCCGACCCGGTTGCGCACCGCGCCGACGCTCAAGCACTTCCTGGGCTACAACAACGAGACCGACCGGGCCACCACCTCCAGCGACCTGCCGCCGCGCGTGCTGCACGAGTACGAGCTGCCGGCCTTCCGGGCGCCCATCGAGGCCGGCGCAGCGGTGGCGGTGATGGCCTCGTACAACCGGGTCAACGGGGTGCCGGCACACGTCAGCCCGCTCATCGCGGGCGAACTGCGCGGGCCGGCCGACGAGGAGATCATGGTCGTCGGCGACGCCGGGGCGATCGGCAACCTCGCCGGCGTGCAGGGTCACCTGCCCGACCACGTCGAAGGCTTCGCCGCCGCGCTGCGCGCCGGCATCGACAGCTTCACCGAGGACGACGAGAACAGCGGCCCGACCGTCGACCGGCTGACCGAGGCGCTGCGCCGCGGGCTGCTCGCCGAGTCCGACGTGGACCGGGCGGTACGCCGCATCCTCGGCGTCCGGCTGCGCCTCGGTGACCTGGACCCGCCGGACGAGGACCCGTACGCCGACGTGCCACCCGACCTGGTCGACTGCCCCGCGCACCGGCGACTGGCCCGCGAGGCGGCTCGCGAGGCGGTCGTGCTGCTGCGCAACGACGGGCTGCTTCCCCTCTCCTCCGCCACCGCGCCCCGGGTGGCCGTGCTCGGCCCGCTCGCCGACACCGTCCACCTCGACTGGTACAGCGGCACCCTGCCGTACGCGGTCACCGCGTACGCCGGGCTGGCCGGGCGGTTGCCCGAGGTGACCACCCACCCGGGCACGGACCGGATCGTGCTGCGCCTCGGCGACCGGTACGTCCACTGCCCCGACACCCCGGACGGCGGCCCGTTGACCCTCGGCGCCGAGCCCACCGGGTTCGACGTCTTCGACTGGGGCCGGAACGTGGTGGCGTTGCGCGCGGTCGGCAACGGCCGGCACGTCGGTGCCGACGACAGCGGCACGCTGGTCAACGACCGGCCCGGCCCGGCCGGCTGGGTGGTCCGGGAGACGTTCCGGTTCGACCACCGCCCCGACGGCACCGCCCGGCTGCACCACCTCGCCACCGGCGGATACGTCACCGTCGAGGCCGACGGCCGGTTGTCGGTCGGCGCGGACCCGGCCCGCGCCGCCGGATTCACCGTGGACCTGCTCGCCGACGGGGCGGCCGAGGCCGCCGCGCTGGCCGCCGCCGCGGACGTGGCGGTGGTGACGCTGGGCAACCATCCGATGGTCAACGGACGCGAGACCGAGGACCGGGTCGACCTGGCCCTGCCGGCCGGGCAGGAGGCGCTGCTGCGCGCTGTGCACGCCGCCAACCCGCGGACCGTGCTGGTGGTGACCAGCAGCTACCCGTACGCGGTCGGCTGGGCGCAGCGGCACCTGCCGGCGGTGCTGTGGACCACGCACGGCGGTCAGGAACACGGTGCGGCCCTCGCCGACGTGCTGCTCGGCGACGCCGATCCGGCCGGTCGGCTCACCCAGACCTGGTACGCCGACGTCGCCGAACTGCCGGACCTGCTCGACTACGACATCATCGGCGCGGACGCCACCTACCTGTACCACCGCGGCGAGCCGCTGTACCCGTTCGGGCACGGGCTCAGCTACACCCGCTTCGACTACGCCGACCTGCGGTTGAGCATGGCCGAGGCGACCGCCGGCGAGGAGGTCGAGGTGAGCGTCTCGGTGACCAACACCGGCGAGCGCCCCGGCACCGAGGTGGTGCAGCTCTACACCCGGCAGCGGCGTTCCCGGGTCAAGCAGCCGCTGCGGCAGCTGCGCGACTTCGCCCGGGTCACCCTGACGCCCGGTCAGTGCGCAACGGTCACGCTGCGGCTGCGTACCGCCGAACTGGCGTGGTGGGACGAGTCCCGGGGTGCCCTGGTGGTGGAGGAGGCCACCCACACCGTCCAGGTCGGGCGCTCCGCCCGGGACATCCGGCTGCTCGGCGCGCTCACCGTCACCGGCGCGGCCGGGGCG
This sequence comes from Micromonospora sp. NPDC093277, assembly GCF_044765245.1. NCBI lineage: Bacteria > Bacillati > Actinomycetota > Actinomycetes > Micromonosporales > Micromonosporaceae > Micromonospora > Micromonospora sp. NPDC093277. The sequence goes on from NZ_JBIWJO010000006.1 coordinate 111,495, forward strand.
GCCCTGCCTGCCACGGACCGGTGCGGGGTGGGCCGGTGACCCGCGCGCCCGGCCGGCGGCGCAGCCCGGGCGGCCAGGTCACCATCGCCGACGTCGCCCGGCACGCCGGGGTCGCCGCCAGCACCGTCTCGTACGTCCTCAGCGGCAAGCGGGTGATCTCCGCGGTGACCCGCGACCGGGTCCTGGCCAGCGTCCGCGCCCTCGGCTACCACCCGAACGCCGGGGCCCGTGCCCTGGCCAGCCGCCGGGCGAACGTGATCGCGCTGGTGCTGCCGCTGCGCACCGGGATGCAGGTGCCGGTGGTGATGCAGTTCGCGACCGCCGTGGTCACCACCGCCCGCCGGTTCGACCACGACGTGCTGCTGGTCACCTCCGACGAGGGACCGGCCGGGCTGCGCCGGATAACCGGCAGCGCGATGGTCGACGGCGTACTGCTGATGGACGTGGAACTGGAGGACTCCCGGGTGCCGTTGTTGCGGGAGCTTGCCCTGCCCAGCGTGCTGATCGGCCACCCCACCGACACCACCGGACTGGCCTGCGTCGACCTCGACTTCCATCGGGCCGGTGAGGTGTGCGTCGAGCACCTGGCCGGGCTGGGGCACCGGCGGGTGGCGCTGCTCGGCGCCCCGGCGGCCGTCTACGGGCGGGGCACCGGCTTCGCGCACCGGACCCGGGCCGGAGTGGTCGCGGCCGCCGCGCGACTCGGCGTCGACGCGGTGGCTCTGCCGTGCGAGGAGGGCCCCGCCGCGGTCCGCCGTGACCTGGGGGCCCTGTTGGACCGCCATCCCGACGTCTCCGCGCTGGTGGTGCAGAACGAGTCGGCGGTCGGCCCGGTGCTGACCGCGTTGCCCGCCCTGGGCCGGCGGGTGCCGCGGGACGTCTCCGTGGTGGCCATCTGCCCCGACCAGTTTGCCGAGCAGGCCGGCCTCACCTCGGTGCCGGTCCCCGCCGAGGAGGTCGGCCGGCAGGCGGTGGCGCTGCTGATGCGCCGGCTGCGGGACGACTCGGTGCCGGAGGTGACGCTGCTCGTCCCGCGGCTGACCGTGCGGGACAGCACCGCCGCCCCGGCCAGGACCGGCCGGTGACCGCCGCGACGGTCTGTTCCCGGCGAGGGGTCAGAGGTTGTCGGGCTGGGTGAGGGCCGGGTGGCGCTCGCCCGGGGCGGCGTACCAGGCGGCCCGGTCGTCGCGCAGCGCGGTGGAGATCCGCAGCCGGGACCAGTCGTCCAGCTCGGGCAGGTCGTCCGGGCCGAACCAGTCGACGGCGAGGGACTCGTCGCCGTCGGCGGTGGGCGTGCCGCCGACGGCCCGGCAGTGGAACCAGACGTTGAGGTACTCGCAGGCGTCGCCGTTGGGGTAGACGACCCGGTGGGTGGCGACCCCGCCGATCCGGTCGATCTCCACCGTGACGCCGGTCTCCTCGTACACCTCGCGCAGCAGCGCGTCGGCCGGCTGCTCGCCTGGGTCGATCATGCCGGCCGGGATGGCCCAGCGGCCGTTGTCGCTCCGGCGGGCCAGCAGCAGCCGCCCCGCGTCGTCGGTCACCACGCCGCTCACGCCGTAGAGCATGAGCAGGTCGGGTCCGATATGCCGGCGTATCCGGGCGACGTAGGGCGACAGCGGCATGCCGGCACCCTACCGGCCGGGCTCCCGGTGCCGACGTACCATGCCGGCGGCCAGCGACGCGTCGTCCAGGTCGCCGCCGACGGCACGGCGCACCAGGCCCTCGCCGTGCTGCCGCGGCGCCGCTACGCCGTGGCTCACGCCGACCCGGAGTCGGGCCACTAGACTTCGCCCCCGATGGACGCCCACCCCGCCCCCGAGACCCGCCCCTGCGCCCACTGTGGACGGGAGGTGGCGCAGCGCGTCGGCGCCGGCCGGCCCTTCCGCTACTGCCGGGACAACGATGGGGCCTGCCAGCGGGCCTCCCGCAACTCGCGGATGCGGCACCGCAACGCCCCCGGCCTGCCCGGCCAGGTGGCCCGCGCGTGGGAGGCGGTGGACCGGCTCGACCAGATCGTCGAGACGCTCACCGAGGCGCTGCACGCCGAACTGTCCCCCGCCGGCGTGGAGCGGCAGCTCGCGCAGGTCCGCGCCGAGGTGGCCACGCAGGCCGCGACCGCGCACACCGAACGGGACGAGGCCCGCCGCGACGCCGAGGACGCCGCCGCGACCGCCGCGCGGGCCCGGCAGGAGGCGCAGGCGGCGCTGGCCGAGCGGGACGCGGCCCGGGAACGCACCGGACGGGCCGAGGCCGAGGCCGCCCACGCCGCCGAACGGGCCGAGCGCGCCGAGGCGGCCCGGGACGAGGCACGCGGGGAGGCCAGCGCCGCGCAGGCGTTGCGGGTACAGGCCGAGCGGGACCGCGACGCCGCTCGCCAGGAGTTGCGTACCGTGCGCGCGGAAATCGACGCCGAGCGGCGGCGGGCGGCCGACCTGACCGCCGAGCGGGACGCCGCCCGCGGCGACGCGGCGCGGGCCGCCCAGTCGGCCGGCGAGGCGGTGGAGCGGGCCGAGCGGCTGCGGGCCGAGGCCGACCGGGCGCGGACCGAAGCCGAGGCGGCCCACACGCAGGCCCAACAGGCCCGCGTGGAGAGCGAGGCCGCCCAGGCGCGCACCGAGCGGGCCCGGGCGGAGGCCGCCGCCGCGCGGCGGGCCGGGCAGGAGGCGCGGGCCGCCGCCGAGCGGGCCGAGACGGCCCGGGCGGAGGCCGCCGCGGCGACCGCGGCGGCTCGGGACGAACTGGCGGCCCGGGCCGGCGAGCGGGACGCCGTCGCCGCCGACCTGGCGGCCGCGCGGGAGGCCGGCGGGGCCGCCGAGGCCCGGCTGGCCGAGCTGACCGCGCGGCTGGCCGCCGCCGAGGCCGACCGCGACGCGGCCCAGCGCCGCGCGGGGCAGCTCGCCGACCAGGTCAGCGACCTGGCCAGCGCACTGGCCCGGCTCGGCTCCCGCGGCACCTGACCGTCCCCGGGCCGCCCGACGCGGCCATGGGGGCTGGAAACCAACCGGAGCCGGCGGCGATGATGCAAGGTGTGGGAAAAACGTACCAGCGCATCGACGGTCGGCTCCGGGCGTTCATCGAGGCGCAGCCGATGTTCTTCACCGCCACCGCGCCACTCTCCGGCGACGGCACGGTCAACCTCTCCCCCAAGGGCCTGCGCGGCTCCTTCGCGGTGCTCGACGAGCACACGATCGCCTACCTCGACTTCGCCGGCAGCAACGCCGAGACCATCGCCCACCTGCGGGAGAACAGCCGCATCACGCTGATGTGGTGCGCGTTCTCCGGCCCGCCGAGCATCGTGCGGGTACACGGGCACGGCGAGCCGGTGTTCCGCGACGATCCCCGGTGGGCGGAGCTGCGGCGCCACTTCCCCGACATCGACGCCACCCGGCACGGGCTGCGGGCGATCATCGTGGTCCGCGCCGGGCTGATCCGTGACACCTGCGGGTACGGCGTGCCGCTGATGACCTACGACGCCGACCGTGACCTGCACGGCAGGCGGTTCGCCCGGGAGGACGACGCCTCGCTCAGCGCGTACTTCGCCGGCAAGGAACACGTGGCGACCAGCATCGACGGGCTGCCCGGCCTGCCGCTGCCGCTGCCGCCCAACCCGGCGACGTGACCCCGGCGCCGGTCAGTGGATGCCGGCCATCAGCGCCCGGATGTGTCGGGCGAACATCACCGCGCTCAGCCCCAGCACCACCGACGCCAACCCGAAGGTGAGGAAGTAGGTCGCCTCCGACCAGGTCCCGGCCAGCCGGGCCACCTGGCCGCCGATCGCGTCCCCGACGGCGGTGGCGAGGAACCACAGGCCCATCATCTGGCTGGCGTACTTGACCGGGGCCAGCTTCGTGGTGGCCGACAGGCCCACCGGGCTCAGCGACAGCTCGCCGGCGACCTGGATGGCGTACACCGCGACCAGCCACCACGGCGAGACCAGCCCGCCGCCGACGGCGGCCTGCGCGGCGGCGGCCATCAGCACGAACGACAGGCCGTTGAGGACCAGGCCGACGGCGAACTTCATCGGTGTGGACACCCGGTGACCGAGTTTCAGCCACACCACGGCGGCCAGCGGCGCCCCGACGATGATCAGGATCGGGTTGACCGACTGCAGCCAGGACGCCGGGAAGGTGAAGCCGAACACGGCCCGGTCGGTCTTGTCGGCGGCGAAGATGTTCAACACCGACCCGGCCTGGTCGTAGATCAGCCAGAACGCGGCGGCGAACACGAACAACCACAGGTACGCCTTCATCCGGCTGCGCTCGGTGGTGCTGATCTCCCGATCGGTGAGGATCCGGGCGAAGTACCCGACGGCGACCAGGACGGTGACCACGGTGAGCAGGTTGACCACCGTGTTGACGGTGAACAGCCCGGTCAGGGCGAGCGCGGCGAGGACCGCCAACGCCACCACGACGGCCACGCCGATGCGGGTCAGCGCCCGCCGCCGGTCCGCCCCGAGCAGCGGGTCGACGGGCCGCGCGCCGGCCTCGCCCAGGTTGCGCCGGCCGAGGACGTACTGGATCACACCGAAGGTCATGCCGATCGCGGCGGCGCCGAACCCCAGATGCCAGTTGATCTTTTCGCCGAGGAAGCCGGTGACCAGCGGGGCGATGAACCCGCCCAGGTTGATGCCCATGTAGAAGATCGAGAAGCCGGCGTCGCGGCGCGGGGAGTCCCGGTCGTACAGGTCACCGACCATGGTGGAGATGTTGGGTTTGAGCAGCCCGGTGCCGACCACGATCAGGGCCATGCCGGCGAACACGCTCCACCGCGCCGGCACCGCCATCACGTAGTGGCCGGCGGCGATGACCACACCGCCCCACAGCACGCTGCGCCGGGCGCCGAGCAGCCGGTCGGCGACCCATCCGCCGGGCAACGCCATCAGGTACACCATCGCGTTGTAGGTGCCGTAGACGGCGTTGGCGGTCGACTGCCCGATGGCCAACCCGTCGTCGGCGACCGCCGCGGTCAGATAGAGGACCAGGATGGCCCGCATGCCGTAGAAGCTGAACCGCTCCCACATCTCGGTGAGAAACAGGGTCGACAACGCCCGCGGATGACCGAAGAAGGTCCTCCCGCCAGCTGATCGGCCCCTGACCGGCATGTCACTGGTCATCGTCACCTCCGGCACGCCGTGGGCGGTTAACATCCCCAGTGACAGCCGAAACACTCCACCCACTCGACCCGGCCGGGGAAGACCCCGCCGGGCGGCTGGCATGGCCCGCTACCCTTGCAGGGTTCCGACCCGCGCGGATCCTGCCGGCATGGGCGGGAATGGCCCGGCGGGGACGGACCGTTACACCGAGAAGACCAGCACCACCAACGAGGGGAAGTCGATCATGGGCGAGCGCATGCTGCGCGGAAGCCGCCTGGGCGCGGTCAGCTACGAATCCGACCGCAACACGGAGCTCGCGCCGCGCCAGACCCGCGAGTACCTCTGCGCCAAGGGACACCAGTTCGAGGTGCCGTTCGCCGTCGACGCCGAGGTCCCGACGACCTGGGAGTGCAAGTTCGACGGCAGCGTCGCCCGGCTGGTCGACGGCAACGAGCCGGAGCAGAAGAAGGCCAAGCCGCCGCGTACCCACTGGGACATGCTGCTGGAGCGGCGCTCCATCGCCGAGCTGGAGGACATCCTCGCCGAGCGGCTCCAGGAGGTCCGCACCCGCCGCGGCCGCGCCTGAACACACCAAAAACGACCGAAGCGCCCCCGGGATCACCCCGGGGGCGCTTCGTCACGTTTCAGGGCCGCCGCGGTTCGACGATCTCGCCCTCGATGGCCTGGCCCGGCTCCCCGGCCGGCTGCGGAGCCGCTGGTGGCGGTGACGGCTGCTGCGGCGTCCCCCGGTACACCCTGACCTGGCGGGGCCCGAACAGGTCACCGGCGACCATCGACGACACCCGCCGCTCGGTGGCACGTTGCGCGCCGGCGCGGGCCAGCCGCCGCACGGGCGGCACCAGCAACAGCAGCCCCACCACGCCGGTGACCAGGCCGGGCAACGCCAGCAGCAGCGCACCCGCCAGCCCGACCAGGCCGTCGGTGACCTGCCGCCCCGGCGGCTGCCCGGACGCCGCGGCGGCGCGGAAGCCCCGCCACGCCCGCATCCCCTCGCGGCGCAGCAGCGCCAGGCCGAGCAGGGACGCCGCGAACACCAGCAGCAGGGCGACGCCGAATCCGACGCCCCGACCCACCAGGACGAAAACGGTCAGCTCCAGCACCGCGAGCAGCAGCAGAGCCGGCGGTACGTACCTCATTCCTCGGCGCATCTCACCTCATCAGCCACGGGCGTCATCACGCTCCTCCAGCATGACACGCCGGAGCTCACGGCCACCGGGCCAACTCGTCGGGCCGGCCCCGCCGGGCCGCCGCACGCCGGTCCCGCAGCCCCCAACTGGTGATCCGCCACAGCGCCTCGGCCACGATCAGCGGGCTCATCTTGCTGTCGCCGTGCTCCCGCTCGGCAAAGGTGATCGGCACCTCCACGATCCGCACCCCGGCCCGGTGCGCCAGCCGGGACAGCTCCACCTGGAACGCGTACCCCTGCGAGCGCACCGAGTCCAGATCGATGGCGTCCAACGCGGTCGACCGGTACACCCGGTAGCCGCCGGTGGCGTCGGAGACCGGCATGCCCAGCGCCAGCCGCGCGTACAGGTTGCCGCAGCGCGACAGCAGCAGCCGCCGCAGCGGCCAGTTCAGCACCCGCGCCCCGCTGGTCCACCGGGACCCGATCACCACGTCGGCGTCACGGGCGGCGGCCAGCAACGCCGGCAGGTCCTGCGGGGCGTGCGAGCCGTCGGCGTCCATCTCCACCACGGCGTCGTAGCCACGGTCCCGGGCCCACGCGAAACCGGCCAGGTAGGCCGCACCGAGGCCTTCCTTGCCCTTGCGGTGCAGCACGTGCACGCGCGGGTCGGTACGGGCCAGCGCGTCGGCGATCGCGCCGGTGCCGTCGGGGCTGTTGTCGTCGGCGACCAGGATGTCCACCGCCGGCGCGGCCTCGCGGACCCCCGCGACGGTCCGGCGGACGTTGTCGGCCTCGTTGTAGGTGGGGATCACCACGAGCACCCGTCCCACCCCGGGATGCCCGGATGTCCGCCGCTCGGCTGCCACGCGCACCGTCGTACCGCCCTCCCGCCGGCGTACCGGCGCTCGTCCTACCCGGGCGTACCTCCCCGGCGGCGACGCAGCACCGCCGCGCCGGCCAGGGCCGCGACGGCGAGCGCCGCGAGGGCCGCCTCCGGCCACACCCCCAACCGGGTGGCCGGGGTACGCCCGTCCCCGAGCTGCATCTGCCGGACCACTACCGCCGCGGTGTTGAACCCGGTGGCCCCGTCTACCCGCCCGTCGGGGGTAACGAACCCGGACACCCCGACCGTGGACGCCATCAGCGCCGCCCGGCCATGCTCGACGGCCCGCAGCCGCACCATGGCCAGCTGCTGACGGGCCTCCGCCACGTCGAAGGTGGCGTTGTTGGTCTGCACCACCAGCAGCTCCCCGCCGCCGGTGACGGTGTCCCGGACGAGGCCGTCGTAGGCGACCTCGAAGCAGATCACGTCGCCGACCGTGACCGCCCCGGCGTCGATCACCCCGGGCGCGGTGCCCGACACGAAGTCGGCGCGGACCCGGTCGACCTCGGCGCTGACCATCCGGGCGATCTTGCGCAGCGGCACGTACTCGGCGAACGGCACCGGGTGCCGCTTGACGTACATCTGGTCGAGGTCGACGCCGCTGCCGGGCCGCCACAGCAGGCCGGCGTTACGGACCTGCCCGGAGTCGGGGCCGAGCAGCACCGCGCCGACCAGGATCGGCGCGCCGATCGCCTCGACGGCCTGGGAGATCCGGTACCCGGCCTCCGGGTTGCGCAGCGGGTCGATGTCGCTGGAGTTCTCCGGCCACACCACCAGGTCGGGGCGGCGCTGCGCGTCGGCGGTGACCTGCTCGGCCAGTTTCAGGGTGGCGTCGACGTGGTTGTCGAGCACCGCCTCCCGTTGGGCGTTGAAGTCCAGCCCGAGGCGGGGCACGTTGCCCTGCACGATGGCGACGGTGACGGTGTCCCCGCCGCCGCGTACGCCCGCCGGAACGGCGCCCCCGGCGGCGAGCAGGGCGGCCAGCGCGGCCGCCAGCCCCGCCACCGGCCGCCAGTGCCCGGCGGGTCGACGCCAGTCCCGCCAGACGGCGGTGACCAGGATGCCGCCGGCCACCGCGACCGCGCAGGTGACCAGCGGGGCGCCGCCGAACGCGGCCAGCCGCAGCAGCGGGGAGGTGTCCTGGCTGAACGCCAGCCGACCCCACGGGAACCCACCGAACGGGGTCCGGTCGCGCAGCGCCTCCTGCCCCACCCACAGCACCCCGGTCACCAGCGGCCACGTCCACCGCCACCGGTCCACCAGCGGCGACACCCAGGCGGCGGCGGCGCCGAGCAGCGCGAGATACCCGGCCTGCAGCAGGGACAGCAGGATCCACGGCAGGACACCGGTGTGCAGGTTGGTCCACTCCAGCAGCGGCGCGAACAGCGTCACCCCGGTGAGGAAGCCCAGCCCGGCGCCGGCCCGTAGCCGCCGCCGGTGCGCCGCCGCGGCCAGCAGCGCCACCCCGACCGGGGCCAGCGGCCACCACCCGTACGGGGGGAACGCGCCCAGCAGCGCCAGCCCCGCCAGCACGGCCAGCGGCACGGCCACCCGCAGCGGCAACGGCCCCGCTTCCACCCCGTCGCGTGCCCCGTCGGTGGCACGCGCCTCTTCCTGGTCGAGCATCGTCACCGGCGCCTCATCACGATCACGCGCCGAAGGCTACCCGCCCGGGACGCCTGCCGGCCCGCGCCCCGGCTCACTCGGGCAGCGTAATCACCGGCAGGTCCCGTCACCGTGACGCGGCTGCCCGCCCGATGAACGGGACGACGTGTGTGCGGCACGCCAGCACGGTGGCGGCCAGGTCGCCGTGGCGGTGAACCCCCGCCCGGGCCGCCCCCCGCCGACGGCCAGCACCGCCGTCGGCGTTGCGGCCCACTCGCCTGCCGTGTTCTGCGGCTTTCCCGCTCGGCGGCAGGGCGGGCTGCCAGACTCGGCAGGGTGAGCGCTGACCGGTGGCGGAATCGGATCGTGCCCGCCGCGCCGGGGTCGCGCGTCACCCCCGTCGAACTCTTCTACGACCTGGTGTTCGTGCTCGCATTCCTCAGCGTCACCAGCCTGATCGCCGAGAACCTGAACGTGTTCGCGCTGCTGGCCGGGCTGGTGGTGCTGGCGTTGCTGTGGTGGTGCTGGGTCAGCTTCGTCGCCTTGGGCAACGTGGTGCGCGCCGACCAGGGGGTGGTGCCGCTGGTCGGCGCGGTGACGGTGGCCGCGCTGTTCGTGCTCACCTTGACCCTGCCGGAGGCGTTCACCGACCGTCCCGGCGGCCCGCACGGTCCGTTCGTCGTCGCCTTCTGCTATCTGGTCATCCGGGCGGTGCCGGTGCTGGTGCTGCTGACCCGAAGCGGCGAACCGCCCCGCCGGGCGGCGCTGCGGTTCGGCCTGCCGCGGCTGGCCAGCGTGGCGCTGCTCCTGGTCGCCGCGGCCGTACCCGACCCGCCCGGGGACCGGCAGCCGTGGCTGCGGCTGGCATTGTGGGCGGCCGCCGTGGGGATCGAGTTCACCGCCGGGGGCCGAGTCCGCAGCCTCGGCTTCACCGTCGTCTCCGCCGGCCACTGGGCGGAGCGATACTCGCTGATCCTGCTCATCGCCCTCGGCGAGTCCATCATCTCGCTGGGTCTCGGGCCGAGAACGATCCCCGGCCTGGCCGTCAGCTGGCCGGTGATCCTGGCGTCGGTGCTCGGCGTCGCCGTCATTGCGGCGCTGTGGTGGATGTACTTCGACACCCTGGCGCCCGGGCTGGAGCAGAAGCTGCACCGCACCCGCGACCCCGACCAACGGGCGGCCCTCGCCCGGGACCTCTACACCTACCTGCACCTGCCGCTGATCGCCGGGATCATCCTGTTCGCTCTCGGCCTCAAGAAGTACCTCAACGCCATCGCCGAGGCCGTCGGCGACCCGTGGCTGGTTCGCGCCCACGGACTGGACAACCGGGTGCTGTTCGCCGGAGTGGTCATCTACATGGTGGGCCTGCTGGCCCTGGGGGTGCGGGCCAGCCGCCGAGTCCGTCTGGCACCGACCGTGATCACGCTGGCACTGGCCATCGGGCTGCCCTTCGCCGGTCGGCTACCGGCCGTCGCCGGCCTGGCGGTGCTCGCCGTGGCCAGCGTCGCCCTCGTGCTGGCCGGACTGCGGGCCGGCGATCCGCTGCGCCGCCAGGTCCGGCAGACCGCGCTCAGGGAACATGTCGCCGCCGAGCAGGAACAGTCCGAGTGGCGTCGCCGCAACCTGTGAACGACCGGACCGGAGCCAGTCGGCAGGGGCAAACGAAAATCGGGGCGCGGCTCACGCCGCGCCCCGATGCTCCCAGGCCCTTCCCGGCCGGTGGGGCGGGAATGACCGACGCCGACCTTCGGACCGACCGGACGTGGACTGGCTGCCCCCGCCTGGCCGTTGTCTACTGGCCGTGCCTCTCACCCTGCCCGTACACCGGTAACCGCGGCCGGTTCGCGCCGCCCCGCCGACCCCCGCCCGCTGGACCTGGCCGCCGCAACCTCATCGGGTCGCTCGGCCAGCGGACGAAGGGACGAAGCGAACAACAGCCGCTTCCCGTGGTAGGACTCAAAGACGGTACGGTGCGCACCCCCGCCGTTGTCAACCCACCCCGGCCTGTCGTGTGTTGCGCCACGGCGTGTCGCGTCGGCGCGTCTCGATCCGTGCCGGCGCGGACCGCCCCAGCCGGGCGTTACCGGTCGAGCCGACGCAGCCGCCGTGTCAGTCCGCGCCGAGGTGACGGCGCAGCAGCCTCGCCGCCGCAGCCGGATGGTCGGCGGCGAGCAGCCCACCGGCCGCGAGGACGTAGTCGACGTCGACGACCGCACGGGCGGCCCGGGGCAGCGGCCACCCGCCGGCGTGGTCACCGAGCACCGCGGCGAGCACCCCGGCCGCGTCGGCGGCGGGCGCGTGCCGCAACACCCCGCCCGAGCCCACCAGCAGCCGCACGTCGCGCAGGTCCCGGCCGGCCCGTTCCCCGGTGGCCGCGCCACGGGCGTGCCGGCGCAACGCCACCGTCGCCGCGAGCGCGGCGATCCGCCGGTCGGCGGCCCGGTCCCCGTCACCGGCCGGCAGGAAACCCGGATCGGTCGCCCGCGCCGCCGCCGCGGCGGCCAACTCGTCGGACTCCCCGGGGGCGAGGAGACGCTCCTCGGCGGCGGCACGGACCACACCAGGGGCGCTCCACCGCATGCCCAGGTCCCCCTCGACGGTACGGGCCCGCCACAGCGTGCCGGCGACCTCCCGGCCCGGCCCGCTGTCCCGCTCGTCCGGGGTGAGCACCGAGTACACGTCGGTGGTCGCACCGCCCACGTCGACCACGACCAGGTCCCCGCCGAGGGCGTCGGCGAGCACCTCCACCCCGGTGAGCACCGCGTCCGGGGTGGCCGCCCGCACCAGCCGGGCGAACCGGCCACCCCGGGACAGCTTCTTGCCCCCGATGACGTGGCGCAGGAACACCTCCCGGATCGCCGCCCGCGCCGACGCGGGCGCCAGCACCCCGATCCGGGGCAGCACGTTGTCGGCGGCGATGACCGGCACCTTCGCGGCGTCGAGCAGCCCGTGCAGGTCGCCGCGGACGTCGGCGTTGCCGGCGAGCACCACCGGCACCCGCCAGCGGGCCTTCGCCAGCCGCGTCGCGTTGTGCGACAACACCTCCGCGTCACCGCCGTCGGTGCCGCCGACCAGCAGCACCACGTCGGGACGGGCGGCACGCAACGCCGCCAGGTCGGCCCCACCGAGCCGCCCGGCGGCCACGTGCACCACGTTCGCCCCGGCGGACAACCCCACCCGCCGGCCGGCCTGCGCGGTCACCAGAGGCTCATAGCCGATCACCGCCAGCCGCAACCCACCGCCGGCCGACGAACACACATACCAGGGCGGCTCGCCGGGCACCCCCGCGTCGGCGGTGGCGGCGCCGACGGCCGCGTCCAGGCCGTGCAGCACGTCCGTGCCGACCGTGGTCGGCGCCGCCGCCGCCGCGACCAGCCGGCCGCCGTCCAGGTCGACCACCGCCGCCTTGGTGTACGTCGACCCGACGTCGGCGCAGACCGCGACGTTCACGCCGACGCGGGCACGACCACCGTGCCGGTCGCGGTGACCGCCACGATCGGCGGGTCGAGCACCTCGGCGGCCGACTCGCCCCGCTCGGGGCGCCCCCGGCACACCACCCGGGCCGCGAAGTCGATGGTGCGGCTGCGGGTCCCCACCCGGGTCACCGTGGCCACCACCTCAAGCACGTCCCCGGCCTTCATCGGCGCCCTGAACTGCACATCCGAGTACGAGGCGAACAGCCCCTCGTCGCCGTCGGTGCGGATACACACCTCGGTCGCGACGTCCCCGAACAGACCCAGCGCGTACGCCCCGTCGACCAGGTTCCCGGCGTAGTGGGCGTGCGCGTACGGCACGTACCGCCGATGCGTCACCGTCAAACCGAGCCGTGCCTCACTCATACTCCCGCCTTCTTGTCGGTGATCAGGGCGTGGACCAGATAGCTGGCCACCTCACCGGGGGTGGTGCCGCGGCCGAAGATCCGGTCCACGCCCAACTCCCCGGTCATCGTCTCGTCGAAGCGGGGGCCACCGACGATCAGCAGCGGCCGCTTCCCCGCCGGCATCGCCTCCCGGAACGCCGCGGACATCTCCCGGGTGTTGTGCAGGTGCGCGTCACGCTGCGTCACCACCTGTGACACCAGCACCGCGTCGGCCTTCTCCCGCCGGGCCGCCTCCACCAACTCCGGCACGCTCACCTGCGCGCCCAGGTTGGAGACCTTCAACTCCCGGTAGTACTCCAGGCCCTTCTCCCCGGCGATGCCCTTGACGTTGAGGATCGCGTCGATACCGACGGTGTGCGCGTCCGTGCCGATGCACGCCCCCACCACCGACAGCTTGCGCCGCAACCGCCGCTTCACCACCGCGTTGACCTCCTTGGCCGACAGCAGCGGGAAGTCCCGTTCCACCACCTGCACCTGCGACACGTCCACCAGATGGTTCACCCGCCCGTACACCACGAAGAAGGTGAACCCGTCACCCATCGGCTTCGCGTGCACCAGCATCGCCGGGTCGATGCCCATCTTGTTCGCCAACTGCACCGCCGCGCCCTCGGCCCGCTTGTCGTGCGGCACCGGCAGGGTGAACGACACCTGCACCATGCCGTCACCGGTGGTGTCCCCGTACGGACGGACGATCTTCTTCTCCGGGGCCGTCACGCCGCCGCCTCCAGGATCTCCGTGGCCGGGTTGAAGTAGTCGGCCTCGTGCTTCGCGACCCCGTCCAGGCCCTTACCGCGGTCCGCCGGCCGCTTCATGATCCCGAAGGTGCCCTCGGCGATCGCCGTCAACAGCGACTGCTCACCGATCCGGTCCAACAGGTCGACGGCCTCGCCCAGCACCCGGTGGGCGCGCTGCTGGATGAACCCGCCCGGGGCAGGCACGAAATCCTCGTGCAGCCCGCCGGCCGCGCCCAGCACGTACCGCACGTTCTGCAGGGCGATGTCCCGGTCGGACAGCCACGGCGTCACCACCGCCTCGGTCATCATGCCCACCAGCAGGATGCCCTGCCCGGTCATGGCGCCGACCAGGTTGAAGAACCCGTCGAGCAGGTTCCCGCGGAACACGTCCCCGGTCATGTGCTTCGTCGGCGGCATCCACTTCAGCGGCGCGTCCGGGAACAACTCCCGGGCCAGCAACGCATGCGCCAACTCCAGCCGGAACGACTCCGGCAGGTCCGGGTTGATCTCGAACGCGTGCCCCAACCCCAACTGCCAGTCGGCCAGCCCCGCCTCGTGCGCGAAAAACTCGTTGAGCAGCTGCGACACCGTCACCGTGTGCGCCTCGTCGACGGCATCGGCCGTGGTCAGGTAGTTGTCCTCGCCGGTGTTGATGATGATCCCGGCGCGGGCGTGCACCTGCCGGGAGAACCGCTGGTCGACGAACGTGCGGATCGGGTTGATGTCACGGAACAGGATCCCGTACATCGAGTCGTTGAGCATCATGTCCAGCCGCTCCAGGCCGGCCAGCGTCGCCATCTCCGGCATGCACAGACCCGACGCGTAGTTCGTCAACCGCACATAGCGGCCCAGTTCCTTCGACGACTCGTCCAACGCCGCCCGCATCAACCGGAAGTTCTCCTGCGTCGCGTACGTGCCGGCGAAACCCTCCCGGGTCGCCCCCTCCGGCACGTAGTCCAACAGCGACTGACCGGTGGAGCGAATCACCGCGATGACGTCCGCCCCGGCCCGCGCCGCCGCCTGCGCCTGCGGAATGTCCTCGTAGATGTCCCCGGTCGCCACAATCAGATAGATCCACGGCCGCTGCTGCGGATCCCCGTACCGCCCCACCAGCCGGTCCCGCTCGGCCCGCCGCCGATCGATCTGCCGGATCCCGGCCGCCACCGCCCGACGCGCGGCCTTACGCGCCGCCGTCGCGGCCCGACCCGCCGGCTCCGCGAACCGCACCGACCCGGCCGCCGCCTTCTGCGCCAGCAACGTCACATCGGTGATCTGCTCCCGGGCCAACGCGTCGAACACCGGCGCCGCCACCCCGTGCCCCAACCCCACGTCCGCGACGACCGCGTCCACCAGCCGGTTCACCCACGGAATCCCGTCCGGGTCCGCACCGGTCACCCCGGCCAACCGCAGCACCGCCCGCTCCACCGACACCGTCGTGTGGCTGCGGGCCAGATCCACCACCGGCTGCCCGGCCCGACGCGCCAACTCCCGCGCCCGCGCCACCAGCACCGGGTCCAGCCCAAGCTTTCCGGTCACGAACTACCTTCCTCATAGATCAGCTCACCACGCAGCACCGTGGCCCGGCACACCGGCAGCGGCGTCGGATCGTCCGCCCCCCGCAACTCCGGATCCTCGGCCTGCAACACCGGCAGCCCCCGCTGCGCCCCGGCCGGCGTCGACCACACCGCGAACGTCGCCGGCGCCCCCAACGCCAGCAGACCCTCGTTGTCCAGGTGCACCGCACGCCACCCGCCGCGGGTGTGCGCGGCGAACGCCGCCCGCACACTCATCCGCTGCGTCGGATTGTGATGCGCCGCCGCCGCCCGCACCGAACCCCACGGGTCCAGCGGAGTCACCGGCGAATCCGAACCGAACGCCAACGCCACCCCGACCGAGTGCATCGCGCCCATCGGGTTCGACTCCAGCGACCGGGACAGCCCCAACCGCGACTCGTACATCCGACCCGAGCCGCCCCACAACCGGTCGAACGCCGGCTGCATCGACGCCACGATCCCGTACTCCACGAAGCCGGCGATCAACCGCTTGTTCATGATCTCCGCGTGTTCGACCCGGTGCCGGGCCGCCCGCAACCGATCCACACCCAGCTTCTCCGCCGCACCCGCGAACCCCGCCAACACCGTCGAGATCGCCGCGTCCCCGATCGCGTGGAAACCGCCCTGCACACCATGCGCCGCACAGTCCAACAAATGGTCACGCACCTGCTCGACCGTCAGATACCCGTGCCCGCACCCCGCCGGCTCCCCGTCCAGGTACGCCGCCGACACGTGCGCCGTCCGCGACCCCAACGCCCCATCGGCGAACAGGTCACCACCGGCCCCGACCGCACCCAACTCCCGGGCCCGCGCCGCACCCAGCAGCTCACCCCAGTAGCCGTACACCTCCGGCAGCCCGTCACCCGAGACAGCCAACAGACCGGTGAAATCCTCCTCGTCCGAGATCTCCGGACCACCACACTCGTGCACCGACGCGATACCCAACGACGCCGCGTGTTCCAGTGCCCGCCGCTGCGCCGCCACCCGCTGCGCCCGGGTCACCGACGCGAACGCCGCCGCCCGCACCACGTGGTGCGCGTCCCGCCGCAACCACCCCGACGCGTCGTACCCCGGCGCGGCCGGCACCTGCGGGCAGGCCGCCAGCAGCGCCTTCGACACCAACGCCGAATGGATCGACGCCTGCGACAGATACACCCGCCGGCCCCCGGCCGCCCGGTCCAGCGCCGCCGCGTCCGGCAGCGCCCGCTCCGCCCAGTTCGACTCGTCCCAGCCGTGCCCCAGCACCACCGCGTCCCCCGGCAGGCCCGCCGCGAACGCCGACACCGCGTCCAGGAGCTCACCGGCCGAACGCACCCCGGACAGGTCCAACCCCGACAACGCCAACCCGGTGTCCGTGGCGTGCACGTGCGCGTCCACGAACGCCGGAGTCACCAGCGCCCCGCCCAGATCCACCACCCGGTCCGCCCACGGGGCGTCCGCGTCCACGCCCAACCAGGCGATCCGCCCGTCCCGCACCAGCAACGCCGTCGCGCTCGGGTCGGCCGGACAGTGCAGCATGCCGCCGAGATACAGAGTCGAGGGGTTCGTCATGATGTCAGTCTGCCGCGAGGCGGGCCTCAAACAGACGGCGCACCCCCGGCTCCCCACGCAGCAACTCCAGCGCCAACTCCGCGTGCCCCGGCACGTAGCCGTTACCGACCAGCATCGTCACGTCCGCCGCCAGGCCCTCCGCGCCCAACGCCGCCCCCGCGAAGCTCGTCGCCATCGAGAAGAAAATCACCGCGCCGCCGTCCTCGGTGGCCAGGATCGCCCCGTGCTCGCAGCCCGGCACGTCCACGCAGACCACCGTCACGTCCGCCGGCGCGCCCAACGCGGTCGTCACCGCCGTCGACAGCCCCACCGGATCCCGCGCGTCGGCCAACGCGACCACGTCGGCCAGACCGGCCGCGACCAGCGCGTCCCGCTCCGCCGGCACCGGCACCACCCCGACCGTACGGCCCGCGCCCGCCCGCCGCGCCGCGGCCAGCGACAGCGACCCGCTCTTGCCGGCTCCGCCGACCACCGCGACCCGCACCGGCCGGGGGTCCCCGTCACGCCGCCGCCGCTGCACCTGCTCGCCGACCACCCGTGCGGTCAGCGCCGGCGCCCCGCACACATCCAGCACCGCCAAAGACAGCTCCGGATGCAGGTCCGCCGGCAGCACCGCCGCGATCGACCGGGCGAACAGGATCGCGTAGCCGTCACACGGCACCTGCTCGCTGCGCCCGTCCCACCGGGCCAGCCCGTCCAGGATCATCAGCGGCGTCAACGTCAGCGACACCAGCGTGGCCACCCGGTCGCCCGGCCGCAGCCCCAGCGGGGACCGCCTCCCGGCCTCCTCCACCGTGCCGATCAGCATGCCGCCCGACCCGGTCACCGGGTTCTGCATCTTCCCCCGGGTCGAGATGATCTCCAGCACCTCGGCGCGGACCTTTTCCCCGTCCCCGCCGTGCTTCTCCGACAGCTGCCGGAAGCTGGCCGCGTCCAGGTTCAGCCGCTGCACCCGGATCCGCACCTCGTTGGAGGCGATCCGCGGATCGGCGTCGAGGCGCCAGGCCGCCTGCGGCAGCACCCCCGCAGGTTCCACGACGCGGTGCAGACCCACCGGTGACGTCATGCCAGCCTCCTCCATCCAGCCGCTCGAACCCCCGACCAGGGCTCGCCTGGCGGGAAAACTTCCGGCAGACTAATTTCTTCACCGGATATTTTCCAGTAGCCTTCGGGGCTATTGATCAAACCGCACCGCCAACGAGGAGGGGCCGTGACCCAGACCCAACCGGTGGAGACCATCCCAGCGCCCCGCTCCACGCCGGTCGCGGTCCCCACCGCCGGACAGCCGTACGAATACCGCCGCAACCCGCTGGTCGAACCCGACTGGACCCGCTTCCCCGGCTGGCGCCACGTCACCCGCGAGCAGTGGGAGAACGCCCAGTGGCAGCGGGTCAACTGCGTCAAGAACATCAAGCAGCTGCGCACCGTCCTCGGCGACCTCGTCGACGAGACCTTCTACGCCGACCTCGAGGCGGACCAGAAGGCCCTCGCCACCATGTCGATGCTGGTACCGCCGCAGATGCTCAACACCATGGTGCCGTTCGAGCCGATGACCACCGATGCGCTCCTCGCCGACCCGGTCCGCCGCTACATGATCCCCGTCGCCTCCGACCGGCGCACCGACTGGCCCTCCCACCCGTACGCCAGCCGCGACAGCCTCCACGAGCACGACATGTGGGTCGCCGAGGGCCTCACCCACCGCTACCCGACCAAGGTCCTCGCCGAGCTGCTCTCCACCTGCCCGCAGTACTGCGGCCACTGCACCCGGATGGACCTCGTCGGCAACTCCACCCCCACCGTCGACAAGCTCAAGCTGACCCTCAAGCCCGTCGACCGCTACGACGCCCACATCGCCTACCTCAAGGCCCACCCCGGCGTCCGCGACGTCGTCGTCTCCGGTGGCGACGTGGCCAACGTGCCGTGGAAGAACCTCGAGTCCTACCTGATGCGGCTGCTCGAGATCGAAACCATCCGCGACATCCGCCTCGCCACCAAGGCCCTCATGGGCCTGCCCCAGCACTGGCTCCAGCCCGACGTCGTCGAGGGCCTCGAACGGGTCGCCCGCACCGCCGCCCGCCGCGGTGTCAACCTGGCCATCCACACCCACGTCAACCACCGGCAGTCCATCACCCCGCTGGTCGCCAAGGCTGCCCAGACCGCCCTCGACGTCGGCGTCCGCGACGTCCGCAACCAGGGCGTCCTCATGCGCGGCGTCAACGCCACCGCCGGCGACCTGCTCGACCTCTGCTTCGCCCTGCAGGGCGAAGCGGGCATCCTGCCGTACTACTTCTACATGTGCGACATGATCCCCAACGCCGAGCACTGGCGGGTCCCCGTCTGGCACGCCCAGCAACTCCAGCACGACATCATGGGCTACCTGCCCGGCTACGCCACCCCGCGCATCGTCTGCGACGTCCCGTTCGTCGGCAAGCGCTGGGTGCACATGCTCACCGAGTACGACCGCGAGCGCGGCATCTCCTACTGGACCAAGAACTACCGCACCTCGATCGAGTCCGCCGACCTGGAGGCGCTCAACAAGCGTTACGCCTACTACGACCCGATCGACACCCTGCCCGAGACCGGCCAGGCCTGGTGGGAAGCCCACCGCGACGACTGACCCGCACCGCCCGTCGCTCGGCACCCCGCACCTGGGTGCCGGGCGACACCGTCAGCTCCCCCGCGGCGCGTACATGATCACGGCAACACCCAGCAGGCAGATCGCCGCGCCCGCCACGTCCCACCGGTCCGGGCGGAAGCCGTCCACCAGCACGCCCCACGCCAACGACCCGGCCACGAACACGCCGCCGTACGCGGCCAGGATCCGGCCGAAGTTCGGGTCCGGCTGGAACGTCGCCACGAACCCGTACGCGCCCAATGCCAGCACCCCGGCCGCCACCCACCACAGCCCTCGGTGCTCCCGCCAGCCCTGCCAGACCAGCCAGGCCCCACCGATCTCGGCGAGTGCGGCCAGCACGAACAGCACCAGGGAACGCAGGGCAATCACCCCGCGACCTTATCCGGCGGCGCACCGTCCACCCCGCCCCACGCGTTCACAGCGTCGGCGGAGGCCGGCTTGATCGACTCCGTGTGCGGCATGTGGTGGTCTCGGCCGGGTCCGGAGACCGCCGTTTGCGGGACACGGAGTCGATCACCGCAGTCATGCGAAGCGGCGGCCCCCCGGGGATCCCCGGGGGGCCGCCGCTTGACGGGTCACTTCTCGAAGGCGTCGCGGACGTCCCGACCGGCCTGCTTGGCGTGCTGGCCGGCCTGTTGGGCCCGGGCCCCGCTCTGCTCGCTGGCGCCCTCCGCCCGCAACCTCTCGTTGTCGGTGACGTCGCCGATCCGCTCCTTGGCCATGCCGCTCATCTCCTGAGCCTTGCTCTTCGCCTTGTCGGTGAAGCCCATGTCGCGTCTCCTCAGCGTCGGCTTGGTTGCGCTTCGCCGTTGTTACGTGCCCGTTGGCGGTCGAGGCAAACGCTGGTGCGGGGGCACACATCGCGTTCGCGCATCCTAGGAAGATGGGAAACAGTCCGTCGATCGTACTGGCCCGGTCCTACCGTGGTTGACTGGACCGGTGAGCGAGATCCTGCTGATCCGGCACGGCGAGACCGCGTGGAGCGCCAGCCACCGGCACACCTCGTACACCGACCTGGAGCTGACACCCGACGGGGAGCGACAGGCCCGCGCACTCGGCGTGCTGCTCGCCGGACGCCGTTTCGTCCGCGTCCTGTCCAGCCCCCGGCAGCGGGCGACCTGCACCGCCCACCTCGCCGGGCTCGACGTCGACACCACCGACCCAGACCTGGCCGAGTGGAACTACGGCGACTACGAGGGCCGCACCACGGCGGACATCCACCACGAGAATCCACACTGGAACATCTGGACCGACGGTGCACCCGGCGGGGAGTCACCGACGCAGGTCGGCGAGCGGGCCGACCAGGTGCTCGCCGCGACCGCTCCCTTGCTCGACCGGGGCAGCGTCGCCCTGGTCGGCCACGCGCACAGCCTGCGGGTGATCGGCGCCCGCTGGATCGGGCTGCCCCCGTCCGCCGGCGGGCTGCTACGGCTGGACACCGCCACCGTCAGCGTGCTCGGTCACGAGCACGGGCGGCGGGTCATCCTGCGGTGGAACCAGCCGGCTCCGTCGACCGGGACCGCCCCCGCTCAGGCAGCTCGGCACTGAGCCGCGGGGGCCGGTTCTCATACGGCGTGGAGAGCACCACCGTGGTGCGGGTGGTGACGTTGGCCGCCGTCCGGATCTCCTGGAGCACCCGCTCCAGGTCCGCCGGGCTGGCCACCCGCACCAGCAGCAGGTAGAAGTCCTCCCCGGCCACCGAGTAGCACGAGTCGATCTCGGACAGGTGGGCCAGCCGCTCCGGCGCGTCGTCCGGCTGCGACGGGTCGAACGGCCGGATCGCCACGAACGCGGTCAACGGCAGGTCCAGCGCCTCGAACGACACCCGCGCGGCGTACCCCTTGATGACGCCGCGCTGCTCCAGCCGGCGGACCCGCTGGTGCACGGCGGACACCGACAGCCCCACTCGTTCGGCGAGGTCGGTGTACGACAGCCGACCGTCCCCGGTCAGCGCGGCGACGATGGCCCGGTCGATCTCCTCCACGCGCTGCAACCTACCCGGAAAACCGCGCGCACGCCGCATCTGGCCCACCGGGCGGGCAGCTCGGTGGGCCGGACGGTCATCCGGAGGGTCAGCTCCTGGCCAGATCCCGGGAGATCACCAGCCGCTGGATCTGGTTGGTGCCCTCGACGATCTGCAGCACCTTCGCCTCCCGCAGGTACCGCTCGACCGGGTGGTCGACGACGTAGCCGGCGCCGCCGAGCACCTGCACCGCGTCGATGGTCACCCGCATCGCCGCGTCGGTGGCGAAGAGCTTCGCCTTCGCCGCCTCGATCGAGTACGGCCGGCCGGCGTCGCGCAGCCGGGCGGCGGCCAGCATCAGCGCGCGGGCCGCGGAGATCTGGGTGGCGTGGTCGGCGAGGGTGAAGCCGAGCCCCTGGAAGTCGATGATCGACCGGCCGAACTGTTGGCGCTCCTTCGCGTAGCCGACCGCGTAGTCGAGGGCGGCCTGTGCCAGGCCGACCGCGCAGGCGGCAATACCCAGACGGCCGGAGTCCAGTGCGGACATGGCGATGGTGAAGCCCGCCCCCTCACCCCCGATCAGCCGCTCGGCCGGCACCCGGGCCTCGTCGAAGGCGATCTGGGCCACCGGGGAGGAGTGCAGGCCCATGGTCCGCTCGGCGGCCTGCGGGTGGATCCCGGGGGTGTTCCGGTCCGCCAGGAGACAGGAGATGCCCTTCGGGCCGGGGCTGCCGGTGCGGCAGAAGATGTTGTAGAAGTCGGCGACCTGGGCGTGGGTGATCCACGCCTTGGTGCCGGAGACCACGTAGTCGTCGCCGTCGCGGACCGCCTTCGTGGTCAGGGACGCGGCGTCGGAGCCACCCTGCGGCTCGGAGAGGCAGTACGCGCCGAGCAGTTCCCCGCCGATCATGTCGGGCAGCAACTTGCGCTGCTCGTCGGTGCCGAACTGGGCGAGCGGGTAGCAGGACAGCGTGTGCACGCTGACCGCCTCGGCGACGGCGAGCCAACGGCTGGCGAGGATCTCCAGCACCTGGAGGTAGACCTCGTACGGCTGCGCGGCCCCGCCGTGTTCCTCGGCGTACGGCAGGCCCAGCAGTCCGGCCCGACCCAGGGTGCGCAGCACCTCGCGGGGGAACTCGGCACGCTCCTCGAAGCCGGCGGCCTTCGGAGCGAGCTCCCGGTCGGCGAGTTCGGTGGCGAGGGCCAGCAGGTCGTGGGCCTCGTCGGTGGGGAGGATGCGGTCGACAGTCATAGCGCGATGAGCTCCGTGGGGGTCGTGTTGAGCCGTTGCCCGCCGTCCGTCGTGCAGACGACGATGTCCTCGATCCGGGCGCCGTGCCGCCCGGCGAGGTAGATTCCGGGTTCGACCGAGAAGGCCATCCCGGCTTCGATGGGCCGGGAATTGCCGGCGACGACGTACGGCTCCTCGTGGGTGTCGAGACCGATGCCGTGGCCGGTGCGGTGCAGGAAGGCGTCCCCGTGGCCGGCGGCGGCGATGACGTCCCGGGCCACCGCGTCGACCGCCTCGGCGCTCACCCCGGGCCGGACCGCCGCCACCGCCGCCCGCTGGGCCTCGTAGAGGACCGTGTAGTAGTCGGTGAACTCGGCCGGGGCGGAGCCGCCGACGACGTAGGTGCGGGTGCAGTCGGAGCGGTAGCCCGACGGCATGGTGCCGCCGATGTCGACCACCACGGGCTCGCCGGCACGGATCGGCCGGTCGGAGGTGCCGTGGTGCGGGCTGGCGCCGTTCGGCCCGGCGGCGACGATGACGAAGTCGACGGTCACGTGGCCGGCGGCCCGGATGGCGGTGGCGATGTCGGCCGCCACCGCCACCTCGGTCCGGCCGGGGCGCAGCCACTCCCCCATCCGCCGGTGCACCGCGTCGATCGCGGCGCCCGCCTCGGCGAGGGCGGCCACCTCGGCGGGCGACTTGCGGATCCGCAGCTCGCGCAGCACCTCGGAGGCGAGGCGCTGGGTGGCGTCGGGCAGCGTGGCGCGCAGGGCGAGAACCTGCTCGGCCCACATCCGGTCGGCCAGCCCGACGGCGGCCGCTGGTCCGGGCAGCGCCGCCCGGACCAGCGGGTACGGGTCGGTGCCGTCGGCGTGGTCGACGATCCGGAAGCCGGTGCCGGGGGCGGCTTCCGCCCCGGGGCGCTCCAGGACCGGCACGATCAGGGTGGGTTCGCCCTCCGCCGGGAGCACCAGGCAGGTCAGCCGCTCCCCCACGTGGGCGTCGTAGCCGGTCAGGTAGCGCAGGTCGGAGCCGGGGGTGAGCAGCAGCGCGTCCAGCCCCGCCGCGGCGGTGGCGCGCTGCGCGGCGGCCAGCCGCTCGGCCGGGTACAGCTCGTTGGTTCCCACCCCCTGAGCTTAACGGTCGTTTGGGCGATGGTGGGGGCCGGTCACGCGTCCCGGCGGCGCATCGCGACGTACCCGGCGAGCAACGCCGCCGCCGTCCACAGCGCCATGATCCCCACCCCGGTCCACGGACCGTAGGGGCGGGCGAAGCGCGGGTCGTCCGCCGGCCCGACAATGTGCATGATCACCATGCCCGCCTGGTCCGGCAGGTACTGCGCGACGGTCTTCACCCTCGGCACGTTGCCCAGCCCCTGCGAGCCGAGAAAGAGGACCGGAAGCAGGACACCCAGGGCGGGGATGGCGCTGCGCGCCAGCGCCGCCAGCCCGGTCGCGAACAGGTAGATGAGCACCAGGTAGAGGCACGCGCCGGCCACCGCGACGGAAACCCCGTCCGCGCCCAGGGAGGTGCCGTGCGGGCCGAGGCCGGCCTGCGCGGCGGCGAAGGTGGCGAGCACGGTCACCACGGCGGCCACTCCGGCCAGCAGCGCCCCGGTGAGGACCTTGGCGGCGTAGAACCGTCCGCGCCGTGGCACCGCGGCGAGGGACACCCGGATCATCCCGGTGGAGTGCTCGCTGGTGACCACGAAGACCGCGAGCACCACCAGCGCGAGCTGGCCGATGGTGAGGCTGTAGAAGGTGGCGAAGAGCGGATCGAAACGGTCCTGCTGATTCGGGGGCAGGTGCGCGAAACCGGTCCGGAAGTTACGCCCGAACAGATATCCGAGGCCGACGCTGAGCGCGACCGCCAGCGAGAGGCACCAGATCGTCGACCGTACCGAGCGGATCTTGGTCCACTCGGCCGAGAGCAGCGCGGTCATCGCCACCCACCCTCCGCCAGGTGCTCGGCCACGCCCTCGGTCAGCCGCAGGTACGCCTCCTCCAGCGAGGCCGACCCGGCGCCCGTGACGAGTTCACCGACCGTCGTGTCGGCGATCAGCCGGCCCCGGCCGATGACGATCAGCCGGTCGGCGGTCAGCTCCATCTCGCTCATCAGATGGCTGGAGACCAGCACCGTCCGGCCCTCGGCAGCCAGCGCCCGCATCAGCTCGCGGATCCACCGCACGCCCTGCGGGTCCAGCCCGTTCACCGGCTCGTCGAGGATCAGGACGCCCGGATCCCCGAGCAGCGCCGCCGCGATGCCCAACCGCTGCCGCATGCCGAGCGAGAAATCGCCGACCCGGCTACGGGCCACCCCGGCCAGGCCGACCTGTGCCAGCACCGACGACGTCCGGGCGGCGCCGATGCCGTTGGTCTTCGCCAGCCACCGCAGGTGGTCGACCGCCGACCGCCCCGGGTGCACGGCGTTCGCGTCGAGCAGGGCACCCACCTCACGCAGCGGATGGCGCATCGACGCGTACGCCCGGCCGCCGACCAGCGCCTCGCCGGAGGTCGGCGCGGCCAGCCCGAGCAGCACCCGCATGGTGGTGGTCTTGCCGGCACCGTTCGGGCCGAGGAAGCCGGTGACCACGCCCGGCCGGACGGTGAAGGAGAGCCCGTCGACGGCCACCCCGCGCCGGTACCTCTTGGTCAGCTCGTTGACTTCGATCACGGCAGCCACCGTGCCCGAGGGCGGGCGCCGGGCGCATCGGAGCACGGGATGACCTACCCAGGGGGGAGGCAGCGGCCGGCCCCCGCCGATACCGTGAGCGGGGTGGATCGGAGCAGACGGCTCAGCCGCCGCCAGTTGATCGCCCTCGACGGCCTGGCCGCGATCGGATACCTGCTGCTGTTCGCGCCGTCCGCCGTCGTCCGCGCCGACGTGCCGGCCTGGGTCTCGATACCGCTCATGGTGGTGGTCGGCGCGCCGGTGGCGGTACGGCGGCGGTGGCCGGGACCGGTGTTCCTGGTCGTGTTCGCCGCGTCGGTCGCGGCGACGGCCGCCGGCGTACTGGCGGATCCGTTCGTCGTCGCCGCGTTCGCGCTGTATCCGGTCGCCCGCGACGGCCGGTGCGCCTGGGTGCCCACTCCGGTGGTCGGCGCGGTGGCCGCGACCGTGCTCCTCGGCGGCTCCGTGGCCGGCACCCCGTACCACTCGTGGCAGCGACTCGGCGTCGTCGTGCTCGGCGCCGGCTTCCTGGCCGGGGCGTGGACCACCGGCCGCCTCGTACGAGCGCGCCGCGCCGATGCCGCCCGCTCCGCCGCCGAGCTGGCCGGCCGCGCGGTGGCCGAGGAGCGCCTGCGCATCGCCCGGGAACTGCACGACGTGGTCGCGCACGGCATGAGCCTCATCGCGGTCAAGGCCGGCACGGCCAACCACGTCTTCTCGGTGCGGCCCGACGAGGCACAGCAGGCGCTGCGGGTCATCGAGTCGACAAGCCGCTCCGCGCTCGCCGAGATGCGCCACCTGCTCGGCGTGTTGCGCTCCGACACGGACGGCGCCGAGCTGGCCCCCGCCCCCGGGCTGGCCGCGCTGCCCACGCTGGTCGAGCGGGCGGAGCAGGCCGGCGTGCCGGTCGAGCTCGACGTCCGGGACGCGCACGAGCTGCCCGAGGGCGTGGCGCTGTCGGTGTACCGGATCGTGCAGGAGGCGCTGACGAACGTGGTCCGCCACGCCGCGCCGGCCCGCTGCCGGGTGTCGATCGTGGCCAGGGACGGCGAGGTCCGCGTCGAGGTGACCGACGACGGGCCGGGGACGCGGATGCCGCCGCCGAACCGGCACGCCGGGCACGGGCTGATCGGCATGCGGGAGCGGGTCCTGATGTACGGCGGCTCGTTCCACGCCGGGCCCCGGCCGGAGGGCGGGTTCGGCGTCGCCGCGCGCCTACCCTGTGAGCCGTGACCGATCCGATCCGGGTGCTCGTCGCCGACGACCAGGCCCTGGTGCGGGGCAGCTTCCGCCTGCTCGTGGACACCGCGCCCGGGCTCACCGCGATCGGCGAGGCGGGCACCGGCGCCGAGGCGGTGTCGCTCGCCCGCGCCGCCCGACCCGACGTGGTCCTCATGGACATCCGGATGCCGGAGATGGACGGCATCGAGGCGACCCGGCGAATCTGCGCCGGGCCCGGCCCGGGGCCGCGGGTGCTCGTGCTGACCACGTTCGACCTCGACGAGTACGTGTACGCGGCGCTGCGCGCGGGCGCGAGCGGATTCCTGCTCAAGGACGTGCCGCCGGCCGACCTGCTGGACGGCATCCGGGTCGTCGCGGCGGGCGACGGGCTGCTCGCGCCGACCGTGACCCGGCGGCTGATCGCCGAATTCGCCCGGCGTACGCCCCCGCCCCGCCCGGTCGCGGACGACCTCGACCGGATCACCGGCCGGGAGCGGGAGGTGCTCACGCTCATCGCCCGCGGCCTGTCCAACCCGGAGATCGCCGGGCACCTGCACCTCAGCCCGGCCACCGTCAAGACCCACATCGGGCACCTGCTCGCCAAGCTCGACGCCCGGGACCGGGCCCAGCTCGTGATCGTGGCATACGAGTCGGGCCTGGTGACGCCGGTGCGGACGCGCCACCTTTGACATGCAAGCAGGTACTTGCCTAACCTTGCGTACAGGCGCCGGCATCCGGTCGGTCGAGGACCGGGAGTCCGGCAATGACCGACAGGGACACCACACTCACCCCGTTCCTGATGTTCGAAGGGGCCGCCACCGAGGCCATGAACTTCTACGTCTCGCTCTTCGACGACGGCGAGATCCTCTCCGTCACACGACGGGAGGACGACGACCCCGGCGGCGCCGGCACCGTGCACCTCGCCGAGTTCCGCGTGGCCGGGCAACGACTGTTGTGCAGTGACAGCAGTGTGCGTCACGGATTCTCCTTCACCCCCTCGCTGTCACTGTTCGTGCGATGCCGAGACGACGCCGAGCTCGCCCGCCTGCACCAGGCGCTCGCCGAGGGCGGACGGGAACTCATGCCGCCCGGCAACTACGGCTTCAGCACCCGCTTCGCCTGGGTCAACGACCGCTTCGGGGTGTCCTGGCAGCTCAACCTGCCGTGACCGACGTCTTCACCGCGATCGCCGACCCCACCCGCCGGGCGATCCTCGACGAGCTGGCCGAACGCAACGGCCAGACCCTCTTCGAGATCTGCGCGCGGCTGACGACCCGGTACGGCATCGGATCCTCCCGCCAGGCGATCTCGCAGCACCTCGACACCCTCTCGGCAGCCGGACTCGTGCGCTTCGAGCGAAGCGGCCGCTACAAGTTCCACCACGCCGACTTCGGGCCGCTGCGCGCGGTCGTCGATCGGTGGCCGATCCCTGAGGAGGGACCTTGATCCGCGTCAACCTGGCCAGCGTCTTCGTCGACGACCAAGAGAAGGCGCTCGCCTTCTACACGGAGGTGTTGGGCTTCGAGCCGAAGACCGACATCCCGCTCGGCGAACACCGCTGGCTCACCGTCGTCTCCCCCGCCGATCCCGACGGCGTCGAGCTCGTGCTCGAACCGGCCGGCCACCCGGCGGTCGGCCCGTTCCGGCAGGCGCTCGTCGCCGACGGCATCCCGTTCACCTCGTTCGCCGTCGACGACGTACGCGCGGAGTTCGACCGGCTGCGGGCGCGCGGTGTCGAGTTCACCCAGCCGCCGGTGGCGATGGGCGCGGTGACGACCGCGGTGCTCGACGACACGTGCGGGAACCTGATCCAGCTGGCGAGCGCCGCCTGAGCCGGACCGAGCCTCGGGCAAGATCAGGGAGCCGGGCCCCGGCTTCCTGATCGTTGCGCGGTCCGGCCAGGATGGAACGCGTGATCCGCTTCATATTGAACCTGTTGTGGCTCGTCTTCGGTGGCGGCTTCGTCCTCGCCCTCGGCTACGGCCTGGCCGCGCTGATCTGCTTCGTGCTGGTGGTCACCATCCCGTTCGGCGTGGCCTCGCTCCGCCTCGCCTCGTACGCGCTCTGGCCGTTCGGCCGCACTCTCGTCCCCAAGCCGGGCGCCGGGATCGCCTCCGGCCTCGCCAACGTGCTGTGGGTGCTGCTGGCCGGCTGGTGGCTCGCGCTGTCCCACATCGTCGCCGGGGTCTCCCTCTGCGTCACCATCATCGGCATCCCGTTCGGGGTGGCGAACTTCAAGCTCGTGCCGGCGGCGCTCTGGCCGCTCGGTCAGGAGGTTGTCGACACCCCCTGACCGCCCTCGACCACGCCCCGATCGGGTGAACGGCGGCATCCCTGGGGGATGCCGCCGTTCACGTCGCGGCGGGTTACCATCCCTACGGCATCCTAGGAGGCTGGGTTCATTGCCCCGGCACCGGTCGCCTGAATCACCCTCGGGTTTCCGGCGGCGTAGCTACGGTCGGAGCAGTGGGTGGTCATATCGGGGTGATCGAGGCACTCAAGGCGGATCCCGCCATGTCGGGCCTGCGCCGGTCGCTGGAGGCGTACTACGGGGACCCGGCCCGGGAGGCGGCGATGGACGCCTTCTACGCGCGTTTCGTCCGCCCCGGCGACCTGGTGTTCGACGTCGGGGCGCACGTCGGCGACCGGCTCGGCAGCTTCCGCCGGCTCGGTGCCCGGGTGGTGGCCGTCGAGCCCCAGCCGCTCTGCGTCCGGGCGCTTCGCGCGCTCTACGGCGAGGACGACCGGGTGACGGTGATCGAGGCCGCCTGCGGGGCGCGAGAGGACCGCGTCCGGCTGCACGTCAACTCCGCCAACCCAACGATCTCCACCGCCTCCCCCCACTTCGTGCGGGCCGCGGCCGGCGCCGACGGCTGGGCGGACGAAACCTGGGACGCCGAGATCGACGTCGCCGCCACCACGCTCGACCGGCTCATCGCCGCGCACGGCGTACCGGCCTTCGTCAAGATCGACGTGGAGGGGTTCGAGGACGCCGTGCTGGCCGGGTTGAGCCGGCCGCTGCCGGCGGTGTCGTTCGAGTTCACCACGATCGCCCGGGAGCTGGCCCCACGCTGCCTCGACCGGCTCACCGGGCTCGGATTCACCCGGTTCAGCGTCGCGCTCGGCGACGAGATGGGCCTCGCGCTGCCGGACTGGCTGCCGGCGGTGGAGGTGGCGGCGTACCTGCGGGCGTTGCCGCACGAGGCCAACTCCGGCGACGTGTACTGCGTGTCAGAGGAGCACCCGCGGCGGCCGGCAACGTCATAGGCCTGGCAACCGGGCGACCGGGACGGCATCGAAGCTGCACAGCGGGCAGGTCCGCGATCCACTTCGGGGCCCGGCGCCGTGGCCACTTTTTTAAGCTTTTGAACTTAGCCGTGTTTTGTTACCTGGCCGTGATTGACGTGACCGGCACCACTTCGATTCACTGCGATGGAACCGGTTCCGCAACCGGTTCCGAAACACCCGCCTCACCGCTACGACTCGGGAGGTTCACGTGCCGATCACCATCGCCGACGTCGCCGCCCGAGCCGGGGTGAGCAAGACGACGGTCTCCCGGGTACTCAACGGCAAGGGCGAGGTGCACGTCCGCACCGCCGACCGGGTGCGCGCCGTCATCAGCGACCTGGGGTACGTGCCGAGCGCCCGCGCGGTCGGCCTCGCCAGCGGCCGGACCGGGATGGTCGGGATGCTGGTGCCGGCGCTGACCTGGCCCTGGATGGGCGAGGTACTGCAGGGCGCCGTCGACATGGTGGAAAGCGCCGGGTACGGGCTGTTGCTCTTCACCTGCAACCGCGGTGAGGAGTCGCTGCGGCAGTTCGCCTCACAGGTGTCGGCGAAGTCGTTCGACGGGCTGCTGGTCATCGAGCCCGAGGGCAGCCTCGACTACATCGCCGAACTGCACGGCCGCGGCCTGCCGGTGGTCCTCATCGACGACCGCGCTCACCAGCGGCCGTTCCCGTCCGTGGCCACCACCAACCGCAGGGGCGGCGAGTCGGCCGCCCACCATCTGCTCGACCTGGGTCGGCGTCGGCCACTGGTGATAAAGGGCTGCGAGGAGTTCGGCTGCACCCAGGAGCGGCTGGCCGGATTCGTCGAGGCGTACGACGCCGCCGGCCTGCCGCTGGATCCGCGGCGCGTGGTCGGCGGCGATTTCACCTTCGGCTGCGGCAGCCGCGCCGTCAGAGGGCTGACCGAGGCCGGCATCGACTTCGACGCGGTCTTCGCCCACAACGACCTTTCGGCCGGCGGTGCCCTGCAGGCGATCCGCGAGACGGGTCGCCGGGTCCCGGATGATGTCGCGGTCGTCGGTTTCGACGACGTCCCGTACGCGGCGCACACCGAACCACCACTGACCACGGTGCACCAACCGATGCGCGAAATGGGAGAGGCCGCGGCCCGGATGCTCCTGTCGCACTTCGCCGGTGTGCCGCTGCCCGACACCCCCAGCATCATTCCCACCACCCTGATCGTCCGCGGCTCGACCGGAGCGTCGCTACCAGGCGACCGCCGAGCCGTCGGACCGCGCCGGCCTGAGCCGGAGCCGTTCCAGCAACAGATCCGCTGACCCGGCGGGGCGTCCCCACGTCCCGTCGCGGTGACTCACACCCCGTTTCCGCCATCGAACCCACCGAACCCACCACGACCGGGAGGAACACATGCGCGTCAGACGCAGCCTCGCTCTCGCCCTGGCGAGCGTGACGGCGTTGGCCACGCTCGCCGCCTGCGGCGACAGTCCGAACGCCAACAAGAACAAGGCCCAGGCGGCCACCGTGCTGAATGCCGGCATGCCGAACGGCTCACAGACCGAGAACCACAACCCGTTCCTCACCACCTCGGCCGGCGCGAAGCTGGGCTACCGGTGGCAGATCTACGAGCCGCTGATGATGTGGAACCCGGTCAAGCCGGCCGACCCGATGAAGCCGTGGCTGGCCACCAAGGCCGAGTGGTCGCCGGACTACACCTCGGTCAAGGTCACCATTCGCGACAACGCCACCTGGTCGGACGGCCAGAAGCTCACCGCCGAGGACGTGGCGTTCACCTACAACCTGATCAAGCAGTACCCGGCGCTGAACGACCAGGGCGTGCCGTACACGGACGCGACGGCGAGCGGCAACGAGGTCACCATCAAGATCGCCGGCTCGCAGTTCGTCAACCAGCAGAAGGTCCTGTTCCGGGTGCCGATCGTCCCCAAGCACATCTGGGAGAAGATCAGCGACCCGACGACCGACATCAACAAGCAGCCCGTCGGCAGCGGCCCGTACACGCTGAAGTCCTTCACCCCGGCCACCACGACCCTCACCGTGCGGGACAGCGGCTACTGGCAGGACCTGCCGAAGGTCAAGGAGCTGCGCTTCACGTCGTACACCGACAACAGCGCGCAGACCACCGCCCTCGCCAACGGCGAGTCGGAGTGGAGCTTCGTCTTCATCCCCAACTACAAGGCCGTCTTCGTCGACAAGGACCCGGCCCACCACAAGGTCTGGGCGCCGCCGGTCCTGGGCATCCACGGTCTGTACATCAACACCACGAAGAAGCCGTTCGACGACCCGGTGCTGCGCCGGGCGATGAACATGGTCATCGACCGTGAGGACATCTTCAACACCGCCGAGGCCGGATACTTCCACCCGCTGGTGAAGAGCGTGACCGGTCTGCCCAGCCCCGCCGGTGACTCGTTCATCGCTCCGGAGTTCCAGGGCCAGGAGCAGAAGGTCGACGTCGAGGGCGCCAAGGCGCTACTCACCGGTGCCGGCTACAAGCTCGACGGCAACACCCTCAAGGACAAGACCGGCAAGCCCGTCAAGCTGACCCTGACCGACCCGTCCGGTTGGTCCGACTACCAGACTAGCCTCGAGATCGTGAAGGGCAACCTGTCCCAGATCGGCATTGCCGCCACCATCGACAAGGCCAACGAGGGCGCCTGGTTCGCGAACATGGAGCAGGGGCACTTCGACGCCGCCTTCCGGTGGACCGAGGGCGGCGCCACTCCCTACGACATCTACCGCACCATCATGGACGGCGCGCAGCTCAAGCCGATCGGTACCGCCTCCCCGGCGGGTAACTTCGGCCGCTTCAACAGTCAGGAGGCGACCGATGCCCTGAAGGCCTACGCGAACGCGACGGACGAGGCCGCCCGTACCGCCGCGATGAGCAGCCTGCAGAAGATCTTCGTCGAGCAGATGCCGATGATCCCGGTCGGCGCGGATCAGGTCGGCGGCGCGTACAGCACGAAGAACTGGGTCGGCTGGCCGGACGAGTCGAACCCGTACGGCGCGTTGCAGCCCACCCAGCCCAACGCGCTGGACGTGGTCCTGCACCTCAAGCCCGCCGGTAGCTGATCCGCGGCACCGCCTCCCCGGCCGGCCGCGGCCGGCCGGGGAGGCGGATCCCCTGTTCCCCACCCATCACGGGTAACCCCACGGTGACGAAGACACCCCCGAAGACAGGATCTCGGCATGACGTTGAGCGAAAGCCCGGCGGCGCCGGTCAACGAGGTGGTGCTGGAGGCCGTCAGCCTGACCAAGCACTTCCCCGTCCGCAAACGGCTGCGTGACCTCGTGTCCCGGACGCCGGCAGCCGTCCACGCCGTCGACGACGTATCGTTCGCGCTACGCCGCGGCCAGGTGACCGCGCTGGTCGGTGAGTCAGGCTCCGGCAAGTCCACGGTGGCCCGGCTGCTGGCCCAGCTCTACCGCCGCACCGCCGGCGACATCCGGCTGCACGGCGGGTCGAGCAGGGTCCGCGGCGGCCGGGCGTTCCGATCGTACGTGCGACGCGTCCAGCTGATCCTGCAGGACCCGTTCGCGTCGCTCAACCCGGTGCACACGGTCCGCTACCACCTCACCCGGTCGCTGCGGATCCACGGCAACGCCGGCCGCACCGCCGAGGACCTGGACAAGGCCCTCGCCGATCTGCTCACCCGGGTCAGTCTCACGCCACCCGAGCGTTACCTGGACGCGTTCCCGCACGAGCTCTCCGGTGGTCAGCGGCAGCGCGTCGCGATCGCCCGGGCGCTCGGCGCCGACCCGGAGGTGCTGCTCGCCGACGAGCCCGTCTCCATGCTCGACGTCTCGATCCGCCTCGGCGTGCTCAACCTGCTGCGGGACCTCAAGGAACGGCTCAACCTCGCCGTCCTCTACATCACCCACGACATCGCCTCTGCCCGCTACTTCGCCGACGAGACGATCGTGATGTACGCCGGTCGCCTCGTCGAGGGCGGGGACAGCGAGACGGTCACCCAGCACCCCGCGCACCCGTACACCCGCCTGCTCATCGACTCGGCGCCCGACCCCGACAGCATCACCGGTGCCGCGGACGCGACCACGCGGGACCGCGGCGACGGGGAGCCGCCCAGCCTCATCCGGCCGCCGGCCGGCTGCCGTTTCCACCCGCGCTGCCCGCACGCCATGCCCCGCTGCACGGTCGACCTGCCGCCCCGACTGGAGATCGCCGACCGGCCCGGCCACTGGGCGGCGTGCTGGCTCTACGACCCGGCCGCCGTCGCCGCCGAAGGCCCGTCGGGGGAGGCCCGATGAAGTTCCTGCTGCAACGCGTCGCCTTCTACCTGTTCACCGCGTGGGCGGCGATCACGCTCAACTTCTTCATCCCGCGCATGATCCCGGGCGACCCGGTCCAGGCGCTCATCTCGCGCAACCAGGGCCGGATCAGCGCGGACGCCGTCCAGTCGCTCCGCGTGCTGTTCGGGCTGGACAAGAACCAGGGCCTCTGGGGACAGTACGTCGAATACTGGAAGCAGCTCCTGCACGGCGACCTCGGGTTGTCGTTCACGTTCTTCCCGACGCCGGTGTCGACGGTCATCAGCGACGGCCTGCCGTGGACGGTTGGCCTGGTCGGCATCACCACGATCGTCAGCTTCTTCGTCGGCACAGCGCTCGGCGTCGGCGCCGGCTGGCGGCGCGGCTCGTGGATCGACGCCCTGCTGCCGGCCACGACGTTCCTGTCCTCGATTCCGTACTTCTGGCTGGGGCTCGTCGCGATCGCCCTGTTCGCCGGCCCGGGCAGCTTCTTCCCGTCGTCGGGCGGCTACGAGCCGGGCCTCGTGCCGGCGTTCGACCAGTACTTCATCCCGAGCGCGATCCAGCACAGCATCCTGCCGGCCGCCACCATCCTGATCTCCTCGATGGCCGGGTGGCTGCTCAGTATGCGCAACATGATGGTCACGGTGTCGTCCGAGGACTACATCACGGTCGCCCACGCGAAGGGCCTGCCGGAGCGCCGGGTGGCCCTGAGCTACGCGGCCCGCAACGCGCTGCTGCCCAACGTCTCGGGGTTCGCCCTGTCGCTCGGGTTCATCGTCGGCGGCACCCTGCTGGTGGAGATCGTCTTCTCCTATCCGGGTCTCGGCTTCCAGCTCTTCCAGGCGGTCGGCGCCAAGGACTACCCACTGATGCAGGGGATCTTCCTGATCATCACGATCTCGGTGCTGGTGGCGAACCTGCTCGCTGACGTCGCATACCTGCTTCTCGACCCGCGGACCCGAAAGAGTGGCTGAGCGATGACGATCTCACCGTCGAGTATCGAACAGGTCATTCCCGGCCAGGGCGCGATGGCCCAGCCATCGGCCGCACCGGGCGGGGTGAAGCGGCGCCGGTTCCGGTTCGTGGCCAACGCCAAGGCCGCATCCGGTCTGGTCATCCTGGCCGTCTACGGCCTCTTCGCGATCATCGGCCCATGGGTGGCGCCGTACGACCCGGACGGTCGCAGCGGCGACGTCCTGCAGGCGCCGTCGGCCGAGCACTGGTTCGGCACCACCCATCTGGGTCAGGACATCTTCAGCCAAATCCTGGTCGGCACCCGCAGCGTCGTCCTCGTGGGCCTGATCGCCGGGGTCCTGGCGACGATCCTGTCCATCGTCATCGGCGTGACCTCCGGCTACCTCGGCGGGATGGCCGACGAGGCCGGCTCGGCGCTGTCCAACGTGTTCCTGGTCATCCCGGCGTTGCCGCTGATCATCATCGTGACCTCCATCGTGGATCAGGCCAGCGACACCTTGGTCGCGCTCATCATCGGGTGCACGTCGTGGGCGTGGGGCGCCCGCGTGCTGCGCGCACAGACGCTGTCCCTGCGTAAGCGTGACTACGTCGAGGCGGCGCGGGCCACCGGCGAGCGGACCTGGCGCATCATCGGGTTCGAGATCCTGCCCAACCTCACCGCGATCATCGCGTCCGGCTTCGTCGGTACGGTGATCTTCGCGGTCATGTCGGAGATCACTCTCGCGTTCATCGGCATCTCTTCGGTCTCCTCGTGGAACTGGGGCACGATCCTGTTCTGGGCGCAGGGCCAGCAGGCTCTCTCCCAGGGCGCCTGGTGGTGGTTCGTCCCCGCCGGCCTGGCCATCGCGCTGCTGGGCACCGCCCTCGCCCTGATCAACTTCGGCATCGACGAGTTCGTCAGCCCCCGGCTGCGCAGCGGCGGCCGGGCCCGGATCCGCACCGCCGACGGGCGCACCGCACGGATGCGGATCGGTTTCACCCCCGTCGTGGCGCCGCCGGCGGCCGTCCCGTCTCCACGCCGGCCGGCCACCGGAGAAGAGGCCGGGCAGTGAGCGCGAGGAGTGCGGCGGGGCGCGGCCCCGCAGCCGCGAACGTTGGAGGACACCCTGTGAGCGAGCCGGTCCTGGAGATCCGTGGGCTCTGCGTCGACTACGGGCTCGGCGACGACGCGGTGCACGCGGTCCGCGACGTCGACCTGACCCTGCACCGTGGCGAGGTGCTGGGGCTGGCCGGAGAGAGCGGCAGCGGCAAGTCCACCCTGGCGTACGGGCTGACCCGGCTACTGCCGCCGCCTGGCGTGGTCAGCGGCGGGCAGGTGATCTACCGCCCGGTCGACGGACCGCCGGTGGACGTGCTGACCCTGACCCCGGCGAAGCTGCGGCAGTTCCGCTGGGCGGAGACATCCATCGTGTTCCAGGGGGCGATGAACTCGCTCAACCCGGTGCACCGGATCTCCACCCAGCTGCTCGACGTGATCAAGGCACACGAGCCGAAGAGCACGGCGGCGGGCCGACGGGCTCGGGCCAAGGACCTGCTGCGCCTGGTCGGCATCTCCGCCGACCGACTGGACAGCTACCCGCACCAGCTCTCCGGCGGGATGCGGCAGCGCGTCATGATCGCCATGGCGCTGGCGCTGGAGCCGCAGCTGGTCATCATGGACGAGCCGACCACCGCGCTGGACGTGGTGATGCAGCGGCAGATCCTCGGGCAGCTCGCCGAGCTGCGCCAGCGGCTGGGCTTCGCGGTGCTGTTCATCACGCACGACCTGTCGCTGCTGGTGGAGTTCTCCGACCGCATCGCCATCATGTACGGCGGCCGGATCGTCGAGCAGGCGCCCGCCGTCGAGCTGTACCGACGGCCGCTGCACCCGTACACCGAGGGGTTGTTGCACTCCTTTCCGGCGCTGCGCGGCCCTCGCCGCGAACTGACCGGGGTGCCCGGCTCGCCACCCGACCTGCGCGCCATGCCGAGCGGGTGCGCGTTCCACCCGCGCTGTCCGAAAGCGTTCGGTCCGTGCGACAAGGAGTTGCCGCCGCTCGGCCCACCCGTCGACGACCATCCGGGGCGGGCCCTCGCCTGCTGGCTGCACCCCACCGCCGCGCCGGCCCCCCGCTGAGCCACCACCACCGAAAGAGCATGTTCGCGACCGCGAGGAGAACCATGGACACCCCTCTCACCCAGCCGACCACCGACGGCTCCAGGTCGCAGCGCGGCGTCAGACGCGCCGAGCTGGAGCCGTCGCACGGGCAGGCCGACCCGATCGACAGCCTTCCGCCGACCTTCCGGTGGGGGGTGGCGACCTCGTCGTACCAGATCGAGGGCGCGGTGGCCGAGGACGGCCGCACGCCGTCCATCTGGGACACCTTCTGCCGCGTCCCCGGGGCGGTGGCCAACGGCGAGAACGGTGACGTGGCCTGCGACCACTACCACCGGATGCCGGAGGACGTGGCGCTCATCGCCGGGCTGGGCCTGGACACGTACCGCTTCTCGGTGGCCTGGCCGCGGGTGCAGCCGGGCGGGCGCGGGCCGGCCAACCCGGCCGGCCTGGCGTTCTACGACCGCCTGGTGGACGAACTGCTCGGCCGGGGCATCGACCCGTGGGTGACGCTCTACCACTGGGACCTGCCGCAGGAACTCGAGGACGCGGGCGGCTGGCCGCACCGGGACACCGCCCACCGGTTCGCCGACTACGCCGAGCTGGTCTTCACCGCGCTCGGCGACCGGGTGAAGACCTGGACGACGCTGAACGAGCCGTGGTGCTCGGCGATGCTCGGATACGCGTACGGCGAGCACGCGCCCGGCCGGCGGAACCTGGGCGACGGGATCGCCGCCGCCCACCACCTGCTGCTCGGCCACGGGCTGGCGACGCAGCGCCTGCGTGCGGCGGCGACGACGCCGATCGAGCTGGGCCTCACGGTCAACCTGGCCACCGCCGACCCGGCCACCGACAGCGCGGCCGACCGGGACGCCGCGCGGGCCTCCGACGGCCTGGGCAACCGGCTCTACCTGGATCCCCTGTTCCACGGCCGCTACCCCGAGGACGTGGTGGCCGACCTGGCCGCCGAGGGGATCCGGATCCCGGTCCAGGACGGCGACCTGACGGTCATCGCCACCCCGATCGACGTGCTGGGCGTCAACTACTACTTCGGGCAGGTCTTCTCCGGGGTGGACGAGCAGGGGCGGGAGCGGGACGACGAGGGCCGGCCGGTGCGCCGGGTCGTCCGGCGGGACCTGCCGCGCACCGCGATGGACTGGGAGATCGTCCCGAACTCCTTCACCGACCTGCTGGTCCGGTTGAGCCGGGACTACCCGGGCGTGCCGATGGTGATCACCGAGAACGGGGCGGCGTTCGACGACCGGCCGGACGCCGACGGGTTGGTGGCCGACGACGACCGGGTGGCCTACCTGACCGAACACCTGCGGGCGGTGGCCCGGGCCCGGCAGGCCGGTGCCGACGTGCGCGGCTACTTCGCCTGGTCGCTGCTGGACAACTTCGAGTGGGCATACGGCTACGACAAGCGGTTCGGCATCGTCCGGGTGGACTACGACACCCAGCGGCGGACGCCGAAACGCAGCGCGCAGTGGTACCGGGACACCGTCGGGCGGGTGCGCGGGCAGCGCTGATCCGGCCGTACGGGGCGGCCGTACGGGAGGGCTCCCGGGCGGCCGCCCACCGTGCCCGGGCACCCTTTGGGCACTTCGGCCCGCGACTCAGTGGGTCCGCGCCCGGGTCCGGCGCGCCGGCTGCGCCGTGGTTACCCGGACGACCGGGCCGCGCGGCACACCGCCGTCGCGCAGCAGCCGGGCCATCGGCAGGGTGGCGGCGCCCATCGCGACCGCGTCCGGTCCGAGCCGGCACAGCTCGATCGAGGTCTGGGCGTACGGCTGGCGCAGCGCGTGCCGGGCGGTGGCCGCGCGGATCTGCGGCAGGTAGCGCTCGCCAAGGGCCAGCCCGGCCCAGCCGCCGAGCACCACCCGTTCCGGGTTGAAGAGGTTGACCAGGTTCGCCACCCCGGCGCCGAGGTAGCCGACGGTGTCGTCGAGCACCTTCGCGGCCGTCCGGCTGGTGGACCGTAGCAGCTCGCCGAAGGCGGTCTCCTCGTCGCCGCCGGCCGCCGGGCGGCCCCGGTTGGCCTGCCGGAACCGGTCGAGGACCCCCTCCGCCCCGACGTACGCCTCCAGGCAGCCGAGGTTGCCGCAGCGGCAGCGGCGGCCGCCGTACACGATCGTGGTGTGGCCCCACTCGCCGGCGCTGCTGTGCGCGCCGCGGTAGCCCACGCCGTCGGCCACCACGCAGGCCCCGACGCCGGAGCCGACCAGGGCGATGACGGCGTGCCGGACGCCCCGGCCGGCGCCGAACCACATCTCGGCCTGGCCGAGGGTCTTCGCGCCGTTGTCGAGGTGGACGGGAATCTCGGTGCCCGCGCGCAGCAGTGCCCCGAGCGGCACGCCGTCCCAGCCGAGGGTCTGCGCGTGCACGACGGCGTCGGGGGTCCGCTCGACCGTCCCGGAGACCGCGACGCCGAAGCCGAGCACCGCGGTGGGGTCGACGCCGGCCTGCTCGATCACCGCGTCGAGACCGTGCAGCAGGTGGGTGGCCACGTCGCGCGGGTCGGGGCCGGTGGCGGCGATCGGGTACTCGGCCTTGGCGAGGGCGGTCATCGCCAGGTCGAAGAGCTCGACCTGGACCCGGGTCTCGCCGACGTCGGCGCCGACCAGGTAGCCGTAGCCGGGGGCGACGCGCAGCAGCACCCGGGGGCGGCCACCGTCGGACTCGACGGAGCCGGCCTCCTCGACGAGCCCCTCGGCGATCATCTCGCCGACCAGGTTGCTCACGCTGGCCAGGCTCAGCGCCGTGGTCTGGCCGAGTTCATGGCGGCTGAGCGGCCCGTCCAGCCAGATTCGGGTGAGCAGCACCGATCGGTTGGCACGGCGCATGTCGCGCACGGTGGTGCGTCTGGCGTCCACGTCCGCCGCCGTCCTCTCCCCGGGCGCCGCCCGGCGGCGGCCCCCGTTCACCCCATGAAACAAGTGGTGACAGCGTACTGCGCATTTACATTTAACAAACCTAACTGATAGCCTGCGGCCCATCGATGAGGAGGTATATGTCATGCGACTTCGACGTGGACTGACCGCCCTGCTCGGTGGCGTCGCGCTGCTCGCCGTCACCGCCGCCCTGCCCGCCGCCGTCGGCCTCGCCGCCGCCGACGCCCACACCGCGCTGGTCGCGTGTAGCGCCCCGGCCTGGGCCGAGGGCGTCACCTGGACCGCGGGCAGCAAGGCCACCTACGCCGGCCGCCTCTACCAGGCGCTGCAGACCCACACCCCGCCGGTCGGCGCCGGCTGGACCCCGCCCGCCGTCCCGGCCCTCTGGACCGACCTCGGCGCCTGCGACGGGGCCCCGTCCCCGACCCCCACCACGACCAGGTCCCCCTCCCCCACACCGACGCCCACCCCGTCGCCCACCCGCACGCCGACGCCCACCCCGACCACATCGAGCCCCCCGCCGGGCGGTGACACCTGCACGCTGAAGTCGCGACCGGCCGGCAAGGTGCTCCAGGGCTACTGGGAGAGCTGGGACGGCGCGGCCAACGGCGTGCACCCCGGGCTCGGCTGGATCCCGCTCACCGACTCGCGCATCCGGACGCACGGCTACAACGTGGTCACCGCCGCCTTCCCGGTGATCCGCGCCGACGGTACCGTGCTCTGGGAGAACGGCATGGACGCCGGCGTCACGGTGCCCACCCCGGCCGAGGTGTGCCAGGCCAAGGCCGCCGGCCTGACCGTCCTGCTGTCCATCGGCGGGGCCACCGCCGGCATCGACCTCGGTTCGGCCACGGTCGCCGACCGGTTCGTCGCCACCGTGGTGCCGATCCTCAAGCGGTACAACTTCGACGGCATCGACATCGACATCGAGACCGGGCTCACCGGCAGCGGGAACATCAACCAGCTCTCCACCTCGCAGGCCAACCTGGTCCGCATCATCGACGGGGTGCTCGCGCAGATGCCCGCCGGGTTCGGCCTCACCATGGCCCCGGAGACCGCGTACGTCACCGGCGGCAGCGTCACCTACGGATCCATCTGGGGGGCGTACCTGCCGATCATCAAGCGGTACGTGGACAACGGCCGGCTCTGGTGGCTGAACATGCAGTACTACAACGGCAGCATGTACGGCTGCTCCGGCGACTCGTACCCGGCCGGCACCGTGCAGGGCTTCGTCGCGCAGACCAACTGCCTCAACACCGGCCTGGTGGTGCAGGGCGTCACCATCCGTGTCCCGTACGACCGGCAGGTCCCCGGCCTGCCCGCGCAGACCGGTGCCGGCGGCGGGTACCTGGCGCCGTCGCTGGTGAC
Organism: Micromonospora sp. NPDC093277; assembly: GCF_044765245.1. Classification (NCBI taxonomy): domain Bacteria; kingdom Bacillati; phylum Actinomycetota; class Actinomycetes; order Micromonosporales; family Micromonosporaceae; genus Micromonospora; species Micromonospora sp. NPDC093277. Next base: position 152,530 of record NZ_JBIWJO010000006.1, read on the forward strand.
GCAGGCGTGGAACACCTACCAGGGTGGCCTGAAGGGGCTGATGACCTGGTCGATCAACTGGGACGGGTCGAAGGGCTGGACCTTCGGCGACAACGTCAAGGCCCTGCAGGGCCGGTGATGCCGGTGGGGCCCGCAGGCGCGTGGCCCCACCGGACCACGGCGCGCCGGGCCGTCCGTGGACGGCCCGGCGGGGCCGGGGTCAGGCCTGCTTCTGCTGACACGGTACGCAGAAGCGGGCGTGCGGCAGCACCTCGAGCCGCTCGGTCGGGATCGGCGTCTCGCAGCGCGCGCAGGTGCCGTAGCTGCCCTCGGCCATCCGGCGCAGCGCGTCGCCGATCTGCGCCAGGCTCTGTCGGGTCGCGGCGATCAGCGCGGACCGGGTGTGCGCCTCGCCGGGGTCGCCGGTGTCGGCCGTGAGTTCGGTGAGGCGGGCGGTCTGCGCCTCGAAATCGGTGGTCAGCGTGGCCCGCAGCCGCGTGATCCGCTCCTGGCCGGCGGCGTCTCGGAGGTCGGTGCTCAATGTCGGATCCCTTCCGGAAAAAGAAAAAGGGCCGAAGCCGAATGGCTCCGCCCTGGTGGCGTACTCACGGGGTGCGAATTTCCCGGAGGGCCACGGCCGGTGGGGATCGGGCTCGGCAGGCCGTGAATGGGCGCAACCGCATGCCGCGGGCAGGGCACGACAGCAGACGTCACCGTGGTGACGTTGATCGGCTGCCGGACCGGATACATCTGTTCACCATAGGCGGCCCGGGCCAGGACGCCAACCGCATTGCCACTTCCCGGGACCACCGGCCAACGCGGCGGCCCGGTCCGGGTTGCCGGGCTCGCCGTCCGCTCCGCCCACCGGTCGGCGGCCTGCGTCACGGCTGCTCCGGGAACAGCTCACCGAACCACCGGCGGCCCACCTCGAACACGTCCCGCACGGCCAGCCCGGCGGCGCGGGCGGTGTCGTGCACCGCCACCGTGTCCAGCCGCGCCCAGCGGAAGGCGTCGCTGCGGCGTACGTCGCCCGCCGGGGAGCGGGAGGTCAGCCGGGCGTGTCCGCGCCACAGCCCCGGACCCGGAGGTTCCAGCTCGACGAGGACGGTGCCGCCGGCCCGGATCAGCGCCCGGCACCGCCGGAGCAGTGCGTACGGGTCACCGCCGATACCGATGTTGCCGTCGACGAGCAGGACGTGCGCCCAGCGACCCTCGCCGGGCAGGGCGGCGAAGACGTCGCGGTGGACGGCGACCGCCCCACGCGCCCGGGTGAGCCGCACCGCGTACGGGGAGATGTCGACGCCGACCGCGGTGCGCCCGGCCCGGGCCAGCGCGAGCGTGAGCCGGCCCGGGCCGCAGCCGACGTCCAGGGTCGGGCCGGCGCACCGGGCGACGACGGCGGCGGTCGCCGGCTCGGGCGGACCGTGCCAGCGCCGTACCGGCAGCCGACGACCTCGGCCGTCGGCCTGCGTGAGCCAGTGCACGCCCGGCTGCGGGCGCAGGGCCGGCGCGAAGACGTCCTCGATCTCGTCGGGATCCGGCCGGCGATCCGGTCGCCCCGCCGCTCCGACCGCGTCGACGGTCACGGCCGGCCGCCCGGGACCGGGGTGGGACGAAGCCGCGCGACCTGGCGGGCGAAGCGGCTCGCCGGCGCCTCGGCGGCCACCGCGAGCGCGTCGGGCCACTCGTCGACGTCGCGCAGCACCGGCAGGGGCAGCGTGCGCAGCCCCCGCCTCGCGAGGGCCAGCCAGGTGCGCTGGCCGGTCCACGCGGTAGACATCGGCACCGCCCGCAACGCGGCGGCCTGCCTAGGGTCGCGCAAACCCAGCGCCCACCATCCGCCGTCCACCGCCGGACCGAGCACGGCGTCGGCCAGGTCGAGACACCGCGCCGCCGCGAGCAGTCGCCCCGGGGTCAGTTGCGGCGTGTCCATACCGATCTGCAGCACCGGCCGGCCCGGCCAGGCCGCCGCCACGTCGGCATGGGCGTTGGCGAGCCGGTCGGCCAGGTCGCCACCCCGCTGGGCCAGCACCGACCAGCCGGCGAGGGCGGCCGCCAGTTCGGCGCCGTCCTCGGCGTCGGCGACGCATCCCCGTACGGCAAGCACGGGCGTCACCCCGGGTACCGCGCGGACGGCGTCGAGAGTGTCGCGCAGCGCCGCTGCGGCGATCCGGGCCGCCTCACCGGGAGTGGCCGGCGGGCAGAGCCGGGTCTTGACGGCACCCGGCACGGGCGCCTTGGCCATCACCAGCAGCACGGTCATCGGGATCGGCCCACGGTGCGCAGGACGCCGGCGAAGTCGCGGGTGGCGCGCAGCGTGCCGCGTACCGAGCCGGAGACCTTGGACCGGGTGCCGGCGGCCCGAGGGGCGTAGCTGACGTCCAGCTCCCGGATCCGCCAACCGGAGGCGGCGGCGCGGATCAGCAGTTCGAGGGGATAGCCGAAGGCCCGGTCGCTGACGCCGAGGGCGAGCAGGGCGTCGCGGCGGGCCACCCGGATCGGGCTGAGGTCCCGCAGCGGCACGCCCCGCTGTCGCAGCAGCGCCGCGACGAGAGCCGTGCCGGCGCGGGCGTGCCAGGGCCAGGCGCCGGCGCGGACGGGTCGTCGCCGGCCCACCGCCAGGTCGGCGGCGCCACGGGCGACCGGGTCGACCAGGGCGGGCAGTTCCGCCGGGTCGAACGAGCCGTCGGCGTCGAGAACGCAGACCAGTTCCGCGTCGGCGGCCAGCAGGCCGGCGTGCACGGCCGCGCCGTACCCCCGGCGGGGCTCCTGCACCACCCGGGCGCCGTGCCGCGCGGCCACCTCCGCCGAGCCGTCCCGGGAGCCGTTGTCCACCACGATCGCCTGGTATCCGTGCGGCAGTGCGGCGAGGACGCCGGGCAGGGCGGCGGCCTCGTCGAGGCACGGCAGGACCACGTCGATCGGTGTCGGCATACCGCCGACGCTAAGCCGCGACCAGGGCTGCGGCAGCCAGATCGGGCCTTACGGATCTGTTACCGACGCATCGTTTCTTACCGGACGGAGACGTTCCGGCCGTTCACCTGTCGCCGCTGCCGGGAAGGTCGTACGGTCCGGTCGGCATGGGAACGACCACGAGATCGGCTGTCGCGCCCCGGCGCGCGTCGACCCGCCAGCGGCACGCCGACCTGACGGTGCTGGGCGTCGAGGTCGCGCTGTTGGCGCTCGCCGTGGCGGTCGGCGCGGTCCTCAACGCCCGTGGCGTGGGTCTGCACGCGGACGCCGCCCCGCTGTACGCGACCTGGCGGCCGCACCTCGGCTGGGGCACTCCGGCAGCGGTGCTGGTCGCGGCGGCCGTGATCGGCGTCGGGGTGCGCTGGGCCCGCGCGGCACGGTGGGGGCCGATGCTCGGCGTGGCCTACCTGGCCTCGGTGGCGTGGACGCTGTCGCTGGCCCTGGTCGACGGCTGGTCAGCCGGGTTCGCCGAGCGGCTCACGCCGCAGGCCGAGTACCTGCACGAGGTGCCCGGGGTCACCGACGTCCGGGCCATGCTCGCCGGCTTCACCGGCCGGATCCTCGACTTCCAGCCGGACTCCTGGTCCACCCACACCGCAGGGCACCCGCCCGGGGCCCTGCTGGTGTTCGTGTTCCTGGACCGGGTCGGGCCGGGCGGGGGCACCACCGCCGCGCTGGTGTGCGTCCTGGTCGGCGCGACCGTCACCGTCTCCGTCCCGGTGGCGCTGCGGGCGCTCGGCGCCGCCGCCGACGCCCGGGCCGTGCTGCCGTTCCTGGTGCTGCTGCCCGGCGCCGTCTGGGTGGGCGCCTCCGCCGACGGCCTGTTCACCGGCGTGGTCGCGGCGGGTCTGGCCCTGCTGGCGGTACGCGGACGGATGGCACCCGCCGCCGGTGGCCTGCTGCTGGGCTGTGCCCTGTACCTGTCGTACGGCTTCGTGCTGGTCGGCCTGCTTGCGCTGGCGGTGCTGGTGCTGCGCCCGACGGATCGGATCGGCGCCCTGCTGGCGGGGGTTTCCGGGGTCGCGGTGGTGGTGGCCGCGTTCACGGCGGCCGGCTTCTGGTGGTGGGACGGCTACCAGCGGGTGGTGGAGCGGTACTACCAGGGCTGGGCGGCCGACCGCCCGTACGGCTACTGGGTGTGGGCGGACCTGGCGGCCCTGGTGTGCTGCGCCGGGCCGGCGGTCGGGCCGGCGCTGCGCCGGGCGACAGGCCGGGGTCTTCGGCGGCCGGGACCGGCACTGCGACGCTGGTCGCCGCTGGCCGCGGCGTCCGCCGCCGGGCCGGCGGTGCTGCTGCCGCTGGCCGCGGCGCTGGTGGTGCTGGCCGGCGACCTGTCCGGGCTGAGCAAGGCCGAGGTGGAGCGGATCTGGCTGCCGTTCGCGGTCTGGCTGCTGGTGGCCACCGCCCACCTGCCGGAGCCCACCCGTCGCTGGTGGCTGCTCGGGCAGGCGGGCACCGCGCTCGCGGTCAACCACCTGCTCTGGACGGTCTCCTGACCACCGTCGCACGCGGCCGGACCAGGTGCTCGGCGGCGTTGCGGCGGTCGGTCAGGCCGGCAGGGCCGCCGGTTCGCGCAGCGGGTCGGTGGCGAAGGCGGCGATTCCGTCGGCGAACCCGACCCGGGCGGTGTAGCCGAGCAGTTCGGCCGCTCGGCGCGGGTCGGCGACGACGTGCCGGACGTCGGCGACGCGGGCGCCGCCGACCACCAGGGGCGCCGGGCCGGCCATCGCAGCAGCCAGGGCGGCAGCCAGGTCACCGACGGTGTGCGGCTCGCCGGAGCAGACGTTGACCGGCACCAGGGGCTCCGGCGGCGGCGTGGTCAGCGCCAGCAGGTTGGCGCGCGCCACGTCGGTGACGTGGACGAAGTCCCGCCGCTGCCGGCCGTCCTCGAGCACCCGGGGCGGCCGGCCCGCCGCCAGCGCGGACCGGAAGATCGAGGCCACTCCGGCGTACGGGGTGTCGCGAGGCATCCGAGGACCGTAGACGTTGTGGTAGCGCAACGCCCACGCCGTGCCACCGGTCTGGCGCGCCCAGGCGGCAGCCAGGTGTTCCTGGGCGAGCTTGCTGGCGGCGTACGTGCTGCGCGGCTCCAGCGGGGCATGCTCGGGCACCAGCGCCGGGGTGAGGCTGCCCGAGCAGCGCGGGCAGGTCGGGTCGTAGCGGCCGGCGGCCAGATCGGCGGGACTGCGCGGGGCAGGTCGCACGGTGCCGTGCCGGCCACACTCGTAGCGCCCTTCGCCGTAGACGACCATCGAGCTGGCCAGCACCAGCCGGCGCACCCCGGCGCGGTGCATGGCCGCCAGCAGCACGGCGGTGCCGTAGTCGTTGTGGCTGGCGTAGCCGGGCGCGTCCGACGGGTCGAGTCCATGTCCGACCATCGCCGCCTGGTGGCACACCGCGTCGATGCCGGGCAGCAGCCGATCGAGCAGGTCAGGATCGCGGACGTCACCAACCACCGGGGCATGCCGCCGGGCCCACTGCGGCAGTTCCCCGCCGTGCGCCTGGGGCAGCAGCGCGTCCATCGCCACCACCTGGTGCCCCTCGCCGGCGAGCAGGTCGGCGACCTGGGACCCGATGAAGCCGGCCGCGCCGGTGACCAGTACCCGCATGTCGGGCAGCGTAGGTCGGCGCCGGGCCGTCCCGGGCCGGGTCGGCCCGGCCGTAAGGATCCCGAAACATGACGGTCATCGTGCCGCCGGCCCGCCTTCGGTGATCCGGCAAACCGGATCGCCCGGCCGGCGCCGCGCATAACCTGCCCGAGTGGAACCCGGATCGGCCCTCCGGCCGGACCCGGGGTCCCGGCGTCGCGACGGGAGCAGCGCCGACTGGCATGAGGAGGATCGGTGAACGCGGACAGCACCTCTGCCGCCGGGGGTGGCCCGGCCGGGCCGGGCCGCGATCACCGGCCCGACCGGCCGGGCTACGGCTTCCCCCGGCGATGGTGGGCGTTCCTGGCCGAGCATCCCCTGCCCGGCGTCGCGACCGTGCACCGGCGGTGGCGCAGCCCGTGGCTCACCGCCGTGTACGGCGCGGTTCTGCTCGTCGGGCTGCCGCTGGTGTTCCTCACCGGGCTGCTGGACTACCTCGCCTACTCCCCGCAGTTCGGTCAGGCGTTCCCGCACGACGTCGGATGGCTGCGGCTGCCGCCGTTCGACTGGCCGACCCGTCCGTCCTGGCTGTTCCGCCTCACCCAGGGCCTGCACGTGGGGCTCGGGATCACGCTGGTCCCGGTCGTGCTGGCCAAGCTCTGGTCGGTGTTGCCGAAGCTGTTCGTCTGGCCGCCGGCGCGCTCGCTGGCGCAACTGTTGGAGCGGCTGTCCCTGCTCCTGCTGGTCGGCGGGATCCTCTTCGAGATCGCCACCGGCCTGCTCGACATCCAGTACGCGTACCTGTTCGGGTTCGACTTCTACACCGCCCACTACTTCGGGGCGTGGGTGTTCGCCGCCGCGTTGGTCACGCACGTGGCACTCAGGTTCCGGCGGATGCTCACCGCGCTGCGGTCCCGGTCGCTGCCCGAGGAGCTGACCACCGTCCGCGCGGCCACCCGGTCCGAGCCGCCGGACCCGGACGACCTGGTGACCGCCCGGCCCGGGCCGGCGACGATGAGCCGGCGCGGCGCGCTCGCCCTGGTCGGTGGCCTGTCGCTGCTGCTCGCCGCAGTCACCGTGGGGCAGCACTTCAACGGGCCGTGGCGGCGTACCGCGCTGCTGCTGCCCCGGGGCCGGCAGCCCGGCGCCGGACCGACCGGGTTCCCGGTCAACCGGACCGCGGACGCCGCCGGTGTCGGCGCCGCCGACACCGGGCCGGGATGGCGGCTCACCCTGCACACCGACGGGCGGCGCGTCGCCCTGGACCGCGCCGGCCTGCTGGCCATGGCCCAGCACACCGTCACGCTGCCCATCGGCTGCGTGGAGGGCTGGTCGACGGTGCAGACCTGGACCGGGGTACGGCTGCGTGACCTCGCCGCCCTGGCCGGCGCGGCCGGGATCACCGCCGCGCACGTACGCTCCCTGGAGAAGACCGGGCTGTTCCGGCAGGCGACGCTGCAGGCCAACCAGGTCCTCGACCCGGACTCCCTGCTCGCGCTGCGGGTCAACGGCGTCGACCTCTCCCTCGACCACGGGTACCCGGCACGGGTCATCGTCCCGGCCCTGCCCGGGGTGCACTGCACGAAATGGGTGGCGGCGATCGAGTTCCGCGGGAGTACCGGTGGGTGACCTCGGGGCCCGGTTCCGGGCGGCGTACGGTGCGCCGCTCGGGCAGCTGCTGCTTCTCGCCGGCAGCTTCGCCGTCACCGGGTGGGTGGTGCTGCGGCTCGCCGGGGAACCGGCCGCCGGCCGGATGCTGATCTGGTTCGTGGGCGCGGCGATCGCCCACGACCTGGTGCTGTTTCCGATCTACGGGCTGACCGACCGCGCGGCGCGGCGGGTGCTGGGCTCCCGCGCGGTGCCGGCGTCGGGGCCCGCGCCGTTGAACCATGTCCGCGTGCCGGCGCTGGCCTCGGGCCTGCTGTTCCTGGTCTACCTGCCGGGCATCCTCCGGTTGGGTCGGCCGGCCTATCTGGCCGCGTCGGGGCAGGACCAGCGGCCGTTCCTCACCCGGTGGCTGCTCGCCACGGCCGTCCTGTTCCTGATCAGCGGCGCTGGCTACGCGTTGCGCCGGTGGTGGGCACGACGCCGGTGAATCGGCCGCGTTGCCGACAACTATTCGTGGTAGCTCTCGGTCGTCGGCTCGCACGCCAGCTCGATCGACCGGTCGCACGTGGCCGGACGCCCGATCGGTGGACCGGTCAGTCGGCCAGCCAGGCGCGGATCTCCGCGCCGTGCTCGTCCAGCCCCGGCGGCGGCAGGTCGTGGCGGGGCGGGGTGGCGGAGAGGCCGATCGGGTTGCGTACCCCGGGCACGCCTTCGACCGTTACCACCGGTTCGAGGCCCAGATCCCCGGCCAGGGTGATCCCGCCGTCGACCGTGTTGATCGGGCTGCACGGCACGCCCGCCGCGCGCAGGTCGCGGAACCATTCGTCGCTGGTCCGTTCGCGCAGCCGCGCGACCAGGAGCGGTCGTAACAGCTCGCGGTTGGCGGTGCGGTCCTGGTTACGCCGGAAGCGCTGATCGTCGGGCAGCGCCGGCAGGCCGAGCACCCGGCACAGGGTACGGAACTGGCCGTCGTTGCCGGCGATCACCACGAGTTCGCCGTCGGCGGTGGGCAGCGGCTCGTACGGGAAGATGCTCGGATGCGCGTTGCCCATCCGGAACGGCACCGTGCCGGCGGCGACGTGGGCGCTGCTGTGGTTGACCAGGCCGGACAGGGCCGAGGAGAGCAGGTTGACCTCGACGTGCTGCCCGGCGCCGCACCGCTGCCGGTGGTGCAGGGCGGCGAGGATCCCGACGGCCGCGTGCAGCCCCGCCATCACGTCGAACACGGCGACCCCGGCCTTGTACGCCGGGCCGTCCGGATCCCCGGTCAAACTCATCAGCCCCGAGGCTGCCTGGACCATGAGGTCGTACCCGGGCAGGTCCGCGCCCGCCGCCGTGCCGAAGCCGCTGATCGAGGCGTAGACGATCCCGGCGTTGGTGGCGGCGACGCTGTCGTAGTCGAGGCCGAAGCGGCGCAGCGCGCCGGGCCGAAAGTTCTGCACCACGACGTCGGCGCGCCCGGCGAGGCGGTGGGCCAACGCCAGGTCGCCAGGATCGGTGAGGTCCAGGGCGACCGAGCGCTTGTTGCGGTTGACGCCGAGGTAGTAGGTGGCGACTGCGTCGCGGACCGGCGGCATCCAGGTGCGGGTGTCATCGCCGCCGGGTCCCTCCACCTTGACGACGTCAGCGCCGAGGTCGGCGAGAAGCATCGTCGCGTAGGGGCCGGCCAGGATCCGGGAGAAGTCCGCGACGAGGACGCCACGCAACGGACCGGACCCGTGCTCCCCCATCGCCGCTCCCGTCCCTGCCGCCACCACGTTCGGCACCACCGTACCGGCGGATCCGGACGGTGGTCGGATCAGCGCGGTCGCGCCGCCCCCACCCCGGGAGGCCGTCACCTCGCTACCTCCGCACCACCGTCGTGCTCACGCGGCGCGGGTGAGCTGGTCGAGTCGCTGGAGTCGGCCGTCCTGGGCCAGCTCGCCGAAGAGGAAGATCTCGGTCGTGATCGAATCGCCTCTACGCATGACCGCGGTCAGGGTGTAGCGGGCGGCGACCCGGTCGCCGGCGATCAGCGCGTCGTGAATCTCGGTGTGCACGCTCACGGCGCGCTTGCGGGCCGGGCGAACGTGTGCGAGCAGCCGCTCACGATCGAGCACCACGCCGTCGTTGTACAGGACGAACCCGGGTGCGTGGTACCGGTCGAACACCGCCTCCGGATCCTCCTCGCCGAACGCGACGTCGTGTGGGTACCGAGCCAGGTACTCGCGCAGGTCCATCGGAGTCCTCCCCGCCCGACAGCTCTGACAATGCCGTCCAATATACCGGCCACGGTTATCCTGGCAACCGTGTCAGAGTTACCGGCCCGGCGGCGCCAGCGCGCGGACGCCAGGCGCAGCAGCGCGACGGTTCTGAACGCGGCGATCGAGTTGCTCGGCCGCCGGCCGGAGGCGAGCATGGACGACATCGCCTCAGCTGCCGGGGTGGCCCGGCAGACGGTCTACGCGCACTACCCGTCCCGGAAGGCACTGATCACCGCCATCGTCGACCGACTCACCACCGAGACCGCCGAGGCACTCGCCGGCATCGATGCCAATGCCGGCTCGGCAACTGACGCGTTGCGGGCATGGCTGGAGGAGAGCTGGCGGCTGATGCACCGGTACCCGGTGCTGCTGACCCCTGCCATCGCCGCCGTCGAGGGCGGCGACTCGTACGAGCGGCACATACCGATCATGGATACGCTGCTGCCGATCCTGGAGCGCGGGCGCCGCGACGGAGAGTTCGACGCCGCGCAGCCGGTCCACTGGTACGTCAGCGCGATCGTCGCGCTGGGCCACGCCGCCGGCCAGGAGGTGATCGCCGAGCGGATGAGCGTGACCGCCGCCGGCCTGGCCTTCCGTGCGGCGGCGCTTCGGGTCGGTACCGGCCGGCAGCGATGCGACCACGCGACCGGCAACTGACGGGCACGGCGCAGCGGTGATCAGGTAACCGGGAGGCGGGGGATGTCGTGTCCGCTCCGCGTGTCCTTCCCGGACAGTGGCCGTTGTACGAGATGTGCAGGCGAAACGCTCCGCCGTCGCAGCGAACCTCCCGGCATCCCGGTGGCTGGCCGAGCGGGCCCGGCGCGGCGGCGACCAGCGGCAGCGGGCGCACGACGCGCTGATCGAGACCTGGCGATGGCAGGAGGAACATCTCGTCCGGCTGCGGATCGAGGCCGCCGGCTTCCTCGGGTGCACGGAGCCACGGACCGGACTGCCCACCGAACTCGACCACGACGAGGTCGTCTACCGCGTACTGCCGACTGTGGAACTGATCGAGGCCGAGGCACGGCACCTCACCGGGCTGCCCGCGCCGGGACTGACCGTCGCGGCGGCCACCGTCGACGAGCCCGAGCGCGCGCTGCCGGCGGGCCTGCGGGTGGTCGACGCCGGCATGGCGGTCGTCACCGACCGCCGGATCGTCTTCGCCGGGCGCGACGGCCGACGCGAGTGGACGTACCGGAGCATGCTGGGCCCGGGGCACCACCCCGACGTCCCGATCACCCTGCTGCACACCGCAGACGGCCGCCGCCCGGCCGGGTTGCGGATCCCGGCCGCCGCCGCCGTGAACACCCGCTTCTACCTCACCCTCGCCTTCGCCACCGCCACCGGAGCACGCGCGGCCGTCGTCGGGCAGGTCGACGCGCTGCTGGCGGCCCACCGCGACGCCCGGCCGGCGCCGCCGGCGGCGCCACACGCTCCGTTCCCCGTGCCGCACCCCGAGCGGATGTCGGCGGCCGGGGCCGCCGTTGTCGCGGTGACGCTCGCGGCGCTGGTCACCGGCACCCTCCGCGCCGAGCCGGCGGAACCGCCGTACGGAACCGGGGCGGGCGCGGGCGGCGCCGCCGTCACCCCGGAGGCGGGCGGGATCACCGGCGACCCGGTCCCGAGCCCGCTCTCCGACCCCGCGCCGACCGTCCGCCCGCCGGCGACCGCTCCCGGAGGCCGGACGGCGGGTGATGCCGCCACCGGGGGCCGGCCGGTCGCCGAACCCGTGACGCGTCGCAGCACCGTTCCGGCGGCACGCGCCACGACGAGCGCGCCGGCACCGACCGCCCGGCCCACGCCGACCGCCGCGCCCGCGACGCGTACCCCGGGCCCCGCTCCGGCCACCGCCCCTGCCCCGACAGCGGTACCGTCCCCGACGGCGTCGGCCGGCTCCGCGGTGCGCGCCGACTGCCCCGGCCTCCTCCGGCTGCCGCTGGTGGAATCGCTGCTGTGTCGGTGAAGCAGCTCATGAGCGTGCCGGCGACCATCGGGACGCCGCAGCGGGGACGACGCCGGGCGCCGGCCCGGTCGGCGACGCCGGCCCGGTCGTCACCCCGGGACGGCGCCGGTCAGGACCGCGGGGTGAGCCGGTAGTCGTCGGCGTCCGGGCTCCACCGCAGTTCCACCACGCCGCTGGTGGCCGCCGCCTTACAGAACTGCAGGAAGCTGCGATAGCCGAGCTTCTTCTCACTGAAGTCGGGTCGCGCCCGGCGCAGCTGGTCCTTCAGCCCGGAGAGCGCGACCTCGCCGCCACCGGCCAGATCCGCGACCACGGAGCGCAGCAGCGCGAAGGCGGCCTCCTGGTCACCGCGTTCGGGCAGCGACACCTCGGGGTCGCCCTTGGCGGGCCCCTCGGCCAGCTCGACCACGTTGTGTTCGGCGAGGTAGCGCAGGAGTTCGCCGAAGGTACGGAAGCCGTAGTCGGACTCGCTGAACGTCGGGTCCTTGCGCAGCAGGGTCCGCTTCAACCCGGAGGCCGTCACCTCACCGCTGGTGCCGCCCTGGAGGCCGGCCACCGTCTGCGCCACGAGGACGGTGAGCGTGTCGACGTCACGGGCGGGTTCCTCCGTCACCGGCTGGGGCTCCGGCGGCTGGGGTGCCTCGGGGGCGGGCGTCCGCCCGTTACGGCCACGCCGACCGGCGGTGGTGGGCACCTCGACCCCCTCCAGCCGGTCGTAGTAGAGGAACTCGTCGCAGGCTGGTGGGAGCAGGGCCGAGGTGGACCTCTCCACACCGACCCCGATGACCCGCTTGTTGAGCTCGCGAAGCTTGTAGACCAACGGGGTGAAGTCGCTGTCGCCGGTGCAGATCACGAACGTGGACAGGTAGTCGCGTTCGAAGGCCAGCTCCACGGCGTCGACGGCCATCTTGATGTCGGCGGCGTTCTTCCGGGTGGCGCCCATCCGCTGGGGGATCTCGATGAGTTCGACGTGCGAGCGGGTGAGCATCCGCCGGTCCTCGTCGAAGTACGACCAGTCGGCGTACGCTCGGCGCACCACCACCCGGCCCCGCTCCGCCAGGGCGTCGGCGATCGGGCGGAAGTCGAAGGCCCGACCACCGTGATGGTCGCGTACGCCCAGCGCCAGGTTCTCGTAGTCGAGGAACAGCGCGATCCGGTCTTCGGCATCCACGCCGGCCAGCCTACGCCCGGCGGGACGCCCGTCCGCGCCGACCGCGCCCGGGGCGGCGGACGCGACCGGCCGGTCCCGGGCGATCCGGAGGCCACGGGTCAGTGGCGGCGCCAGGCCAGGACGCCGACCGCCGCGCCGGTGAGGCCGGCGGCGGTGACCAGGCGGTGCCGGGACAACCAGGCCTGCGGGCTGTGGCGGTGTGACCGGCCGCCGAAGCTGCCCCGTGCGCCGTAGTCCCGGCCCCGCGGGCCGTCCGCCGGCTGCCACAGGTTGACCGGCCGGTCCCGGTCGGCCGGCCGCTCGGCCTGCTGCGAGTCGTAGCCGGTACGGGCGAGGTACCGGTCGAGCAGGCCGGGTGCGATCCGGTTGCCGAGGATGGTCAGGGCGGTGGAGATGCCCACCCAGTACTCCCGGCGGCCGGGCCGGTCGGCGGCCCCGACGATGGCCCGGGCGGCGACCGCCGGTTCGTAGATCGGCGGCACCGGTTGGGCGTGCCGGGGCAGCCGGGACAGCAGCCAGTCGAACTGCGGGGTGTTCAGCGCGGGCAGCTGCACCATGGTCACCTTGACGTTGCTCCGGTCGTGCATCAGCTCGCAGCGCAGCGCCTCGGTGAACCCGACGATCGCGTGCTTGGCCCCGCAGTACGTGGCCTGCAACGGGATGCCCCGGTAGGCCAGCGCCGATCCGACCTGGACGATGGTCCCCCGGTCCCGGGGCGCCATGTGGTGCAGGGCCACCCGGGTGCCGTGCACGTAGCCGAGATAGGTGACCTCCATGGCCCGGCGGAACTCCTCCGGCCGGGTCTGCTGGAACGGGGCGAAGACGGAGCTGAACGCGTCGTTGATCCAGAGGTCGATCGGCCCTAGTTCGGCCTCGATCCGCTGGCCGGCGGCCACCACCTGGTCGTACTCGGCCATGTCCACCTCGACGGGCAGGGCCCGGCTACCGGCTGCCCTTACCTCCTCGGCGGCGGCGTCCAGGCCGGTGCGTCCCCGCGCCAGCAGGGCGATGGCGATGCCGCGTCGGGCGAGCAGCCGGGCGGTGGCCCGCCCGACCCCGGCGCTGGCCCCCGTGATCACCGCCACCCGCGCGTGCTCCCGGTTTCGGCCCATCACACTCCCCTGACGTCGTCCGTCCTGTCCCGTGCTGTACCCCGGCATCGGCCGGGTACTCCGGTCGGACCCGGGATCCGCGGCAGGTGTGCGCCGGCCCGCGCCGGGTAGGGGCTGCGGGAGGTGGTGCCGGTGGGACGGGACGAGCGGCCCGGCGCGCCGGCGACGGACGCCCGCGGGCCGAGCGTGTTACGCGAGTACGCGCTGCTCGCCGACGGCCACCGGGGCGCCCTCGTCGGGCCGGACGGGAACGTGACCTGGCTCTGCGCGCCCGGGTGGGCGGACCCACCGGTGCTCAGCGGCCTGCTCGGCGGCCGGGGCGACTACCTGGTGACACCGGCGAACCGCCGGTACGTCTGGGGTGGCCACTACGAGCCGGGCTCGCTGGTGTGGGTGAGCCGGTGGGTGACCACGGACGGGATCATCGAGTCCCGCGAGGCCCTGCTGTTTCCCGGCGAGGATCGGCGGGTGGTGCTGCTGCGGCAGATCCACGCGCTGGACCGGGACGCACTCGTCCACGTCCGGCTCGATCCGCGCGCCGACTTCGGCCGGGAACCGGTGCGCGAGGCACGCCGCGACGGGCCGCTCTGGCTGGCCCGTACGGGCGGCCTGTACCTGCGGTACAGCGGCGGGGAACGGCTCCGACCCACCGGTGACGGCCCGCTCTGCGGCGAGCTGGCGATCCCGGCCGGCGGGCGGCACGATCTGGTGCTGGAGATCGCGACGGAGCCGTTCGACACCGAGCCGCCCCGGCCCGACGAGTCGTGGCGGACCACCGAGCAGACCTGGGCGGGGTCCATGCCGCCGCTCACCGGCGGGCCCGCGCAGCGGGACGCGGTCTTCGCGTACGCCGTGCTGCGCGGCCTGACCAGGCCGGGCGGCGGCACGGTGGCGGCGGCGACCATGGCGCTGCCCGAGCGGGCCCTCGCCGGCCACAACTACGACTACCGCTACGCCTGGCTGCGGGACCAGTCCTTCGTGGGCCAGGCCGCCGCCCTGGTCGGCCGGTACGACCTGCTGGACGACGCGGTCGCCTTCCTCACCGAACGGGTGCTCGCCGACGGTGACCGCCTCGCCCCCGCGTACACGGTCGACGGCGAACCGGTGCCGCCGCAGCACGGGCTGGATTTCCTGCCGGGCTATCCGGGTGGGTCGCCCCGGGTCGGCAACTGGGTCCGGGAGCAGTGCCAGCTCGACGTGTTCGGCGAGATCGTGCTGCTGCTCGCCGCCGCCGGACGGGACGACCGGTTGGACGACGCCTCGTGGCGGGCGATGGAGCTGGCCGTGCGGACCATCAGGGAGCGCTGGCACCAGCCCGACTCGGGCGTCTGGGAGCTGCCGGCCCGGCAGTGGACGCACTCGAAGCTGATCTGCGTGGCCGGGTTGCGGGCGGCCGCCCGGATCGCACCACGGGGGTTGGCCGGGCGGTGGGCGGCGCTCGCCGACACGATCCTCGCCGACGCCGCGGCACACGGCCTGCACCCGTCCGGGCGGTGGCAGCGGGCGTACGACGACGGGCGGGTCGACGGGGCCCTGCTGTTTCCCGGCATTCGGGGAGCGCTGCCGACGGGGGATCCGCGTACCGAGGTGACCCGGCGGGCGGTCCTGGCCGAATTGGAGTGCGAGGGCTATTTGTACCGGTTCCGCCCGGACAGCCGCCCGCTCGGCGACGCGGAGGGCGCCTTCCTGCTCTGCGGGTTCGCCGCGGCGCTCGCCGCCTGGCAGGCCGGCGACGTGGTGGGGGCCAACCGGTGGTTCGAGCGCAACCGGGCCGCGTGCGGAGCACCGGGACTCTTCACCGAGGAGTACGACGTGCAGCAGCGGCAGCTGCGCGGAAACTTTCCGCAGGCGTTCGTGCACGCGCTGATGCTGGAGACCGCGGTGATCCTCGGCCAGGCCGAACCCTGCCCCGGCCCGCACTGACCAGACCCCGACGGCGCACACCCCGGTCACGCCACCCGGTAGGTCTCCGCGTCGGCGGTCCGTAGGTCGAGGCCGTTGCCCGGCCCGTCCAGCGGCACCGCGGCGGCGCCTCCGGTGGCCGGCACCGCCCCGTCGAAGAGCATCGACTCGATCCGGACGTGGTCGTGGAACCATTCGAGGTGGCGCAGGTTCGGCACCGCGGCGGCGACCGGCAGGTGCTGGTGCGGCGCGCAGTGCGCCGACACCTGCAGGCCGGCGGCGGCGGCCACCGCCGCCGCGCGCAGGAACTCGGTGATGCCACCGCAGCGGGTGACGTCGATCTGGAGGCAGTCGACGTACGGGGCCATCCGGTGGAAGTAGACCAGGTCGAAGCCGTACTCGCCGGCCGCCACGTCGGGCCGGACCTGGTCGCGGACCAGCCCGAGGCCGGCCAGGTCGTCGGAGCTGACCGGCTCCTCGTACCAGCGCACGTCCAGGTCGGCGGCGGCCCGCATCACCCGAACCGCCTGCTTGCGCTGGTAGCCACCGTTCGCGTCGACGTACAACTCGGCGTCGTCGCCGATGACGCGCCGGGCGGCGGCCATCCGGGCCAGGTCGCGCGGCACCTCGGTCCCCCAGGACTCCCCTATCTTGATCTTCACCCGGGGAATGCCCTGGTCGTGCACCCAGCCGGCGAGCTGGCGGTGCTGCTGCTCGTCGTCGTACGTGGTGAAGCCGCCGCTGCCGTAGACCGGCACCTCCCGGCGGGCGGTGCCCAGCAGCCGGGCCAGCGGCAGGTCGTGCCGGCGGGCCTTGAGGTCCCAGACCGCGCAGTCGGCGGCCGACAGCGCCAGCCCGGCCACCCCGGGTCGCCCGGCGTTGCGCAGCTCGCGCTGCATGACCGTCCAGACGGCCGGCACGTCGTCCGGGTCCAGCTCGGTGACCACCGGAGCGAGCAGCTCCGTCACCACCGGCGCCACGGCCGCCGGTCCGTAGGTCCAGCCGAGGCCGGCGTGCCCGTCGGCCTCGGCCCGGACCAGCGTCAGGGTGGTGCCGGACCAGGCGAGGGTGCCGTCGCCCTCCGGGGCGTCGGTGGGCACCCGGTACGCCGCCGCGGTCAGCCGCACCCGGTCACCGTCCCCGCCGGGCGGCCCGGACGGCGAGCGCGGCCACCGGGGCCAGCGCGGCCAGGCCCGCCAACCCGGTGGCGGCCCACCGGGTGGCCCGCGCCGGCGGCGCGGGCCGGCGGGTCCAGCTGTGCTCGGGCCGCGGCGGCACCGACCCGCCGTGCAGCCCGGCACGGAGCAGCTCGGCCAGGTGGATCGCCGTCCGGCCGTCCGCCGCGCTCTGCTCGACCTGGGTACGGCAGCTGAAGCCGTCGGCGAGGATGACGTCGGTGTCGGCGGCGTCCCGCACGGCCGGCAGCAGCACCCGCTCGGCGCACGCCTCGGAGACCTCGTAGTGCCCCTGCTCGAAGCCGAAGTTGCCGGCCAGGCCGCAGCAGCCGGAGTCGAGGAAGTCGGCGCGTACCCCGGCGTCGGCCAGCACCGCCTGGTCGGCGACGGTGCCCAGGATCGCGTGCTGGTGGCAGTGGGTCTGGATCAGCGCGTGCGCGGGCAGTCGGGGCGCTCGCCAGCCCGGGCTGTGGTCGTGCAGCAGCTCGGCCAGGGTGACCGTCTGCTCGTGCAGCTTGGCGATGTCCTGGTCGTCGGGGAACAGCTCGTGGGCGTCGCTACGGAACACGGCCGTGCAGCTCGGCTCCAGGCCGACCACCCGGGTGCCGGCCCGCAGGTGCGGGCGCAGCACGTCCACCGTCCGCCGGAGCACCCGCTTGGCGATGCCGAGCTGGCCGGTGGAGATCCAGGTCAGGCCGCAGCAGACCGGCCGGTCCGGCACCCGTACCCGCCAGCCGGCCGCCTCCAGCACCTCGACCGTGGCCTGCCCGATGGCGGGGTGGAAGTGGTTGGTGAAGGTGTCCGGCCAGAGCAGCACCTCACCGCGAGAGCCGTCCCCGAGCGGAGCGCGGCGGGCGAACCAGCGTTGGAACGACTCCGGGGCGAAGAGCGGGATGTCGCGGCGCTGGTCGATCCCGCCGACCGCCTTGGCGAGCCGGTTCAGCCCGGGGGCCTGTGCCAGCGCGTTGACCATCCGAGGCGCGGTCGCGGCCAGCGCGGCCGCCGCCGGCAGCCAGCCCATCGAGTAGTGCGACCGGGGACGCAGTCGGCCGGCGTAGTGGTGTGACAGGAACTCCGCCTTGTAGGTGGCCATGTCGACGTTGACCGGGCAGTCCCTCTTGCAGCCCTTGCAGGCCAGGCAGAGGTCCAGAGCATCCCGGACGGCGTCGGAGCGCCAGCCGTCGCCGATGACGCCAGCCCGGTCGGTGTCGTCGAGCATCTCGAACAGCAGCCGGGCCCGACCCCGCGTCGAGTGCTCCTCCTCGCGGGTGACCATGTACGACGGGCACATCACCCCGCCGTGCTGCCGGCGGCATTTGCCGACGCCGACGCAGCGCCGCACGGCGCGGCCGAAGCTGCCGGAGTCGTCGGGGTAGTGGAAGTGGGTCGACACGTCGCCGTGGTTGTAGTCGACTCCGATGCGCAGGTGACTGTCGAGCGGGTAGGGGGCGACGACCTTGCCCGGGTTCATCCGGTCGTCCGGGTCGAAGACGGCCTTGAACTGGCCGAAGGCGCGGATCAGCCGGTCGCCGAACAGCTTCGGCAGCAGCTCGCCCCGGGACTGCCCGTCGCCGTGCTCGCCGGAGAACGAGCCGCCGTAGGACACCACCAGGTCGGCGGCACGCTCGATGAACGACCGGAACTGCCGTACGCCCTCGGCGGTGGTCAGCTTGAACGGGATCCGGGTATGCACGCACCCCTGCCCGAAGTGCCCGTACAGCGACGCCTGCTCGTAGCCGTACTCCCGGTACAGCGCGTCGAGATCGCGCAGGTAGTCGCCGAGCCGGTCCGGCGGGACCGCCGAGTCCTCCCAGCCCTCCCAGGTGTCCGCCTCGCCCGGCACCCGCGCGGTCGCGCCGAGGCCGGACTCGCGGACCTGCCACATCTGCTCCTCGTGAGCCTCGTCGTCGAAGCGGTGCACGGTGGGCCCGCCGTCGCGCCGCAGCGCGTGCAGCATCCGGGCGAGGGCGTCCTCCGCCTGTTCCGGTGTGTGGCCACCCATCTGGACCATCAGCCACCCGCCCCCTTGCGGCAACAGGTGCAGGGCGGCGGGGTGCAGGTGCTTGCGCTTCTCGAAGTTGATCAGCTTGTCGTCGAGCCCCTCCAGGGCTATCGGATTGTGCGGCAGGATGTGCTTCACGTCGTCGCCCGCGGCGGCGATGTCCGGGTAGCCGAGGAAGACCATCGCCTTGGCCGGGATCACGGGGACCAGCTTCAGCCGGGCCCGCAGCACGGTGACCAACGTGCTCTCGGAGCCGGCCAGTGCCTGCGCCACGTGGAAGTTCTTCTCCGGCAGCAGGCTGTCCAGGTTGTAGCCGGAGACCCGGCGCGGGATGTCCGGGTAGCGGGTGCGGATGTCGCTCAGGTACTCGTCCCGCAGTGCCCGCAACTGGCGGTAGATCTCGGCCTGGCGGCCGCCCCGGCGCTGGATGTCGGCGTACTCCTCGTCGCTGGTCTCGCCGACCCACATCCGGGTGCCGTCGTAGAGCAGCACCTCCATCTCGACGAGGTTGTCGACGGTTTTGCCGGTACGCTGCGCGGTCGACCCGCAGGAGTTGTTGCCGATCATCCCGCCGATGGTGCAGTGGGTGTGCGTGGACGGCTTCGGGCCGAACTCCAGCTGGTACGGGGCCAGCAACTCGTTGAGCGTGTCGAGCACGATGCCCGGCTCCACCAGGCAGGTCTTCGCCTCGGCGTCCACCTCGAGCAGCCGGTTGCAGTACTTCGACCAGTCGATCACGACGGCGACGTTCGTGCACTCGCCGGCCAGGCTCGTGCCGCCGCCCCGGGAGAGCACCGGGACGTCCATCTGGCGGCACACCGCGAGCGCGGCGACGGCGGCCTCGACGGTGTGTGGCACGACCACGCCGAGCGGCACCTGCCGGTAGTTGGAGCCGTCCGTCGAGTACGCGCTGCGGGAGCCGGCGTCGAACCGCACCTCGCCGTCGACCAGCGGGCGCAACTGTGCGGCCAGGGCGTCGAGGTCCACGTCAGTGGCGGGCGCGGGCGCCCGGGTCACCGGGTCGGGCAGGGCGACGGGCAGAGCCGCGATCCGGGTCATGAGCGAAGCTCGTTGATCTTGTCGCGGGCGACGGTCGCCACGGTGGCCACCTTGTGCGGCTGGCCGCGCAGGAACGCCTCGGTGAAGTGCTTCGCCTGGTCGTACTTGACCTTCCCGGGCATCGGCGGCTCGTTCGGGTTGACGTCGCAGTCGACCAGCGCCGGACCCGGATGGGCGAGGGCCTCCCGGACCGCCTCGGGCAACGCCTTCGGGTCGGTCACCTTCACGCCGTAGCCGCCGCAGGCCCGGGCCCAGGCCCCGAAGTCCGCCTCCGGCCGCCCGTGCCGCACCGCGTACTCGGGGTAGCCGAGGATGATCTGCTCCCAGAGGATCTGCCCGTACGCGTTGTTGTTGTTGATGATCACCTTGATCGGCAGTTCATGCCGCACCGCCGTGAGGAACTCGGCCATCAGCATCGCGAACCCGCCGTCGCCGACGAAGGCGATCACCTGCCGCCCCGGGTACGCGTGCTGCATGGCGACCGCGTACGGCAGGCCCGGCGCCATTGTGGCCAGGTTGCCGGAGAGATAGAACTCCCGGTCACCGCGGATGGTCCAGTGCCGGGCCGCCCAGGTGGCGATGGTGCCGGAGTCGCAGGTCAGGATCGCGTCGGAGGTGGCCGCCTCGTCGACGCAGCTGATCAGGTACTGCGGGGCGATCGGGTCGCGGGACGGGTCCTGCAGGGCGACCATCTCCGAGCGCCAGGTGTCCCGCTCCCGCTGGTACTTCGCCAGGAAGGACCGGTCGGAGCGGGGCTGGAGCATCGGCAGCAGTTGCTGCAGCGCCAGCCTGGCGTCGGCGGTGACCGGC
This sequence comes from Micromonospora sp. NPDC093277, assembly GCF_044765245.1. Lineage (NCBI taxonomy): Bacteria > Bacillati > Actinomycetota > Actinomycetes > Micromonosporales > Micromonosporaceae > Micromonospora > Micromonospora sp. NPDC093277. The sequence continues at coordinate 173,115 of NZ_JBIWJO010000006.1, forward strand.
GCGTGCACCGGCAGCCGCATGCCGATCAGGCTGGCGTCGATGTCGATCTGCACCACGCGGGCCTGTCCCGGCTTCGGCAGGTACTTCGCGTACGGGAAGGAGGTGCCAACCATGAGCAGGGTGTCGCACTCCTCCATCAGCTCCTCGCTCGGCTTGGTGCCGAGCAGGCCGAGGCCGCCGGTGGTGAGCGGGTGGTCGTCGGGCACCACCATCTTGCCCGACAGCGTCTTGACGATCGGGCTGGCCAGGGCCTCCGCCACCGCGATGATCTCGTCGCGGGCGTGCCGGGCACCCACGCCGACCAGCATGGCCACCTTCCCGCCGGCGTTGAGCACCTCCGCCGCCCGGGCCAGGTCGGCCTGGGCCGCCGGCACCGCCGGCTGCGACGCCATGGGGCTGCTCGTCGGCGGCTTCCCCGGGCTGACACTCCGGTACGGGTCCTCACCGGCCGCGGCGACCTGCACGTCGTTCGGGAAGGTCAGGTGGACCACCGTCCGCATGGCCAGGGCATGGCGGATGGCGATGTCCACCACCCCGGGCACCTGCTGCGGGTTGGTGACCATCAGGTTGTAGGCCGCCACATCCTGGTAGAGCAGCTGCGTGTGCACCTCCTGCTGGTAATGGGCGCCGAGCACCGAGGTCTCCTGCATGCCGGTGATGGCCAGCACCGGCATGTGGTCGAGCTTGGCGTCGTACAACCCGTTGAGCAGGTGGATGGCGCCGGGGCCGGAGGTGGCGGCGCAGACGCCGAGACGACCGGTGGCCTTGGCGTAGCCGGTGGCCATGAAGGCCGCCGCCTCCTCGTGGTGCACCAGGACGAATCTCAGCTTCTCCCGCTGCCGGCGGAAGCCTTCCATCAGCCCGTTGATGCCGTCGCCGGGCAGGCCGAAGACGGTGTCGACGCCCCAGTCCACCAGCCGTCGGGCCAGGCTGTCGCCTACTATCTCCTCCACCTCACGCCTCCTGATCTGGACTTGCGCGCTTGCCCGCCGGCAGCGGGCGCCGGGGCAGTGGGCGAAGCCGGGCATCGGACGTCCCGATGCCCCGCCAGCTACCCGCACCCCCTGCCGGCAAACCTCCGATCCGGTGGCATGCCCGGCAGCGGTGGCGCCGGTCGCGGTGTCGTGGCGGGCCGGTCTGGCCTTACTCGGTGGGGTCGCGCGGCCGTGGGCGCTCCGCGTCTCGCTCCCCGCGCCGCCGCCGGCGGTCGACGAGGAGGCCGACCAGCAATGATCCGGCGGCGGCGGCGCGGCCCCAGCGCCGCAGGGCGGTACGCACCCGGCCCGGCGGCGGGGGCGGCGGCGGGCCGGGCACCGCCACCCGGTCGACCCCGGGGTACGCGAGCCGGGACGACTCGACCGCCTCCTCCTCCGAACGCACCGCGCGGTTTCCGGCGAGCGCGACCCGTCCGGCCTCGTCGCGGTAGCGCCACCGCCACAGCTCGCCCTCCGGCCACAGCTCGATCTGCTCCCCCGGCCGGTCCCGGGCGGGGGTCTCGAGTCCGGCCTCGTCCGCGCGCGGCGCCGGGGCGGGGCCGGCGGCCCGCCGCAGGTCCGCCCGGGTCAGCTCGCCGAGACTGGCGGCGTCGCCGCGGCGCAGCGCCCGCGCGATCAGGTAGGCGGCCAGTCCGGTCAGGACGGGCAGCACGAGCGTGAGCACGCGGAACACCCCGAGCAGGTCGTAGACGGGCACCCGCAGCAGCCGGGCCAGGATGTCGTCCCCGCCGGCGACCACGAGCACCACGTAGAACGTCAACGCGCCGACGCCCACGCCCAGCCGGACCGGATGGTCGCGGGGCCGGTCGAGGAGATGGTGGAGCCGGCGGTCCCGGGTGCGCCACCGTTCGACGAACGGCCAGGCGTAGAGGGCGAGGAAGCTGACCGCGCCGAGCACCACACCCGGCCAGAACGGCGCCGGCACGAGATACCCGCCGATCCGGAACTCCCACGGTGGGAAGAGCCGCAGCGCACCCTCACCCCAGGCGATGTACCAGTCGGGCTGGGCCGGCGAGCTGGACTGGGCCGGTTCGAACGGGCCGTAGAGCCAGACCGGGTTGATCTGTACCAGGCCGCCGAGGGCGAACAGCACCGCCAGCACCCAGGCGAACAGGGCGAGGGTGCGCAGCGTGTAGCTCGGCCAGAGCCGGGACCCCACCACGTTGTGCTCGGTCCGCCCGGGGCCCGGGAACTGGCTGTGCTTCTGACGGACCAGGATGCCCAGGTGCAGCGACACGAGGGCGACCAGGATGGCGGGCACCAGCAGCACGTGGGTGATGAACAGCCGCGGGATCAGGACGTCGGAGGGAAACTCGCCGCCGAGGCCCAGCGCCACCAGCCACGTCCCGACCAGGGGGATCGACTCGACCACCGAGACGAGGATCCGCAGGCCCAGACCGGAGAGCAGGTCGTCCGGCATGGAGTAGCCGGTGAAGCCGTTGGCCAGGGCAAGGGTGAACATGGTGACACCGATCAGCCAGTTCAGCTCGCGCGGCTTTCGGAACGCCCCGGTGAAGAAGATCCGGCTCAGGTGCAGCACGATCGCGGCAACGAAGAGCAGCGCCGCCCAGTGGTGGGTCTGCCGGATCAGCAGCCCGGCCCGAACGTCCCAACTCAGCCGGACCGTCGAAGCGTACGCGGCGGAGGTGGTGGCGCCGTCCAGCGGCGCGTACCCGCCGTGGTAGACCCGGTCGGCGGAGCTGGCTTCGAAGAAGAAGGTCAGGTAGACGCCGGTCAGGATCAGCGCGACGAACGAATAGAGCGCGAGCTCGCCCAGCATGAACGCCCAGTGGTCGGGAAAGACCTTCGCCAGCGAACGCCGGGCGAGCGGGGAGAGCCGGAGCCGGTCGTCGAACGCCCGGGCCAGCCGGTCGGTGATCACGGCCGCCTCCAGAAGCCGGCGCCGGGCGGGCCGGTGAAGTCACCGGTGGCCCGCAGGAACCCGTCCGGGCCGACCTCGATCGGCAGCCCCGGCAGCGGCCGGGCGGCCGGGCCGGCCACCGGGCGCGCGTCGGCCAGCAGGTCGAACGAGGACTGGTGGCAGGGGCACAGCAGCCGTCCGGCGCCCTTGAGATAGAGCCCGACCGGGCAGCCGGCATGGGTGCACAGCAGCGACCAGACCACCAGGCCGTCGAGGTGACCGCCGGAGGGCGGTCGGGTGAAGCGTTCCGGTGCCAGCCGGACCGCGAAGGCGGGGCCGTCCCCGGAGTCCACGGCGCCCTCCGGGAACACCCCGACCATCGTGTCGGCCGGCACGTCCTCGGGCCGCAGCGGCCGGCCCTGCTGGTCGACCAGCCGGACCCCCGGGCCCCACGGGGTGTTCGACAGCGCCTCGTTCGGCTGGCGGCGGTTCCAGGGCAGCAGCGAGCGCAGCGGGAACAGTGCGGCGACGCCGAGCGCGGTCACCGCCAGCCCGAGGGCCGCCAGCAGGCCGCGCCGCCGGATCGGGCTGTCCGGCGCGGTGAGCTCCGCGGCCGTCATCGCCTGCTCGTCCGGCGGCGAGGTGAAGCCCTCGTGCTCCTCGACGTACCCGCCGACCGGGACGAGGTGCCGCCCCCACTGGGCGAGCCCCACGGCCAGCCCGGCGAAGGCGACCGCCAGGCAGACGCCCTCCCACCGGGGGCCGGCGTTGAGGCCGTACGCCACCGCGAAGCCGACCGCTGCGGCGGCGCTGGCCAGGAAGGCGGTGACGATGCGGCGGCCGGCCGCACGTTCGGCCGGCGGGGGACGCCGGGCGCTCACTGTCCCGCCCTCCGGCCCAGCCACCGGACGGCGCCGAGCAGGAACACCAGCGCCACCAGCCAGGCCACGAGCCCCTCGGCGAGCGGACCGAGCCGCCCGAGCGGGTTTCCGCCCCGGTCCAGCCGCTCGCTGCGCAGCCGCCCCACGTACGTGGTCAGGTCGTTCACCTGCGCGTCGCTGAGCACCTGGCTGGGGAAGACCGGCATCAGTCCGGGGCCGACGCGGACCGCCTCGGCGACCTGGGTGGGGGTGGCCCGGTCCAGCGGTGGGGCGATCCACCCGTCGGTCAGCACCGCGCCGGCGCCGGTCGTCCCGTGGCAGGGCGCGCAGTTCGCCGCGAACAGCTCCCGGCCGGAGCCGAGGTTTCCCGGGGCGACCCGCGGGATCTGCGGCCCGCCGCCGAAGCTCGACAAGTGGTCGACCAGGGCCGCGACGTCGTCGGCCGAGAAGGCCGACTTGCCGCGCCGGGGCTGCTGTTCCTCGTGCGTCAGCGGCATCCGTCCGGTGGAGACCTGGAAGTCCGCCGAGGCCGCGCCGACGTCGATCAGGGACGGTCCCAGCTGGGTGCCCTGCCCCTGCGGGCCGTGGCAGCTCGCGCAGCTCTCCAGGTAGAGCCGGCTGCCCCGGTCGCCCGGTCCCGGCGGGCCGGTGGTCGCGGTGGGCGCCGGGCCGGCGGCCCCGGAGGGGGTCGGCGCCGGGGCGAGCGCCGCCGGGCCGGCGGCGAGCAGCAGCACCGCCCCCGCCGCGAGGGCCCGGTGCGGGTGCGCGGTGGGCAGGCGCGTCGCCGGTCGGGTACGCCGCATCGGTCAGCCCGCGTCGTACAGGTAGGCGGCGATGTCCTGCGCGTCGATCGCGCTGACGCCCAGGTTCGGCATGGCGGTGCCTGGATCCACGGCCTGCGGATCCATGATCCAGTGGCGCAGGTTGTCCGCGTTGTTCGGCAGCTTGCCGGCGACATAGGAACGGGCGCCGAACTGGGTCAGCGGCGGACCCACCAGTCCGTTGGCGCGGTTGACACCCGGGATGGTGTGACACGATCCGCAGCCGTACTCGGCGATGAGCTGCGCGCCCCGGTCGGGCCGCCCGTTGCGCGACTCGGGCGGCGGCGGTGGCGGTGCCGTCGAGGCGCAGCCGGTGACCACAACCATCGGCAGGCTGACGAGGGCCGCGCCGAGCAGCCGGAGAGCACGGGTCAGCGTCATCGGGCCGTCCCTTCCGATCCGGCCTCGACCGTCACCGGCCGGGCCGCCGCTGCCGGCGGTTGGTTGTCGGGGCGGTCCATCCGCAGCAGCCAGCGCAGGAACACGCCCAGCGCCACGACGAGTACGACCACGTCCATCGGCGCCCACATCAGCAGCCCGGCGAGCTGCTGGTCGGTCAGCGGGTCGGAGCCGAGCACGCGCACCGGGTAGACCGGTGCCGGAGCGAAGGTGAGCACGGCGCCGAGCGCGGAGGCGGGCAGCATGGTGCCCACCAGCAGCAGCACGGTCAGCGGGGCCGGCGGCCGGTGCCGGGCCGGGCCGAGCAGCGGCGCCCAGAACAGCCAGGCCGAGCCCAGCAGGCAGAGGTGCTCGACGGCGTGCACGACCGGCCGGTCCACCGCCGCGACGTACGGCCCCGGCAGGTGCCAGAACCAGAGCATGGCCACCTGCACCGCCCCGGCCAGCAGGGCGTACGTGGTGGGCCGGCGCAGCCGACGTACCGGCGGCGCCGCCCGGCAGTGGGCGAGCAGCCGGCGCAGCGCCGGCGGCGTGGCCAGGCTCAGCGGCAGTCCGACGGCGCCGGCCGCGAGCAGCGGCCCGGCCACCAGCAGGAGCAGCATGTGCTGGGCCATGTGGCCGGCGAACGAGGACTCGGCCAGCGTGTGCACCGGGCCCTGGTCCGCGGCGAGCACCACCAGCACCCCCGCGCCGAACGCGCCCACCCGCCAGGCCGGCAGGACCGCACCCGCACCGCGCCGGTACCACAGCTCGTGGACACCCCGGCCGTAGCCGGCGGCGAGTATGCAGATCGCGACCACCACGAGCATGGTCAGCAGGTTCTCCGCCGTGGCGTCCGGGCCGTGGGCCCGCGGCACGGTCACCGCTGGCATGGCGGGAACACCAGCACGGCGATCCCGCCGAGCACGATGATGGCGAGAAACAGCAGGTTGGCCCAGACGCCCAGCACGGCGAGCAGCCGGGACCGGTCGAAGCCGCGGCCCGTCGTCCCGGTCGCCTGGGCCGCCGCGGTACGCCGCCAGGCCAGCGCGGCCACCAGCAGGGCTCCGAGGGCGACCAGGCCGGGGATCACCACGGCCAGCCCGAGCGCCTGCCAGAGCGGCAGGGCGGAGATGGACTCCGAGCCGCGGGCACAGGCGAGTTCGTCCAGGGACCAGGCGACGAGCAGGTGCACCGCCCAGGCGACGGCGCCGCCGAGTACGCCGTACCAGAGCAGCAGCCCGCCGGCCAGGCGGGCCCGGGAGTCGGGCCGGGTGGTCATCACAGCCGCGGGGAAAGGTAGATGGTGAACAGGATGGCGACCCACACCGTGTCGACGAAGTGCCAGTAGATGGCGGCGTTGCGGACCCGTTCGTGGCGGTGGGAGCCGAAGCTGCCGCCGCGCAGCGAGGCAGCGAGCAGCCACCCGATCATCGTCAGCCCGACCAGGACGTGCAGCCCGTGGAAGCCGGTGATCAGGTAGAACAGGGAGCCGTAGACGTTGGTGGTCAGGGTGTACAGCTTGGTGTCGTCGAAGTACTCCTTCACCAGCAGGCCCATGAAGCAGAGCCCGAGCAGCATGGTGGTGGCGAGCCCGGCCTGCAGCCGCCTGCGGTGGCCCTGCCGGATGCCGCGTTCGGCCCAGACCACCGGAAGGCTGCTGGGCACCAGCACCAGGGTCATCAGCAGCGGGATGAGCAGCTTGGGTTTGTCGATGCCGTCCGGCGGCCAGTGCGGGCCGAACTGGAAGCGGAGGTAGAAGTAGCTGCCGAGCAGGCAGGCGAAGAGGGTGGCCTCGGTGGCCACGAACATCACCATGCCCCACCAGCCGGTCGGCCGGCCGACCGGCAGCTCCGTGCTCAGCGCCTCCGCGCCGGTGGCCGCGGCCACCACCCCGCCCCGCTCGGTCATGTCACGACTCCGAGTTCGGAGTCGGGGCGGCGCGGCGGCCAGAGCCAGGCCGCGATCGTCCCCACCACCACCAGCACCGCGGCCACCGCCACCGGATACCAGGCGAACAGCATGGTGACGAAGAAGACCAGCAGCGCCCCGGCGAGCAGCAGCGGTTTGAGGCTGGACTCCGGCATGTCGACCGCCCGTTCGTAGTGGGCGTCCAGTTCGCTGGTGAACACCGTGCGGCGTCCCTCGCTGAGGATGCGGTCCGCGGTCGCCCCGGATCCGGTGGATTCGGCGGTCCGTTCGTCCCAGGCGGGGTGCAGGCTGTGTACCCGGGGGATGACCGGGAAGTTGTACGGCTCGGGCGGCGAGGCCGCCGTCCACTCCAGGGTGTCGGCCTCCCAGGGGTCGGGCGGGGCCGGGCGGCCCCGCCGCAGGGCGTGCACGACACCGGCGAGCACCAGCAGCAGCCCGAGCGCCAGCAGGTACGACCCGGCGGTGCTGACCAGGTTCCAGCCGTCCCAGCCGGGTTCGCTGCGGTAGGTGTAGATACGGCGGGGCATGCCGAACAGGCCGGTGATGTGCATCGGGAAGAACGTGACGTGCATGCCGGCGAAGACCAGCCAGAAGGCCCAGCGGCCGAGCCCCTCGTGGTACATCCGGCCAGTGATCTTGGGGAGCCAGTAGTAGACGCCGGCGAGCATCGGGAAGACCGCCCCGCCGATCAGCACGTAGTGGAAGTGCGCCACCACGAAGTACGAGTCGGTGGTCTGCTGGTCGAACGCGGTCAGCGCGAACATCGCGCCGGTGAAGCCGCCGAGCACGAACGTCACGATGAACCCGATGACGAACAGCAGCGGCACCCGCAGCACCACCCGACCGAGCAGCATGGTGGCCAGCCAGGCGAAGATCTGGAGCCCGGACGGGATGGTGATGATCGTGCTCGCCGCGCTGAAGAAGCTGTAGGACAGCTGCGGCAGCCCGGTGGCGAACATGTGGTGCACCCAGACCCCGAACGAGATGATCGAGATCGCGACGATCGCCAGCACGATCAACGGATAGCCGACCACGCCGCGGCGGGTGAACGCCGGGAGCACGGCGGAGACGATGCCGAGACCCGGCATCACGATGATGTACACGTCGGGGTGTCCGAAGATCCAGAACAGGTGCTGCCAGAGCAGCACGTTCCCGCCGCCGGCCGGGTCGAAGAAGTGGGTGCCGAAGCGGCGGTCGAGGAAGAGCATGGCGTTGTCCGCGTTCAACGCCGGTAACGCGAAGACCACCATGAAGGAGGTGGCCACGATCGCCCAGACGAAGAGTGGCACCCGGTTGAGCGACATCCCCGGGGCGCGCAGCTTCAGCGCGGTGACGATGAAGTTGATCGACGCCGAGGTGGTGGAGATGCCGAGGAAGAGCAGGCCGAGCGAGTAGATGTCCATGTGCAGGCCGGGGTTGTGCTGCAGTTGGTTGAGCGGCGCGTAGGCGAACCAGCCGTTGTTCGGCGCCGCCCCGAAGGGCACGCTGGCCCACATGAACAGGCCGGCGAACAGGAACACCCAGTAGCCGAAGGCGTTCAGCCGGGGGAACGCCATGTCCCGGGCGCCGATCATCAGCGGGACGAGGAAGTTGCCGAAGCCGAAGAGCATCGGGGTGGCGAAGAGGAAGATCATCGCCGTGCCGTGCATGGTGAAGAGCTGGTTGTACTCGTCCGGGGAGAGCACACCGGACTCGGGCCGGGCGAGCTGGGTCCGCATCACCAGCGCGCTGAGCCCGGCGAGCACGAAGAAGAACCCGGCGGTGACCAGATAGCGCCGACCGATCCGCTTGTGGTCGGTGGTGCCGAACCAGACCCGCAGCGAGGGACGCTCGCCCCAGTGTTCGGCCAGCCGGGCCAGGTCGTCGCCGTGGAGGCCGGCGGGTGCGCTGGTGGTCGTCGACATGTCCGCACCTACTCCAGCGACCGTAGATAGGCGATGAGGTCGGGCAGTCGGGCCGCCTCGACCGGCTGCGGCGGCATGGCGTTGCCCGGCTTGACCGTCTGCGAGTTGGCGATCCAGCCGCCCAGGTGACCGGCGTCGTTGGGCACCGCCCCCGCGCCGATGCTCCACCGGGAGCCGACGTTCGACAGGTCCGGGCCGACCGTCCCCTGCGCGCCGGTGCCGCGGATGCTGTGGCAGGCGGCGCAGGTGCCCTGGACGAAGGCCTGCTCGCCGCGGCGCTCGGCGTCGGTCTGCGGCTGCCGGGCCGGGGCGTTCAGGCGGGTCAGCCAGGCGTCGAACTCGGCGCGGGGCTGCGCGACGACGAGGAATGCCATGTGGGCGTGCTGGGTGCCGCAGTATTCGGCGCACTGGCCGCGATAGCTGCCGGCCCGCTCCGCCTGCAGCCAGGTCTCCCGTGTCTCGCCGGCGATCAGGTCGGTCTTCGGCATCAGCTGCGGCACCCAGAAGCTGTGCAGCACGTCGTCGGTGCGCAGCCGCACCCGTACCCGCTCCCCCACCGGGATGTGGATCTCGTTGGCGGTGACGCCGGACGCGCCCGCGTAGCGGACCTCCCACCACCAGGTGTGGCCGGTCACCTCGACGGTGGGCGCATCCCGGTCGGGTGCCGCACCGAGCGCGGCGAGGTCGTGCAGGCCCGCACCGTAGACGGCGACGAGGATGACGAACGGGATCGCGGCCCCGGCGATCGTGACGAAGCGCAGCGGTTGCCCGTGGCGTACCCGCACGTTGCCCCGCCGGAACACCAGAGCCCAGGCCAGCAGCGCCATGACCTCGACGAACACGGCCATGGAGATCCAGAACAACAGCCACCACAGGCCCGCGACCCGGCTCGCCCCGGCGCCGCCGGGGTTCAGCGCCGACGGCGAGTCGCCGGCGCAGCCGGTGAGCAGGCACAGGCCGAACAACGCGCTGACGACCGGGCGTGGACGCCACCGGACCGCACGCGAGGTCGTCTGCACTGTCGTCTCCATCGGAACGGACAGTAGACCGGCATGCCCACTTACATACCGTTTACGACGATTTGGGATTAAGGAGCGCTTCGCGCCTTATGGTGGACTCCGCAGTCCTGCCCCTCCGGCAAGCGCCCCCGGGCGCGGACAGGGAGATCATGCGATCCTCCACGGTGGACCTGGTCGCGGACACCGCCCGAGCGGCCGCCGCACGTCGCACGGCGGCCTGGCTCGCCGGCGGGCTGAGCGCCGCCGCGGTAGTGGCCGGCGGCTGGCTGGCGCCCCCGGACGCGGTGCAGGGCCAGGCACAACGGCTCATGTACCTGCACGTCCCCGCCGCCTGGGTGGCGTACGCCGCGTTCGCCGTCGTGCTGGCCGCCGGCGGCGCGTACCTGATCGGGAGGGACCTGCGCTGGGACCGGATCGCCCGGGCCGCCGCGGAGGTCGGCGTGGTGCTCACGGCCGTCGCCATCGGCACCGGGTCGATCTGGGGGCACCTGGTCTGGGGCACCTGGTGGGCGTGGGACCCCCGGCTGGTCAGCACGGCCCTGCTGCTGCTCGCGTACGCCGGTTATCTGGCCCTGCGCCGGGCGGTGAGCGAGCGGACCGGGGCGCCCGACGGCGGTGACCACCGGGTCGCGCGCCCGGCGGCGGTGGTGGGCGTCGGCGGCTTCCTGCTGGTCCCGGTGGTGCACTTCTCCGTGATCTGGTGGCGCTCGCTGCACCAGCAGGCGACCGTGCTCGCCCCGCAGCGTCCGCCGATCGACGCGCGGATGGGTGTCGCCCTGCTGCTCGCCGTGGCCGCCGCCACCCTCGTCGCGTTCTGCGTCGTGCTGCACCGGGTGGTCCGGCTGGAGCGGCGGCTGACCGCCGACGTCTCGCCCGTCGCCGAACGCCCGCTGGCCCGGATCGGATGATCCGTCGCCGGTCGGGCCGGGTCGCCCTCGTCGCCGTGCTGCTCGTCGCCGGCGGGCTGCTGGTCGCCGGCGCGCTGCGGGACACCCTGACCTACTACCGCACCCCCGCGGAGGTGCTCGACGACCCGGCCGCCGCCGGAGAGCGGATCCGCCTCGGCGGTGACGTGGTGCCCGGGTCGCTGCGCCGCGACGGCGACCTGGTGGTGTTCCGGCTCGCCGAGGGCGGCCACGAGATCACCGTGCGGCAGCGCGGCGTGCCACCCGAGACGTTCCGCGAGGGCGAGGAAGCGGTCGTCGAGGGCACCCTGGCGACCGACGGCGTGTTCCACTCCGACCACGTGGTGGTCCGGCACGGCAACGAGTACCGCGCGTCCACCGCCCCGACGGGACCGGTCGATGCTCGGTGACCTCGGCACCGCCAGCCTCGCCGCCGGCCTGGCCTGCGCCACCCTGACCGCCCTGCTCTGGCTGCGGGTGGCGCTGTTCAACGCCCCCGCCCGGCCGGCCCGCCTCGGCGCCGCGGCGACCCTGGGGGCGGCCGCGACCGCCTGCGCGGTGCTGGAGACGGCACTGCTCCGGCACGACTTCAGCGTCCGGTTCGTGGCCGAGAACGGCGGCCTCGACGTGCCGCCGTACTACGCGGTGACCAGCCTGTGGTCGGCACTGGACGGCTCCCTGCTGCTCTGGCTGCTGGTCCTCGGCGGCTACGCGGCACTGCTGGCCCGGCGGCGGTACCCGCCCCGGCTGCACGCGTACGCGATGGTGACGGTCAGCGCGGTGACCATGTTCTTCTTCGCGCTGTCCCGGTTCGCGGCGAACCCGTTCCGGGCGGTCGACCCGGTGCCCGCCGACGGCCCCGGGCCGAACCCGCTGCTCCAGCAACATCCCGCGATGGGGGTGCACCCACCCCTGCTCTACGCCGGATACCTCGGCCTGGTCGTGCCGTTCGCCCTCGCGCTCGCCGCCCCGCTGGCCGGGTCGGAGGGCCGCGGCTGGCTCCGGCTGGCCCGCCCCTGGGCGCTGGCGGCCTGGGCCGCGCTGACCGCCGGGATCGGGCTGGGCGCCTGGTGGTCGTACGCGGTGCTGGGCTGGGGCGGCTACTGGGCCTGGGACCCGGTGGAGAACGCCTCCCTGCTGCCGTGGCTGACCGCCACCGCGTTCCTGCACACCGCCCTCGGACGGGCCGCCGGCCGCGCCGCGTGGAACACCACGCTGGCCACCGCGAGCTTCATCCTGGTGCTGCTCGGCACCTTCCTCACCCGCTCCGGCGCGGTGGCCAGCGTGCACGCCTTCACCGACTCGCCGCTGGGCCCGATGCTGCTCGGCTTCGTGCTGCTGGCCGTCGTGGTGTCCACCGTGGCGACCGGACGGCGGGCCGCCCGGCCAGCCCGCCGCGGCGCCCCGGTGCTGTCCCGGCCGACGGCCGTGCTGGTCAACGGGGTGCTGCTGGTGACCATCGCGGCGGTGGTGCTGATCGGCACCGTCTTCCCGCTGCTCTCCGTGCCGCTCGGCGGGGTACGCGCCGCCGTCGGCCCCGCCTACTACCAGCGCACGGCGGTACCGCTGGCGATCGTGCTGCTGCTGCTCGCCGGGGTGGCTCCCGCGCTGCGCGATCGGACGCGGGGACTGCGCTGGCTCGCCGTACCGGCCAGCGCCGCGCTGGCCACGGTGGCGGTGGTGGGCCTGCTCAGCCGACCCGGGCTGCCGGCGCTCACCGCGTTCGGCGCGGCGGCCTTCGTGCTCGCCGGACAGGCCGGACAACTGGTCGACCGGCTGCGGGCCGGCAACCGGGTGATCGGCCTCGCCGGGCTCGTCGCCCACGCGGGGATCGCCCTGGTCGCGGTGGGCGTCGCCGGCTCCTCGGCGTACGGCAGGGACATCGAGGGAACCGTCCGCACCGGGGAGAGCCTGCGGGTGGCCGGCGTGAGCGTACGGCTGGACGGGGTGGACCGGGCCGCAGCCGGCGGTGGCATGAGCGTACGCGCCCGGCTCCGGCTCACCGAGGCGGACGGCACGCAGCGGACCGTCACCCCGGCCCTGCGATACCACCCCGCCCGGGACGCCACGGTGACCGTCCCGGCGATCGACACCGGGCCGCTGCGGGACACCTACGTCACCCTGATCGCGGTCGCCGCGGACAGCGGCAACGCGACCGTACGGCTGGCGGTGAACCCGCTCGTCGGACTGCTCTGGGCCGGTGGGGCGCTGACCACCGCCGGCGGGCTCGTCGCGGCGGTCGGCTCCGCCCGCGCCCGGCGGCGGCCACCCGGACCGGTCGGCGGCGGGCGGCCGGCACCCGTGGCGGCCGGGACGGGAGCCGACGGATGAGTCGCCGGCTGCTGCGGCTACCGGCCGGGCTGCGTCCCGGACCGGCGATGGTACTCGCGGTCACCGTCGCCGTCGGCACGCTGGCCGCCCTCGGCCTGCGCGCCCCGGACACCCCGGCAGGCACGGACAGCGGCGCGTCGACACCGGCACCCGCCCCCGCGCTGTCCGGCGCCACCCTGGACGGTGGGCGGTTCGACCTGGCCACCGCCCGGGGGCAGGTGGTGCTGGTCAACGTCTTCGCCTCCTGGTGCGGCCCCTGCCGCGACGAACTGCCGCTGCTGGTCGACGCCGAACGCCGGTGGTCACCGCACGGGCTGCGCCTGGTCGGGCTGAACGTCCGGGACGGCGACGCGGCGGTCCGGTCCCTGCTCGAGGAGACCGGCGCGACCGGGCTGACCGTGCTGCCCGACCCGGACGGCACCCGTTCGGTCGACTGGGGCGTACGGGGTGTGCCGGAGACGTTCCTGGTGGACCGGGACGGCCGGATCGTCGAGCGGCAGCGGGGCGTGGTGACGCAGGCGTGGCTGGAGCAGCGGGTGGCGCCGCTGCTGTCCGGATGAGGTGGCGGGCGGCGCTGGGCGCACTGGTGCTCACCGCACTGGTCACCGGCGCCGCGGTGGGACTGCTGCGGTCGGCCGGCGGCACCGGCGGCGCGGACCGGGTACGCGAGGTTGCCGCCGGGCTGCGCTGCCCGGCCTGCCAGGGCGAGTCGGTGGCCGACTCCCGGTCGCCGATCGCGGCGGCGATGCGAGAGGTGGTGGCCGACCAGCTCGCCCAGGGCCGGAACCCCACCGAGGTCCGCCGATGGTTCGTCCAGCGGTACGGGCCGGAGGTGCTGACCGAACCACCCGCCCACGGCGCGACGGTGCTGCTGTGGGCCGTGCCCGCGCTGACCCTCGTGGGGGCCGGCTACGCCGCCCTGCGTACGCTGCGCCCTCGCCGGGCCCCGGCCCGCGCCGTCTCGGTACGGCGGTCGCCGGGTGGCCGGGCCGCTCACCGGGTGTGGTGGGCGGGGGCGGCCGGGCTGGTGTCCCTCGTGGTCGCGGTCGCGGTCACCGCCGACCGCCTGGACCGGCCGCCGGAGCAGCCCCCGGCCGACCCGGTCGCGGTGACCGTGCAACTGGCCCGCGACCTGGAGAGCCAGGACCGGTACGCGGCCGCGGCCCAGCTCTACCGGGAGGCGCTGCGGGACCGGGCGGACGACACGATCCGGCTCCGGCTGGCCTTCGCCCTGCTGCGGGCCGGCGACGCCGGCGCGGCCGAGCAGACGGCGCGGGAGGTCCTCGCCCGGACCCCGGACTCGCCGGACGGCCTGCTCGTGCTGGGGCTGGCACAGCGCGGCGCGAAATCGGCGCAGGCGACCGGGACGCTGCGCCGGTTCCTGGCCGTCGCTCCGGAGCACCCGGCCGCACCGGAGATCAGCCGGCTGTTGTCGGCCGGCTCCTGAACGCGCGCCGCCTTCGCCGCCGGACGGTCACCCGCGCCCGCGACCAAGCCACGGCCACCGTCGCTCACCCATCACGATCACCCGCGCCGGCCGGCCCGGGCCAGCAGGAAACCGACGACCAGACCCGCCGCGACGGTGATGACCGTACGGACGCTGACCGCCGACCGGAGCTTGCTGAACCCCTGCCGGGGGTCGACGACCGCCCCGGCGACGTTGCCGGCCGCGCCGACCACCAGGTCACTGAGCCGATCCGTCCTCATCGCCCGCCGCCTTCCTCGTCCGTTCGCCCCCGGTACCCGGCAGGCCCGGGGCGCAAACAGCCCCCGCTCCTCCTGGCCTCGACTGCCTGGTGACGCCCGGCGGCCCACCCACCTGGCGTCGTCCGGTGGCCGTCACCGCTTCCGCGCCCGAGCGGTGGCCCGGGCGTTGGCCTTCTCGATCGCCCGGACCAGCTCGTCCCGGCCCAGCTCCTGCGGGTTGTCGATACCGACCCGGCGGGCCACCTGGTCGAGGTGCCCCTTGCTGGCGTTGGCGTCCACACCCTGCGCGGTGGGTCGCGGCTGCCGCTGGGACGCCGGGGCACCCTGGGCCGCCTGCGGATCGGACGGCCCCCGATGCTCCTTGGGTTCCCAGTGGTCCCCCACCTTCTCGTGGGTGTGCTTGAGCGACGCGTACGCGGTGCGGTGCGCCCGCTCGCCGTCGCCGTACGTCTCCTCCGCGGCTTCCAGCGTCTTCTTGTAGGTGCGGACCGCCTTGTCGTCCGACCGCGCGACGGTCGACGGCACCTCGTCCCGCATCTCCTCGGCCTGCCTGTGCTTGTCCGTCATTTCGTGGCGCCCTCTCCGGCGGCGGCAACGATGGTCGTCATGGGCGGCGGCGTCCGCCGGTCGGCGGGACCGGATCGGACTCGCCGCTCAGCGTCCGAGCGCGTCCCGGACGGCGGTGGAACCGGCCGGCACCACCCGTCCGGCGGTGGCGGAGACGGTGTCGTGGACCTCGTCGGCCAGCCGGGCGGAACTGCCGCCCGCCGCCCGCAACCGGTTCAGCCCCAGCCGGCCCAGCACCACCGCGACCGCCAGGTAGCCGCCGGTGAGCCCGGCCGCGGCCAGCCGGCGCGGCAGGAACGTCTCCAACATCCGCAGCACGGTCGTCGAGGCGGCCCCCGCGCCGAGCACCAGACAGCCGCCGGCGGCGGCGAGCAGGACGAAGCCCAACCCGGCGGGTCGGGCGGCATCGGCCAGTTGGCCGCGGACCGCGCGCACCTCAGCCCGGACCACGTCGGCCACGTCCTCGGCCAGCCGGTCGGCCGGGCTGGCCGGTCGCCCGGGCCCGGCGGGCTGATTCGCGACGGCGTCACCCATCGGTGCCTCCACCTCCCTGTCCCGTTCCGGGGTGGCTACCCCGAAGCGGCCGGGGCATGCCTGCCGGTCGGGGCCCGGCGGTCATCCGCGCCACCGACCGTCCCCGTTCGGCCGGCTCAGACGGTGGGCCGGACGTGCACCTCGGTCGGTCCGCCGGCCGGGACCGGCTCGTCCGCCGGCCGGGCCCACCCCCGCTGCCGGGACCGACGCCTGGCCGCCACGCTGGCCACCAGCACCGCCGACGACCCCAGCACCGCACCGAGCGCCGCGGGCAGGCCGGGCTGGACGCCACCGGGCAGCACCAGGAGGACGAGGACGACCGAGCCGATGGCCACCACCCGACGTGTCCCGGCACCCCGGGCGGCCGCGGCGAGGGGTACGACCGCCCAGAGCAGATACCACGGGTGCACCACCGGTCCGGCGAGCACCACCACGGCCAGCCCCAGCCCGAGCGCGGCCACCGGCCCGATCCGATCGACGCGCCGCCACAGGAACAGGTTGGCCCCGGCCGCGAGGGCGAGTCCGGCCAGCCAGAAGGCATTGATGGTGTGCTCGATCGCGAGGCCGTTGAGCCGGTGCAGCAGGCTTCCGGCCGCCCAACCGAGGTCCGTGGTGATCGACATCCAGGTGTGCGCGTGGGTGGGCGTGCCCAGGGCGCGTACCCAGCCGAATCCGCTTCTCGTCGCGGCCGTGACGATCAGGCTGGTGACAGCGGCGACGAGGACGATGCGCTGGGCCGCTCTGAGCCGCCCGTACCGGCCGGCGAGGTGCCGCGCCCAGACGGGGACGACGAACGCGAGCGCCACCACCGCTGGCGCCTTGACCAGAGCGGCGAGTGTGATCAGCACGATGCCGACCACGGGCCGGCGTCGAAGCGCCAGGAGCAGGCCGAGGCACATCAGGCCCAACATGACCGCCTCGTTGTGGGCGTCGCCGACCAGGTGCAGCAGCACGAGGGGGTTGAGCACGCCCAGCCACAGCGCGGCCGCCGGGCGTACCCCGCACAGGTGGGCGAGCCGGGGCACCGACCAGGCCAGCAGCCCGACGCCCAGCAACGCCAGCACCCGCATCCCGATGATGCCGGCCCAGACGCCGCCGCCGGTCAGGGCGGTCACGGCGGCGGCGAGTTGGAGGAAGACCGGGCCGTACGGCGCCGGGGTGTGCTGCCAGATCTCGGGCACGTTGACGGTGAGCGGGCCGCCCAGGGCGGAGGGCCCGTCCCGGTAGGCGTCCAGGCCGGCCATCGTCATCGCCCCCTGGGCGAGATAGCTGTGCACGTCGCCGCTGAAGATCGGGGTGATGACGGCGAACGGCGCCGCCCACCACGCCGCCGTCGTCGCCAGTTCCCGACCGGACGGGCCGCCGTCGGCGCCGACCGACACGCCGACCCGCCACCAGGCCAGCAGGAGCATCGCGAGGCCGGCGTAGAGCACGGACACCGACAGCGTCGGCAACGCGCGCAGGTCGCGCAGGAGGGGCAGATCGATTGCGACCTCGCCGAGCGGCGTCACGCCGGCCAGCAGCCCACCGCCCGCGATGACGGTCGAACCGACCGCACCGAGCACCCGGTCGCGGTGGATCGGCGCGCGGGCGGGAGCTTTCGTACGCCCCGGTGCGGCAGCATCACACAGCACCATCAGCAACCATTCATCCGTCAGTTCACCTCGGGGAGGTCGTCGTTCGCGGCCTTCGGCGAGCGTGCGGTTCGGCGGCCCTCGGGATGCTGCCGTCCAGGCGTGACCGGCGGAGGACTTCAGCGGCCGGCCGACGCGGCCCGGGCGGGTGCCGCGCGGGCGTGCCGCCGGGTTCCCCGCGTACGGCCGGCCTAACCTGGCCGCGCCGCCCGCTCCCGCAGGGCGGTCCGGGACCCGCCACCTTGACATGTGACCTTTTGGTCACCTATCTTGACCGGGGTGAACGACGACGATCTGGTGTTCAAGGCGCTCGCCGATCCGACCCGCCGCGCCCTGCTCGACCGCCTCTTCGTCCGGGACGGCCAGACGTTGACGGAGCTGGAGTCCGGGCTGGCGATGACCCGGTTCGGCGTGATGAAGCACCTGCGCCTGCTGGCGGACGCCGGGCTGGTGGTGACCCGCCGACAGGGCCGGGAGAAGCTGCACTTCCTCAACCCGGTGCCGATCCGGTCGATCCACGACCGATGGATCGACAAGTACACCGAGCGCCGTACCGCGGCGCTGCTGGACCTCAAGTCGGAACTCGAACGCGACGAGACGAAGGAGAAGCCGTGACCACCACGACGAGCGCCGGGACCACCAAGGTCTACCGGGTGTACATCAAGGCGACGCCGCAGGCGATCTGGGACGCGATCACCAAGCCCGAGTGGACCCAGCGCTACGGCTACCAGGGCATCGCCGAGTTCGACCTGCGTCCGGGCGGCGGCTACCGCGCCCGCGCGACTCCCGAGCACCAGCAGGCCGGCATGCCGGCGGTCCTGGTCGAGGGCGAGGTGATCGAGGTCGAGCCGCCGGTCCGGCTGGTGCAGACCTGGCGGGCGACCTGGCTCGACGAGCCCGCCACCCGCCTGACGTACGAGATCCAGGAACGGGGCGACGGCATCAGCTCGCTCACCGTGACCCACGAGTTGGCCGACGCGCCGCAGACCCTGACCCAGGTCGACGGCCAGCTCGAGAGCGCCGGCGGCGGTTGGCCCGAGGTCCTCAGCGACCTGAAGACGCTGCTGGAGACCGGGCGGCCGTTGCACCCCTGAGTCGAGCGGCTCGCCGGTCGCCGGCTGGTGCCCGGATCGCCGTCGGCGCTGACCGCGGGGCCACCCCTGCGGCGTACCGGTGCAGCCGACCCGCCCCGATCCGGCCGGGCCCCTCGGACCCGGCCGGATCAGCGCCTCAGCGGCTCAGCCGCTGGTAGCGGCGGACCGCCAGGGGCGCGACGAACGCGATGAGCAGCACCGGCCAGCCGACGGCCAACAGCAGCGGGTGCTGCGCCGCCCACGACTCGCCACCGATGCCCGGGTTGCCGAACAACTCCCGCGCCGCCGCCACGGTGGCGGACAGCGGATTCCACGCGGAGATCGCGCCGAGCCAGTCCGGCATCAGGTCCGGCGCGACGAAGACGTTGGAGAGCGCGGTGAGCGGGAAGGCGAGCGGGAACACGATCACGCCGACCGTGTCCGGGTTCGGCACGGCAAGCCCGAGGAGGATGCCGGCCCAGGTCAGGGCCAGCCGCAGCAGGAGGATCAGGCCCACCGCCGCCAGCGCGTCGACCACGCCGTGGCGCCATCGCCAGCCGACGAGCAGGCCGCAGACGATCAGGGTGGCCATCTCCAGCAGCGCGCGGACGACGTCGGCGCCCGCCCGTCCGGTCAGCAGGGCGGACCGGGCCATCGGCATCGACCGGAACCGGTCGACCACGCCGCGGCTGGCGTCCAGGGCGACGCCCGACGCGGTGGCGCCGAGGCCGTAGAGCATCGTCATCACGAATACCCCGGGCAGCAGGAACTCGCGGTAGTTACCGTCGCCGGGCACCGCCATCCCGCTGCCGAACACGTAGCCGAAGACGAGCACGAACATGATCGGCAGGCTGAAATAGAGGACGATCTGCTCGGGCGACCGGATCACGTGCCACATGTTCCGGCCGACCATCACCCAGCCGTCCCGTACCGCCCAGCCCAGCCGGGCCAGCGGACCGCCGGACGCCGGTGGCGCGGGATCGACCGGCGCCGGGCGCAGCACCGCGGCGCTCACGCGGCCACCTCCGTCCGGTCGGCCGGGCGAACGGACCCACCCTGGGTGAGCCACAGGAACGCCTCGTCGAGGGTCGGCCGGCGCAGGGTGACGTCCTCGACCGCCACGGCGGCGTCCCGCAGCGCCCGCATGACGTCGGCGAGGACGGCGACCCGGTCGACGACGGGGGCACTGAGCTGCCGGATCTCCGCGTCGATCGTCACCGGCCCACCCGTGGCCCGTTCGACGATGTCGGCCGCGGCCGGCACCTGCGCGGCGTGCCGGAGCACCAGTTCGATCCGGTCCGCACCGATGCGGGCCTTCAGCTCGGCCGGGGTGCCCTCGGCGATCACCCGGCCGGTGTCCATCACCGAGATCCGGTCGGCGAGCTGGTCCGCCTCGTCCAGGTACTGGGTGGTGAGCAGCACGGTGGTGCCGTCGGCGACGAGCGACCGGACGGCCGCCCAGAGGCCGTTGCGGCTACGCGGGTCCAGCCCGGCGGTCGGCTCGTCGAGGAACAGCACCCGCGGCGTCGTCATCAGGCTCGCGGCGAGGTCGAGCCGGCGACGCATCCCACCGGAGTACCCGCCCGCGGACCGGTCCGCCGCGCCGGCCAGCCCGAACTGCTCCAGCAACTCGTCGGCCCGCCGCCGGGCCACCCGCCCCGACAGGTGGCGAAGCCGACCGAACAGGACCAGGTTCTGCCGGCCGCTGAGGATTTCGTCGACGGCCGCGTACTGCCCGGTCAGCCCGATCGCGTGGCGGACCCGCTCCGGCTGGCGCGCCACGTCGTACCCGGCGACCCGGGCGTGGCCAGCGTCGAAGCGCAGCAGGGTTGCCAGGATCCGCACGGCCGTGGTCTTGCCTGCGCCGTTCGGCCCCAGCAGACCGCAGACGGTGCCGGCGGGCACCGCCAGGTCGAACCCGTCGAGGGCGGGGTTGCGGCCGTACCGCTTGCGCAGTCCCTCGGCCACGATGGCTGGTGTCTCGTTGGTCATGTCGGCAGCGTCGCCGCGGGCGCTGACCGGTCGCGCACCGGGCGCTGACGGCGCTGCCGCGACGCCGTCAGCAGTCGTCCAGCAACGCCGTCGCCTCGGGCCGGCCCATGGCGGCGCCCCGGGCGAAGGCGTGCTCGTAGGCGGTGTCGCCGAGCCGGTCCCGGGCCACCGCCGCCACCGACGTGGCGTGCGCGGCGGCCACGGCGCCGGGCAGCAGGGCCGTCAGGGCGCCGAGCAGCACCGCGGCCCGCTCGTCGGCACCACGCCGCAGCACCGGCCCGGCCAGGCCCTCCAGGGCCGCGGTGAGCACCGGCGGGTCCCAGGCCCCGGCGGTCGCGCCGAGCACCTGCCGGAAGCGCAGGCGGGCGGTCGCCGGGTCGCCCGCCGCCTCGGCCGTACGCCCGAGCGTGACCAGTGCCCCCATCCGGACCACCTCGGCACCGAACCAGCCGGCGGGGCACTCGGTCAGGGCCTGCTCGCAGAGCTGCCGGGCCCGGGCCAGGTCGCCGCGCCGCAGGGCGATCTCGCCGAGCCCGAGGTGGGCCGCGGCCAGCAACTCCGGCGCCCCGGCCGGTTGGGCGAACCGTACGGCTTGGCGGTAGTCGGCGGCCGCCCCGGCCAGGTCGTCGGCGCCGAGCCGCCCGTCGGCCCGGGTACGCAGCAGCTCGGCCATGTCGAGGGTGGAGCCGAGCTCGTCGGCCAACCGCAGCGCCTCGTCGAGCGGAGCGGTGTCCGCCGCGGCATCACCCGCGCGGTAGGACACCTCGGTCAGCGAGGTGAGCACCAGGATGGTCCCCCACCGCTCGCCGACGGCGCGGAAGCCGTCGAGGGCGACCATCAGTTCGGCACGGGCGCGGTCGAACCGGCCGTCGAACAGCCACATCAGCCCGATGCCGAGGGAGCCCAGCGCCCGGGTCCACTGGTCGTGGCCGAACAGCCCGCCCCAGCTGTCTGGCGCGCCCAGCAGCAGTCGCCGCTCCGGCGACGGCGGACCGGCGGCCATCCCGGACAGGTAGAGCAGGAACGGATACTCGGGCGGCCGGCCCAGCTGCCACGCTGTCGCCGTGGCCGGTTCGACGTCGCGGCGGGTGGCACCGCCCAGCGAGGCGACCAGCAGGCAGAGCGCGTACTCCTCGGCCAGCCCGGGTGGGGGTCCGTCGAGCCGGTCGACGAGCTGACCGGCGATCGTCGCGGCGTCGCCCCGCAGGCCCCGCAGCCACCAGTAGAACGACAGGGCGGCGACCAGCCGCAGTGCGGTGCCCGTGTCGGCGGCGGCGACCGACTGGCGCAGCGCCGCGTGCAGGTCGTCCCGGTCGGCGTCCAGCCGGCGCAGCCAGTCCAGCTGCTGCGGGCCGCGCAGCCACGCGTCGCCGGTGCGGGCCAGGTCGAGGAAGTACGCCCCGTGCGCGCGGCGCAGCCGCTCGGTCTCCCCCGCCTCGGCGAGCTGTTCGGCCGCGAACGCGCGTACGGTCTCCAGCATCCGGAACCGCCCGCCGGCTGCCTCCACCAGGGATTTGTCCACCAGGCCGGACAGCACGTCGACGACGTCGCCGTCGAGCGGCGCGCAGACCCGCTCGACGGCCGCCAGGTCGGCGCTGCCGGCGAACACGCTGAGCCGGCGGGCCAGCCGCCGCTCGGCCTCGTCCAGCAGGTCCCAGCTCCACCGCACCACGGCGCGCAGCGTCTGATGCCGGGGCGGGGCGATCCGGCTGCCCCGGGTCAGCAGCCGGAACCGGTCGTCGAGGCGGGCGGCGACCTCCGCGACGGGCAGCGCCCGCAGCCGTGCCGCGGCCAGTTCGATGGCCAGCGGCAGGCCGTCGAGCGTGCGGCAGATCCGCAGGATCGGCCCGACGGTGTCGGTGTCGACGGTGAAACCCGGGGTCACGTCGGCGGCGCGATCCGCGAAGAGCCGTACGGCCGGATAGTCGCGGGCGAGTTCGGGCGCGGTGGCGGCGGACGGCACCGGCAGGCCGGCCACCGGGCACAGTGCCTCGCCGGGCACGCCGAGCGGTTCCCGGCTGGTGGCCAGTACGCGCAGCAGCGGTGCGGCGCCGAGCAGCCGGGCGGCGAGCCGGGCCGTGTCGGCCACCACGTGCTCGCAGTTGTCCAGCACCAGCAGCAGACTCCGGCCGGCGAGCGCCGCGACGAGGCGGGCGGTGGCGTCCCCGGGAACGCCCCGACCGCGCAGTACGGTGTCCCGCAGGTCGAGCGCGGCCAGCACCGCCGCGGCCACGTCCACTCCCGGGGTCACCGCCGCCAGCTCGACCAGGCTGACCTCGCCGCCGTGCCGGGTCGCGGCCTCGATCGCCAGTCGGGTCTTGCCGGCGCCGCCCGGGCCGTGCAGGGTGACCAGCCGGGCCGCGTCGAGCAGTTCGCCGACCCGGCTCAGCTCCGACTCCCGGCCGACGAAGCTGGTGAGCTGGCTCGGCAGGGCGTCCCCGGCCGGCCCGGCAGGCGCCGCCGGGGGTGCGGCCTGGTCCCGCAGCAGCGCCGTGTGCAGCGCGACCAGCTCGGCGGACGGGTCGGCGCCGAGTTCGTCGGCGAGGACGCGGCGGAGGTCCGCGTAGGCGACCAGCGCCTCGGCCCGCCGGCCACCGAGGTGCAGCAGCCGCATCAGCTGGCCGCGCAGCCGTTCCCGCAGCGGGTACGCGCCGACCAGCTCCCGCAGCTCCGTCAGCAGCGGCTCGACGGCACGCGGCCCGGCCCCCGCCCCGACCGACCCGAGTTCCGCCTCGATCCGATCCTCGAGGGCCGCCAGCCGGCGTTCCCGCAGCCGCGCCGCCCAGGCGGGAGCGAACGGCGCCTCGGTCACGTCCGCCAGCGCTTCGCCCCGCCACAACCCGAGCGCCTCGCGCAGCAACTCGGCGGCACGGCGCGGATCGCCGGCGGCCAGCGCGGCGTGCCCGGCACCGGCCAGGCGGGTGAAGCGGTGCACGTCGACGTCCTCCGGGTCCACCGCGAGCCGGTAACCCGCTGGGTGGAACTCCACCGGAGCCGCCCGCCCGGCCGGGAGCGCCTGGCGCAGCCGCGACACCTGCGACTGGAGCGCGTTCGCGGCCCGCTCGGGTGGTTCGTCGCCGTACAGGCCCTCGATCAGCCGGTCGGCCGGGACCACCCGCCCCGCGTCGAGCAGGAGCAGCACCAGCAGGGCGCGCAGCCGCGGCCCGCCGACGGCGACCCGCTGCCCGTCGGCCTGGTACACCTCGGTCGCGCCGAGGATGCCGAACCGCATGGCGTCGATTGTGACCCAACCCGTCCGGGCGCCCGTGCCCCACGACCGGGACCGCGCGTCGCCGAGGTGCCGGCGCGGGGTCAGGGCAGTGCCGGCAGGGCATCAACCTGCCGGGCTGGTGTGCCGGTCGGCGGGGTCACCGATCATCGCGCCGGCGGCGGCCGGCGGTCGGTCGGCCGGCGGGGTGCCAGGGGCGTGCTGGGGAAGTCCCGGTCGCCGCTCCACAGCGCCGGCACCGCGTCGGTGCTGTGGGCCAGCGCGTGGCCGATGTCCTCGTAGTTGACCCGCCAGCCACGAAATTGCGGCCACGACTCCTCCACCGACCGTTCCAGGGCGAAGCCGGCCCGCTGCACGTGGGCCACCGCCTCGGCGTACTCCTCGAAGGTGAGCCGCAGCGGGCCGTCCGGCCGGGGATCGGGATCGAACGGGATGCCCACGACCCGGGCGATGTCGCGCAACGCGGTGAAGCCCGAACGCAGCATCAGCCGCGCGGCGGGTACGGTCGCCGCCGTCGGGGACAGCGAGATGTGCATCGCGGCGGCGTCCATCACCGCGATCAGGGCGACGACCCAGCTCCGGTACGGGCGCGGCGAGCGGAACGCGAGCAGCACCGGATAGTTGGTGTGGGTCTCGCCGACGTCCGCGGCCAGCCGCTCCCAGTCCTCGTACAGCCCCTGCAGTTCGTCGACGGTGCCGACGAGGGCCTGCCGGGCCAGCAGTTCGGGTCCCCAGGCGGGCTGCGAGACGCGGGACTCCAGCAGCGTCACCTCCAGTTCGCGTCGGTTGTAGGCACCGTAGAGCGTCGGCAGGTAGGCGATCTGCAGCGCGATGACCACCGGTCCGCTCGCGGCGGCGACGAAGTCCAGCGCGTTGAGCTGGCTGCGGGCGTTGGACGCGAAGCCGAGGGTGAACAGGCTGGAGCCGGCCTCGCGGAAGGAGTCCGGCCAGGACAGCCCGGAGAAGGCGTGCATGAGCAGCCCGTACCCGGCCAGCAGCCCGATCAGCCAGGACCACAGCATCGCGATCAGCACGATCGGCGCCAACCAGGCGAGGAACCGGTCGCGTGCCTCGTAGCCACGCAGCGGCGCCGCGGCGTGGCGCAGCAGCCAGCGGGTCAGTCGCCAGAGCGACCGTACCAGCGCCGAACCCAGCCCGCGCGGCACCACCAGGTTGCGCAGGACGCTACCCAGGGTGATCACCAGGACGGCCAAGCCGGCCAGCCCCGAGATCCACCGCATCAGACGATCCGCGGCACCGGTCGCCGGCCCCGCCGGGACGGATGCTGCCGGCGCGCGGCTGTCGTCACGACCGCCTCCGTGCCATCGGGCTCCCTCTCGGACCTGGCCGGCCGCCGGCCGGTGCGTCCGGGCCCGAATTGACCCGGGGCGGTGGGGGTTCCGTCACTTTAGCGCCGAGAGGTGTGGGCGCGGGCGCGGATGGCGAGCCAGGGTGCGCGGGCCGGGCGGGGCCGAGGCTGCCGGCGTCCCGCCAGGGTGGACCGGCCCCGGGCACGGACGCGGCCGGGGGCGGCGATCAGACGATCACCGCCCCCGGGCCGGTTGTCCGGGTCGAACGTCGGGCCGCCGGGGCGATGCCCGGCGGTCCGACCGGTGACTCAGTGGATGCCGACGGGGGTCGCCGGCTGTTCCGGCTGCTGGCCGTCGAGCTGCGGCTGGCGCCGGCGGGGCAGGAGCGCGGCCGGGATGAAGGTGAGCAGCACCAGCACGAACGCCACCCAGAACACCGAGGCGAAGGAGCTGGCCGCGAAGTCGAGGCCACGCTCGATGAGCTCTGGCGGCACCGGGAACTGCTTGAGCAGCTCCGGTTCCTGCTGCGCGGCGATGGCCAGCCCCGCCTGGGTGACCTCCTTGCCGCTCGGATCCGTCAGGCCGGGGATCGGCCGGGAGCCGTTCAGCTCGCTGGTGAGGAGCACCGACATCACCGCGGCGCCGACCGAACCGCCGATCTGCTGGAGGATGTTGACCAGCGTGGAGCCGCGGGCCACCTCCTGGGCGTTCAGGGTCTTGAGCGCCGACGTCATGATCGGCATCATCGTGGCGCCCATGCCCAGACCCATCACGAACAGCGAGCCGCAGAGCAGCCAGTACGAGGTGTCCGCGTCGAGCTGGGTGAAGGTGAAGAAGCCGGCGGCGATGAACAGCAGCGCGAACGGCACCGTGCGGCCGACCGGGACCCGGTCGGCGAGCATCCCGGCGATCGGCATGGTGAGCATCGCGCCGATGCCCTGCGGGGCCATCAGCAGGCCCGCGGTCAGCGTCGACTCGCCCCGGACCTGCAGGAAGTAGCTCGGGAACAGCAGGCCGGCGCCCATGAACGCGACGATGAACACGACCAGGGTGACCGTCGCGATGGTCAGGTTGCGGTTGGCGAACAGCCGCAGGTCGACCAGGGGGTGCCGGGGCCGGAACGAGTAGAGGACGAAGGCCACCACGAGCACGGCGCCGACCAGCCCGGGCAGCCACACCTTGGTCTCGGCGATCGTGCCGGCCTCGGGCAGCGACGAGACGCCGTAGAGGAACAGGGCGAGTCCGGGCGAGAGCATCAGCATGCCGAGGAAGTCGAACGACTCCGACGGCTCGGGGTTGTCCTTCGGCAGCGCCAGCTGCGCGTACACGAGCGCGATGGCGCCGATCGGCAGGTTGATCAGGAAGATCCAGTGCCAGCTCGCGGTGTCGATCAGCCAGCCGCCGAGGATCGGGCCGCCGATCGGGCCGAGCAGCATCGGGATGCCGAGGACCGCCATGAGCCGGCCGATCCGGTGCGGGCCGGCCGCCCGGGTCATGATCGTCATGCCCAAGGGCATGAGCATGCCGCCGCCGAGACCCTGCAGGACGCGGTAGGAGATCAGCTCGCCGATCGTGTCGGCGGTGGCGCACAGCCCGGAGCCGATGGTGAACAGTGCCAGGGCGGTCATGTAGAGGCGCTTGGTGCCGAACCGGTCCGCGGCCCACCCGCTGAGCGGGATCACCGTGGCCAGGGCGAGCGTGTAGCCGGTCATGGTCCATGCGACGCGGGCGTAGGACGCGTCGAACTCCCGCATGAACGTCGGTATCGCGACGCTGACGACCGTCACGTCGAGGATCGACATGATCGCGCCGAGCACGACGACGCCCGCCACCTTGAGCACCGCGGCGTCGAGTTTGTTCGAAGTCGCGACAGGTTGCTGGGTCACAAAAGGTCTCCTGAATCCGGTTGATTGCGGGGCGGCGGGGGCACCACGCGGGTCCGCGTGGGATGTCGCGTGCGGCAGGGGGCGACTCCGCAGGGCAGCCTACCGACCGCCACCGACACCCTGCCCGCGTATTAGCGCCGGCCGGCCGCACCGCGCGATGTGATCTCCGTCGCGGTCGGTG
Organism: Micromonospora sp. NPDC093277; assembly: GCF_044765245.1. Taxonomy (NCBI): domain Bacteria; kingdom Bacillati; phylum Actinomycetota; class Actinomycetes; order Micromonosporales; family Micromonosporaceae; genus Micromonospora; species Micromonospora sp. NPDC093277. The sequence continues at coordinate 200,255 of NZ_JBIWJO010000006.1, forward strand.
CTCCGGCAGCGAGGCGGTGCGCCCGCGGGCTGACCCCGCGGACCCGCTTGAAGGCGGCGCTGAGCGCGAACGGGGTGCCGTAGCCGACCCGGCGGGCCACGGCCGTGACGGTCAGCTCGGTGTCGCGCAGCAGGTCGGCGGCGAGCGCGAGCCGCCATCCGGTCACGAACGCCATCGGCGGCTCACCGACCAGCGCGGTGAAGCGACGGGCGAAGGCGGCCCGGGAGGCGCCGGTCTCGGCGGCCAGGGCCGCCACCGTCCAGGGGTACGCGGGATCGTGCTGGACCAGCCGGACCGCCCGGCCCACCATCGGATCGGCGTACGCGCGGTACCAGCCGGGAGCCCGCGCGTCGGGTCGGGCGAACCAGGTCCGCAGCACGGCGATGACGAGCAGGTCGAGCAGCCGGTCCAGCACCGCCTCCTGCCCGGGCTCGTCCCGGTCCAGTTCCCGGGCGAGCAGCGCGACGACCGGCAGGTCCCCGTCGTCGGCGCGGAGCACCAGCAGCGGCGGCAGGGCCGCGAGCAGTCCGGCCCCCACCGCCCCGCTGCCGGCGTACGTGCCGGTGAGCAGGGCCGTCGCGGCGTCCGGTCGGGTGCCCCAGGTACGCAGGCCGAGCGCCATCACCGTGCTCAGGTCCTGCCCGTCCAGGGTGGTGCAGCGCTGGCCCGGATGGATCACCACCTGCGGTGGGGTGCCCGGCGCGTCGGCCACGGTGTAGGGGTCGGGCCCGCGCAGCACGGCCACGTCCCCGGGGCCCAACGGCACCGGCTCGCCGGAGTCCGGCACCACGAACGCGCCGCCCCGGACCACGGTCGTGACGCTGAGCGGGGCGGCGTCGCGGACCCGGATCGACCACGGCGGGTCCAGCACGGTCCGCAGCAGGAAGGCGTCCCGGGCCCGCAGCCCGCGGAGCACGTCGGCGAGCACGTCCACCCGGTGAGCGTAGACGTCCACGTATGGTTCCGGCAGTTTCGGCCATGGATCGTCCCGGCCGCCGCGGGTTCGATGGTGCCATGATCGAACTCGATGTCCGGGGCGGTGTCCGATGAGCGGGCTGCGGACCGTCGCCCTGCTGCTGGCGGCGCTGACCACCGGCCTCATGGCGGGACTGTTCGCCGGTTTCGCGTACGCGGTGATGCCGGGCCTGTCCCGGGTGGATGACCGGGCGTTCGTCGCGGCCATGCGGTCGATCAACGCGGCCATCCTGAACGGCTGGTTCGCGCTCTGCTTCGGCGGCGCGCTGGTCTGCACACTCGCGGCCGTGCTGCTGCATCTGCCCGCCGGCCGACGCGCGCCGCTGCCCTGGCTGCTGGCCGCCCTGCTGCTGTACGGGCTGGTGCTGGTGGTGACGTTCGCGGTGAACGTGCCGCTCAACGACCGGCTCGCCGCGGGTGTGGACGCCGCCGGGCCGGCGAACCCGGCGGCCCTGCGGACGATGTTCGAGGGAGCCTGGGTGCGCTGGAACGTGGTCCGGGCCGTGCTGAACAGCGCCGCGTTCGGCTGCCTGGGCTGGGCGCTGCTGGTCGCCCGGTCCGGGGGCGGCTGATCGGGACGGTGCGGCGGCGTCCGGTCCGGTCGCCGCCACCATCCCGTCACGGCCCTGACGGCGGCGCGCTGAGCCGCGCCATCAGCGTGACCTCCGCGGTCCGCGACTGTTCGATGCGCCGGGCCAGCTCCCGCACCCGGGTGCTGGTGCCGGCCTCCAGCTGCGCGGCGGCGAGCTTCGCCGCCGTCCGCTGGTGTGCGCCGAGCACGTCGAGCAGCACCCGGTCCAGCTCGCCGACCCGGGCCGCACGCAGCCGGGCCAGGCCGGCGACGGCGTCGCTGTGCCCGGAGTGGTCATGCCGGGCGGCGGCGGCCACGGCCGAGGGTCCGGCGTCGCGCAGCCAGCCCCGCATGGTGGACAGTTCGTCCGCCTCGGTGACCTCGACGGCGGCGATCAGCGTCCGGATCTCCGGGTCGGCGGTGCGGTCGAGCCCGAGCCGGACGATCTGCAGGGTCTGCTCGGTGTGCGCCACCATCATCGACAGGAACAGCACGTCGATCCCGCTGGTCGAGGCGTCGGCGGCCGCACCGGACGGGGTCGCCGGGGGTGCGGTGGACGCGGGCGGGCCCGCACAACCGGCCAGCAGGAGCACCAGCACGGCGGCGGCCAGCCGGTGACGGGTGCGGCCACTCCGGTCGCCGGGCGGGTGGACGGTGGCGGGTGCGGCGCACGCCGGGCGTGGCCGCACCCGCCCGGTCAGACCTGCAGCCACAGCGCCGGCACGTTCGGCGGTTCCCAACCGGGAAGCGCGGTGTGCGCCTGGCGGCAGCGGTAGGTCAGACCGTTGTAGGTGACCTGGTCCCCCACCTGGTAGGCCCGCCCGGCGGTCCAGGTGCCGCCCGGTGCGGGTGAGCTGGTCGGGCTCGCGGTCGGGCTCGGTGACGGGGTGGTCGGGGTCGGGCTGGGCGTCGGGTTGCCGCCGCCCCCGCCGATCTGCAGGTCGACGCAGGAGTAGAAGGCGTTCGCGGTGTCGGCGATGTTCCACACCGCGAGGAGCTTCTGCCGGCCGGAGAAGCCGCCGAGGTTGACGGTGTGCGACACGGTGGCGTCGGGCTGGCGGCCACCGCCGTCGACGACGGCGACCCGGGTGTTCCCGATCCAGTACTCCCAGTTGCTGGTGGCGTGGCGGGCGGTGTTGATCCAGGTGAAGGTGACAGTGCTGCCCACCGAGGTGGCGGGCCAGTTGCGGCTGTCGTCGTTCAGGACGGCGAACTGGGCGAGCCCGGCGTGGCAGCTGCGCAGGCCCTTCGGGCCCTCGACGCTCTGCGGCTCGTACTTGATCTGCCCGCAGTCCGGGACCTTGTTCTGCGCGCAGAGCGCCTGGCGACTGGGTGGCGAGGAGACGTAACCGTGGGCCTGGGCGGGTGCGGCGACGGCCAGGGTGGCGGCGACGACGCCGGTGCTGAGGAGCGGGACGGTGATTCTTCGACGCATGACGGCAACTCCCTTGGGACGACTCGCGGAGCTGCCACGAACATAAATTAAACCTTGTTAACAGTAAAGACCCTTGTCTATGAATCCTGGCTCGGCCAGGCCGCTTCGGGCGGGATGCCGGCGCCCGTCACCACCGCCCGTCCGCCCGCAGCACCTGCCCGCCGGAGACGTACAGGTCGTCGGGGGCGAGCTGGAGCAGCCGTACGACCTCGACGGCGACCTGCTCCGGCCCGGCGTACGTCTCGTCGAGGAACTCGTCGCCCACCCGCTCCTGCAGGCGGGTGGGCATCGGTCCCGGGTGCAACTGCATGACCTTGATCCGGTTGCTGTGCTGCGCCTCCGCCAACGACTCCACCAGGCTGCTGCCGTAGCTCTTGGTGGCCCGGTAGACCGGGATGCCCGGGCGGGCCCTCGTCACCGCCATCGCGCCGACGTACACCACGTTCCCGAAGCCCTGCCGGTGCAGGTGGTGCAACGCCTCCTTGAGCACGTAGGTGGTGCCGAGCGCGTTGACCTCGACGGCCCGGCGGATGTGCTGCGGGGAGAGGTCCGCCAGGTCACCGCCCGCCCACATCGACGCGCACGCGGCGACACCGTCGATGGCGCCGTACCGGTCGACCACCTCGACGAACGCCTCCCGAACCTGGTCGTAGCGGGCGACGTCGCAGACGATCCCGGCGCACTCCAGGTCGTCGGCCACCGCGGCGACCTCGTCGCGCACGTCGCCCAGCACGGCTACCCGATGCTCCTCGACCAGCAGGCGGGCGACCGCCAGGCCGAGGCCGCTGGTCCCGCCGACCACCATGAAGGTTCTCGCGCCCATGCCTCTCCCGACGTCAGGCGTTCACCGTCCGGCGCTCGTGCCTGCCCTCGGCGAACGCCTCGACCATCCGGTCGCAGAACGCCGGCAGGTCGCCGGGGTTGCGGCTGGTGACCAGGCCGCCGTCGACCTGGACCTGCTGGTCCACCCAGTTCCCGCCGGCGTTGACGATGTCGGTCCGCAGGCTCGGGTACGAGGTGACCGTCCGCCCCTTGACGAGACCGGTCTCGACCAGCGACCACGGGCCGTGGCAGATCGCGGCCACCGGCTTGGCCTGCTGGAAGAACGCCCTGACGAAGTTCATCGCCGCCGGGTTCATCCGGAGCCGGTCGGGGTTCACCGTACCGCCGGGCAGCACCAGGGCGTCGTAGTCGGCGGGATTCGCCTGGTCCACCGTACGGTCCACGGGATAGCGGTTGGCCGGGTTGATGTCGTGGTCCATCGACTGGACCTCGCCGGACCTGATGGAGATCAGGTGTGCCTCGGCACCCGCCTGCTCCGCGGCGGCCCGGGACCGCGTGTACTCGACGTCCTCCACCCCGTCCGTGGCGAGGAAGGCGACTCGTTTGCCGCGCAGTGGCTGCTGGGCGTTGGCCATGACGCAGACCCCCTTCACGGCGCCACCCGTCGGCGGCGCGCTCGTCCCCCGCCACGTTCCCGGGGCCGACGCGGGCAAACCGGCCCCGGACGGCCCCGACCGGGAGGACAATCCGGACGGTCCGCTCGCGGAGCGGCCCGATCCGGTACGGCCGCGCCATTCCCGCCCGGACGCGGCGTGGGGGGGGGGCCCCCCCCGCCGCCCGGCCCCCCCCCGGGGGGGGGGGGGGGGGGGGGGGGGGGGGGGGGGGGGGTGCCCCCCCCACCCAAACCAGAGGGGGCGGGGGGGGGGCCCCCCCCGGCCCCCCCCCCCCCCCCCACGGCCGGGTTACTGCGTCAGCGGCGGGAGGGTGCCTCGGTGTCCACCGCGTCCACGTTCACCTGGTCGAAGGCGGGTGCCCCGTCGACCGCGTCCGCCGCGACGGCGGTCGACCGCGCGGCGTCCGGCAGGTCGAGGCTCGACCGCAGGGTGACCGGTTTGAGCAGCAACGCGGCGATGACACCGACGACGGCGATGGCCGCCGAGATGAAGAAGATGTGCCCGGTGGCGTCGCCGTACGCGGCACGGACGATGTGCTGCACCGGCGCCGGCAGCGCCCCGAGGTTGAGCGTGCTGCCACCGCCGCCGGAGGTCGGGATGCCGGCGGCGGCGAGGTCGTGGGTGATCCGCTCGGTGACCCGACGGGCGAGGATGGCGCCGAGCACCGACACGCCGATGGTGCCGCCGAGGGAGCGGAAGAACGCGACGCTGGAACTGGCCGCGCCGATGTCCTTCAGCTGGACGGTGTTCTGCACGGCGAGCACGAGGTTCTGCATCGTCATGCCGACGCCGACGCCGACGATGAACATGGCGGTGCCGAGCAGCAGCAGCGGGGTCTCGTGGTCGATGGTGCCGAGCAGGGCGAAGCCGGCGACGAGGATGATCGAGCCGGCGACGATGTAGGGCTTGATCCGCCCGCTGGCGGTGATCAGCCGCCCGGCGACGATCGACGACAGCAGGACGCCGGCCATCATCGGGATGGTGAGCAGGCCGGCCTCGGTGGGGGTGTAGCCGCGGCCGATCTGGAAGTACTGGCCGAGGAAGACGGAGCCGCCGAACATGGCCATGCCGACCGCCAGGCTGCCGAGGATCGCCAGCGCGGTGGTGCGCTCACGGACGATCTTCAGGGGGACGACCGGCTCGGCGGCGCGCGACTCGACCCAGGTCGCGAGGGCGAGCAGCAGCAGCGCGCCGCCGACCATCACCGCGCTCTGCCAGGAGAGCCAGGCGAAGGAGGCGTCGACGAACGAGATCCAGATCAGCAGCACGCTGACGCCGGCGGCGATCAGGCTGGCACCGAGGTAGTCGATCTTGACGTTGTCCCGGCGCATGGTGGGCAGGTTCAGGGTGGCCTGGAGCAGGATCAGCGCGACGACGGCGACCGGCACGCCCACGAAGAAGCACCAGCGCCAGCCGAGCCAGGACGTGTCGACGATGAGGCCGCCGAGCAGCGGGCCACCGACCGTCGCGAGGGCCATGACGCCGCCCAGGTAGCCGTTGTAGCGGCCCCGCTCACGGGGCGGGATCATCGCCGCGATGGCGACCTGGACCAGCGCCTGGAGCCCACCGACACCGATTCCCTGGAACGCCCGGGCGGCGATGAGCTGCCCGGCGGTCTGCGCGAAGCCGGCCACGACCGAACCGAGCAGGAAGACGACGATGGCGATCTGGATCAGCAGCTTCTTGTTGAACAGGTCGGCCAGCTTGCCCCAGATCGGGGTGCTGGCGGTGGCGGTGAGCAGGGTCGCGGTCACCACCCAGGTGTACTGGGTCTGGGAGCCGTTCAGCGCGCCGATGATCTTCGGCAGCGCGATCGAGACGACCGTGCTGCTGAGCATCGCGACGAAGAGCACCAGCAGCAGGCCGCTGAGTGCTTCGAGCGTCTGCCGTCGGCTCATCGGTGCGGCGTCGGCCGTTGCGGTGGGTGCGCTCATCGCGCGTCCTCCTGGTTGTTGTGGTGTGCGAGGGCGACCCCGAGGTCGCGGGTGAAGCGGTCGAGCGCGGTGGACAGCGCCGCCACCTCGTCGGGGGTCCAGTCGGCGAGCGCCCGGGTGAGCAGCTGCCCGTACCAGTCGTTCGTCTCGGCCAGGGCGGCCCGGCCGGCCGGGGTGATGATCAGTTGACTGGCCCGCCGGTCGGTCGGATCGGGTCGCCGTTCGACCAGGCCGTGCGCGACGAGGGCCCCGACGGCACGACTGACGGTCGACGGGTCGAGCCGGCCACGTTCGGCCAGTTCCCGGGCATGGCAGCCGCTGGCGCTGCGCTCGATGAGCATGAGCGGGCCCAGCAGGCCCGGGGGCACGGCCGACCGCTCGTCGACACGTCGCTGTTTGAGCAGCCGCACGCCGGTCAACAGGTCGTGCAGCCGCGTGCCGAGTTCACGGGCGGCGGTGTCCACTCTTGTCCTCCAGACCGACGTTGGTTGCCTCAAGCAAGCATCAAGGAATCTTGCGCATCAGGCAAGTTTGCTCATTGAGAAATGAATCACGCCTCGCGTACCCTGACCCCATGGATGAGGCGGCGGGGCTGCGGGAACGCAAGAAGGCGGCCACCCGCCTGGCCCTGCACGAGGCGGCCCTACGCCTCGCCGCCGAGCAGGGGCCGGACCGGATCACCGTCGAGGCGATCGCCGACGCCGCGAACGTCTCCCGGCGGACGTTCTCCAACTACTTCTCCAGCAAGGAGGAGGCCCTCTTCCACGGCGACACCAGATGGCTGCGCCGACTGCTGGACCTGCTGCGCGCGCAGCCCGCCGACGACCCGCCGTGGGCCGCGTTGAGCCGGGCGGCCCTGCACCTGGCGGCCGAGGTCTACAGCGACGACGGCACCGGCATGTCCTGGCTGAACCGCCGCCGCCAGTTGCACGGGCACCCGGGCCTGATCGCGCACCAGGCCGCCGCGTACGCCGCGAGCGAACGCGAACTGGCCGGCGAACTCGCCCCGCGGCTCACCGGCCCCGACCGGGCGCTACGCGCCCGGATCATGGCGGCGACCTTCCTGGCCACCCTGCGGGTCGCCACCCAGCACGGGATCGAGCACCCCGACGCGCCGATGGTCGACGCGCTCCGGGTCGCGCTCGCCCACGCGGCTCCGGCCACGGAGGGCGGTAGCGGCGCGGCCCGGTGACACGAATGTCACCCGGCGGCGATACGGTCGGGCCGTGGTCACCGTCGACGACGTCCGGGCCCTGGCCCGGACGCTCCCCCGCACCAGCGAGCACCTGATCCGCGACCGGGTCAAGTTCCGGGTGGGCGCCATCGTCTATGTCGCGTTCAGCCAGGACGAACTGACAATGGGCTTCGGCTACCCGAAGCTGGAACGGGACGCTCTGATCGCCGCCGAGCCGGACCTGTTCTTCCTCCCCCGCCCGTCCGACCTGCGGTTCAACTGGGTGTGCTGCCATCTGCACCGGCTCGACCACGAGCGGATGACCGAGCTGGTGACCGAGTCATGGCGGATGGTGGTGCCGAAGTTCCTCGCCCGACAGCGACTCGGCGAGTGAGACGGGCGGCCCGGGCTGTGGTGAGAACGATTCCACACCGTACGGTCCGGACCTGACCAGCACGGCCACCCCGCACCTGCCCGCGACGGCCGTCCGGTTGGCGGGACAGGTCCGGCCCGGGTCGGGCGTGCGCGGATTCCGGCCCGCGACCGCCCCGGCGCTGCGAGACTCGTCCGGTGGGTGGCGACTGGAGACGCGGGGGGCTGGGGCCGGCCATCCCGATCGCCCCGGCCGCCCGGGTGGACAAGTTCGAGGTCTTCTTCGACCTCGTCTTCGTCGTGTCGTTCTTCATCATCACCCGGGCCACCGCCGCGAACGTGGGCGGTCGACAACTGCTGCACGCCATGCTGGTGCTCGCCGTGCTCTGGTGGTGCTGGGTGGTGCACAGCATGGTCGCCGCCCGGCTCCGGCTCGGCGAGGGCTTCGTCCCGGTGCTGATGGTGGTCGGCATGATCGCGCTGTTCACCTTCGCGCTGGCCCTGCCGCAGACCTTCGGCGACCACCAACTGGGCATCGGCGGACCGATCGTGGTCACGATCAGTTACCTGGTGTTCCGCGCCATGCACCTGGTGCTGTACGCGCACGCCACCCGGGGCCGGCCGCACGCCCGCCGCCAGCTGCTCCACCTTCTCCCCGAGGTGGCGATCACGGCCTTCCTGCTGCTGATAGCGGCGGTTCTTCCGATGCGTATCGCCGATCCGGACCTCGCGATGTGGTTCCGGGACGGGGTGTGGATCGTCGTTGTCATCGTCCAGTACGCCGGCGGGTTCCTGGGCGGCACCAGGGGCTGGGAGGTCACCTCCGCCGAGCACTGGACGGAACGCTACGACCTGATCCTGATCATCGCGCTGGGCGAGTCGGTCATCTCCGTCGGCGTCGGCGGCAACCTGCTCGGCAAGCCGGTGACGTGGCCGGCCATCGTGGCGGCGATGTTGGGCATCCTCTTCACGGCGGCGCTGTGGTGGGCGCACTTCGACATGATCGGCCCGGCCGCCCGGATCGCGCTGCACTCCGCCGAGGGCCCGCCCCGGTTGGCGATGGCCCGCGACGCGTACGCCTACCTCTACCTGCCGATGATCGCCGGCGTGATCCTGTTCGCGATCGGCGCGGAGGAGCTGGTCTCCACGATCACCGACCCGGTGGGCGGGGTGACCGAGCGGGGACGGGGATCATCCGTGACGCTGCTGTTCGCCGGGGTGATGGTCTACCTGGCCACCGACCTGCTGTTCCAACTGCGCATGCTGAGGACCGTGGCCTGGACGCGGGTCGGCGTGCTTCTCGCGTTCGGGGCCGGGCTTCCCCTCGGACGGCTGCTGCCGGCCCTCGCGGCGCTCAGCCTGCTGACCGCCATCTGCGTCGGGCTCGTCGTGGTCGAGGTGCTGGTCTTCGCGGATTCCCGCAACGCCCTGCGCCGGGCGGTGTACGAGGAGAAGACCATGCACGAGACACGCGAGGCCGCCTGGCGTGCCCGGTGGCACGAGGGCGGTTCGGAACAGCCGACGTGACAGCGCGACGGCGGGGATCCCCATCCGGAAAGGCGGCACAGGCCGACCCGTAGAGTCTCCGCGTGATCGAGATCGGCATCGAAGTCGACCTGTTCCACCCGTCCGAGACGGTGTGGCGGGCGTTGACGGAGCCCCCGCTGCTGGCCAAGTGGTTCGCTGAGAACGCCCCGCCGGAGGACCGGCCGGAGCGGTTGCTGCTGCGTACGGCGGGGTTGCCCGGGTTCGACGCCGACCTCGAGGCGACGGTGGTCGAGCAGGAGGCGCCGCAGCGGTACGTGCTGGACTGCCGGGAGGGCGACCGACGCACCCGGCTGACCTGCCAGATCGTCCCCTCCGGACACGGCTGCCGGCTGTCGGTGCACGAGGTGCTGGTGGAGGGCGAGTGGGACGCCGAACCGTACGCCCGCCGGTCGGAGCATCACCAGCAGGCGGTGACCGTGCGGTTGCCGGCGATCCTCGACTGGCTGGCGTTCCAGCGCGTCGACCTGCGGCGCGCCGAGGGCGGGTTGACCGCCGAGCTGCCCGTGGTCCGGTTGCTCGGCGACGTCCGTACCCGGGCCGGGCGCCGCCGCCGGGCCGGGGTGATCGGTGGCGGGCTGGCCTGCCTCGCCCTGGCCGGCGGGGCGGCGGTGTGGTTGAGCCGACCGGCACCGGGGGTCCTGGAGGCCGCGCCGCAGTCGACGCTGCAGGTGCCGACCGTCACGAACCCCACCCCCCGGAGCACCTCGTCGCGGACCGCGCCGACCGCCGCCCGGAGCAGCACCACCCCGTCCCCGTCCCAATCCCCGTCCCCGTCTCCGTCCCCGAGCACCGCCACGCCGACCCGGACGCCCAGCACGCCCCCCACGCAGGGCTCCCCGCTGACCGCCCGCTACCAGACCATCTCCGACCGGCTGTTCGGCTACCGGGGTGAGGTGGTGGTGACCAACCCGGGCAAGGCGGAGAAGCAGGGCTGGACGGTGGTCGTGACGCTGGCCTCGGGGGCCACGGTCAACAACACGACCGGCGTCGAGTGGCGACAGGACGGGCAGGTCGTCACCTTCACCGGGAAGACCGTGCCGGCCCAGGGGTCGACGACGTTCCGGTTCGACGTACGGGACACGCGCGCCCGGGCGCCCGAGGGGTGCACCGTCGACGGTGCCCCCTGCTCGATGCAGTGACGGGAGCAGGGACGCCGCCGGGAGGACCTTGTCCCCCCGGCGGCGCCGGCCGATCCCGGGCGGGTCAGCTCCGGTTGATGGTGAACGTGCTGGTCGTGTTCCGGATGTCCTGGTAGTTGTCGGACAGCCGGAGGTTGACGAAGGTGGCGGAGCCGACGGCCGGGCCCTGCCCGGCCTCCGGCATCTCGTTGGCCCAGATCCCGAAGCCGGACTTGGCGTCGAAGGCGTCACCGCTGCGCTTCGCCCCGGAGATCGACACGTTGGTGAACACCGTGTCGGTGATCGGGTTCTCCGGCTGGCTGCCGGTGTACTTCGTCTGGAACATGATCCCCGAGTAGGTGGGATCGACGATGTCGACGTCGGACACCCGGATGCCGCGGAACTCCTTCGAGGCGGAGAAGACCCAGATCGCCGGGAAGGTCTGCGCGCCCCAGAAGTGGCCGCCCGCCCGCACCAACGAGACGTTCTGGAACTGGGTCGGCGGGCTGGCCCCGAACCCGATGAACGGGTAGCCGAAGTCCAGCGAGCTGATGGTGATGCCGGAGTACGTCAGCATGTCGGCGATGTGGAGGTTACGGAAGATGTTGTCGTAGCCGCCGTACACCGCGAGGCCGGCCGCCCGCCAGGTCAGCGTGGCGGTCAGGTTCTCGAACACGTTGCCGTGGTTGCCGGTCGACGCGCCCTGGTCGGTCGCCGAGAACAACGCGAACGCGTCGTCCCCGTTGGACCGCCCCTCGGTGTTGGTGACGAGGTTGCCGGTGCTGCCGTTGGTCATGTTCACCCCGTCGGCGAAGGTGTCACGGAACCGGCTGTCCCGGATGGTCAGGCCGCTGACGTGGACCCCCCAGTACGCGCAGACGGTGTGCTCGACCCAGACGCTGTCCAGGGTCAGGTTGTTGACGTCCTTCAGCTCGCCCCACACCTTGCCCGGCCCGTCGATGCGGTTGGTGTAGTTGCCGAAGAAGGACAGGTGGGCGAAGGTGGAACCGCTGGCCGTGGGCTCGACCCGGAAACCGGCGTCGGTGTTCTGCTGCGACGGCGGCGTCTGGAAGCGGGTGTACCACATACCGGCGCCGACCACCTGGACCGCCTTGCCGTACACCTGGAACTTCTGGGCGGTGTCGTAGGTGCCGGGCGGCAGGTAGACCCCGACCAGGGTGCCGGTGGTGTCCATCCGGACGGCGTCCAGGGCGTTCTGCACGTCGGCCTGGCTGAAGCCGTTCGGCACCCGGTAGCGGGCCGGGTCCGGGTTGGGCCGCGGCGACACCAGCTCGGTGTTGACGAAGTCGATCGCGTACGTGGTGCTGTTGGCCGGGTCCTTCTGCAGCCGGATGACGCTGCCGGCTGGGACGGTCGAGTTCAGCATCACGTTGGCCTCGTCGTACAGGTGCCGTGGGGCGCCCGCGCCCGGTGAGTCGCTCGGGCTCGCCTCGGCGCCGTAGAGCCAGATGTGCTTCGAGGTCAGGTTGATCGGCTTGTGCAGGACGCCGTTGACGTAGATGTTCAACGTCGAGTCGACCCCGCCGCCACCGGCGGAGTCCGGAATGGAGAAGCGGGTGACCAGGGTGTTGGTCGCCGCCCGGGTGGTCCACTCCACGTACGCGCCGGTGCTGTTCAGGGTCACCGCGCGCCGCCCGGACGCCTCACCAGCCAGGTCGCCGATGGTGCGGTTCGGCCCGATCACCTGCGCCCCGCCGCCGATCCGGCCGTCCTCGGCCTCGTACATGTCGTAGGGCACGTTCGCCCCGCGACCGACGAAGAACGGCCGGTCGCTGGTGTTGTTCTGCTGCTTGACCGGCAGCTCGTTGGCGTCGACGGCGAGGACCACCCGCACGGTGTACTTCCCGTTGGCCGCCGTCCAGCTGCCCAGGTCGACCGATGGGCTGGTCGCCCCGGCCGCGAGGACGCCACTGTAGGAGCCGGTGAGGGTGCGCACCGCCGCACCGGTGTCGGAGAGCAGGGTGAGGGTGATGCCGTGCGCACCGCCGGCCGAGGCGATCGTGCCCTGGTTGCGGATCGACACCGCGAAACTGACCGCGGTGCCGGCGCTCGGCGTACCCGGCGACCAGGTGACCGCCCCGGCGACCAGGTCGGAGCTGGCCACCGGGCTGACGGTCAGCGAGCCGGTCCGGCTGTTGTTCGACTCGTCCTGCTCGATGACCGTGTTCGCCTCGTCGACCGTGGCGGTGACCTCGTAGCTGCCGGCGTCGCGTACGCCGATGTCGGCCGAGACGGTCGCCGACGCCCCGGCGGCCAGGGCGCCGACGGCGGCGGTGCCGACCCTGGTCGTACCCAGGTAGAAGGTGACCGCGGTGGCGGTGGACGCGGCGGTGCCGATGTTGCGGACGGTGGCGGACAGGGTGATCGGGTCGGTCTCCACCGGCGCGGCCGGCGCGGACGACAGGCCGGTGACGGTCAGGTCCGGGTTCGGCGCGGGCGTGCCGATCACCTGGAACTCGGCCACCTGTCCGTTGGACGAGCCGGAGTTGGCGGTGAACTGCAGCCGCACGTCGGCGGCGGTGGCGGTCACCGGGATGGTGACGGTGTTGCTGCTGGTCGGGTTGAACGAGTACGTCGCCGAGCCGACCAGCGTGCTGAACGTCGACGCGGACTGCTCCCGGCCGAGCACCTGGAAGGTCTGCGTACGCGGTCCCCAGACCGGGTCGGGGTTCAGCTTGACCACGATGGCGGTGATGCTGGCGTTGGCGCCGAGCGCGACGGTGAGCGTGCTCGGGTATGCCCCGGGCGCACCCTCCCAGTAGGTCGTCACGTCGTCGTCGTTGGCGTTGACGGCGTTGAAGACGTGCACCACGGAGGAGGCGGTGATCGGCTTGCCTACGGCCAGGTTACGGCCGGTCGGCGTGCTGCCGGTCCGGGTGACGGTGTTGGAGGTCGCCGAGACGTTCCCGGCGGCGTCCCGGGCCCGGACGTGGTAGGAGACGGTGGCACTGTCCGGCTGGGTGTCGGTGTACGTCAGGGTGGTGCCGTTGACGGTGGCGCGCAGCGCGTTGTTGGCGTAGACGTCGTAGCCGGTGACGCCCACGTTGTCGGTCGACGCCGTCCAGGTCAGCCGGATCTGCCCCGGCCCGGGCTGGGTGTACGCCAGGTTGCCGGGTGCGGTGGGCGGGATGGTGTCCCCGGTGTTGCCGGTGCGGGTGACGGTGTTGCTGTTCGCGGACTGGTTTCCGGCGGCGTCGTGCGCCCGGACGTAGTAGGCCACGGTGGTGCCGGCCGGCTGGCTGTCGGTCCAGGTCAGGGTCGAGGCGTCGACGCTGGTGCGCAGCGTGCCGTTGGCGTAGACGTCGTAGCCGGTGACGCCCACGTTGTCGGTCGACGCGGTCCAGGTCAGCCGGATCTGGTCGGGGGCCGGTTCGGTGAAGGACAGGTTGCCGGGGGCGGTGGGCGGCTGGGTGTCCCCGGCGGTCGGGCCGTAGATCTCCAACTCGGCGAGCTGCCCGGCCGGCCAGCCGGTGTTCGCGGTGAAGAGCAGCCGGACGTAGCGGGTGCTCGCGGTGGCGAAGCTGATGGTGACGGTGTTGCCGCCGGCCGGGTCGAACGCATACCCGGTGGAGGCGACGAGGGTGTTGAAGGTGGTGCCGTCGGTGCCGCCCTGCACGGTGAGGGTCTGGGTGCGCGCCGGCCAGCTGGCGGGGAGCTTGAGCACCAGCTTGTTGACTCCCACGGTGCCGCCGAGGTCGGCGCGGATCCACTGCGGGAAGGCGTTGTTGGCGCTCTCCCAGTAGCTGGCCGGGTTGCCGTCGTTGGCGTTGCCCGCGCCGTACACGTCGGCGTGGCTGCTCTCGGTCATCGGCCGGCCGAGGGCGAGGTTGGTGGTGGAGCTGGTGACGCCGTACACCTCCAGCTCGGCGAGTTGCGCGGCGGGCCAGCCGGCGTTGGCGGTGATCGCGACGCGGACGTACCGGGTGGTGGTGGCCGGGAGGGTCAGGGTGACGGTGTTGCCGTTGGCGGGACTGAACGTGCGGCCGGCCGAGCTCACGACGGTGGTGAAGCCGCTGCCGTCGGTGCTGGCCTGCACGGAGAGGGTCTGGGTACGGGACTCCCAGCTCGCGGGCAGTTTCAGGACGACCTGGTCGACGGTCTGGGCGGTGCCCAGGTCGGCCTGCGCCCACTGCGGGAAGGCGTTGTTGCTGCTCTCCCAGTAGCTGCCGGCGTTGCCGTCGGTCAGGTTGCCCGCCGTGTAGGGGCCGTTGGCGCTGCTGGCCGAGGCGGCCCGGCCGAGGGCGAGGTTGGGGCCGCCGGCCGCGGCGGCCGGAGACGGGGGTGGGGCCGTGACGGCCAGTCCGATCGCGGCGAGCACCGCGACCAGTCGGATGCGGAATCTGGACATGGCGGAGGGACACCTTCTTCCGGGGGTGGTGGAGAGGTGGGTGGTGGGGGTGGGTGGGGTCCCCGCCGCGCCGCGGGGACCCCCGGGGACGGTCAGCTGGCGTACGCCTCGAACTCGCTGAGCTGGCCGGCCGGCCAGCCGGTGTTGCCGGTGAAGGTCAGCCGCAGGTGCCGCTGGCTGGTGGCGGGGAAGGTGATCGTGGCGGTGTTGCCGGTGGCCGGGTCGAAGGTGTAGCCGGTCGACGCTTTCACGGTGCTCCACGTCGACCCGTCGGTGGAGCCGAGCACGGACAGGGTCTGGGTACGGGTCTGCCAGGCCGGTGACGGTGGCAGCCTCAGCACGATCCGGGACACCGGGTACGCCGCGCCGAGGTCGACGGTGAGCGACTGCGGGAACGCGTTGTTGGCGCTCTCCCAGTAGCTGCCGGCGTTGCCGTCGACGGCGTTGGTCGCCACGTACACGTCGGCGTGGCTGGTCTCGGTCACCGGCCGCCCGGCGGCCAGGTTGCCGCTGGGCGGCGGGGTGGTGGTCGGTGGCGGCGTGGTGGTCGGTGGCGGGGCGGTGGTCGGCGGCGGCGCGGTGGTCGGTGGCGGGGTGGTGCCCGTCCCGCCGTACACCTCGAACTCGGCGACCTGCCCGGCCGGCCAGCCGGTGTTGGCGGTGAAGCTGAGCCGGACGTACCGCCGGTCGCCCGCCGGCAGCGGGATCGACACCGTGTTGCCGCCGGCCGGGTCGAAGGTGTAGCCGGCCGACGCGTTCACCGTGCTCCACGTCGACCCGTCGGTGGAGCCGAGCACGGCCAGGGTCTGGGTGCGCCGCTCCCAGCCGGGCGGAAGTTTCAACACCACCCGGTCGACGGCACGCGCCGCGCCGAGGTCCACGGTCAGGGTCTGCGGGAAGGAGTTGTTGGCGCTCTCCCAGTAGCTGCCGGCGTTGCCGTCCACCGCGTTGGCCGCCACGTACGTCTGGGTGGTGCTCGACGCGGTGACCGGCCGGCCGAGGGCGAGGTTGCCGCCTGCCGGCGGCGGACCGGTCGGCGTGGGGCTCGGCGTCGCGGTGGTCGGTGTCGGGCTGGGCGGGGTGGACGGGCCGTTGCCCCACTGCGGTTCCGGCCACGGGCCGCAGTACGGGTTGGCCGAGTACCAGCCGGAGTTGCCGGCGCCCTGGGTGATCTGGAACCCGCCGCCGACGCAGTTGTACATCGGATTGGCCTGGGCGATGCCGGTGGCCCGGACGTTCGTGAAGCTGACCTGGCTGGGCGCCTGCACCTGGACGGCGAACGTCCCGGCCCCGTCGATGCGGACGTTGTTCAGGTTGATCCCGCTGGTCTGCCCCTCGATCCAGTGCAGGGCCGCGTACGAGCTGTCCAGGATGTCGGTGTCGGTGACGTTGACGGCGGCGCCCTGGATCGGCTCGTTGAGCGCGGAGAACCAGATCGCGCCGACGCCGAAGCGCCAGTTGTAGTCGGAGTTGCCGTTGCGGATCAGGGTGTTGCGGGCCACGGTGATCGTGCCGGCGACCGCGGTCGGGCCGTTCACGCCCGGATATCGGTTGGCGACGTGGATGCCGCCGCCGTTGGTGACCGAGTCGGCGGTCACGTTGTCGGTGATCCGGATGTCCCGGCCGCCGTAGGTGACCAGGTTGTTGGCCAGGACGGTGACGCCGACGGTGTTGAAGGTGAAGGCGTTGTTGACGTTGGGCACGTTCTGCGCCCACATGGCCAGGCCGTCGTCACCCGTGTTGCGGACGAAGGTGTTGGTGACCGTGGAGTTGGTGACCCCCCAGTGGAAGTTCACCCCGTCCGCGGTCTGGTCGAGGATCCGGCTGTTGCGGATGGTCAGGTTGTCCATCGGCCCGTCCATCCAGGCGCCGACCTTGGTGTGCTGCAGCCAGAGGTTGTCGACCACCGAGTTGGACAGCGCCCCGCCGAGGGCGTTGACCTGGTCCTCGTCGACCCGCTCCCGGATGTCGCCGATGATCGCGAAGTCCCGCAGGGTGACGTTGCGGCTGGGCCCGCCGGCCTCGTGCGGCCGGATCTGCCCGCCGTAGCCGCCGCCGGCGACGTACTTGCCGTAGACACCGGCCGCCCGCTTGCGGTCGGTGGGGTGCCGCCCGCCGAGCACCGAGTACCAGGGCCCGGCGCCGCGCAGGGTCACCCCGTCGACCACCACGTGGTCCCAGAGGGTGAAGGTGCCGGCGGGAATCCACACCGTCTTCCCCTGCGCCTTGCCGGCGTCGACGGCGGCCTGGAACTTCGCGGTGGAGTCGGTGGCGCCGGTCGGGTCGGCGCCGAAGTCGGTCACCACGTCCAGCACCCCGGCCGGCTTCGCGATCTGCGCGCCGACCAGCTCGAAGTCGGCCAGGTCGACGGTGAAGGTGGGTGACTGCGCGGTCGAGGAGACCTGCAGGCGGATCTTCGTGCCGGCCGGGTAGGTGGCACCGAACATCGTCCGGGTCTCGTCGTAGAAATGATGCGGGTCGGTGTCGCCGGGGTTGTTGTTGAACGGGTATCCGCCGTAGAACCAGCCGTACCGCGAGGTGACCGGGACGGACTTGACCAGGGTGCCGTTGGCCCGCAGGTCGATGGTGGCGTCCCGGCCGGTGCCGGCGGCGTTGTCCGGCAGGCTGTACCGGAAGGTCATCGCATCGGCCGGGGCGGTCAGGGTGAACTCGACGTACTCGCCGACGGCGTCGAGGGTGACCGCCTCCCGGCCGGACGCCTCCGACGGCAGGGTGCCGTAGTGCCGGTCGGGGCCGATCCGGGTGCCGGTGTGGACGGCCCGCTCCGCCTCCTGCTCCACGAACGGGACGGTGGCGCCGCGGCCGGCGATGTCGAACGGGGACAGCCCGGCGGCCCGGGCCGGGGTGGCGGTGGAGGTGAGCGCCACGACGGTGACGGAGGTGGCGGCCAGCGCGGCGCCGGCGAGGGCGGCCAGGCCCGCGCGGAGCCGGTTTCTCGGACGGTGCGGGGTGCTGTGGTCGGCCATGAGGGGTGTGCTCCCTTTTCGTCGGATGGCCCGGTCCCCCGTGCGTTTGTCGCTCCTACCTCCCTCCTCGCTCCGGTGGTGGCGGCGGGGGGGGGGGGCCGGGGGGGGCCCCCCCCCCCCCCCCGGGGCCGCCGGGGGCCCCCCCCCCCCCGGGGGGGGCGGGGGCCCCGGGGGGGGGGGGGGCCCCGCCCCCCCCAAAACCCGGGGGGGGGGGGGCGGCGTGGGGGGGCGGCGCCTTTTGGGGGGGGCGGCCGGGCCCGGGGGGGGGGGGGCCCCCCCCCCCCCCCCCCCGGGGGGGGGGGGGGGGGGGGGGCGGGGGGCCGGGGGGGGGCCCCCCCCCCCGCGACGGATCAGCGGGTACGCAGCCAGACGGCGGTGTCCGGCGGAAGCAGGTCGTCGACGGGCGCACTGGCCAGCAACAACCGGTCGTGGTCGGGCAGCGGCACCGCAGCCTCGGAGAGGTTGACCAGGCAGGCGAAGCCCGGCTCGCGGCCGAAGGCGAGCACCCGGTCGGGGGTGGGCAGCCAGGCCAGCGTGCCGTCGCCGAGCGCCGGCTCGGCGCGGCGCAGCGCGATGGCGGCCCGGTACAGCTCCAGCATCGAGTGCGGGCAGCCGGTCTGCGCCCGGACCGTACGGTCCTTCCAGTCGGCCGGCTGGGGCAGCCAGGGCGGGGCCGCCGCGCCGTCCGGGCTGAACCCGAACGGAGGGGCGTCGCCGGACCACGGCAGCGGCACCCGGCAACCGTCCCGGCCGGGGTCGACCCGGCCGGAGCGTTCCCACATCGGGTCCTGGCGCAGCTCGTACGGGATGTCCTCGACCTCCCAGAGGCCCAGTTCCTCGCCCTGGTAGACGTACGCCGCGCCGGGCAGCGCGAGGGAGAGCAGCGCGGCGGCCCGGGCCCGGCGGGTGCCCAGCTCCAGGTCGGTGGGGATCCCCTCGCGCTTGGCGGCGAAGCTGAACGTGGTGTCGGTCCGGCCGTAGCGGGTGACGTGCCGGGTGACGTCGTGGTTGGAGAGCACCCAGGTGGCCGGCGCACCGACCGGCGCGTGCGCCCTCAACGTCGCGTCGATGCTCTCGCGCAGCGCGGCGGCGTCCCAGGCGCAGCCGAGGAAGTCGAAGTTGAACGCCGCGTGCAGCTCGTCCGGGCGCAGGTAGTTGGCGAACCGCTGCCGATCCGGCAGCCACACCTCGCCGATCAGTGCCCGGTCGCCGGGGTACTCGTCGGCGACCCGCCGCCAGGCGCGGTAGATCTCGTGCACCCCGTCGAGGTCTCGGAACGGGTGCGGCCGGTCCGGCAGCGTCTCGGGCAGCGTCCCGTCCTTGACCAGGAGCCCGGCGGAGTCGATCCGGATGCCGTCCACCCCCCGGTCGAACCAGAACCGCAGGATGTCCTCGAACTCGGCCCGCACCCGTGGGTGGTCCCAGTTGAAGTCGGGCTGCTCGGGGGCGAACAGGTGCAGGTACCAGTCGCCGGGGGTGCCGTCCGGGTTGACGGTCCGGGTCCAGGTCTCGCCGCCGAACTCGCCGACCCAGTCGGTGGGCCGCTGGTCGCCGTTCGGGCCCCGGCCGGGGCGGAACCAGAACAGCTCCCGCTCGGGCGCGTCCGGGCCGCCGGCGAGCGCCGCCTGGAACCAGGGGTGCGCGGCGGAGCAGTGGTTCGGCACCACGTCGACGATGGTCCGGATGCCGAGCGCGTGTGCCTCCGCGACGAGCGCCTCCGCCTCGGCCAGGGTGCCGAAGACCGGGTCGATGTCGCGGTAGTCGGCCACGTCGTAGCCGGCGTCGGCCATCGGGGACGGGTACCAGGGGCTGAACCAGATCGCGTCGATACCGAGCGCGGCCAGGTGAGTGAGCCGGGACCGGATGCCGGCGATGTCGCCGATGCCGTCGCCGTCGCCGTCGGCGAAGCTGCGCGGGTACACCTGATAGATCACCGCTCCACGCCACCACGGACCGCTGTCTGCTGTGGACACGAGCACCTGCTTTCTAGTTGGTACGTCGGCGGGTTCGCCGGACCGGGAGGTGTTGTCGGGCGAACGGTCGTTGTTCGCGCGTCGGCGTCTTCGGAGCTATCCCTTGAGGCTGCCCGTGGTCAGACCGGACATGATGTTCCGCTGGAAGATCAGGAAGATGACGACGGTCGGGATCGCGGCGATCACCGACGCGGCGATCACCACGTTCATCGGCGTGCCGCCGGCGAAGGCGTAGATGCCGACGCTGACCGTCCGGGTCTCCGGCGACGGCATGACCAGCTTCGGCCAGAGGAAGTCCTTCCAGACGGCCGTCACGGCGAAGATCGAGACCACGCCGAGGATGGGACGCGACATCGGCAGGATGATCGACCACAGGGTGCGCAGCGGCGTCGCCCCGTCCATGACCGCCGCGGACATCAGGTCCTCCGGGATCGAGTCGAAGAACCGTTTCAGCAGGAAGATGTTGAACGCGTTCGCGACCAGGGGCAGCCAGATCGCGAACGGCGAGTCCAGCAGGTTGAGGTGCAGGATCGGCAGGTCGATCACGGTCACGTACTGCGGGACGATGAGGACCATCGCCGGGATCATCAGCGTCGCCAGCATCATGCCGAGGATCACGTTGCCGAACACCGGTCGCAGCTTCGACAGGGCGTACGCCGCGGCGGTGTCGAGGACGAGCTGGAACAGCAGCGCGCCGGCCGCATAGTAGAACGTGTTGAACAGCAGCTTGGCGAGGTCCAGGTTGGTCCACGCGTCGGCGTAGTTCCGCAGCTGCGGGTCCTTGGGATACAAAGACGGCGGGGTCTGCGCGATCTCCTGGCCGGACTTGAGCGCCCCGGTGACCATCCAGTAGAGCGGCCCGAGGAAGACGAGCGTGAACACCAGCACGACGACGGTGAGCAGCGTCCAGTAGATGATCCTGCCGCGCCCCCGGCTGAGCTGGGCATGTGAGATGAGGGTCCGGGTGCCGGAGTCCTGCGCCATTTCTCGCCCGTCCTAGTCCTGTTTCGAGGTCAGCCGTACGTAGACGGCGGAGAAGCCGGCCAGCACCACGAGCATGATCACGCCAAGCGCCGCGGCGCCGTTGAGGTCGTTCTGGAAGAAGCCGTGCTGATAGATGAGGTACGCGACCGAGGTCGCGGAATCCTCCGCGCCCGCGCCGTTGGCGAGGATCAGCGGTTCGATGAACAGCTGCATCGTGGCCACGATCTGCAGCATCGCCAGGAGCGCGAGGATCAGCCGGGTCTGCGGGATCGTCACGTGGCGGATCCGCCGCCAGATTCCGGCGCCGTCGAGCTCGGCGGCCTCGTAGAGTTCGCCGGGGATGTTCTGCAGCGCCGCCAGATAGATCAGCACCGCGCTGCCCATGTTCATCCAGGTCGACGCGAGCACCATCGCCGGCATGGTCATCCCGGGCGACTGCATCCACTCCGACGTCGGCAGGTGCAGCGCCGTGAGGATCGCGTTGAACAGGCCCGCGTCGCTGGGGTCGTAGGCGTAGAACTTGAAGAGGAAGAGCGCCGACGCCGGCGGCAGCATCACCGGCAGGTAGACCAGGATCCGCAGGTACCCCCTGGCGTGGCGGAACTCGTTGAGCAGGATCGCCACGAAGAACGGCACCGCGTACCCGAGGACGAGCGCGAGAATCGTGAAGTAGAAGGTGTTCTTCCAGGCGGTCCAGAAGCTGGGCTCGTGGAGGATGCGCACGTAGTTGTCCCAGCCGACCCAGGTGGTCTCGCCGCGCCGGGTGCGCTGGAAGCTCATGACGACGCCGCGGATCATCGGGTACCAGGAGAAGACGGCGAAGCAGGCAACCGCTCCGAACAGGAACGCGTGCCCGGTGAGGTTGTCGCGTACCTTGCGGCCGAGGCTCGTGCCTGCGGGCCCGGCGGGGTACGGCGGCGCGGGGCGACCCGGTCTTCCGGTGGTACCCGGGACGGTGGTGATCGCCAAGACAACTCCTGCGGAAGTCGGTGACCGGACGGTGGTGGCGCGGAGGGTGGGGGCCGGCGCGCCGGCCCCCACCCGTCGGATCAGCTCCCGCTGGCCAGGAGCTGGTTCACCTTGTCCTCAGCCGTCTTGAGCAATGCGTCGATGTTCGCGTTCGGGTTCGTCAGCACCCCGGACATCGCGGCGTCGAGCACCGCGTAGATCGCCTGCGCGTTACGCGGCTCACCTCTGATCGGGACCGGGTTCGCCTCGAAGATTGCGAAGTTCGCGGTGTCGACGTTCGCGTTCGCCTTGCGCAGGTCGAGTTCCTGCTTCTGCGCGTTGCTGCCGTTGGCGAAGAGCAGCGGCTGGGGCAGGCCCACCGGGTAGTTCTGCGGCTTGGCCCGGGCATAGTCGAACTGCCCCTTGCCCGGCGTCAGCTTCTCGTACGCGATCCACTTCAGGCCGGCCTTGACCTGCTCCGGAGAGAGCCCCTTCTTGAAGAAGTAGCCCTCGCCACCGCCGAGCGTCGCCTTCGCCGGGCCGTCCTGGCCGGGCAGCGGGCCCATCGCCCAGTCCTGGAACTTGCCCTGGAACTGGCTGACGATCGCCTGGGTGGCGTCCGGCGCGCCGATGAACATGCCAACCTTGCCCGCGCCGGCGTTGGTGAGCAGGTCGCCCCACTGGAGCAGCTGGCGGGCGCCCATGCTGTTGTCGCCGTACCGCATGTCCTTGAGGTTCTGTAGGACCTGCTTGCCCATCGCGTTGTTGAAGTCGGCCTTCTTGCCGTCCGGGGTGAGCACCTGGCCGCCCTGCGAGTAGAGCAGGGAGGTGAAGTGCCAGCCTCCGGTGTTGCCGGCGCTGTACTCGGCGTAGCCGGCGATGCCGTTGCCGAGCGCGGAGATCTTCTTGGCGGCGGCCCGGACCTCGGCCCAGGTCTTGGGCGGGTTGTTCACGTCGAGCCCGGCCTGCTGGAACAGGACCTTGTTGTAGACCAGGCCCATCGAGTAGTTCTTCACCGGTACGGCGTAGAGCTTGCCCTGGTCGGTGAAGACCTCCTTCAGCGCCGGATCGACGCTGTCCCAGGTGGGGATCGTGTCCTTGGTGGCGTACTGGGTGATGTCCATCGCCTGACCGGAGTCGAGCACCTGCTGGAGATCGGTCATGTATCCGTAGAACACGTCGGTCACGGTGCCGCCGGCGAGGCGGGCGGTGAAGTCCGGCGGGTTGTTGCACTGCTCGCCGACGCTGACGCTCTTGATGACGACGTCGGAGTTCTGCCGCTGGAACTCGGCCACGTCCTCGTTCCAGTTCTGCAACAACTCTTTCTGGGCGCCGACCGGCTGGCAGTCGACGGTGATGGTGACCTTGCCGCTGGCATCCTTCGTCGCGTTATCGCTCTTCGTGGAGCAAGCCGCAAGGGTGAGCCCCAGGCCGGCCACGAGCGCTAGCGCCGCAGCCTTCCGGTACTGCGGTACGGACATCTGTCCATCCCTTCGGGAACGGGTGTCTCCATGGCCTTCCAGGCACCCGCCCCGAGTAGCAACGCCGGGGCCGGTGTGAGTGGGGACACTGTAACGAGGTGAACTCATGACAGCAAGATGTCGACTGGATTATGAAAGGACTCGACTAAAGGAACGAACCCAGACGGGGCGCTTACTCCTCGATCAACTCCGGCTGCGGCAACAGGCGGTCTCACAACCGACGGTGACCACAAGATGCCGCACACGGAGTTGATCAAGCCGGCACGAAAAGGCCACCGACCGCGATCAGCGGTCGGCGGCCGGGGCCCGCTCAGCGGGGCAGGAAGACGATCAGCGGCCGGGAGCCGGGGCGGTCGAGCCGCGTACCACCAGTTCGGGTTCGAACAGCAACTCGTCGTGCAGCACGCCGGCCCCCTCGATCTGGGTGACCAGCAGGTCCACCGCGGCCTGCCCCATCGTCTCGATCGGCTGCCGCACGGTGGTCAGCGGCGGATCGGTGCAGGTCATGAACGCGGAGTCGTCGAATCCCACCACCGACACGTCGGCCGGCACCGCACGACCCAGCCGCCGGGCGGCCCGGATGGTGCCCAGGGCCAGCACGTCGCTGGCGCAGATGATGCCCGTCACGCCACGCTCGACCAGCTTGGTCGCGGCGACCCGCGCCCCTTCCATGGAGAAGCTGGAGCGTTCGACGCACTCGGTGTCCCCGGCCCAGCCGGCGACCCGGATCATCGCGGCCAGCTTGCGACGGGACGGCACGTGCCCCTCCGGGCCGAGCACCATCCCGATCCGGTCGTGCCCGAGCGAGCGCAGGTGCCCGTACGCCTGCTCGACGGCGACCGCGTCGTCGGTGGACACCCGGGGGAAGCCGAGCTCGTCGACACCGGCGTTGACCAGAACGACGGGCAGCCCTCGATCGGTCAGCCGCCGGTAGTGCTCGTGCGCGGCGTCGGCGAGCGCGTACGAGCCGCCGGCGAAGATGACCCCGGAGACCTGGTGGTCGAGGAGCATCTCGACGTAGTCGGACTCGGGCACGCCGCCGATCGTGCGGGCGCAGAGCGCGGGGGTGAACCCGCGCTGGGCCAGCGAACCGGTCACCACCTCGGCCAACGCCGGGAAGATCGGGTTCTGCAGCTCGGGCAGGACCAGGCCGACGAGCCGGGCCCGTTCGCCCCGCAGCTTGGTCGGACGCTCGTAGCCGAGCACGTCCAGGGCGGTCAGCACGGCGGTCCGGGTCGCCTCGGACACGCCGCCACGCCCGTTGAGCACCCGGCTCACGGTCGCCTCACTGACACCCGCCTTGCGGGCCACCTCCGTCAACCGTTTCGTCACGGCCGCAATCGTACGTCGCCTTCTTGCAAGAAATGAACCGGCAGCTGCTCGGCCACGGCAAGGTCCGACAGCTGCGCGAGTCGCCGCCACCGCCCCGGCGCGGGTGCGGGCGGCCGATTTGCCACTGCAAAATTCGGACGGAGGATCGCTTGAAAGCAGACAAGTGACGGGAATAACATGAGGCACCCCCGGAAGCCGGGTGCGGCGTACGGGGGTCTGCGGCGGGCGCGTCCGGCCACGCCGGCATCACCACCGTCTCCCCGTCCCCAGAGAGTGGGTAGCCCGATGCAGCGGAGCGTGGACAACGGCGCGACAGACCCCCGCCCGCACGTGCCGGTCGCCAGGATCATCGCGGCGGTCGCCGCCGTCGCCCTCGCCGTACCCGGCGGAAGCGCCGCCGTGGCGGCGGGTCGCACCGCCCCCGCCGGCCCGGCCCCGGTGGTCACCCGGGCCGGTCTCGACCCGGTGCTGGTCGCCGGGCGCGGCGCGCGGGTCGACTTCGTCGAGCAGGAGGCGGAGAACGCCCGCACCACCGGCACGGTCATCGGCCCGGACCGGGCCGCCTACACCCTCGCCGGCGAGGCCTCCGGTCGCCGGGCGGTCCGACTCACCCCCGGCCAGTACGTCGAGTTCACCCTCCCGGCGGCGACCAACGCCATCACCGTCCGCTACAGCATTCCGGACTCCCCCACCGGCGGTGGCACCACCGCGCCCCTGGCCGTCACCGTCGGCCACGGCCCGGCCCGCACCATGACCCTCACCTCCCGCTACGCCTGGCTCTACAACCAGTACCCGTTCTCCAACGACCCGGCCGCCGGCCTGCTGCACCCCGACTGGTGGATCACCGAGTGTTCCTGCGTGCCGGCCGACACCACCCCGCCGCCGACCGTCGCCAAGCCCTTCCGGCCACACCACTTCTATGACGAGCAGCGCCTGCTGCTGGGCCACACGTACCGGGCCGGCGAGGTGATCCGGCTGACCGCCCCGGTCCGCGGCGGTGCCGCGTGGACGGTCATCGACCTGCTGGACGCGCACCTCGTGGCCCCACCCCGGAAGGTCCCGGGCGCGCTGAACGTGCTGGCCTTCGGCGCCGACCCGACCGGGCGGCGGGAATCCGCCGACGCGTTCGACCGGGCCGTGGCTTACGCCCGTCGGGCGCACCGCACGCTCTACCTGCCGTCCGGCACGTACCAGGTGAACCGGCACGTCATCGTGGACGACGTGACCATCGCCGGCGCCGGCAGCTGGTACACCGTCGTCAGGGGACGCGAGATCGCCCTGGACACCCCCGCCCCGGACGGCTCGGTGCACACCGGCGTCGGCTTCTACGGCCGGGACGCGGCGGACGGCGGCAGCAGTAACGTCCACCTCTCCGGCTTCGCCGTCGAGGGTGACGTCCGCGAGCGCATCGACACCGACCAGGTCAATGCCATCGGCGGGGCGCTGAACCACTCCACCATCGACGGGCTCTACCTGCACCACACGAAGGTCGGGATGTGGTTCGACGGGCCGATGACCGACCTGCGGGTCACCGACACCGTCATCGCCGACCAGATCGCCGACGGGGTCAACTTCCACACCGGCGTCACCCACTCCTCCGTCTCGCACACCTTCGTCCGCAACACGGGTGACGACGGCCTGGCCATGTGGTCGGAGCGGAGCGGCAATGCGCACAACACCTTCGACCACAACACCGTGCAGTCGCCGGTCCTGGCCAACGGCATCGCCCTGTACGGCGGCACCGACAACACGATCTCGCACAACCTGGTCGCCGACCCGGTACGCGAGGGCAGCGCGATCCAGGTCGGCTCCCGGTTCGGCGCCGAGCCGTTCACCGGGCACCTGTGGATCACCGACAACACCACGGTCCGCGCCGGCAGCTACGAGCTGAACTGGAACATCGGCCTCGGCGCGATCTGGTTCTACGCGCTGGACCGCAGCATCGACGCCGACATCCAGGTGGTCGGCGACGCCTTCCTCGACAGCACCTACAACGCGATCATGCTGGTCAGCGACTGGCCGGTGAAGGACGCGGTCACGATCAGCAACGTGCACTTCCGCGACATCCGGGTCGACGGGACGGGCACCTCGGTGGTGAGCGCCCGGACCGCCGGCTCCGCGTCCTTCGCCAACGTCGACGCGCGCCACGTCGGAGCCGTCGGGGTCAACAACTGCGGATCGTTCCACTTCACCCCGGCCGGCTCGGAGTTCACCCTCACCGACCTCGGCGGCAACGACGACGGGTGGCTCGCGCCCTGGCAGCTGCCCAACACCATCACCTGCGACGACCGTCCACCGGTGGTGCCGCCGCCGGCGCCCACACCGTGGTGAGCAGGGTCAGGCCCCCGGCAGCCCCTGGTGGTTGAGGTAGAGCAGGACGCGGAACCGTCCGCCGTCGTCGTGCAGCAGATAGGACGACGCGAGGTGCACCGGCGCGCCACCGTCGATCCGCGGGGCGTCCCACTCGGTGCGGGCCAGGACGTACCGGTCGTCGAGGCGGTGGCAGGTGACGCCGGTCAGCGCCGCAGGGCCGAGGCCGGCGTCGGCGAACATCCGCTCCCGGCGGGGCAGGGCGGCGAGGAATGCGGCGCGGGACACCGGGCGGGCCCCGGTGTCGTCGGCCAGCAGGAACGGATCGGCGAAGCAGGTGCCGACGGCGTGGGCGTCCACGCTGTCGGCGTCCGGTGACAAGCCGGCGAGGAAGCTACGGACGCGGGTGTCGAGAGCGGCGGTGGACGCCTCGGGCATGCGACTGGTCCCTTCGGGAGCCGGCCGCGCCGTGGCTGGCGCGGCATGAGGATGGGCGCTCCCGACGACGCGTGCCGCCGCCCCGGGAGCCGCCGCCAAGCTACCAGTCGCAAATGGATATAATACCATATGGACTTATTAATATCAAGTACCGTGCGGCCCTCCTCCGTCCTACCTGCGGTGCATTCCTTCGGCACCGGAGTCACTGCGTTGCCGGGACACCCCTGTCCCCGTGGGGCGCGGCGAGCGCGGCCAGACGGTCGATCTGCCGGGGGTCGGACAGCGCCGACCCGACCGCGACGACCCGCACCCCCGCGGCGAGGAAGTCCGGCGCGTTCTCCGCGTCGATCCCGCCGGTGGCCACGAAGCACGCCTCGGGCAGCGGCCCGGCGACCGCCCGGAACCAGGCCGGTCCGAGGCTGACCGCGGGAAACGCCTTCAGCCACCGCAGGCCGTGGTCGAGGGCCCGCTGCGCCTCGGTCGGGGTGGCCACCCCGGGCAGATGCGGAATGCCGTGGCCGGCCGCCGCGTCGGCGACCGCCAGGTCCAGCCCGGGTGCCACGGTGAAGGCGGCACCGGCGTCGACCGCCTGCCGGACCCGCTCCGGAGTGCGGACCGTCCCGGCACCGACCAGCCGGTCCCGGCGACGGCCCGCCGCCACCGCGGCACGCAACGCCGGCACCGCGTCCGGCGTGCGGATCGGCACCTCCACCACGCCGATGCCGAGGTCCCAGGCCCGCTCCGCGAGGCGGACCGTCTCGTCGGCGGGCAGGTCGCGCAGGATCACCATCACCCGCGCGCCGCCGAAGACCGGCCCGAAGTCGTGTTCGCTCAACGTTCGATCCCTTCCCGCAGGGAGTTCGACAGGTCCAGGGTGGCCCAGTCCGCCGCGGGCAGCGTCAGCAGGTGGGCCGTCCGCACCGGGTCGGGCGGTGGCGCGGTGTCCCCCGACGCGGCGAGCGCCGGGACCGCGGTGAGGTGCCCGAGCCGCAGACAGCCCGGCAGGTCGAGGCCGCGCAGCAGCCCGGACAGGAAGCCGGCGGCGAAGGCGTCCCCCGCCCCGACCGGCTCCACCACGACCGCCGGCAGCGCCGGCACGAACGCCGCCGCCCCGGTACGGGGCAGCGCCGTCGCCCCCACCGCACCGTCCTTCACCACGACGAGGTCCGGCCCGGGCAGCAGCCGGCGTACCTCGGGCGGGTCGACGACGCCCCACAGCGTCCGCGCCTCGTCCAGCCCGACGAGGACCACGTCGGCCCGGTCGGCGAGCTCGCGCAGCACCGGAGCCGCCCGGCGGGCCGACCAGAGTCGGGGCCGGTGGTTGACGTCGAAGCTGATCCGGGCCCCGGGCAGCGGCCGCCGGGTCAACGCGTGGTCGACCAGGCGTCGGCAGCCACGGGACAGCGCGGCGGTGATCCCCGACAGGTGCAGCAGCCGTACCTGCGCCAGCCGGGGGTCGTCGAGGGCCCGGGCGGTCAGCCGCGACGCCGCCGAGCCGGCCCGGTAGTAGTGCACCCGGGTGCCGGCCGGGCCGGGATCCTTGAGGTAGACGCCGGTGGGTGCAGCGGAGTCGACGGTGACCAGCGAGGTGTCCACACCGGCCGCCGCGACCTCCCGTACCACCCGGCGGCCGAACGGGTCGTCGCCGATCCGGCTGACCCAGGCGGCCCGGTGCCCGAGCCGGGCCAGCCCCATGGCCACGTTGGACTCCGCGCCGCCCACCCCGACGGCGAGCCGGTCGGCGTGCTCCAGCGCCGTCCCGGTCGGCGGGGCGAGCACCGCCATCGACTCGCCGACGCAGGCGACCTCCGGCCCGGTCACGTCCGCGTCGACCGGTCGAGCCGGGCCGCCACGGCGGCGCGGTCCAGGTGGCCGTCGGCGACCAGCACCCGGTGCCGGCGGCGACGCGGCCGGCCCGCGGGGACCACCGCAGGCCGGTCGAAGGCGTAGGCCACACAGACCCCCGGGTACATCGAGGTCCGCACGAACCACCGGTCGCCGGGCCCCCGCCCGGTGAAGACCAAGGTGTACGCCGCGCCACCCGGCACGGTGCCGGCCAGCGCGAGCCACGGCGCCGCACTGCCGTTGACCGTCTCCTCCCCCTCGGCCTCCGCGGTGAACACCCGGGGCTCCGCCTCGGCGACCGCGCGCCAGAAGAAGCCGCCGTAGCCAGCCCCGCCGGGGCGGCCGTTGGTGGCCGGGCTGCCCAGGTGCACGTCCCGACCGGTGGTGGAGGTGAGCGTGGTGTCCAGGTCGAGCCACCAGGCGCGGCCGTCGGCCGGGGTGGCGCCGAGCCGGCGCCGCTCGGTCAGCAGCGGGCGGCCGGCCCGGTCCCGCCAGTGCAGGTCGTGATCGAGCCGGTCGGGGGTCCGCTCCCGCCAGCCGGTGTGCGCGATCACCCCGTGGTCGTCCCGCCAGGTGTAGCCGCTGTCCCGCACGTACGTGCGGCCACCCCACAGGTTCGTGCCGTCGACGTCCTGCATGGCGAGGGAGGCGCCCAGGTGCCAGACGTGGTCGGCGGGGAGCACGTCGGTGACCGACGTGCCGGCCAGGGTCCGTACCGGGTGCAGGTACGGCCGGGGCCCGTGCCGTCGGTCCAGCTCGGGGTGGACGACGTAGCGGGCCACCTCGGTGCCGTCGACGACCAGCCTCGGGTCGTCGTCCGAACCCGGCGGGGTGGCGGGCGCGGCGGCCCGGGAGCCGCTCGTCACGGGGCCTCCGGCTGGGTGACCGGCCGGCGGGTGGCGACGGCGTGCAGGGCGGCCAGGGCGTATCCGGCGAGGATCGGCACCGCGATCGGGGTGACCAGCACCGCGAGCAGCCCGGCCAGGCAGCACACGCCGCTGGCGGCGGCCCAGGTGCCGGGCCGCGCCGGGCAGACACGCGCCACCGCCCGGGCCGCGGCCCGCCAGCCCCGGCCGCCGGTGCGGCCGACGGCGACGGCGACCAGGCCCGCGTACCCGAGGAGAGCGGCACCGACGACGGCGGTGACGGCCAGCGCGGGCCCGCCGCCGGGCACCCGGCCGGTGGCGAGGGCGACCAGGTCGGCGCCGAGCACGCCGGCCACCGCGAGCCCGACGGCGCTGACCGCCAGCCCGGCGGGGAGCGCCCGCCCGAACCGGGCGAAGGTGGTCCGGGCGTCCGGCCAACTCCCCGTCACGCTCCGCTGGTGCAGCGCGGCGCTGGCGGTGCCCACGGCCGGGGCGAGGGTGAGCACCGGCAGGGCGGCCAGGGCGAGGGCGAAGCCGAGCAGTGCCAGGTCGGTGGCCTCGCGCAGGGTGTCCCGCCAGTCCCGGCGGGCCGGCTCGCCGCTCACCGGCGCGCCGCACCGATGATTCGCTGGCTGATGCTCGCTCATCCCTTGATCCCGCTGGTGTTGATGCCCTCGACCAGGAGGCGCTGGAAGGCCAGGAAGAACAGGAACACCGGCAGCAGGGACAGCACCGACATGGCGAACATCGGCCCGACCGCGCTCTGGCTGGTGGAGTCGATGAACAGGGTCAGCGCCACCGGGACCGTGTAGTCGTCCAGCTTGGACAGGTAGACCAGCTGCCGGAAGAAGTCGTTCCAGGTCCAGATGAACGAGAAGATCGCGGTGGTGACCAGCGCGGGGCGGCTCAGCGGCAGGATCACGTGCCGGAAGATGCCGAACGAGGACGCCCCGTCGATCTTGGCGGCCTCGTCCAGTTCCCGCGGGATGCCCCGCATGAACTGCACCATGAGGAAGACGAAGAACGCCTCGGTGGCCAGGAAGTGCGGGATGAGCAGCGGCAGGTACGGCCAGTCGCCGCCGACCAGGCCGAGGCTGCGGAACAGGATGTACTGCGGCACGATCAGCACGTGCCCGGGCAGCAGCAGCGTGCCGATCATGACGGTGAACCAGACCCGGCGCAGCCGGAACCGCAGCCGGGCGAAGGCGTACGCGGCCAGCAGGCAGGAGAGCGCGTTGCCGACGACGGTGAGCAGGCTGACCAGTGCGCTGTTGAGGAAGAACCGGCCGAAGGCGACGTCGAAGTTGGCCCAGCCCTGCCGGTAGTTGCCGGGGGTGAACCGTTCGGGCAGCAGCCCGATGTTGTTGACGATCTCCTCCTGGGACTTCACCGACGTCCCGACCATCCAGACCAGCGGATAGAGCACCACCGCGACGATCGCGATCAGGACCAGCAGCCGGACGGCCTGCCGGGTGCCGGGGCGCCGCCGAACGGGGGCGAGCGTGGTCATGGCGACTCCCCATCGGAGTAGTGCACCCAGAACCGGCCGGTGCTGAAGAAGACGGCGGTGATGATGGCGACGGCGATCAGGAAGACCCAGGCCATCGCGGAGGCGTAGCCCATCTCCAGGTCGGTGAAGCCGGAGATGTAGAGCTTGAGCGTGTACATCAGGGTGGAGTCGACCGGGCCGCCGGTGCCGTTGCTCAGCACGAAGGCGGCGGTGAAGCCCTGGAAGCCGTGGATCGTCTCCAGCACCAGGTTGAAGAAGATCACCGGGGAGAGCATCGGCAGGGTGACCGCCCGGAACTTCCGCCAGGTGCCGGCGCCGTCGACCGACGCCGCCTCGTACAGCTCGGTGGGGATCTGCTTCAGCCCGGCCAGGAAGATCACCATCGGCGCGCCGAACTGCCAGATGGCCAGGACCATCAGCGTCTCCAGGGCCCAGTCCGGGTCGCTGACCCAGGGCAGGCCCTCGACGCCGAACAGCGCGAGGAAGGAGTTGAACGCCCCGTCCCGGTTGAACATGTTGACCCAGACGATGGCCAGCGCCACGCTGCCGCCGAGCAGCGACGGCAGGTAGAACAGCGCGCGGAACAGCCCGACGCCGCGCCAGGCCCGGTTGAGCAGCAGCGCCACGCCGAGCGCGGCGGCGAGCTTCAGCGGCACGGCAACCAGGGCGAAGGTCAGCGTCACCCGCACCGCGTGCCAGTACGACGGATCGGCGGTGAACATCCGTTCGTAGTTGGCCAGCCCCACCCAGTGCACCTCGGAGAGCGGGGTGAGGATGTCGTAGTCGGTGAAGCTCAGCCAGAGCGAGAGCAGCATGGGGATCGCCGTGATGCCCATCAGTCCGATGAGCCAGGGCGAGAGGAAGACGTACCCCGCCAGACCTTCGCCGTGCCGGACCCGGCCGGACCCACGCCGCTTGGGGTGGGTGCCGGCCGGGCCGGTGCGTCGGCTCCGGGCGGGCGCCGTGGTGAGTGCCACGGGCCGGCTCCTTTCCGTCGGCCGTCAGGTCAGCCGATCGCGGCCTTGCAGGCGTCGATGAACTGGGCGGCGGCCTCGGCCGGGGTGGCCCGGCCGTACTGGGCGTTCTCGGCGGCCTTGGTGAGCTCGGACCGGATCTTGCTGTGCCCCTTGATCGGCACCTGCGGCGACGAGCCGAACTTCTGCGCGAGCTCGGACTCGACCTGGATGGAGAGCTTCATCGCCGGGTCGGTGGCCGTCTCGCTGACCTTGGCCCGCAGGTCGAGGTTGGACGGCAGGCCGCGGTCGGTGCCGAGCAGGGCGACCGCCTCCGGGTCGTTGTTCATGAAGTTGATCACGTCGACCGCGACGTCCTTGTGCTTGCTGCCCTCGAACACCGACCAGTACATCGAGGCCCGAGCCCACTGCGCGCTCGGGTCGCCCGGGTACGCGATCACACCGAGCTCGTCCTTGGTGTTCTTCTTCAGGTCCGGCATCTGGTTGGCCCAGACCCAGCTGGTGGCCGCCTTGCCGGTGACCACCAGCTGCTTGGTGATGTCGGTGGCGTTGCCCTCGTGGATGACGTCCGGGGTCGGGGTGGCACCGCGGTCCCGGGCGCCCTTCCACAGCTCGAACCACTTGGTCACGTCCTCGGCGGTGAAGCCGAGTTCCTTGCCCTGGTAGAGGTCCTTGCCCTGCTGGCGCAGCCAGACCCAGAACGCCTTGTAGTCGGCGCTCGGGTCCTGGGTGCCGGGCACCTTGGTCTTCTTCGCCACCTGCTCGGCCCAGGCGATGTGCTCCTCCCAGCTCATCCCGGTGGTGGGCTCGGGCAGGCCGTTCTTCTCCAGCAGGGTCTTGTTGTAGACCAGGCCCTGGGTGTTCTCTCCCGAGGCGATGCCGGCGAGCTTGCCGTCGACCACGCCGTACTGCCACAGGCTCTCGGGGAACTTCGACAGCTCCAGCTTGCCGGAGTCCTTGTAGCTGGTCAGGTCGAGGGTGGTGCTGCGGCCGGCGTACTCGGCGAGGTAGTTGTCGTCGATCTGGAACAGGTCGGGCGGGTTGCCGCCGGCGGTCAGGGTGGCGAGCTTGTCGAAGTAGCCCTGGTTGGCCTGCCAGGTTTTCTCGAAGGTCACGTTGGGGTGTTTCCTGGTGTAGAGGGCGAGGGCGTCCTCGGTGAGCTTGGCCCGGGCCTCGCCGCCCCACCAGAAGATGGAGAGCTTGACCGGGCCGTCGGCGGCGGCCTCGTCGTCGCCGCCGCAGCCGGCCGCGCCGAGGGCCAGGGGTACGGCCAGCGCCACGGCGGCCAGGCCGCGCACGAATCGACGTCGGGTCAGGGGAGTACCGTGGTTCCGCCCGGCGGGTGTGCCGGTGGTGGGGGATGTTGCGGGGTGCATCTGCGCTCACTCCTCGGCTGTGGGAGGCGACGACGTCACCGGTGGCCGTCCACGGGCCGCCCGGGTCCGCACGGCGATGCGGGCCCGGGCCAGCACGTCAGGCACCGGGGGCGTTCCGGCCGGGCGGTGGGACGGGCCCGGTCGAGTCGCGGACGACCAGTTCGGTCTGGAGCATTACCTGTGCGGTGGTGCGACGGTCGCCGGCTGCCGCACCACGTCCCCGGGCGCCGCGGGACGCGTCGGGGTCGTGTTGCAGCAACATGTCGACGGCCGTCCGGCCGGCGGCCGCGGTCGGCGTGGCCACCGTCGTCAACTTGGGGCGGGTGAGCCGGCTCAGCGTGATGTCGTCGACGCCGATGACGCTGACGTCCTCCGGGACCCGCAGCCCGAGCGCGTCGAGCCCCTCGATCAGGCCGATCGCCATCAGGTCGTTGTAGGCGAGCACGGCGGTGACTCCGCTGCGGCGGACCTGCTCGGCCACGGTCCGGCCGCCCTCCTCGGTGGGGTGGTTGGGGCCGAGAACGGTCAGCTCCGCGCCGCCGGCCCGGGCGGCGACGCCGGCCGCCCGGCGGATCTCCCGGTTGGTCCACGAGCCGCGCGGACCGCCGAGCAGCGCGATTTGCCGGTGGCCCAGGCCGAGCAGGTGCTCCACAGCGGCCCGGGCGCCCTGCCCGACGTCCATCATCACGCAGGGCAGGCCCGCGACCAGCCGGTTGATCACCACCACCGGGACCTCCCGGCTGACCTGCTCGATCAGGCTGTTGCTCATTCGGGGGCTGCACAGCAGCACCCCGTCGACCTGCTTGGCCAGGGCGTGGACCAGTTCCTCCTCGGCGGAGGCGTCCTCACTGGTGTCGGCGACGAAGACGTGGTAGTCGCGGTACCTGGCCTGCCCCTCGGCCGCCTTGATCAGGGGCGGGAAGAACGGGTTGGCGATGTCGGCCACGATCAGCCCGATGTTGTGCGTACGCCCGGTGATGAGGGCCCGTGCGGCCCGGTTGGGCCGGTAGCCGAGGTCCTCCGCGCAGGCCAGCACGCGGACCCGGGTCTCCGGGTTGACCAGGTGCGGCGCCGAGAACGCCCGGGAGACGGTGGAGATGTGCACCCCCGAGGCGCGGGCGACGTCCCGGATGGTGGCTGGCACGGCGGGCTCCCTCGTCGGTGTGGCGGCGGTCACGTAGGTGCGGCCAATTAATGCAAACGGTTGCTCCAGTGTCAACGGCCGATTGTTACGGCTGGAGTACAGAGCCGCTTCCGGCGCACCCTTCAATCCCCCTAAACCAGCGTGAATACGACGGCTTTGATTGCCGCCGTTGACGGAGTCTTCACCGGCGTGGTTTCGTCGCTGCAAACCTTTGCAGCGACGCCGGGGAGGCCGACAGATGTCACCACCCGCCCGGGAACGGGTCCGTCACGCCCTGGTCGGGGCCGGAGCGCGGGCCGAGATGTTCGTCCGCGCCCTCGCCCTCGACCACGCCGACACCGCCGAACTGGTCGCCCTCGCGGACGTCAACCAGGCCCGGATGGACGCGCACAACCGGTGGCTGGTCGAGCTGGGCCACCCGCCGGTGCCCACGTACCGGGCCGCGGACTTCGCCGCGATGCTGGCCAAGGAGCGGGTGGACGTGGTGCTGGTGACCAGCGTGGACGTCACCCACGACGAGTACGTGGTGGCCGCCCTGCGGGCCGGCTGCGACGTGGTCGCCGAGAAGCCCATGACCGTCGACGCGCCGCGCTGCCGGCGGATCCTCGACGCGGTGGCCGAGACCGGCCGGCGGGTCACCGTCGCCTTCAACTACCGCTACAACCCGCTACACGAACTCCTCCGGCGGATGCTCGCCGACGGGGCGGTCGGCGAGATCGGTTCGGTGCACTTCGAGTGGCTGCTCGACGTGCGCCACGGCGCCGACTACTTCCGCCGTTGGCACCGCGACAAGGCCACCTCCGGCGGGCTGCTGGTACACAAGGCCAGCCACCACTTCGACCTGGTCAACTGGTGGCTGGACGCCCGCCCGGTCGAGGTGCACGCGGCCGGCCGGCTGTTCTTCTACGGCGACACCGGCCGCCGGCACGGCTACGCCCGCGACTACGAGCGGGCGCACCGCTCCCCCGCCGCCGAGGACGATCCGTTCGCCCTGCGGCTGGCCGAGCACCCCCGGCTGCGCGAGCTCTACCTCGACGCCGAGTCCGAGGACGGCTACCACCGCGACCGCAACGTGTTCGCCCCCGGGGTGACGATCGAGGACGACCTCGCCGTGCTGGCCCGCTACTCCTCCGGCGCGACCATGACCTACCACCTGACCGCGTACGCGCCGTGGGAGGGCTACCGGGTCATGATCAACGGCAGCCAGGGTCGCCTCGAGCTGGAGGTCACCGAGAGCGACCACGTCAGCCCGGCCGGCGCCGGGGCGCTCAAGGGCGCCGCGCTGCACGGCGACGAGGCCGCGGTGGAGCGCGGCGAGGCCCGGCTCACCCTGCGGCCGTTCTGGGCGCCGCCGGTGCCGATCCCGGTGGAGGGCTGGACGAGGCAGGGGCACGGCGGCGCGGACGCCCGGATGACCCGGGTGCTGCTGGGCGGCCAGCCCGACCCGCTCGACCGGGCCGCCACCGCGTACGACGGGGCGCTCGCGCTGCTCACCGGCCTGGCCGCCAACCGCTCGCTGGACACCGGCGCGCCCGTACGCGTCGCCGACCTGCTCACCCTGCCCTGACCGAGGAGTCCACCCCCGTGCCGATCGTTTCCCGCAGCGATTTGCTCCTGCCCGCCGAGCCCGGCCAGCGCGCCCTCGCACGCGAGCTGTACGCCCTGGCGGCCGAGCAACCGATCATCTCCCCGCACGGGCACGTCGACCCCGCCCTGCTGGCCGAGGACCGCCCGTTCCCCGACCCGGCCCGGCTGCTCGTCGTGCCCGACCACTACCTCACCCGGATGCTGCTCAGCCAGGGTGTGCCGCCCGCCGACCTCGGCGTGCCCACCATCGACGGCAGCCCGGCCGAGACCGACGGGCGGACCATCTGGCGGCGCTTCGCCGCGCACTGGCACCTGTTCCGGGGCACCCCGTCCCGGCTCTGGCTGGAGCAGACCTTCCGCACGGTGTTCGGGGTGGACACCGCGCTCTCCCCGGCCACCGCCGACGCGATCTACGACGAGCTGGCCGCCCGCCTCGCCGAACCGGAGTTCCGGCCCCGGGCGCTGTTCGAGCGGTTCGGCATCGAGGTGCTCGCCACCACCGAGTCCCCGCTGGACGACCTCGCCCAGCACGCCAAGCTCGCCGCCGACGGCTGGGGCGGGCCCGGCGGGCGGGTGGTCACCACGTTCCGCCCGGACGACGTGGTGGACATGGAGTTCGACAACTGGTCGGCCAACGTGGACCGGCTCGCCGAGGTCTCCGGCGAGGACACCGGCACGTACGCCGGCTACCTGGCCGCCCTGCGGCAACGCCGGGCGGCGTTCGTCGCGGCCGGCGCCACCTCCTCCGACCACGGGCACCCGACCGCCCGTACCCTGGCGCTGAGCCAGGCCGAGGCGGCGGCGCTCTACGACAGGGGCCGGCGCGGCCTGGCCGACGCCGCCGACGCCGAGGCGTTCCGGGCGCACATGCTGCTGGAGTTCGCCCGGATGTCCCTCGACGACGGCCTGGTGCTGCAGCTGCACCCGGGCGCGGTGCGCAACCACAACCGCAGGCTGTACGCCCGGCACGGCCGCGACGTCGGCGGCGACGTGCCACAGGCCACCGAGTACGTGCACGGGCTCGCCCCGCTGCTCGACGCGTACGGCAACGACCCGCGGCTGCGAGTGGTGCTCTACACCCTGGACGAGGACACCTTCACCCGGGAACTCGCCCCGCTCGCCGGCGGGTACGCGGCGCTGTATCTCGGCGCCCCCTGGTGGTTCCTGGACTCGCCGGAGGTGCTGCGCCGGTTCCGGGAGACGGTGACCGAGAGCGCCGGCTTCTACAACACCGCCGGGTTCGTCGACGACACCCGCGCGTTCTGTTCCATCCCGGTGCGTCACGACGTGGCCCGCCGGATCGACGCCGGCTTCCTGGCCCGGCTGGTCGCCGAGCACCGGCTGCCCGCCGACGAGGCCGCCGAGACCATCGTCGACCTGGCGTACCGGCTGCCGAAGCGAGTCTTCAAGTTCGGGGGAAACGCATGACCACCATCACCGACGTCACCGTGCACGACGTGCGGTTCCCCACCGCCGCCACCGGCGACGGCTCGGACGCGATCAACCGCGGCGACTACTCGGCCACGTACGTCGAGCTGGTGACCGACGAGGGGCCGATCGGGGCCGGGTTCACCTTCACCAACGGCCGGGGCAACGAGATCACCTGCGCGGCCGTGCACGCCCTGGCCCATCACGTACGCGGCCGGACGGTCGCGGAGATCGCCGCCGAGCCGGTGGCGTTCTGGCGGTCGCTCACCGCCGACGTGCAGCTGCGCTGGCTCGGCCCGGAGAAGGGGGTCATCCACATGGCCGCCGGGGCGCTGGTCAACGCGGTCTGGGACCTGCGTGCCAAGCTGGCCGGCAAGCCCATGTGGCGGTACCTCGCCGAGCTGCCCACCGACGAGCTGGTGGCCAGCGTCGACTTCCGCCACATCAGCGACGCGCTCACCCCCGACGAGGCGGCGGCCATCCTCGACAAGGGATTGGTCGGATGGGACGACCGGCTCGCGGAGCTCGAGCAGACGGGTCTGCCTTCGTACACCACCTCGGTCGGCTGGCTCGGCTACCCGGACGACAAGGTGCGGACGCTGACCCGCGCGGCGTACGACCAGGGGTGGCGGGCGATGAAGATGAAGGTGGGCGGCCCGCTCGACGACGACCTGCGCCGGGCCCGGATCATCCGGGCCGAGATCGGCCCGGACGCGCTGCTGATGATGGACGCCAACCAGGTGTGGGACGTCGACGAGGCGATCACCGCGATGACCGCGCTGGCCGAGGTCGACCCGTACTGGATCGAGGAGCCCACGCACGCCGACGACGTGCTCGGTCACGCCCGGATCGCGCGGGCGGTCACCGACCTGACCGACGGCCGGTGCCGGGTCGCCACCGGCGAGGTCGCCGCCAACCGGGTGATCTTCAAGCAGCTTCTGCAGGCCGAGGCGGTCGGTGTCATGCAGGTCGACGCCTGCCGGGTCGGCGGGGTCGACGAGGTCCTCGCCGAGCTGCTGCTGGCCGCCAAGTTCGGGGTGCCGGTCTGCCCGCACGCGGGCGGCGTCGGACTCTGCGAGTACGTCCAGCACCTGGCGGCCTTCGACTTCCTCCGGGTCGGCACCAGTCTCGACGGCCGGATGGTCGAGTACGTCGACCACCTGCACGAGCACTTCGTCGACCCGGTGCGCACCCGGGGCGGGCGCTACCTGCTGCCCACCGCGCCCGGTTACAGCAGCACCATGCGGCCGGAGTCGATCGCGCGGTTCCGCTTCCCGGACGGCCCGGCATGGCGGTGAGCATGGACACCGACCGACTCGGCCTGGCCGCCCTGCGCCGGCTGCCCGTCGACTGCCGGCCGCTGCTGCGCCCCGGCACCGTGCCGGCCGGCATCGTCCACCTCGGGCTCGGCGCGTTCCACCGGGCCCACCAGGCGGTGCACACCGAGGCGGCGGTCGGCGCGGCCGGCGGGGACTGGGGCATCATCGGTGTCGCGCCGCGCAGCACCGACGTGGTCGAGGCCCTCGCCGCGCAGGACGCCCTGTTCAGCGTCACCACCCTCGCCGCCGACGGCGCCGCCACGCGGGTGGTCGGCGCGCTGGCCGGGGTACGGCACGCGGCCAGCGACCCGGCCGCCGTGGTGGGCCTGCTCGCCGACCCGGCGATCCGGGTGGTGACGTTGACGGTGACCGAGAAGGCGTACCAGCTCGACCCGGTCACCGGAGAGCTGCGCGCGGACCCGGACCTCGTCGCCGACCTCACCACCGACCGTCCGCCACGGACCGTGCCGGGGCTGCTGGTGCGCGGGCTGCTCGCCCGGGCCGCCGCCGACGCCGGCCCACTCGCCCTGGTCAGTTGCGACAACCTGCCCGCCAACGGGCGGCGGCTGCGCGGCCTGGTGACCCAGGCCCTCGCGCTGGCCCGGGTGCCCGACGGCCCGGCCGGCTGGATCGAGGCGCAGGTCAGCTTCCCCGGCACCATGGTGGACCGGATCGTGCCGGCCAGCACCCCGGACACGCTGACCGCCGCCCGGCGGGCGCTCGGGGTGGCCGACCTGGCCGCGGTGGCCGCCGAGCCGTACTCGCAGTGGGTGATCGAGGACGACTTCCCCGGGGGGCGGCCCGCCTGGGACCAGGCCGGGGCCGTCCTCACCGACGACGCCGGCCCGTGGGAGCGGCTGAAGCTGCGCGCCCTCAACGGCGTGCACTCGGCCACCGCCTACCTGGGTGCCCTGGCCGGCGCGGAGACCGTCACCGACGCGCTCGCCCTGCCGCACCTGGACACCGTGCTGCGCCGGTTGGTCGCCGAGGACATCGCGCCGAGTTTCACCCCGCCCCCCGGCGTCTCCGTGCCCGGTTACGGGGAGCAGGCGCTCGCCCGGTTCGCCAACCCGGCGATCCGGCACCGCACCCTGCAGATCGCCATGGACGGCTCGCAGAAGCTGCCGCA
The DNA here is from genome assembly GCF_044765245.1 of Micromonospora sp. NPDC093277. Taxonomy (NCBI): domain Bacteria; kingdom Bacillati; phylum Actinomycetota; class Actinomycetes; order Micromonosporales; family Micromonosporaceae; genus Micromonospora; species Micromonospora sp. NPDC093277. Next base: position 240,839 of record NZ_JBIWJO010000006.1, read on the forward strand.
GCGGGTGCTGCACACCATCACCGACCTGCGTGCCGCCGGCCGGTCGGCCCGGTGGGGCACCCTCGTCGTCGCCGCCTGGCTGCGTTTCCTCCTCGGGTACGCCGACGACGGCCGCCCGCTGCCGCTGGACGACCCGCTCGCCGGGCGGATCCGGGCCGCCCTCGCCGCCGGACGGGACACCCCCGCCGGGGTGGTCGACGCGCTGTTCGCCCTGCGCGAGGTCTTCCCCGCCGAGCTGGCCGCCGACGACGAGGTGCGCGCCGACGTGGTCGGCTGGCTGACCGCATTGGAACAGCACGGCGTACGCGCCACCCTGGCCGGTGCCGGATGACCGCCCGGGGCGGCGACGGCGGGGTGCCCCGGGTGGTGCTGGTCGGGGCGAACGGGCACGGCCGCTGGCACCGGCGGGCGATCGCCGCGCTGCACGCCGCGGGCCGGCTGCGCCTGGCCGGTCTGGTCGACGTCCGGCCGCTGGAGGACGAGCCGGCCGCCCCGGTCCCGCCGGACGCGGCGGTCGGCACCGACCATCGGGCGATGCTCGCCGCCGTACGCCCCGACGTCGTGGTGATCTGCACCCCGCCGCACACCCACCTGCCGATCGCCCTGGACGCGCTGGGCGCCGGCGCGGACCTGCTGCTGGAGAAGCCACCGGTGCTCGACCTGGCCGAACACCGGATCCTGGCCGCCGCGGCGGCGGAGACCGGCCGGGCCGTGCAGGTCGGCTTCCAGGCGCTCGGCTCGGCGGCGCTGGCCGAACTGACCGCCGCGGTCGCCGCCGGCCGGCTCGGTCCGGTCGGCGGCATCGCCACCGTCGCCGCCTGGCAGCGCCCCGACGCCTACTACGCCCGCTCCCCCTGGGCCGGTCGACGGACCCTCGACGGCCGGCCGGTGCTCGACGGCGCCCTCGCCAACCCGCTCGCGCACGCGGTGATGCAGTGCCTCGCGGTCGCCGAGGCGGTGGCCGGGTCGCCGGTCGCACCGGACCGGATCGAGGTGGAGCGCTACCGGGTGCGGCCGATCGAGGTGGACGACACCGCCGTGCTGCGGGTGACGCCGCGGACCGGGCCACCGGTGCTGGCCGCGGTCACCCTGGCCGGCGAGGACTTCGTGGCCGGCGAGGTGGTGGTCACCGGCGCCCGGGGACGGGCGGTGCTGGAGTACCCGACCGACCGGCTGTGGCTGCCGGGCGAGCCGGAGCCGCGTCCGGTGCCCGGCCGGCGGGGGCTGCTGGAGAACCTGCTCGACCACCGTGCGGCCGGGGTGCCGCTGATCGCGCCGCTGGCGCGCACCGCGCCGTTCACCGCGGTGCTCACCGCGCTGCGGGACGCGCCCGAGCCGGCGCTGCTCGGCGGCGACCTGGTGGACGCCGTCGGCGACGCTCCGCAGCGGGTGCTGCGCGTCCGGGGCGTCAACGCGCTGCTGCGCCGGGCGGCGAAGTCCGGGGCGCTGCCGTCGGAGCTGGGGGTGCCGTGGGCGGTCCCGCCGTACCGGGTGGACGGGCTGGCCGGGGAGGTGCCGCAACGGTAGTGCAAACCCGGCCCGGCCGGGTCCGGGGCGATCCGGACAGACGACCGCCATTCCCGCCGCGTACCGCCGGGGCGACGCCGCACGCACGGGAAAACTGCAACAAACCTGCACATCATACGCATTGACTGTTGTAAATATATAACTCTACCGTCGCAGCTATCGGCCATCGAAAGCTGACAGGACGGAACGAGTCATGCGAACAACAGCAGTCGGCGCCGCGCTCCTCGCCGCCACGCTCGCGATCACCGCCGCCGCCACACCCGCGCCGGCCGCCCCGGCCGGACCGGCACTGTCCTGGGCCGCCCGGCAGCTCGGCCGCCAGGCGTTGCCGGCGAACGACGGATGGGCCGCCGAGGGCCCCGGCACCACCGGCGGCGCGGCCGCCGCCCCCGACCGGATCCACGTCGTGCGCACCCGCGCCGAACTGGTCGCGGCGCTCGGCGGCGACAACGCCCGCAACGCCACCGACGCCACCCCAAAGATCGTCTACGTCGACGGTCTCATCGACGGCTTCGAACGCCCCGACGGCACCCTGCTCGACTGCGCCGGTCTGGCCGACCCCGGCTACTCGCTCGACGCCTACCTCGCCGCGTACGACCCGGGTGTGTGGGGACGGGTGGATCCGAGCGGCCCGCTGGAGGAGGCCCGGGCCCGGTCGGTGGCCAACCAGACCCGGCAGACCCAGATCAACGTCGGCTCGAACACCACGATCATCGGGCTGGGTGGCGCCCGGCTCACCGGGCTGACCCTGATGGTCGACCGGGTCAGCAACGTGATCGTCCGCAACCTCGCCTTCGACGACGCCCGGGACTGCTTCCCGGCCTGGTCCCCCACCGACGGCGACACCGGGAACTGGAACTCCCAGTACGACAACCTCTCGGTCCGCCGCAGCGAGCACGTCTGGGTCGACCACAACACCTTCACCGACGGCGACAACCCCGACAGCGGCCAGCCCAGCTACTTCGGCCGCCCCTACCAGGTGCACGACGGGTCGCTGGACGTCACCCACACCGCCAGCCTGGTCACCGCCGCCTGGAACCGGTTCGCCGGCCGGGACAAACTCATGCTGATCGGCTCGTCCAACACCGTCGGGCCAGATGTCGACCGGCTCAAGGTCACCGTGCACCACAACCTCTTCGACGGGGACCTGCAACGGCTGCCCCGGGTCCGGTTCGGCCAGGTCGACGTTTACAACAACCACTACCGCCTCCGCGGCCCCGGCTTCGAGTACGCCCTCGGCGTCGGCGTCCAGTCCGCGATCTTCGCGGAGAACAACTTCTTCACCCTGGCCGACGACATCGACCCGGCCGACCTGATCCGGGACTGGGGCGGCACGGCGCTGACCGAGCGGGGCAGCTGGCTGCGCCGCGGCAACGGCCCGGTGCGGCCGGTCGACCTGCTCGGGGCGTACAACGCGGCACACGACCCGGACCTCGGCGGCGACGCCGGCTGGACGCCCACCCTGCGCGCCGCACCCGTCCTGCCGGCACCCCTGGTACCGCCCGCCGTCGACATCCTCGCCGGCGCCGGCCGGCTACTCCGCTGACCCCCGGGCCCGCGCCCGTCGCGCGTGGTGCCCCGGGTCACGGCGGCCGCCCCACGGCCGCCCGTCCCCCACCACACCCACCACCACAGGAGGAAGCACCGTGCGACTCCGACACCACCACCGGGCGGCGCTGGCCACAGCCGGCGCCGGCCTCACCGCCCTGCTGCTCGCCGTCACGATGACCGGCAACGCCGCGGCGGCCACCCTGTTCGGCGACAACTTCGACGACGGCAACGCCGACGGCTGGTCCAAGTCCGGCGGGGACTGGTCGGTGGTCACCGACGGCACCCCGGCGTACCAGCAGAGCAACAACACCAGCGAGCTGGCCCGCGCCTTCGCCGGCCAGACCAGCTGGACCGACTACCAGGTCCAGGCCCGGGTCAAGCCGCTGTCGTTCAACGGCAGCAACCGGCTGGTCGGGCTGGCGTCCCGGTCCACCAGCGCCACGAAGATGTACCGGCTGGCGCTGACCAACGCCAACCGGGCCGAACTCCAGATGGTCAACGGCAGCCAGCTCACCGTGCTCGGCTCCGCCACGCTGACCGTGTCCACCGGCACCTGGTACACGCTGCGGATCGAGGCCAGCGGCAGCACGATCAAGGGCTTCGTCAACGGCACCCAGGTCGCCTCCGGCACCGACACCGCGTACTCCGCCGGCCGGATCGTGCTGGTCACCGCGTACGCCGGCGCGGTCTTCGACGACGTCACGGTGGACGGCGTCGGCGGCACCCCGACCACGCCGCCGACCTCCTCGTCACCGACCGCCTCCCCGACCAGGTCGCCCACGCCACCGCCGACCTCCGCCCCGCCGCCCGCCACCGGGCTGGTCGGCTGGGCCACCCAGAACGGCGGCACCACCGGCGGGGCCGGCGGCGGCACGGTCACGGTGACCGACGCGACGGCCCTGGCCAACGCGGTCAACGGCGACACGGCGACCACCGTGCGGGTCAGCGGGAACTTCAACTGCTCGACCGAGATCCGGGTCGGCTCGAACAAGACGGTCATCGGGGTCGGCGCCGGCTCCGGGCTGACCGGCTGCGGGCTCAACCTGCGTGACGCGCGCAACATCATCGTCCGCAACCTGAACATCGCCAAGGTGCCGGCGAGCGTCGGCAACGGCGACGCCGTCCACCTCGACAACTCCACCAACATCTGGATCGACCACAACGACCTGTCCAGCGACACCAGCCACGGCACCGACTACTACGACGGCCTGCTGGACGTCACCCACGGGTCGAACTTCGTCACCGCCTCCTGGAACCGGCTGCACGACCACGTGAAGTGCTCCCTGGTCGGGCACAGCGACAGCAACTCCGGCGAGGACACCGGCAAGCTGAAGGTGACCTACCACCACAACGTGTTCAGCAACTGCTTCCAGCGCAACCCGCGGGTCCGGTTCGGCAACCCCGTGCACGTGTTCAACAACTACTACGTGAACACCGCCAACCCGTCGTACAGCTACGGCGTCGCCACCACCTGCAACGCCGGGGTGCTGGTCGAGGGGAACTACTTCGAGAACATGACCGACCCCACCCACGTCGGCGAGGGCTCCTCGCCCGTCGGCAACCTGGTCCAGCGCAACAACGTGTTCGTCAACTCCGGCACGCCGCAGACCGCCGGCAGCGTCGCGGCCATCCCCTACGCGTACACCCTGGACGCCGCGAGCACGGTGAAGTCCGCGGTGACCGCCGGGGCCGGCACCGGGAAGATCAGCGGCTGACCCACCGTCCGCGACCGGGCCGGCGTCCCCTCGGGGCGCCGGCCCGGCCCGGGTACGTCCCGCTGGCGGCGCCTGGCCCTGGCGACCGGCGACCTGGGCAGGCGGTCGCCCTCGGGCGGTGCCGGGCCGAGTCAGGACAACCCGGCGGACGCCTTCCGCGCGCGGCGGGCCCGGATCAGCCGGACCAGTATCAGCAGCACCACCAGGGCCAGCAGCGCCTCGCCGCCCCAACCGAGCCGCCGCTCCAGCAGCCGGTACGACGCCCCGAACACGTAGCCCAGCACGGCCACCGTCACCGCCCAGAGCGCGCCGCCGGTGACGTTCGCGACGGTGAAGGCGCGGCGCGACATGCCACTCATCCCGGCCAGTCCGGGCACCAGCGCACGCAGCGCCGCCACCCAGCGGCCGAGCACCACCGCGAAGGAGCCCCGGCGACGGATCAGCGCAAGCCCTCGGCGTACGTCGTCGGGTCGGACGAGCCGGTGGGGCGCCCGGTCGAGCAGCCGGTGACCGTACCGGCGGCCGACGAGGTAGCCGGCCTGGTCGCCGAGGGCCGCGCCGGCGATCGCGGCCACCATCACGGCCCACAGCGGCAGCCGCCCCTCGTGGGCGAGCACGCCACCGACCAGCACCGCCACCTCCCCCGGCACGACCAGCCCGAGGAAGGTCGACGCCTCCAGCGCCGGGAACAGGAAGACCAGGGACAGGACCAGGGCCGGCGGCAACGTCACCAGCAGGTTCAGCACCCGGTCCATCCGCCGATTGTCACCCGGCGGGCCGGCGCTCCGCCGGTACTGGCGCGGGTTGCGGCCGTACGCCTGTTCGCGCGCCTCGGCGGCGACGGCCGTCGGATGACCGACGGCGGGTCCCGCCGGCCGGCGAAGATCAGTTATAAGGAACGCATGGAGTTCCCCGCCTACCTGGCCACCATGCCGATGCACGCGATCACCGAGATCCACGGTGAACCGGGACTGCTGGCACGGTTCCGACTGGAGATCCGGGCGTTCGACGCCGCCGCGCGGGAACGACTCACCGCGGCCCTCGACCTCGCCGCCGAGCTGCACCGCGACGACCGGCGGGTCCGCGAGCCGTACCTCAACCACCTGCTGCGGGTGGCGATCCGCATGATGCACCACTATCAGGTGCGGGACGTGGACGTGATCGTGGCGGGCCTCTTGCACGACGCGGCGGAGGACCATCCGGTGGAGCTGGCCGACCTGGGACAGCGCCAGCTCGGTGCGCCTGACCCCGCGCAGCCGCCCGGAGCCGGCGGCGACGATCCGACGGCCGCGGCGTTGGCCGTGCTGGCCGACCGGTTCGGCCCGCGGGTGGCCCGGCTGGTCGGCGCGGTCACCAACCCGGCGTACGACCCGGGACGCGACCGGCACGTCCAGTACCGGGAGCACGTCGCGGCGAGCCTCGACCGGGAGCCGTGGGCCCGGGTGATCAAGATGTCGGACTTCACCGACAACGGGGTGGGTGTGATCCACACGGTCGGGCCGAAGGTGGCCCGGTCGGCCGCCAAGTACCGGCCGCTGGTGCCGGTCTTCCGGGACCTCATCGCCCGGCCGGACACGCCGCTGTCCGCACCGGTGAAGCAACACATCTTCGCCCAGCTCGATCTGGCCGAGGAGCGGTTCAGCGCGATCCTCGACCGGCCGAACTGAGCGGGCGGGGTCACCGTCGGGTTGGTCCGTCGGTGCGCCTGTCGTCCGGTGGGACGGCCGGAGCGCCGGGCGGGACGGCGGCACCGGCGAGAGCCGACGCGATCCGCTGCCGCACGGCGGGCAGCCGTTGCGCCCGGTCCCGCAGCACCAGCCGCAGCGGCTGGTGCCCACCGGCGGCGACCCCGCCCAGCACGTCGAGGAAGGTGCCGAGCTGCGCGGGCGGCTCGTCGGCCAGAAGTTCCGCCGCGTCGCTGACGACCAGGGCCAGTGGGCCGGCGTCGAGCCGGTCGGCCAGCACGTCGGCGAGCGCGTCCCAGTTGCGCCCGAACCAGTCGGGCAGGGCGAGGGCCGTGGCCAGCGCGTCGAAGAGACCGGCGCGGGTGCGGGCCGCCGTCCCGGCGAGGACGACCTCGCCCGGGTCGGCCGGCGCTCCGGTGTCGAACGCGAGCCAGGACGGCGGGTGCGGCTGGGCTGCCATCCGTCCCTCCCCCCTCCAGTACGCCTCGGGCGGGTCGGGCCGTCGGGCGGCCCGACCCACATGGTGTCACGGTCAGATCCGGTAGAAGTTCACGTAGTGGTCGGGCGAGAACCAGGTGACCCCGGTGCTCTTGTTGACCACGATCCGGTACGCGTCACGGGCGGCGCCGTTGGCGCGCGGGTAGACGTCGTACTCGTAGTAGGTGGCGTTGGCGGGGAGCTGACCCTCACGGTTGAAGAACTGGCCGCCGGCGTAGTTGTACTGCCCGCCGCTCCAGGAGTACCAGCCGCGGCTGGTCGGGAAGCCCTTACCGGACCAGCCGGAGCGCGCGGTGCGGGCGTCCGCGCAGCGGGTCATCGTGCAGGAGCTGTAGACGGCGGCGTGGGCCGGGTCGGCAAGCTTGGTGGAGACCACCGACGGGCCGACGAGCCCGGTGGCGACCATGGCCGTGAGTAGCGCGAACGCGCCGAGAACGCGGCGTACGCGGGTGGCGGGACGCGGGGTCGCGAGCGTGGTCAAGGGGATCCTCCCTGTCCTGAGGCGACAATATATCGATCGGCGTCGTTTCCGATCGCGCCCCAGTCTGGCGGTGATCCGCTACGCCGTACAGGCCCCGGACGGAAACCGGGCCGCAATCCCCGATGAACGGTTGATGATCGGCCACGGGCCGGGCCACCCGAACACGGATCGCCCGGCCCGGGCCGATCAGCAGCCGATCTTGTTGGCGCTGAGCGCCACGTCGTCGAACCAGAGCGTGTCAGCCGCCCCGCCGTAGCTCTCCCAGCCGAGCTTGAGGTCGGTGAGCCGGGGCCGCCAGGTGCGGTTGTACCACTGCCCGTCGATGTCGTGGGTGGGTACGCCGTCGGCGGTGAGGCCGGCGACCGCGGCTCCGTCCAACCAGGTACGCAACTGTCCGGTGTTCCCGTCCACCATGAACTCCACACACGACCAGCGTCCGGTGGGCAGCGGCACGCTCAGCGCCACCCCGGCCGGGCTCTGCTCGGGCAGGGTGGCGTCGTCAGAGGCCCGGTTCCACTGCAGAGCACCGTTCTGGCCGCCCATTCGAAGGTCCCGGTTGCCGTCCGCGGTGTCGGTCATGGCGAGCAGGGTCACGTGGTCGGCCGGGAGCGCGGTGGTGTGCCGCACCCAGACCCGCCCGTAGCGCAGCGTGCCGAGCGAGCTGAGGTCACGGTTGGACCGGACGAAGACGTGGTTGCAGTAGCCACCCGCGCCGTTGATCCGGATCGACCGGCTGCCGGCGTGGACCGTGCTGGTGTCCACGACGGCCGAACCGGTCCCGGAGCAGTCCGGCTGGGCCACGCTCCAGTCACCCGCCGGGGTGGACCCGGTCTGGTTCTCGAAGCCGTCGCAGAGCACCCCGCTGCCACAGCCCGGCGGCGGCGGGGTCGGGGTGGGCGAGGGCGGCCTGGTCGTCGGCGGGGCGGAAGGGCTCGGCGAGGTCGTCGGCGGGGTGGAAGCGCTCGGCGAGGTCGTCGGCGGCGGGCTGTTCGTCGGCGGAGCGGTGGTCGGGACCGGCGCGCCGTTGCAGGCCACGCCGTTGAGCGCGAAGCCGGTCGGGGCCTGGCCGGTCGTGCTGGCCGTGCCCTGGACGCCGAACTCGGTGCTGCCGCCAGCCGGCACGCTGCCGTTCCAGTCCGCGTTGCGGGCGGTGACGGTCTTGCCGGACTGGCTGACCACGGCATTCCAGCCGCTGGTGATCCGCTGGTCACCGGGGTACGTCCAGGTGACCGTCCAGCCGTTGACCGGGGTGTCGCCGGGGGCGACGCGGACCGTGGCGGTGAAGCCGCCGGACCACTCGTTCGGCAGGTAGTCGATCCGGCACCCCTGGGCGGCGGTGGCGGATCCGGCGGCCAGCGGGATGACGACGGCGGCGGCGACCAGGGTGGCCGCGGCCGCGATGAGCGGGGTGAAACGGGTGCGGGAGATCCTCATCGGGGTCCTCTCGGGCGGACCACCGGCCGGTGACCGGCGGTACGGAGCTGTGAAGACCTCGCGTGCCGACGCGACGATGCGTACGGGAAATGCCCGGCTCGGGCGTGACATGCAGCCGCCCTGGGGCGGCGCCCGCCGGTCAATGTAATGAGTTTTGTCGATTCATAGCAAGGGGTACGGATGCGGTGCCCGCCCCGACGGCGAGCAGGTCCGCCCCACACCGGGCGGGCGGTCGAAGCGCCACCGCGATCTCGGGCCGTGACATTTGTCAGCGCTCCCCGAGCCCACGCGAGGCTAGCCTGGGGCGATGTCCACGACGCTGCGGGCGAGCCGTACGGCGATTCTGGTCTGCCAGGGCCGCGCCGCCGCGGACGGCTTGATCGCTTCCGGCCGGTTCGCCGACCCGACGGCCGCGCGCCTCCTGCGTCCCGGCGAGCGGGAGGCCGTCGAACGGGTACGCGAGGGTGCCGCACCCCAGGAGTGGCGGCAGCGAGTCGACTACGAGTCGGTCCGGGCCGCCGCCGAACTGATGGCACCCCGGACGGTCGCCATCGACGACGCCATCCGCGCCGATCCCAGCCCTCAGCTGGTGGTGCTCGGCGCCGGACTGGACGGCCGCGCGTGGCGGATACCGGAACTCGCCGGTGTGGCGGTCTTCGAAGTCGACCAGCCCGCCTCGCAGCAGGACAAGCGCGACCGCGCCGCGGACCTGTCCGGCACCCCGCCGACGTACGTTCCGGTGGACTTCGGCCGGGACCGGCTGGACCAGGCGCTCGCGGCCGCCGGCCACCGGGTCGACCAGGCCACGACCTGGGTCTGGGAGGGCGTCGTCCCATATCTGACCAGGGCGGAGGTCGCCGCCACCGTCAGCACGGTCGCCGCCTGTTCGGCGCCGGACAGCCGGTTGATCGTCAACTTCCAGCTGCCCTCCACGGTCGCGACGTTCGGCCGCCTCGCGGCCCGGGCCCTGGCCGCGTCCACCCGCCGCCGCAGCGTCTGGGCGGACGAGCCGTGGCGCTCGACCTGGACACCCGCCGCGATGGCGAGCCTGCTCGGACGGCACGGCTACACCGTCACGCGCGACGATGACCTGTTCCAGGTGGCGAAGGCGCTGGCGACCCCGACCCGCCACCACAGGTCGCTCGGCAAGAGCCGGGTGATGGTCGCCGACCGGCGCTGACACCCGGCGTACGCCCGACCCGCCTGGCGCGATGTCGCGAGGGCCGGCCGGGTTACCAGCCGGCCGGCCGGACGGGCCGGAGCCGCAGCTTGTCGCGGACGTTCGTCAGCCGGTGCCGGCCATCGCCGCGAGGCGGCGGGCGAGCCGGGCGGCGGCCTCCCGCAGTTCCGGAGGCTCCAGCACCTCCGCGTCGAAGCCCAGCCGGGCCACCTGCGCGGCGAGCCAGTCCAGGTTCTCCCCGCCGACGACGAGCACGCACCACCCGTCGCCATCGTCCTCGACCCGCCCCACCTGGGGCGGCACCCACTCCCGCACCTGGTCGGGCGTGGCGTGCAACCGCACCCGGGCGAGATACCGGTACGGCGCCTCGGCCACGGACCGCTGCACGTAGGCGACCGGGTCCGGATGCTCCCTCGCCCGGAAGCGCCAGGTCGTCGCCACCACCTCGCGCATCCGGTCCAGCCGGAAGGTGCGCCAGTCGTCGCGGTCGACGTCCCGGGCCATCAGGTACCAGCGGCGGCCGGTGGTCACCATCCGCACCGGCTCGACGGTGCGCTCGCGTTCCTCACCGTCGCGACCGGCGTACCGGAACCGCACCCGCACGGCGTCGCGACAGGCTCGCGCGAGCGTGACCAGCAGTTCCGCGTCGATCTCGATCCCGGGACCGACCAGTGTCTCGGTGGCGCCGTGCACCGCGCGCACCTCGGCACGCAGCCGGGACGGCATCACCTGGTCGAGCTTCGCGAGCGCCCGCAGCGCCGCCTCGCCCGCCCCGGCGACCGTGCCGCCCGACGCCAGCCGCAGGGAAACCGCCGCCGCGACCGCCTCCTCGTCGTCCAGCAGCAGCGGCGGCAGCCGGGTGCCCGCGCCGAGCCGGTAGCCACCGCCGACGCCCGCCGTCGCGTACACGGGGTAGCCGAGCGCGCGCAGCCGCTCCACGTCACGGCGCACCGAACGGTCGGTGACTCCCAACTCGGCGGCGAGTTCGGCGGCGGTCCAGGACGCCCGCCGCTGCAGCAGCGCCAGCATCCGCAGCACCCGCTCGGTCGTCGCCTCGACGGTCACCCACTCATCGTTCCACAGATCACGGAACGATCCTGTCCGCTATATCCGGGAGGCTGGAAGCACGACCTGCCGGCGACCGACGCCGGCCGCGCGGATCTTGGAGAGCTCTCATGGCACTCGGTTGGAAACTGGTTATCGATTCGGGCGACCCGCACCGCCAAGCCGCGTTCTGGGCGGAGGCGTTGGGGTATCAGATCGAGGACAACGGCAAGCTGATCGAGCGACTGCTGGCCGCCGGGACGGTCGAGGAGAGTCTGTGCGTCGAGTTCCGGGGCCGACTGTTCTGGCGGGACGCCGCCGCCGTCCGGCACCCCGACGACCCGTTCGACCCGGTCAGCGGCACCGGCCTGGGCCGACGCCTGCTGTTCAACCGCGTACCGGAGCCGAAGGCGGGGAAGAACCGATTCCACGTTGACATCCATGCCGATCGAGGTCAGCGGGAGGCGACGGTGGCCCGACTGCGGGAGCACGGCGCGACGCTGGTCCGGCACGTGAAGGAGCCCGGGGGCGAGTGGACCGTGCTCACCGACCCCGAGGGCAACGAGTTCTGCGTCGCCTGAGCCAGGACGGCGCGTTCCGCGTGGAGCGAGGCGGACGGCAAGAATCCGACGGTCAGGCCTCGCCGAGATCGGTGCAGTGTGCGATCGTCGCGTCGTCCGCCACCACCGCGTGGCGCGCCTCCGCCTGCCGGACCCGACGGATGACCTCGGCGGGTCCGCCCGACGCAAGGACGGCCATGACCTCCGGCCAGTCGGCGAGCCGGAACCGGTCCACGATGCGACTGGCTCCGTTGCTGAGCAGGACGGCACCGGTCACTTCGGAGGTCGGGCAGCTTCCGGTGATCGCCTCGTCCGCCGCCCGCGGGTCGTCCTTGGCCACCCAGAAGCCGCCCGGCTGATTCCGGTTGGCGCGCAGGTCTCGCAGGACTCGGTGGTACTCGTCGCTGCCCTTCGTGGTCGCTCCGAGCGCGGACTCGTACGCCCGGCTGATCATCACCTCGCGGGGATCGGAGACGACGAGCGGCGCAGCGGCTGCTCTGTCGAGTACGAGGAACGAGTCGCCGAGCACCAGGTGCTCGATGCGGCCGTCGGACAGCCGCAGGATGGCCACGGTCGCCGACGGACTGATGGGGTTGGTGACGTCGCAGGTGTCCCGGTGATCGTCGGTCACCTGCTCGATGGCCTCGGCGAGCAGCGCCGGAAGCCCGCCGTCCCGCCCGAGTGACAGGAGGCCGAGGAGGCTGCCGCCCAGGCGGGCGGCGTACCAGGCCACGCCGTGCCGGCAGACCGATCCGGTGCCGGGGATGCCGGCGCCGTCGACCAGCACCGCCGCCGTCGGTACGGCACCGGTGAAGTCCTCGTTCGCGCGGCCGATCCGTGCCGCCACGCTCGCGGTCGCCACCCGCATGTCCTGCCGCCGCCCTCCGGCCGGGTAGAGCGTCGACCCTACAACCACCCGACAGGCTCGGCGCGCACGATCCGCCGCCGGCGATGCACCTGTCGGGCAGCGGTCCACCCACCGCACGAGGGCCCGTCACCTCTGCGCGGCCGGCGGAATCTCAAGGGGCGATGGCCGCACTCGGTAGACTTTCGTGCCCAAGCCGTTACCCGCGCCAGGATGCGACCGTTGGGAGGTGCCGCGATGAGGGTCCGCCAGGAGAGCGACCGTCACCGGTCCGCGGCATGGGCCCTGGCGATCGCGCTGGCCGTGGTCACCGGCGTCGGGATGCTGCTGATCGGAATGAGCGCCGCGCCGGAGCTGAGGCCGGGCGACGCGTTCCAGGTGAAGCCGCGTTCCGCGCCGGGCGCCACCGCCACCGGCGTCACCTTCTCCGCGGGCACCGCCGCCTGGACGCCGTCGGGCACCTGCGACCCGCCGTACGGCGACAGCGGTGACGGCGGCGGTGGACCTCTGGCGGTGTTGCCGCCCCGGGCCCACCTCGACCCGATCGGCTACCTCGTCGTCCTCCCCGCCACGGGGACCGCCGCGGTGTCCTCGCGCGCCCCGGTCACCCTCGCGTGCCGGGGTCCACCCGCCTCCGTGACGCGCTAACGCTCGACGTCACCCATTCACCGCCGCCCGCTGGCCGGCGGCGCGTCACTGTCTTCGGAGGCTGTTTTGTACCGCCCGTTCGCGGTACGGGTCACGCTGCCCGTACCGCCATCAGCGCATTGCTGGACACCGAATCCCCATCCGCACGCGACCTGCCACACCATGGCCGACGGACCGCCAGGGGGCCGCCCATGAGCGCCGTCGCCGCCATCGTCATCTTCGCGGTGGCGTTCTTCTTCATCGCCACCGAGAAGGTCCACCGGGTCGCGGTGGTGCTGGCCGCCGCCGGGTTGATGGCACTGCTACGCCTGGTCCCCGGCAAAGACGTCTTCTTCTCCGAACACGCCGGCATCGACTGGAACGTCATCTTCCTGCTGCTCGGCATGATGATCATCGTCGGGATCGTCAAGCGGACCGGCCTGTTCGAGTTCCTGGCGATCTGGGCCGCGAAGAAGGCCCGGGGCCGGCCGTACCGGCTGATGGTGATGCTCATGCTCATCACGGCGGTGGCGTCGCCGTTCCTGGACAACGTCACCACCATCATGCTCGTGGCGCCGGTGACCCTGCTGGTCTGCGACAAGCTGGGCGTCTCCGCCGTCCCCTACCTGATCGCGGAGGCACTCGCGTCGAACATCGGCGGCGCCGCCACGCTGATCGGCGATCCGCCGAACATCATCATCGCCAGCCGAGCCGGTCTCACCTTCAACGACTTCCTGGTGCACATGGCGCCGGTGGTCACCGTGGCGTTCGTCGTGTTCGTGGTGATGTGTCGGTGGCTGTTCCGGCGCTCCTTCGAGTACCACCCGGAGCGGGTCGCCGAGGTGATCGCCCTCGACGAGCGCGAGGCCATCACCGACCGCCGGCTGCTGGTGCGCTGCCTGGCCGTCCTCGGCCTGGTCATCGCCGCCTTCTCACTGCACACCGTCCTGCACCTCGAACCGGCCATCGTGGCCCTGCTCGGCGCCGGCGTGATGGTGCTGGTCACCCGCGCCACCCCGGAGCAGTTCCTGCCCGAGGTGGAGTGGTCCACGCTGGTGTTCTTCATGGGGCTGTTCATCATGGTCGGCGGGCTGGTCGAGACCGGGGTGATCAACACCGTCGGTCACTGGGTGGTGGGCGCCGTCGGCGACGACTACTTCGCGGCCGCGTCCTCGCTGCTGTTCGGTTCGGCCGTCCTCGGGGCGTTCCTGGACAACATCCCGTACGTCGCCACCACCGCGCCGATCGTCGAGGACATCGTGGCGGAGAGCGGCGACCCCGCCGCCATGCAGCCGCTGTGGTGGGCCTTCGCCCTCGGCGCCGACTTCGGCGGCAACGGCACCGCGGTGGCGGCGAGCGCCAACGTGGTGGTGCTCGGGGTGGCCGCCCGCGCCGGCCAGCCGATCGGCTTCTGGCAGTTCACGAGGTACGGCATCGTCACCACCGCCGTCACCACCATCGTGGCCTGGGCCTACGTCTGGCTGCGCTATTTCGCCTGAGTTCGTCGGGGCCTCCGGCCTCGTCACCCGGCGGCGCCGGGTGACGCGAACCGGTTGGCCGCGCTGGTTCTGAGCGTGCCGGACGGCGGCCGGTTCGCCCTGCCCTGCCGCAGCCACCACCCGTGGCTGTAACGGCGGACAACGGACCAACGCTGACCTACGAGGGGACGGCCGGGGACGCACGGCCAACCCTCGCCGGACGGGACTAGGGACCCACCCTCCCCCTCGTCCCGTCCGGCTCCGGCGCTTCGCCGGTGGTGACGTCCGGGCTGGCGTTGAGGCCGGCGGCGGTCCGATCCGGCAGCGGGTAGACCTGCTCGACAGGCAGTCGAGCTGCCGCCGCCTGTTTGTCGCCGCCGCGCAGGAGCTCTCGGACCTGCAGCACCGTCGGGGTGATGTCGGTGATGGCAACGACCCAGTCGTCGACGTACCGGTCGACAGCCTCGCGGGACAGCCCGACCTGCAGTGACCGGTACGGCAACGCCGTCAGATGCAGGGACCGTTCGGGATCCCACTGCACTCGAACCGGGCTGGTCTTCAGTTGCCGTGACCAGGTCGCCTGGTCGCCGTGCAGGTCCCTGTCGTAGTGGCTCAGGCAGGCCCGCGCCAGCGCCCACTCAAATCCTTCCCGCGTGATGTCGATGGACAGCACGCGCTCCTGCCCTGGCTTGGTGGCCCAACCGCAGCGGTACATCATCCAGAGGAAAGACGGTTTGATCCACGTCATCCGGTCCCGCTTGAAGGGGGTCACGAAACGGCCGGCCGCCACCGCCGGCAGCGCGATCTGCGGAGGATACGCCTGGTACACGGTGATGGTGTCGGCCGAGTAGCGGGCGCGGATCTGACGGACGGGAACAGGCACACCCTGATCCTTACCGACCGGGACTCGACCGCTCCACCGAGATTCCGGAATCCGATCTTGCGGGCCTCCGGACGGTTCAGGCAGGTCTCCGGCCCCATGCCGAGATCATCGGCGAGGTGGCGAGGTCGAGATGCCCTGCCGCGATGTTGCCGAGGTGCTGGTCGATCTCTTCGTCGGTGGCCAGGCCGGCGACGGTCAGCCGGTGGCGGATCTGCCGCACCGTGGCCTCTTCCAGCAGGGCACAGGAGGCGCCGGTGATCGGGAAGAAGGCGTCGGCCTCGACGTCGGCCAGTCCCGCGTCGCGTAGCAACCGAGGCAGCGTGCGCCCGTAGGACAGGTCGACACCACGCTGGGCCATCAGCGTACGGAAGTCGCGCTTGAGCTTGTTGGCCAGCCGCTGGGCCGGGCCTGACTCGTCCGGGCAGACCAGCGGCTGCATCATCGGGTCCGCCTCCTCCAGCAGCAACCAGCCGCCGGGCCGGAGCGCCGAGGCCATGGCGGCGAGCGCCGCGGCCCGCTGGGGAACGTGTACGAGGACCAGGCGCGCGTGCACCAGGTCGAAACCCTTTCCCGGCGGTGGATCTACGCCGATGTCGTGGCGGCGGACCTCGTAGCCCGCGTCGGCGGTCATCCACGAGACGTCGATGTCGGTGGCGAGCACGTGCCCGGTCGGCCCGACCCGCTCGGCGAGCCAGGACGGTGTGCTCGTGCCTCCCGCGCCGACCTCCCAGCAACTCCAGCCTTCGGTGATGCCGAGCGCGTCGATGTGCCGAAACGTGGCGGGGTTGAACAGCGCAGCCAGGGCGTCGAAGCGTTCGCCCGCCTCCGCCTGCTGGTTGTCGAGCAGATAACCGCCGTCGTCAGCCACGATCGCATCATCTCAGCCGCCGATGCCCACGGCCAGGCCAGCCGTGACCTTTGACTGAACGAATCAACTCAGCGAATCAAGAAAATCAAGGCCTTGGGCTTGCCTGCTCAAGAAAATCAAGGTACAACTTAAACATCGAAGCCGAATGTGGGTGATCGGAGCACCGGATGGACTGGCAGGAGTTGACCAACCTCACGGGCGGCCAGCCGTTCGTGGTCGAGCGGGTGCGCCTGACCGCTCGGGGCGTCGCCATCGAGGGCGAGTTCGAGCCCCCGCAACTCGCCCAACTGGGCGTCGAGGACCAGGTGTTCGTCACCGCGTTCGTCCGCTGCCACGGCTCGATCAAGGAGATGGAGCGGATCTTCGGGGTGAGCTATCCGACGATCAAGTCCCGGCTCAACCGGATCGCGCAGGGGCTCGACTTCGTCGACACCGATCCGGCTCCGTCGCGGGCCGACGTCATCGACCGACTGCAGCGGGGCGAGATCAGCGCGCAGGAGGCGTTGCGGGAGTTGGAGGGACCGAGATGATGCCGCAGCTGGTGAGCGTACGGGTCAGTAACGGACGAGGTCGGCGGGTACGGCTCTGGATCCCGATCCTCCCGGTGCTGCTGATCCTGTCGCCGGTGCTGTTGCTCGCGCTGGTGGCGGCGGCGGTCGCCTGCCTGATCTGGCGGGTCAACCTGGTCCGAGCGCTCGGCGCCGGCTGGGGGCTGCTGTGCGCACTGCGCGGCACCCGGATCGAGATCGAGCAGAGCCGCACAGCCGTGCTGGTCAACATCAGGTAGGAATGGAGCCATCATGAGTGAGCAGCGCAGGCAGATCCTGCAGATGCTGGCCGACGGAAAGATCACCGCGGATGAGGCCGAGCGGTTGATCACAGCTCTGGAGCGGAACCAGCCCGACCCGTCGTCGCCCGACGCCGAGCCGCAGCAGAAGCCTCGGCCGAAATACCTACGGGTCGTGGTGGACTCGGCGGACAACTTCGGCGGCGACGGACCCGGCCGGGTCAACGTGCGGGTGCCGCTGCAACTGCTGCGGGCCGGGGTGCGGCTGGCCAGCCTGATCCCACCGCAGGCGCTCAGCCAGGCCAACGACGAGTTGACGAAGTCGGGTGTGCCGATCGACCTCACGCAGTTGAAACCGCAGCACATCGAGGAGCTGATCGAACATCTCGACGAGATGACCGTCGACGTCGACCAGCCCGACGCGAAGGTACAGGTGTTCTGCGAGTGAGTACCGGGCGGGGACGAGCTCCCGCTCCGTTGACCTCAGTGAGGCGCGGCGGGCAGGAGCACGGTCACGGTCGTGCCGTGCGGCGGGTGTTCGCACGGCACGTCGTACCGGGGGTTGACGCGCTGGTGGGCACCGGCGGAGCAGAGGCGTAGTTCCCCGTGGTGGGCACGGACGATGGCGTCGACGATCGACAGGCCGAGGCCGGCGCCGGGCGAGGTGCGGGCCGGATCGGCGCGGCGGAAGCGTTCGGTGGCGTGTGGCAGGAACGCCGGGTCGATTCCGGGGCCGTCGTCGTGCACGGTGATCCGGACCAGGCTGCCGACACCGCTGGCAGCGACGGTGATCGGGGGTGCGCCGTAGCGGGTGGCGTTGTCGAGCAGGTTGGTCAGAGCCCGGCCGAGACGGTTGGCGTCCCCGCGCACGGTCAGGCCCGGCTCGGCTCGGCTGTGTAGGGCGGCGGGGTCGGCGCCGGTGCGGGTCCGGTAGCGGTCGACCGTGGCCGTGAGCAGGTCGGTGACGTCGACCGTGGGGGCTGTTTCGTCCTGGTCGGGCTGGGTGCCGATGGTGAGCAGGGCATCGGCGAGGGCGATGAGATCGGCGGTGTCGGCAGCGGCGTCACGCAGGGTCTGTTCCAACTCGACGGTGGTGCGAGGGCGGCGCAGGGCCAGTTCCAGTTCGGTGGCGAGCAGGGTCAACGGGGTACGGAGTTCGTGGCTGGCGTCGTTGATGAACTGCCGTTCCCGATCCAGTGCCGCCTCCAGCGCGCTGAGCATGTCGTTGAGCGTGCGACCGAGGCGGGCGACCTCGTCGCCGGTGGCGGGGACCGCGAGGCGTACCCGGGTGGCGCCGGCGGCGATCCGGGCGGCTTCGCTCCGGTAGCGCTCGACCGGGGCGAGCGCGGCGCGGGCGAGGCGGTAGCCGACCAGGGAGGCGATGGCGAGGGCGGCGAGGTTGGCCAGGGCGAGTTGGCCGATGAGTTCCCGCAGGGCCTCGTCGCGTTGGTCGCGGCGGATTGCCGCGACGGTGACCGCGGGCTGGCCCGCCGCCGGGGCGGTACCGGGCCGGACGGGGGCCGCGTACAGGCGCAGGGGGCGCGGGCTGATGGGCAACAGGGTGCCCCGGTCGGCCCGGACCGGCTGGCGCAGGGCGCGGTCGAGTTGTTCGGGGGTGAGCAGGGAGCCGGCGGGTAGCCCGGGGCTGGCGGCGAGGACGTGGTTGGCGGCGTCGAGGAGTTGCCAGTACTCCCCCGGACCGGTCCGAGCGGCGGCGGCCAGTGGCGTGCCGGCGCGCGCGGCGGTGGTCAGCTGCGCCGACTGGGTGGCCAGGTCCTGGTCGAGACGCAGGTCAAGGGCATACCGGACGCGCAGGTAGACGAAGGCCCCCGCGCCGGCGAGGACCACCAGCATCGCGGCGGCGAAGCCGGCGACCAGCCGGCCCCGCAGCGGCAGCCGGCCCCACCCGGAACCCCGTCGGCGACGTCGCGGCATGTCAGCCACCGTCGGGGCGGAGCCGGTAGCCGACGCCGCGCAGGGTTTCGATGGCATGCCGGCCGAACGGTTTGTCGACCTTGGCGCGGAGGGTGGCGATGTGGACGTCGATGACGTTGGATCGGAGGTCGGTCTCGCCGTCCCACACCTCGTCGAGGATCTGGTAGCGGGTCAGGCACTCCCCCGCCCGGGCCATCAGCAGCGTGAGGATGTCGAACTCCCGCGCGGAGAGGTCGATCTCCGCCTCGCCGCGGAACACCCGCCGTCGGGGCGGGTCGAGCAGCAGGTCGCCGGCGCGGACCTCGGACGGCTGTGGGAGGGCGGAGCGGCGGTACAGGGCGCGTAGCCGGGCCAGGAGTTCGTCGAAGGAGAACGGTTTGGCCAGGTAGTCGTCGGCGCCGGCGTCCAGGCCGGCGACCCGGTCGGGAACCTCCCCGCGGGTGGTCAGCATCAGCACGGGTACGTGGTTGCCGTGCTGGCGCAGGGTGCGGCAGACCTGTGTGCCGTCGAGGCCGGGCAGCATGATGTCGAGCGCCACCGCGTCGTACCTGCCGGTGGCCGCGGCGAGCAGTCCTTCGGAGCCGGTGTGCCGGATGTCGACGTCGTGTCCGGCTTCGCGCAGCCCCTGGGCGAGCATGCCGGCCAGCCGCCGCTCGTCCTCCACGACCAGAATCCGCACCCGCGCCCCCGTCCCGTCCTCGGCCGGCAGTGGAACACACCGGCCGCTGATCTTCATCTGCCCTTCATGTCCGGCTGCCTCCTGTCGGCGTCTTGATCCCGACAGCGAAGGAAACAGCATGAACACCCGGCTCTTCCTGGAGATCAACGAGCTGGCCCCGGGCGACGCCATGGTTGCACGCCCCGTTGGGCCACGGCCCGGCTCTGACTTCGACTTCGAGGTTTTCGTCGTCCACGCCTGGGTTTACCCGGGTGGTGACGAGGAACGTTGCCCGCTGGGACCGGGGCTCCCTGCTCCGCAAGGGCGCGGCGGAGCAGGCGACGTTCGTCGAACTCTTCTTCGACCTGGCCATGGTGTTCATCCTCAGCCGGCTGGTCGCACAGGCGTTCGACGTGCTGGCCGAGGGGTCCGGCGCTTCGGGCTGGGTGCTGCTGGGGCAGAGCCTGCTGCTGTTCCTGCCACTGATGCGGGTCTGGACGTTGACCGCGTACATCACCGCCCGGTTCGATCCGCGACGGCCCGCGGTGCAGGGGTGCGTCATCGGCAGCGTGTTCGGTGTGCTGGTCTTCGGCGTCAGCGTGTCGTGGGCCTTCGACGGGCGTGCCGTGGCCTTCGCGGGCACCTACATCGTCATGCAGGCCGGCCGAACCCTGGCGACCGGCCTCCTCGCCGCGGTGCCCGCGGTGCGTACCGCTTATCTGCGGGCCTTCTGCTGGTACTCGGTCGTTTCCGTCCCGTGGCTGGTCGGCGCGTTCCTGCCCGGGCCCGTCCGCGCGGCGCTGTGGGCCTCGGCGCTCCTGGCCGAGTTCGGCGCGAACGCCGGTGGCTGGCCGGTGCCCCGGCTCGGCGCCGGCTTCGAGAACCTGTGGGCGACGGCCGCCCGATACCTCGCCGAACGCTACCAACAACTGCTGATGATCTCTTTCGGTGAACCGCTGCTCTCCGTGGGCGTCACCTTCACCCAGGTACCGGCCAGCCCGTACCGGATCACCGCACTGACCCTGGCGTTCCTGACCACCGTCCTGCTCTGGCGCCTGTACTTCCACGTCGCCGGTCAACTGGTCGACGACGCCGTCCTGGCCGCGTCGGACCCGGCCCGCGCCGGGCGCGTCGCCGGCGTCGCACACCTGATCATGATCTTCGGGATCATCACCACGAGTGTGGGACACGATCTGGTCGAGAAGCACCCCGCCGTGCACACCCCGCCCACCTGGTCGGCTGTCATCCTCGCCGGGCCCGCCGTCTTCCTCGTCGGCCGCTCCGTGCTGGAATACGTCGTCTACGCCCGGGTCTCGCTGCCCCGCCCGGCCGGCGTCGTCGCTCTCCTGGCCCTGATCGTCCCGCTGACCCTCACCCCACCGTTGGCGGTCTCCGGCGTCGCCGCCGTCGTCCTGCTCGTCATCGCCGCCGCCGACACCAGACGCTCGCACCGCCACCCCGGCGAACATCCCACCCCGCCCTGACAGTCGCCAGGACGGCGATCCGCCGGTCCACCCGAGGCTCGACTCGGCCAACCGATCCAGGCGGGTAGTGGGCCGGACCGTGTCGACCGGCTCACCGGGGGCTGTCGGGTCTGGTGGCCGCGTCGCGGACGAGGTGGTTGGCCTCCTCGGGGGTGATGTCGGCGGCGCGGAGCAGGTCGCTGGCCGCGCTGCGGATCTGCAGCATGACGGTCTCGCCGAAGGTGCATGTCTGGTGTCTGCTGGCGTATCCAGCCAGGCGTGCGGCTTCGAGAACCGCCCGGCGCGTCTGCCCCGATGCTCGGGCCGCAGTGCATTCGCCGTGGAGGTGGGTCAAGGCGTCGCCGAGAGCGTCGACGGCCTGGTGCAGTGGGGGCGGCACGGGTTCGCGGTATTCGAGCAGGGTGGCCACGCGGCGAGCCATTATCCGAATATCGGTGGTGAAGGCACCGAGTTGGTCGACGGCTGCGCGGTACTGCTGGTAGCGGCGGCGCCGGTGGTGCCACCAAGGGGCGATGCTGACGGTTTCCTCGGCGCCGCGCAGGGCTTCGTCGAGGCGTGCGGCGTCCACGTCGATCGTGGCGAGGCGGCCCATAGCCTGCACGGCCAGGTCCCGATCGCCGGCGGCGAGGGCCTGTGCGGTGGTGTGGATGGCGGCGGCCAGATCGGTGAAGAACGGCTTGGCGGCCCGGTCGACGGCCCGCAACGGGTCGAAGGGCCGCAACAGCGCCACGGCGAGGAAGCCGATCGACGCGCCCACGGCGGCATCGATGATCCGAGGTAACTCGAGACTGCGCTGGTTGCCGGCGAGCGTGGCGAACAGGGTGGCGGTGGCGCCGGCCTGACTGACCAGGGCGCCGCTGCGGCCGGCGACCAACAGGCCGAGCCCGATGGAACTGGAGACGACCACGGCGATCTGCCACGCCCCGCTGCCGATGAAATAGAGCAACGCGTCGGACACCGTGATGCCCAACCCCACACCGACGAGCAACTCCACCGTCTGCCTGGCACGCTGCCCGGTGGCCGAGGCGATCGTGGCGAGAGCGGCCACGGGCGCGAAGACCGGCGCGTCCTGGCCGAGGAAGTCCGAGGCGATGATCCACGCAACGGCGGTGGCGAGACCACCCTGGGCGGCAAGCAGCGCGATGGCGGCCAGCTGCCGGGTAGCCAGAAAGCGCCGCACGGCCGGCAGCACCCGGCCGAGGCGACCGGCGAAGTGGCCCGGCTCTCTGCCACGGCCGCCCGAAATGGCCATGCCAGGGCCTTCCCGCTCCTGCTGGAATTATTCCCGGCCCAATTGACCATAACGAGCGGTATCCCCGCTGATCGCCGAACCGCGCGGGCCGGGCCGTGACCGACGGCGGCGGACGGCTACGGCCCGTCGAGGGCGAACTCGTCGAAGAGCACCGGCGCGGCGTTCGGATCGACGGTGTCGAAGCGATACGAGCGGACCAGCCCGTCGGCGGTGTCCAGCAGCGTGAAGACGGTGATCTCATTGCTCGCCACGTACGGCAGGGCGGCGCCGTCGGGCCCGGTCAGGGGCGCGACGGTGGGGACGATCGCGGCCAACCCTCCCGGGTCGCCCTGCTGGACGTACCCGTCGGGCAGCTCTCGCGTCCGACCGGACGTGACGTCGTAGGCGCCGTAGCTGTTGCCGACGTTGGAGGTCTCCAGCCAGTGCACGCCGGCCGGGTTGCGGAACCGGTTCCACACGTGTGAGTGTCCGTTGAGGACCAGGTGGACCCGCGCCTCGTCGAGCAGCGGCTCGACGTCGCGCAGGATGTAGTCGTCGCCGAGCGGATAGTGGTAGGTGATCCCGCCCGGCCGGACGGTCGGCACCGGATCGGTGAACGGCGGTGCGGAGTGGTGACCGAGCCCGTGGCTCGGGTGGTGGAACATCACCACCCGGTACCGGGCGGACCGGGCCGCCGGCGACGCCAGTTCGTTCGCCAGCCAGCGGTACTGCGCCGAGCCGCGGGCGATCGGTTCGAAGATGAACTGGCCGTGCCCCCACCGCTGCGGATGGTCGACGTCCTGGGCCGCCTCCTGGAACTTGCCCCGTCCGATCGGCTTGGGTGACCGCCAGATGGTCGTGGCGAAGAGGCTGATCAGATGGACGTCGCCGATCGTCCGCGACCACCAGCGCGGCCCGCCCGCGTCGCTGCGCGGCACCGGGAAGAGCTCCTCGTAGCTGGTGACGTCCCACTCACCGGGACGGGCGTCGTTGAACTGCTCTTCCAGCGAGGCGGTCTCCGCCCAGCGTCCCATGACCTCGTGGTTGCCGATGGACGGGTAGAGCGGGGTGTTCGGCAGGATCGGTGCACCCGGCCAGCGGCCGGCCGCCCGGCCGGCGAAGCTGGCGAAGAAGGCCGGCCGACGGGTGCTGTCGAACCAGTCGCTGGCCCGGTCCGGGACGTTGACCATGTCGCCGGCCATCAGCACGCCGTCGAGGGCGCTGCCCGCCGTCTCGCCGACCTTGGCCAGGTTCGCGGGGACCATCGGCATGAGCTGGTGGTCGCTGGTCAGCAACAGCCGGACCGGTCTGCCCGACGCCACCGCCGGGGCCAGGCTGTAGCTGGACGTGACCTCGGCCCGCCCGTCGTCGTCGATCGACACCACCCGGTACGGCGTACGCCCGGCGGGCAGTCCGCCGACCCGGGCCAGGTGCCGGTGCACCGGGCGCCGGGCCACCCCGGAGTACGTCCGGCCCGGCACCGAGGACTCGGCGTCCTCCCGCATCCGCGACAGGGGCCGGGTCTGCGCGGGAAACCGGCGCCACCCGCCGCCCGGATCGACGGGGCCGGTCGCGGCGGCGTACGCCTGCTCCTCGGTCATCTGCGGCACGTCCGGGCCGGCCAGGACGACCTGGCACCGGCCGACGCGCTCGGTGTGCCACAGCACGTGGACACCGTCGGGCTGCGGGTCGAGCAGGTACGGTTCGCAGAGCAACGTCACGGCACGAGTATGCCGTGACGCCCGCACATCCGGCGAAACGCCGGAGCCGGCAGGGGGCAGCCGATAACATGCTGTCCATCCGCACCTGAGCGGCCCGGGTTCGGGGTTGCGGCGCGCCTGGTGAGCAGGAGGTCGCGCGGTGGTCGTGCTGCGATCGACGTCCGTACGCCTCCTGGCACTTCTGGCCCTGACCGCGCTTCCACCGCTGCTGGAAGCGGTGCTGTCGACCCACTTCGGCCTCCGGTCCGCGGTGGGGCTGGCTCCACAGGCGAGCGCGCCACCCCCCTTCGCGACCTTTCACGACGTGCGATGGATCTCCGTCTATCACCACTCGTGGCCGCAGTTCGCAGGGGAACTGCTCGCCGCGGTGGTGGCGCGCGGTGTGTGGACCGCCGCCGTCGTGTTGCTCGCCTGGCCGAACCAGGCGGGACGGCGACCGACGGTGGGCCGGGCCCTGGTCACCAGCATCACGGGCATCGCCGCACTGACCGTCTTCCTGCTGCCCTGGGCCGCGCTGTCGGTGGCGGTCAACGCGACCTCGCTGTCCTGGCTCTTCATCGCCGACGTGGGTGTGGTGTTCGTGCTCGTCCTCGTCGTGCAGCGGGCCGGCCTGGTGCCCGACTGGTGGCGAGGGCTACCGCCGCCGGCCGCCGCGCTCTGGGCCGCGGTGTCGTTCCTGATCCTGACCGTCGCCGCCGTGCTCCTGTCCGCCGTGCCGGGCCCGTTTCCCATCGTGCTGGCCGCTGTCGCCGGAATCGTGAACGGCTGGCTCTGGCGGCGTCTGCTCGCGGTGGTGCTGGCGGCACGCATCCGGCTGGTCCGGGTCCCTGCCGCCCCGATCGTCGCCGTCGGGCTGCTGCTCGGCATCGCCCCGGCCGGGTTCGTGGCCAGGACCGCTGTCCAGGCCGCCGAGCAACCGCCGCCTCCCCTGGCCGTCGGCCCCGGCGGCAGGCCGCCTCAGGCGCTCATCTTCGTGGGTGGCTACGACTCCGTCGGCGACGGATCGTCAACGGTCGGTGGCCAGCACATCACCGACAGCATCCCGTTCGAGATGTTCTCCTACGCCGGCCTCGACGCCGGCGGGCGGCCGCTGCCGTATCGGGCACAGCAGACCCAGCAGTCGTTGGAGACCAGCGCGGAACTGCTCGACGCCCAGGTCGCCGAGGTGCACACCCGCACCGGCAAGCCGGTGGCCCTGCTCGCGGAGAGTGAGGGAACCCTCGTCGTCCGCACCTACCTGGCGACTCGTCCGCACCCGGCCGTGGTCGCGGTCGTTCTGCTCAGCCCAGTGCCCAACCCCGCCGCAGCCGCCTTCCCACCGGCCCGTGACGGACACGGTTGGGGACTGGCCGCGGGCGCCCAGTTGCGGGCGATCCTGACGGTCGCCAGCTGGTCCAGCGGCCTGCCGATCAGCATCGACGAACCGCTCATCCACTCGCTCCTGGCCAACCCACAGCGCTACCGCGATCAGATGTTCTGTCCCGTTCCGGGGGTACGCACGGTGGCGTTCGTGACGCTCAGCGATGCCCTCGCCGATCGGCCGGGCAACCGGTTGGACGTGCCGTTCATCCTGGTGGTCGGCGTACACGGGGACGCGTTCGACCGCAGCCGGGTGCAGCGGGACCTGGTCGCGTTCCTCCATGGTGAGACACCGCGGACGACGGGCGCGACGCTTTACCGGACAGTGCGGGCCGCGGCGGTCGCCTGGCAAGCTCCGCCGTTGCGGCTCTCGCTGATCCCTCCGGGGCCGGCCGGGTACGAGACGCCGCGGTGTCACGGCTGACCGCCCTGGTCCAGCCACCGACCGAGCCGTGGCGGCCATGCCCGTCCGCGCGGGTGCTCGCCCGGTCCGGCGAGTGCCGCCGTCCGCTACCGGTGGCACTCACTTACCGCCGTTCGACGGGACGGGTTAGACCGGGGTGAGCGCTCGCCGGAGCGGTCGCAGCCGGCCGGGAAGGGGGTCGAGCACGGTGCGGACGGACCGCCCCAGCCCGCATCTCGGCAGCCTCGCGTCCGTGGCGCGTGACCGCGCCGAGGCCGAAGACCTGGTATGAGTGCGGGCCGGGGCCGGCAGAATCTTCTCATCAGCGCGCTCACCGTGACCGCGGCCGGCACCGACGCGCTGAGCTACCTCGGTCTCGGCCACGTCTTCCCGGCCAACATGACCGGCAACACCGTCCTGCTCGGCCTGGGTGCCGCCACCGGTGACTGGCCCGCCCTCAGTCGATCCGCGACCGCGCTGGGCGCGTACGTGCTGGCCGCGGTGGCCCTCGGTGCCGCGCTGCCGGAGAATCCCCGACCGCGCCACGTCCGTGCGGCGCTGCTCGCCGAGGTGTGGCTGCT
This sequence comes from Micromonospora sp. NPDC093277, assembly GCF_044765245.1. Lineage (NCBI taxonomy): Bacteria > Bacillati > Actinomycetota > Actinomycetes > Micromonosporales > Micromonosporaceae > Micromonospora > Micromonospora sp. NPDC093277. The sequence continues at coordinate 267,394 of NZ_JBIWJO010000006.1, forward strand.
ACTGGCCGCGGCGGTGTGGTGGCACCTGCTGACCGGCCGCCCCGACGGCGCGCCGCGATACGCGCTCATCGCTCTCGCCGGCACCGCGATGGGGATGCAGAGCGTCATCGCGGCCCGGCTGCGCCTACCCGGTGTCGCCACCACCTACATCACGGGCACCTGGACGGGGCTCAGTATGGGCATCGGCGAGCTGCTGCGCCGCCGTGGTGGCGGCCGGCCCCCCGACGGGCAGACGGCGCGGGGCCTCGTCGTCGCCCTGTACCCCGCCGCCGCGTTCGCCACCGCCACCGCCTACATCGCATGGCACAACGTCGCCGCCCTGATACCGGCGATGTCCGTGGTCCTCGCCTGGCTCATCTGCCGCGGCCGGCTCGGCAGATCGGCCGGCTGACCGTACACGGGCCTCGCCCGTCGGCTGAGGCAGGAGAGTTGCACGGGTGCTGATATGCGCACCCGACAGCTGGACGAGCTTATTGGAAATGACTACCGTTTCGTTCATCCGATGAGCAAGGAGCGGTTGTGAACCTACCCATCCGTATGCTCGGCACCGTCCTGGCGATGGCGACTATCGGCGCCTCCGCCGGCTGCGGTGCCGACACCGGCACCTCGACGGCGGCGCAGCGCGGCACGATCACCGTGGTCGCCACGACGCCCGAGGTCGCCGACTTCACGCGCAACGTCGGCGGCGACGCCGTCCGCATCACCCAGATCATCAAGCCGAACGTCGATCCCCACGACTACGAGCCCACCCCCGCCGACATCCAGGCGATCGGGGCCGCCAAGCTCGTCGTCAAGAACGGCGTCGGACTCGAGGGATGGCTCGACGACACCATCTCCTCGGCCGGCTTCACCGGCACCGTCGTCGACACCTCCCAGGGCGTGGCCCTGCGCAAGGGCGACCCCGACGACGAGGAGACGAAGGACGGCGACCCGCACATCTGGCACAACCCCCGCAACGCGAAGACCATGGCGGAGAACATCGAGAAGGCCCTGGTCAGCGCCGACCCCGGCCATGCCGACGCCTACCGCGCAAACTTCCAGGCGTACGCGGCGAAGCTGGACAAGCTCGACGCGGAGAACGAGCGCAAGTTCGCCACCCTGCCGGCGGACGACCGCAAGCTGGTCACCAACCACGACGCGTTCGGCTACTACATCGACCGCTACCAGCTGCAGTTCATCGGCTCGGTGATCCCCAGCATGGACACCAGCGCCGAGCTGTCCGCCACCCAGATCAACGACCTGGTGGCGAAAATCAAGGCCACCGGCACCAGGGCCATCTTCAGCGAGAGCTCCCTGCCGCCCAAGGCCGCCGAGGCGATCGCCCGTCAGTCGGGCGTGAAGGTGGTCGGCGGAGAGGACGCCCTCTACGGCGACAGCCTCGGCCCCGAAGGCACCCCACAGGGCACCTACCTCGGCGCCGAGGAACACAACACCGACACCATCGTGGCGGCCATCGGTGGCTGAACCCACCCGCGCGCCGGTAGCCGACGCCGCCCTCCGCCTCGTCGGGGTCGGCGTCGGCTACCGGCGCCACGCCGTCCTCACCGACGTGAATCTCACCGTGGAGCCCGGTCGGATCATCGCCCTCGTCGGCGCCAACGGTGCCGGCAAGTCCACCCTCATCAAGGCCGTCGTCGGGCTCGCCGACGTCCTCGCCGGCGCGATCACCGTCGCCGGACGGCCGCCGCGGCAGGCCCACGGCGCCGCCGCCTACGTGCCGCAGGTCGATGCCCTCGACGCGGACTTCCCCGTCACCGCCGCCGACGTCGTGCTGATGGGCCGCTACCGGCCCACCCGCTGGCTACGACAGATCCGCGCGGCCGACCGCGCCATCGCCGCGGACGCGCTGGCCCGGGTCGGGCTGGCCGACCGCGCACGCACCCGCTTCGGACTGCTCTCCGGCGGCCAACGCCAACGGGTCCTGCTCGCCCGCGCCATCGCCGCCCAGCCCCGGCTGATGCTCATGGACGAACCCTTCAACGGTCTCGACGCCACCAGCCAGGACGTCATCGTGGCGCAACTGCGAAACCTTGCCGCCGCCGGCACCGCCGTACTGCTCAGCACCCACGACCTGCGCCTGGCCCGCGACCTCGCCGACACCGCCTGCCTCATCCACGGCGGCCGGGCCGTCACCGGCCCCACCGCCCGGATCCTGGCGGAGCTCCCCGGCGCCCACGGCTACGGCAGCCAGGCCGCCGACCTGCACACCACGCGGCCCGGACGGTGACGGTATGAGTGGTCTCGTCGCGCCGTTCAGCGTGCCCTTCATGGGCCGCGCCACCGCGGAACTGCTCCTGCTCGCCCTGGTGTGCGGGCCGGTCAGCGTGCTGGTCTTCGTGCGCCGGCTGGCCTTCGTCGCCGACGCGCTGACCCACACCGTCTTCCCCGGCGTGGTCATCGGGTTCCTCGTCTCCGGTTGGACCGGCATCGCCGGTGGGGCGCTCGTCGCCGCCCTGCTGACCGCGGTCGCGCTCACCGTGCTCACCCGCTGGGGGCGGCTCAGCGACGACACCACGGTGGCCGTGCTGCTGACCACCATGTTCTCGATCGGAGTGGTGCTCGTGTCCCGTCGGCACTCCTACACCAGTGACCTGACCGCGTTCCTGTTCGGCCGGCTGCTCACCGTCACCCCCGCCCAGCTCGCGCAGACCGCCGTGCTGGCCGCGGTCGTGCTCACCGGCCTCGCCGTCACCGCCCGGCCGCTGGTCCTGCGGGCCTTCGACCCGATCGCCGCGGCCACCGCCGGATACCGCCTCACCCTGCTGGATCTCGGGCTCAACACGGCCGTCGCACTGGTCGTCGTCGCCGCCGTGCAGGCCGTCGGCACCATCCTGGTGATCGCCCTGCTCATCGTGCCCGCCGCCACCGCACGCCTGCTCACCGACCGGCTCACCGCCATGTCCGTCATCGCCACCGCGGTCACCGGCCTCGCTGCCTACCTGGGCCTGGTGGCCAGCTGGACCGCCTCCGTCCGCTACGGCGTTCGGCTCACCTCCGCCGCCGCGGTGGTGCTCGCCCTGGTGACCTGCTACCTGCTCGCCCTGCTCGCCGGGCAGTTGCGCCGGCAGCGCCACCCGTCCGGCGCGACGGCGGCCCGGTGACCTGGCTGCTGCGGGACGCCTTCGGCCGCGCCCTGGTCGAGGCCGTCGCCGTCGGGGTACTCACCGGACTGGTCGGCGTGCACGTCGTGCTGCGCCGGCTGTCCTTCTTCGCCATGGCCATGGCCCACGCCACGTTCCCCGGCGTGGTCGCCGCGTCCATCCTCGGAGTCAACATCTACCTGGGCGGCGTGGTCGCCGGGCTGCTGACCGCCGCCGCCGTCGCCGCGCTGGCGCGTACCCGGGGTCAGGAGGCCACGGCCGCCACCGGCGTCGTCCTCTCCGCCGGTTTCGCGCTCGGCGTCGCGCTGGTCGCCACCCAGAACGGATTCAGCCGGGACCTGTCCGCCTTCCTCGTCGGCTCGATCCTCACCGTCACCACCGAGAACCTGGTCGTGACCGGTGCCCTGCTGGCGCTCACCGCCGCCGCGCTCACCGTCGGGGGCCGGCACCTGTTGTACATCGGTTTTGATCCCGCCGGCGCCCGCGCCGCCGGGTACCGCGTCCGGCTGCTCGACCTCACTCTCCTGCTGCTGATCGACCTCGTCGTCGTCGCGATCGTGCCCGCCGTCGGCACCATCCTCGCCCTGGCGCTGATCGTCGCCCCCGCAGCGGCCGCCCGCGCCTGGACCGACCGCCTCGCCCCCATGTCCGCGCTCGCCGCCGCGCTCGGTGCCGGCAGCGCCGCCGGGGGGCTGTGGTTCTCCCGGCTGTGGGACATCGCCGCCGGTGGCAGCATCTCGTTGACCGCCGCCGCCGTCCTGCTCGTGTCGCTGGCGGCGCACCGCCTACGCAACGACGGCGCTACGCCCCGACCGGCTGTGCCGTCGCCTGACGGTGACGGGTCAGCGCCGTTTCGGCCGCCTCTCGAAGCAGGACCCCGAGCAGGCGTCCCTCCGACGTGGTGACCGGGATCGCGTTGACGTGACGGTCGCGCATGCGTGCCGTCAACACCTCGATCTCCTCGCTCGGACGCACGGTCGTGGGCCCGAGGGTCATCGCCTGCTCAGCGGTGGCCCGGCCCGGCGCGTGTGCCAACGCCTCGCCGCGCAGCGCGCCCTGCACGACGCCGCCGTCGAGCACGACGCACAGGTCCGGTTCGTCGAGCCTGCGGCGGATGTCGGCGAGGCGCTCGTCCAGCCGACAGGTTGCTGCGTCGCGGGCGATGACATCACCGACCAGCAGGGCCTCGCCGCCGTGCGGCAGTCCGTGGGACAGCCAGTCGATCTTCCCGGCGACGTAGTCGTACACCGCCGGGAAGCCGAGCCGGCGCAGCCGCACCGCGGCACGGGGGCTCAGGTCGCACTCGGTGTCGTGGCAGTAGACGACGACCGGCCGGCTTCGGTCGAGGGTGGTCGCGGTCTCGGCGCTGAGCTGCTTCAACGGCAGGTTCACCGCGCCCGGCAGGTGAGCCCATTCGTACTCCGGGCGGGGCAGCACCTCTACGAGTTGGGCACGCTCCTGCCGGACCAGCCGCTGAACGCCGTCCCGGTCGATGCTGTCGGTCATGTCCATCCCCCGTCAGGTTTCGCCGTCCGGCTTTCCCCCGGTCCGATCACCGAAACCGCCGCCACCTGCCCGCCGCACCCACTCCGCGTGGTAAACCCAATAGTCAACACCAGGGGTAGTACACTCTGAAGTCAACAACTGGGGTCGGGAGGTGGAAATGGCGACCGTTACCGGCGCAGCGGGGCGGCTGCCACGTGCCAAGCGGCGGGAGCAGATCCTGGTGGCGGCGACCCGGGCGTTCGCGCGGGCCGGGTTCGCGGGCACGAGCCTGGACGACATCGCCACCGAGGCGGCCGTCACCCGGGTGCTCCTCTACCGGCACTTCGAGTCGAAGACCGACCTTTACCACGCGGTGCTCAACCGGGTGTGCGCCCTGCTGACGACCCACGTCGACGAGCCGGTGGGCGGCTTCACCGGCGCGAGCGTGGACGGCCTGCTGGCGGCGGCCGCCGACGAGCCGGCGGGCTTCCGGCTGCTGTTCGTGCATGCCGCCAGGGAGCCGGAGTTCCAGGCCTGCATCGACGCGTTCCGCACCGAGATGACCAACATCGCGCACGCACAGATCAAGGCCGCGGTCCCGGACGAGACCTGGGCACGGTGGGCGGCCCAGCTGGCGCCCACCGTCGCGGTCGAGGCCGTCATCGCCTGGCTCGACGCCGGGCAGCCGGACGCCGCCGCGGCGGCCGACCGGATCCGCCGCGTGATCGCCGGCGTGATCGCCGCCGCCGGCGCCCCGGCTCAGTCATCCGCCCGTCGTACCTGACCATTCGCATCCGGAGGTTCTCGTGACAGCCGAGGAAGAGTCGACAGCGAAGGCGCGGCGGGTGTGGGAGACGGTAGCTCCCCGCTACGACCGCGGCATCGAGTTCTGGGAGAGGGTCCAGTTCGGCGGGGGCCGGGAATGGGTGTGTTCCCGCGCCACCGGCGACGTGCTGGAGGTCGCGGTCGGCACCGGCCGGAATTTCCCGTTCTACCCGGCACGGGCGCGACACATCACGGGGATCGAACTGAGTCCGGCGATGCTGGACATCGCCCGGAAGCGCGCGGCTGACCTCGGTCAGGAGGTCGATCTGCGGGTGGCGGACGCCCAGGCGTTGCCGTTCGCCGACGCCAGCTTCGACACGGTGGTGTGCACCCTGTCGCTGTGCGCGATACCCGATCACCGCGCGGCGGTCACGGAGATGGCCCGGGTGTTGCGTCCCGGTGGCCGGCTGCTGCTCCTCGATCACATCGGCAGCAACTGGTGGCCGGTCTGGGCGGGGCAACGGCTGGTCGAGCTGATGACGATCCGCGCCGCCGGCGAGCACATGACCCGCCGTCCCCGGTCGCTACTGGCCGCCGCCGGGCTTGAGGTCGTCGAATCCGAGCGGCTCAAGGCCGGCACGGTGGAGCGGGTGTACGCCCGCAGGCCGGCCGGCGGTAGTTGATCCATGACGGTTGCCGCGACCCGTCCGCCCGTACCCGCCAGCCGAAAGGATGCTGCCCGATGACACTGTCCGAACTCGACCCCGCCGCGCGACACCGCCACGTCGCCGCCGCTTTCACCGACCGCGTCCGCGCCGCCGGGCACTGGGACGTCCCCGCGCCGGTGGCCGGCTGGACAGCCCGGGACGTGGTGCGCCACCTCGTCGAATGGCTCCCGCCGTTCCTCGCCGCCGGCGCCGACGTCGAGCTGGCCGGCGGGCCGAGCGTGGACGACGACCCGGTCGCCGCCTGGCAGGCGCACCGTGACGGGGTGCAGGCGCTGCTGGACGACCCGGGAACCGCGCAACGGGTGCTGGCCAACCGGCATATCGGCGAGGTGCCGCTGGATCAGGCGATCGACCGGTTCTACACCTCGGACGTGTTCATGCACACGTGGGACCTGGCCCGCGCCACCGGGCAGGACGATCGGCTCGACGCCGACTTCTGCGCAGCGCTGCTGGCGGGGATGGAGCCTCTCGAGAACCTGCTCCGCTCGTCAGGACAGTACGGCGCACGCGTGCCCACCCCCGACGACGCCGACGCCCAGACCCGACTCATCGGATACATCGGCCGCGACCCATTCTGGACGCCCGCCCAGTTCAGCCGCTAAGTTTGCATCCTCAACTTTTTCAATTAACCTGGCTCGATTCCGGTCGCGCGGAAGCCGGCGCGGCGCGGCGCGCTGCCGGTGACGCGTCAACAACCACGGACCGGATGGGATGACGATGGTGCGGCTGTCGGTGGTGGTGCCCTGCTTCAACGAGGAAGCGTCGGTGGAGCGGTTACACACGGCGGTGATCGAGGCGCTCGCGGACCTGCCCGACGTCGAGGTCGAACTGGTGTACGTCGACGACGGCAGCGAGGACGGCACTCTCGAGGCGCTGCGCCGGCTCGCCACCAGGGACCCGTCCGTGCGGTACACGTCACTGAGCCGCAACTTCGGCAAGGAGGCGGCGATGCTGGCCGGCCTCAAGCGTGCCACCGGCGACGCGGTCGTCATCATGGACGCCGACCTGCAGCACCCGCCCCGGCTGCTGCCCGACATGCTGACGCTCTACCGCCAAGGGTTCGACCAGGTGATCGCCCGCCGGGACCGGCACGGCGACCGGTTCCTGCGTACGCTGGCCTCGCGGTCCTTCTACCGCATCGTCAACTGGTGGATCGACGTACGGCTGCAGGACGGGGCGGGCGACTTCCGGCTGCTGTCCCGGCTGGCGGTGGACGCCGTGCTGGCGATGCCGGAGTACAACCGGTTCTCCAAGGGGCTGTTCTCCTGGATCGGGTTCCGGACCGTCGTGGTCGCGCACCGCAACGAGACCCGGCAGGCAGGGCGGAGCAGGTGGAGCTTCGGCAAGCTCTTCAACTACGCGTTCGACGGGCTCCTGTCGTTCAACAACCGGCCGCTGCGCCTGGCCATCTACGGGGGCCTGTTCCTCACCCTGATCGCCGTGGGCTACATGGCCTGGGTGGTCGCCGACGCCGTCGAGAAGGGCATCGACGTCCCCGGCTACACCACCATCATCGTCAGCGTGATCGGTCTCGGCGGGATCCAGATGATGATTCTGGGCGTGATCGGGGAGTACATCGGCCGGATCTACTACGAGACCAAACGCCGGCCACACTACCTGGTCCAGGAGACGGAGCATCTCGCCACGGAGACCGACCCGGCATCCCGCCCGCCGGTCGAGCCGGTCCGGCAGCGGGTGCCGGCCCACGATGAACGCGGTCTCCGGCACGCCGCCGACGAATCGTCGTCCTAGGCACAGGCCTCCCACGGCCGGTGCCCTGGGACCTAGCCGCGGACGGGTGCAGCGGCGCGGGTGTAGCCGTTGAGCAGGGCGAAGTCGCGACACTGACCCCCTCCGCCGCCGGCACCGTCCAGCGTGGTGCCGGCCCGTCGGCAGGTGGCTCGCAGGCTGATCACCCGGCCGGCGGAAACCTCGATCGGCGAGACCATGTGGTAGTCCAGGTCGCGGAAGTTGTTCAGCGCCACAGTCAGCACCGTCGTGCCGTCGACCACCAGGTCGAGGCGTCCCTCATCGCCCTGCGGGTTCTGCAGGAAGATGTCGGTCAGCACGAAGACCCGACGGGCCGCCACGGTGTACTGGTCGGTGCGGTTGGTCCCGGTCTTCGCGGTGACGGAGAGTCGACGGCTGAACGACTCGGCACCGGCGGGGAGACCCGGCACGCCCGCGCTGGGCGTCGGTGAGGGCGGTGGCAGCCTGGTGCTCGGGGTGGGCAGCGGGGAGGCGGCCCCCGGCGCAACCGCATCGACCGCCTGCTGGGCCTTGCTGTCCGCCTGTTGGGCGCGGGCGTCGGCGGCGCTGGCCTGCTGAGCCACTGGCGCGACCTGCTCCTGAGCAGCCTCCTCGGCCAGGGATTTCACGGTGGGGCGCAGCAGCGCGTACCAGAGACCCACACCCACCAGTGCCAGCACCAGCAGTGCCGCCACCACGCGCGCCAACCCCCGCGGGAGCAGCGGCTCCTGCACGGTAGCGGCGTCGAGGGCCGCCGGGGGCGTGTCGTCGGAGCTGACGTTGACCTGGAACGGAACGGTGACCGGATGGCCGCGCCACAGCAGCCGGCGCGGGCGGGCACGCACCTGGACGAACGACGTCGTGCCGGGGGCGACGGTGACCTGCGGCGGGCGGATCGCGACGTTGAGCCGGTTGTCCGGGTCGCTGCCGGTCAGCACCAGGCCGAGCGGGACGTTGCCCTGGTTGGCCACCGACAGCTCATGGCGGCCACCCCAACGGCCTCGGGAGGTGCGGGGCAGAATCTCCGGCGCGATCTCGGCGAACGGCAGGACCCGCACGGTGGCCTCCGGGACGACCTGCGCATCCGGAGTCTCGGTCGGGGTCACCCGCACCGCGAACGGCCGGTCGCCGGCCACCACCTGGGCGGAGCGGGGCGGGTGGAAGCGGACGGTGACGGATTCGGCGGAGCCCGGATAGACCGAGACGGTGGGCGGATCCACGCTGGCCCAGCCGGCCGGCTCGCCGAGCACCTCAATCACGTACGACTCGACGATCGGGCCGCCGTTACGGATCTCCAGCCGGCAGCTCGCCTCGCTGCCCGGGCTGACCTCGACGAGGCCGGTCTCGAGGTTCGCGTCGGTGGTCATGGCGCGACTCTAGGATCGGCCTCGTCGATTCAATCAGGCGTAGAGGAAGACCTTGGGGCAATGTGTGGGGGCCGTTGAACCCACGTTGACTGCACGATTGGCGCGCGAGGCGATACTCAGCGCAACGTGTCGTCCGGACAAGCAGCCGCTGGGAGGGCTCATGCGACGTCTGCCCGTCCACCTCTACTCCACCGACGTGATCTCCCGGGCCGGGGTGGTCAGCCAGCTCCGCCCCCGTCCGGAGGTGTTGCTGCTCGACGAGTCCGAAGCGGAGCAGGCCGTCGTCGCCGTGATCGTCAGCGACAGCATCGACGAACCGACCCTGCGTACGCTGCGCGCTCTTCGCAGTCGGGGCAGGTCCGCCCTGGTGCTGGTGGTGACCCAGGTGGACGACGCCGGCCTGGTCGCGGCGGTGGAGCACGGGGTGGCGGGGATCGTGCGCAGGTCGGAGGCGAGCGCGGACCGCCTGGTCGCGGTGATCGGGGCCGCCGCGGCCGGCGAGGGCGCGGTGCCGCCGGACCTCCTGGGCAGGCTGTTGCAGCAGGTCGGGGCGCTGCAACGGGAGGTGCTCGGGCCGCGGGGGCTGACCTTCTCCGGGCTGGCCGAGCGGGAGGTGGAGGTGCTGCGCCTGGTCGCGGAGGGCCTCGACACCGCGGAGATCGCCGCGAAGCTGGCCTACTCACAGCGGACGATCAAGAACATCCTGCACGACGTGACGAGCCGGCTGCACCTCCGCAACCGCTGCCACGCGGTGGCGTACGCGTTGCGTAACGGCCTGATCTGAGGCGCGCTGCCCGTTCGGGCAGACCACCCTGCCCACAGGCCGGCACCGACTGTCACCACCTGACGGAGCGCGGGCAGCCACGGTGGGGGCACAGGTGAGCGCGGGAGGTGTCGTGCGCTGGGGCAGTCGCCGTTGGGGAGTGATGGTGCTCGCGTTGTTGGCCGGGCCGGCCGTGGCTGCCCCCGAGCCCGCGGGCCAGCCGGCGTCGGCCCCCGCATCGTCGCTGGCCGAGGTGGACTACCGGCTGGGCTACACCAGCCCCGAACGCCCGACGCTGTTGATCAGCAGGGCCACCACCGAAAGGCCTCAGCCGTTGCTGTCCGAGGCCGAGCGCGGTGACGCCGAGCAGGAGGCCGACGCCCGCGCCGGCCGGGTGGTCTGGGTGGGACGGAAGGCGGTCGGTGGGGGCGCGGACCTGGGCGGCGGGCTCTACCTACGCCGGCCCGGGTCGGCGCCGTTGCTGCTGGTCGGCGGCCCCGGCACCATCGCGCACCCCGCGCTGTCCCCCGACGGCCGACGGGTCGCCTTCAGCAGCGACCGGGCGGGCAGTGCCGACCTCTGGACCGTCGGCGTCGACGGCACCGGCTTGCGCCGGCTCACCGACCACCCGGCCGAGGACAGCTGGCCGACCTGGTCCCCCGACGGCACCAGGATCGCGTTCGCCAGCACCCGCGACGACCCCGCCGGCGATCTCTGGGTGATGCCCGCCGCGGGCGGCGCTCCGGTACGGCTCACCGACGGCCCGGCCGCCGACGGGCAACCCGCCTGGTCGCCGGACGGTCGGCGGCTCGCCTTCACCACCACCCGCTTCGCTCCGGCCAGCGCCCTGAGCCTGCGTACGGTGGCCACGGTGGCCGCGACGGGCGGCCCGGTGACCAGGGTGGTGCCCGGCCCCGGCGACGCCGCGGAGCCGGCCTGGTCCGCCGACGGCACCCAGCTGGCCTTCACCACCACCCGCGACGACCCGTCAGGTGACGTGTACGTCCTCCGGGCCGGCCGGGCAGTCCCGGTCGCCACCGGCCCGCTGCCGCAGCACCAGCCCGGCTGGCAGGGCAACGACCTGCTGTGGACGGCCACCGAGGCCGACGACACCACCGACGTGTGGAGCGCCGACGCCACCGGCGGTGACCGCCGGAACCACACCGCCCGGCCCGGGATGTCCGAGACCGGGCCGGCGTTCAGCCCCGACGGCCTCCGGCTGGCCTACAGCGCCGAGCAGCCCGGCGGCGGTGCCCGCATCGTCGTCGCCGACGCCACCGGCGCCAACCCACAGCTCCTCGCTCCGCCCGGCACCGGCGACCGCGACCGCGACACCGACCCGACCTGGTCACCGGCCGGGGACGCGATCGCCTTCAGCCGGCAGCCGTCGGACGGCGAGGGCCCGTCGCGGCTCCTGGTCGTCTCGGTCGCCGACGCGCGGCTGCTCGCCGAGGTGCCGGTGCCCGCGTACCTCACCGGCAGCGACACCGAGCCGTCCTGGTCACCGGACGGCCGGCAGTTGGCCTTCGCCCGGTACGCCTCGGCCCGGGACAGCGACCTGGCGACCCCCGTCGTGGATCGGCCCGCGCTTCCCGGCAGGGCGTTCACCGTGCAGCAGTCGGTACGCACGCCGGAGATTCCTCCCCGGCCGGACATCGTCTTCCTGGTCGACGACACCGCCTCGATGTCCCAGCCCGGCGAGGGCGGTTCAAGCGTCATCGAGCAGCTCAAGGCCCGGTTGCCCGACGTGATCGGCAACGTCCGGAAGAGCCAGCCCGAGGCCCGGTTCGGTCTCGCCACGTTCAGCGGACGCGCCGACGTCGGTGGGCCCTACGACGAGTTGATGTACTTCCCGCGGCAGCCGGTGACCGACCAGGACGCCGCGGTCTACGACGCGGTCGGCCACCTGACCGCACAGAACCCGTACGGCATCGAGAACTGGTTCTACGCGTTGCGGCAGCTCGCCCGCAACGACCGGATCAGCTTCCGCCCGGACAGCAGCCGGGTGGTGGTGCTGATCAGCGACACCGACAGCGTGGACAAGACGCCCCTGCCGCCCGAGGAAGGCACCATCGCCGAGGCCGACCTCACCCGCGAGCTGCGGGCCGCCGGGATCGCGCTGATCGGCGTACCCATCGTCGGCGCCGACTTCGAACGCGGCCTCAACTACGACGGCGCGGCCGGGCGGATCACCGCGGCCACCGGTGGACGGCTCACCGCCAACAGCGACCCGGCGGACATGATCGACGCGGTGGAGCAGGCCATCCGCGAACTCACCGTCACGGTGAAGCCCAGCGCCACCTGCGAGGACGGGCTCTCCGTCGAGTTCGACCCCGATCCCGCCCGGGTGGCTGCCGGCGAGCGGGCGGTCTTCGCGGAAACCGTCTCGGTCGCCCCGGACGCGGTCCCCGGTTCGGTGCTGCGCTGCACGGTGCGCTTCGACCTCGAACCACCTGAGGCCGGAGCGGACGCCACACAGGAGTTGGTCGTCCGGGTCGCCCGACCCGGCATGCCGCTGGTGCAGGTCGACGACGTGCAGGTGGCACCGACCGGACCGAACGGCGCGCGGGTGACCTACCGGGCGTCAGCGGTGGACGGTGCCGACCGGCCGCTGCCGGTGCGGTGCGAGCCGCCGTCCGGTTCCCTGTTCCCGATCGGGCAGACCGTGGTGACCTGCACGGCGACCGACAGCGCCGGCCGCACCGGATCCGACACGGCGCTGATCGTGGTGGCGGACCCGCAGGCCCGAGGCAGCCGGATCTGGCTCGCCCGCCTCGACGGCAGCGCCGCCGGCACGCTGACCGTCACCGACCAGTGGGACCTCAGCGCGCGGGTGGGTGACGGCTGCCCGAGCCGGTCCGCCGACGGTGCTCCGGCCTGGTCGCCGGATGGTGCCGCGATCGCCTTCGCCGACAGCGGCCGGGACCTGTGCGTGGTGGCGCCCGATGGCACCGGCGCGAGACATCCGCTCCCGGCGAGCGACCGAGCCGGCCGAACGGTGGCGGACCCGGCCTGGTCCCCGGACGGACGCCGGATCGCCGTGGCCCTGTGGGACGGCGAGGGGCCCGGCTTCCCGTCGGCCGAACCCGCGGACATCGTGGTGCTGCCCAGCGGCGGCGGAACGCCCACCACCGTGATCCGGGAGGTCGGCAGCCAGCCGACGTTCCAGCGGCTGCCGGTCCCCGACCTGAGCCTCACCGTCTCGGTGGGCGGCCAACCCGGCTACGTCGGCGGCGACTCGATCCCGGTCACCTTCACCGTCCGCAACGCGACCCGGCTGCCGGCCGACAACGTATGGCTGGACGTGGCCGCGCCGGCGCCGCTGCTGCCCCCGCAGACCGCCGACCCGCGCTGCGGTGCCGACCGTCGACTCTGCCTGCTCGGCACCCTCGGCCCCGCCACCCAGCAGGTGATCACCGTGGTGCTGCCGGCGCGGGCAGCGGTCACCGGCACGGTCACCGGCCGGCTCGCCGCCACCGTGCGAGGGATGCCGGCGGCGCATACCGCGCAGGCACCGGTTCGGGTGCTGGCGCCACGGGTACGCCTCGACCCGGCGATCGGCCCGCCCGGCTTCGTCACCACCGCGGTCGGCACCGACTTCCCAGCCGGGGCGCAGGTGCGGCTGCGCTGGGAGCCCGGCATCACCACCACCCCTGACACGGTCACCGTCGGCGCGGACGGCAGCTTCCGTACCCAGGTCCTGATCTTGCGCAAGGACACCCTGGGGCCGCGGGGCCTGACCGTCGGCCCGGTCTCGGGTCGCGCCTTCGGCCCGGTACGCGCGCCCGAGCCGTTCCTGGTGGTGCCGCGCGAACTCGGCCCACCCGCCTTCGGCGGCCGGGGGTGACGGGGTGATCCATGAGATCGACGACGCGCTGCGCCGCCTGGTCCGCGAGGAGGCCCTGCCGAGTTCCAGCGTGGACATCGTGTTGGAGGCGCCGACGAAGGAGTGGGCGGCCCGCCGCAACGCGCCCACGGTCAACCTCTACCTCTATGACATCCGCGAGGATCTGCGCCGCCGTTCGCGTGGGCTGATCAACGAGTACGACGAGCGGGGGCAGGTGGCCCGCCGGATCGCCCCGCCCCGCTACGTGAAGCTGTCCTACCTGGTCACCGCGTGGACGCAGCGGCCGGAGGACGAGCATCGGCTGCTCTCCTCACTGCTGCTGTGCTTCCTGCGTCTCGACGCGCTACCGCCGGCCGTGCTGACCGGCTCGGTGGCCACGATCGGCATGCCGGTGCCGATGACGGTGGCGCTGCCGCCCCCGGAGGACCGGGCCTTCGCCGACGTCTGGACCGCGCTTGGCGGCGAGTTGAAACCATCGCTGGACCTGGTGGTCAGCGCCCCGGTGGACAGCGGCCGCGAGATGCCGGTCGGACCGCCGGCCCGCGAGGGCATGGTGGCCGAGGTCGCCGACCGGACCGGCGACGGCGACGACCGGGTCCGGCACCGCCCGGCGCGTACCGGAGGGTGAACGGTGGCCGGGGAGGCACTGACGCTGCTGCGCCGCCTGCAGCGGGCGGAGTTGGCGGTACGCGCGGCGGTGGCGCGCCGCCGGGAGGGCGACCCGCAGCCGGACGACCCGTTCCGCGGGCTCTACCTCTCCGACGAGGCGGTCGACGCCGCCCTCGCCGCCGCCCGCGAGCCGTTCGACCCGTGGCCCGCCGGCCCGGCCGGCGATCCGGACGCCACGACCACCGACGCCGCCGGCACCAACGACGCGCCCGGCGCCCGGTGTGCCGACGGACCGTCGGCGATCCGATCCGGTGACCGGTTGGCCGCCCTGGCCACCACGGCCGGGCTGACCCCGTTGGACGAGGCGCTGCTGCTGGTGGCCCTCGCCCCCGACGTGGACAGCCGGTTCGAACAGTTCTACGGGTACCTCAACGACGACGTCACCCGCCGCCGCCCGTCAATCGGCCTGGCGCTGCGGCTCTGCGGGCTACCCGAGGCGGCCACGTCGGCCCGGCTCCGGCTGGCCGCCGGAGCGCCGCTGGTCGACCTGGCGCTGCTGCGGGTGGACTCCCCCGACCGGCCGGTGCTCAGCCGCGGCCTGTGGGTGCCGGACCGGGTGGGCGGTTGGCTGCTCGGCACGGGCGCGCCCGAGCCGCTGCTGATCGGCCTCGCCGAACCGGTCACCCCGTCCGCGCCGTCGCCATCCGACGCGGAACCGCTCGGTCGCGCCCTGGATCGGGCCGGGGTCCGCCTGGCGTACCTGCGGGAGAGTCCCGGCGGCAGCGCCCGCGCGCTGGCGGCGGCCGCGCTCGACCGGGCCGGGCGTGGTGCCCTGGCCGTGGACCTGCCCCGGCTGGCCGCCGAGGCACAGCCGGCGGAACTGGCCACCCTGCTGGTACGGGAGGCGCTGCTCACCGGGGCCGGCCTGGTGGTCGGGCCGGTGCACGGCGGTGAACCGTGGGCCCTCTGGTCCCGGCTGACCGCCGGCCCGGCACCGGTGCTGGCCTACGGGACGCAGCCGTGGGATCCGACGTGGACGTCGCTGGCGCCACTGCAGGTGGACGTCGCGCCGCTGACCGCGGACGAGCGGGCGGCCGTGTGGCGATCGGCGCTGCCCGACCGGCTCGCCGACGGACTCGACCCGGCCGCCGCCACCGCGCAGTTCGTGCTGGGCGCACCGGCGATCCGGCGGGCCGCCGCGGTGGCCGTCCAACTCGCCGCCGCGTCCGGCGAGCGGGTCGACGAGGCGCACCTGCGGGCGGGCGCGCGTACCCAGAACGCGGCGGGCCTGGAGCGGCTGGCCCGGCGGATCGTGCCGGAGGTCGGCTGGGACGACCTGGTGCTGCCGGCACCGGCGCTGTCGCTGCTGCGCGAGCTGGCCGGGCGAGCCCGGCACCGGGACCGGGTGCTGCGCGAGTGGCGGATGCGCCCGGGCGGTGGGCGCGGGCACGGGGTGACGGCGCTGTTCGCCGGTGACTCGGGCACCGGCAAGACCATGTCGGCCGAGGTGGTCGCCGGCAGCCTCGGGCTGGACCTGTACACGGTCAACCTGGCCACCGTGGTGGACAAGTACGTCGGGGAGACGGAGAAGAACCTGGAGCGGATCTTCGGCGAGGCGGCCGGGGTGAACGGGGTGCTGCTCTTCGACGAGGCGGACGCGATCTTCGGCAAGCGCTCCGAGGTACGCGACGCGCACGACCGGTACGCCAACATCGAGAGCGCGTACCTGTTGCAGCGGATGGAGACCTTCGACGGGCTGGCGGTGCTGGCCACGAACCTGCGGGCCAACCTGGACGAGGCGTTCACCCGGCGGCTCGACGTGGTGGTGGATTTCCCCGTGCCCGACGAGGCGGCCCGGCGGGCGCTCTGGGACCGGTGCCTCGGTGACCGGGTGCCCCGTGACCCCGACATGGACCTGGACTTCCTGGCCGGCGCCTTCGAACTGGCCGGCGGCCACATCCGCTCCGCCGCGGTGACCGCCGGCTACCTGGCCGCCGAAGCGGGCCGGCCGGTGGGGATGGCCGAGCTGGTCGGCGCGGTCGGCCGGGAGTACCGCAAGCTCGGCCGGCTGACCCTGGAGAGCGAGTTCGGACCCTGGCTGCCGTTGGCGGTCGGCTGACTGCCCCTTCGGGCAGGCGGCGGTGCCCTCGCGACGGCCGGGCAGGGCTGGCCCGCTCCCCCGCCGAGGGTGGACGGTCGAAACAGGCCCGGCGTGAGGGGGTACACCATGCGCGGACACCGTGAATTCGACTCCGATTCGGCCGTACGCCCGGCCGGTGACCGTCCGGCCGGCGGCGAACGGGACAGCGAGTCGCTGATGTATGCCGCCGCCACCGCCAGCCGGCCCGACGTGCTCGGCGCGTCCGGGCTGCTCGGCCTGCAACGGGCGGTGGGCAACCAGGCCGTCGGCGAGCTGCTGGAGCCGACCGGGGACCGCTCCCCCGTGCACGACGTCGTCAACTCCGGTGGCGGGTCCCCGCTGCCGACCGACGTCCGGACGGACATGGAGACCCGCTTCGGCGGGCAGGACTTCTCCGACGTCCGGGTGCACACCGACGGAGCGGCGCACGAGTCGGCGAAGTCCGTCAACGCGCAGGCGTACACGGTCGGGTCGAACATCGTCTTCCAGCGCGACAGCTACGACCCGGCCTCGCCGACCGGCCAACACATGCTCGCTCACGAGCTGACCCACGTGGTGCAGCAGCGCAGCGGGCCGGTGGACGGCACCGACACCGGCGGCGGGGTGAAGGTCAGTGACCCGTCCGACCGCTTCGAGCGGGAGGCCGTCACGAATGCCGACCGGCTGATGTCCACCCCCGCCTCGCCCGCCTCGGCGCCGGCGGTCCAGCGGTCCGCGGAGCACGACGGGCACGACCACCCGTCGGTGCAGCGCGAGGAGGAGATGTCCGAGGAGGACGAGTCGGCGCAGACGTACGTGCAGCGGCAGGAGGCCGGCGAGGAAGAGGAGGAGGCGGCCGCGTAGGCGGGCCCGGATCTCAATCGCTTCCGGGTGCCCACCTTCGTGCGAGACGACGGTCGAACGCCTGGAGTCGAACCGTCGGCGGCGACGTCGGTTATTCGTCACCGGTTGGCCCTCGGTCGGTAACCCTGACGTGGCGGCGTTCTGCGGCAATCAGGTCATGAAACGTACTCTTGCCGCCGCCGTCGCGGCCGGTGCCGCGTTGGCCGGCGTCGTCACTCCCGCCGCCAGCGCCGCCCCCGGCGGTTCCGGACCCGCCGCTGCGGCCGCCGCGCCGGTGACCTTCGCCCTGCTCGGCGACACCCCGTACGGCGACGCCCAGCGGGCCGCCTTCCCTGCCCTCGTCAACCAGATCAACGCCGCCCCGGACATCCGGTTCGTGCTGCACGCCGGCGACATCAAGGACGGCTCCTCGACCTGCGACGACGCCCGGTTCGCGGATCTGGTCGACCTTTACGGGACGTTCGCCGACCCGTTCATCCTCACCCCCGGCGACAACGACTGGACCGACTGCCACCGCGCCGCGGCCGGCCGCTACCTCCCCACCGAGCGGCTGGAGGCGGTTCGCCGGACCTTCTTCCCGAAGCCCGGGTGGACCCTCGGGCAGCGGTCGACGCCGGTGCGGACCCAGGCGACCGACCCGCGGCACGCCGCGTACCGCGAGAACGTGCTGTTCGAGCGCAGCCGGGTCGTGTTCGCCGCCGTACACGTCATCGGCAGCGAGAACGATCTCGTGCCGTGGTCGGACCTGCCGGGCGGTGACCAGCCCGAGGTGCGCCTGGCCGAGTTCGCCGCGCGCAAGGCCGCGGCCCTGGACTGGATCGACACCACGTTCGACACCGCCGAGGCCAGCAACGCCGCCGGGGTGCTGCTGCTGATGCAGGCCGAGCCGACGGAGACTCCCGGATTCGCCGAGATCCGGGCCCGGATCGTCGAGCGGTCGCTCGCCTACGGCAAGCCGGTGCTGCTGGTGCACGGTGACGAGCACCGGTACGAGATCGAGCCGACCTACGCCGGGGTGGCGAACCTGACCCGCCTGGAGACGTTCGGGGCGACCGCGAGCGAATGGCTCTCGGTGACCGCCGATCCGCGCACCCGGGGCGTCTTCAGCTGGACCCCACGGACTGTGTAGACCGTCCTCCTCCGACACCAGCAAGCGGTTGTGTGCGTGCCTGCCGGCGCTGCCACAACCGCTTGCTGGCACTTATGGGCAATGACGACTGCCCTTCCCGTGACCCCTTGTGCCGCGAAGACTAACCAAAGGTCGCGAAGACTCGTTCTCACGGTGAGCTTTGGTGGCGTGTCCCGGTCGGGGGGTACGAGTGAAGGCACCGGCCGAGGAGCGTGACGGGCGTCGGGATGCCGTACGCCGCCCTGCCCTGCCAGTGTCGCAGCGGGCCGCGAGTGACCCGCCAGCCCTCGCCGAACCCGCGGTCGACCCTCAGCGAGAATCGCCGGCCCGGCCGATGAGCCCGGCCACGGCGCAGCGGTTGCAGGCCGCCGCCGGTAACCGTGCGGTTTCCGCCCTGATAGCGCAGCGACGGACGGCCTCGGCCAAGCCGGCCAAGCCAAGTCGCGCGGCGCCGACAGGCAGCCGGAAAGCCAGTTCGTCGGGGATGGCTTCGCCGACCGCCCAGCGGTCGGCGAAGGGATCGGCGACGACGGGCGACCTGGCCAGTACCGGTGGCGCTCTGACCGGCGAGGCGCCGGTGCAGCGGCTGGCGACCGATGCGGGTCCGGTTCGCCGTCCTGGGCCGCAGGCGGATCCGAAGTTCGCCACTCTGAAGGCGGATGTGCGGGGCAAGCAGGACCTGCTCGCCGCGCATCCGCCCGCAAAGTCGGAGGCGGCCAAGGCGCAGGGTGCGGCGAAGCCGCCGCAGGACGACAAGGAGGCCCAGGGCAAGGCGGCGAACGCGGAGAAGATGAATGCCGCGAAGCCGGGTGAGTTCGACAAGGCCGCGTTCGTTCGGGCGGTGAACGAGGCGATCGCGGCGCAGGCGCCGAAGAACCTCGACGAGGCCGACAAGTTCGGTGATTCGGGTAAGGCCGACGCGGTCAAGGGGCAGGTGCAGGGCCGGGTCACCGACGGTAAGAAGGCGTCGGCGAACGCGATCGAGACCACCACCAAGGCTGCCCCGGACACGTCGAAGGCGGTGGAGAAGCAGGTCACGCCGTTGGTGTCGGACAAACCACCGGCGACCCCGGGCACGCCGGACCCGGCGAAGGCCGTGCCGGACAAGGCCCCACCGGCGGCGACGGACTTCTCCGATGGGCCGAGGCAGGTCGACCAGCAGATGGCCGATGCGCAGGTCACTGAGGAGCAGTTGGCCAGGTCGAATGAGCCGGAGTTCACCGGGGCGTTGAAGGAGAAGAACACCGCCGAGCAGCACGCCGCCACCGCCCCCGGTCAGGTGCGGGCCGCGGAGGCGCAGACCCTGGCCGGGGCGAAGGCCGCAGCCGGGCAGGCGGGGGCGGCGGCGATGACCGCCCTCGCCACGGACCGTAAGAAGGCCGGCGCGCAGGTCGGGGCGGGCAAGGAGCAGGCGAAGTCCGCCGACGAGGCCAAACGGGCCAAGGTCACCGGCATCCTGCAGAAGGTCTTCGACGCCACGAAGACCGACGTCGAGGGCATTCTGTCCGGGCTGGACAAGAAGGTCGACGACCAGTTCAGCAAGGGCGAGAAGGCGGCGCGGGACGCGTTCACCGCCGAGCACAAGCAGCGGATGGACGCCTACAAGGACAAACGCTACTCGGGACTGCTCGGTAAGGGCCGGTGGATCAAGGACAAGTTCGCCGGCCTGCCGGAGGAGGCCAACCAGATCTTCGTGGTGGCCCGTAAGGGCTACGTCGACCGGATGCAGCAGGTCATCTCCGCCGTCGCCGACACCATCGGCGTCGAGCTGGGCCGGGCCAAGCAACGCATCGCCGCCGGCCGCGACGAACTGCAGGCCGAGGTCCGCAAGCTTCCGGCCGACCTGCAGGCGATCGGCAAGGAGGCGGCGGGCGAGTTCGCCGGGAAGTTCGACGAGCTGACCGAGCAGGTCAACAACAAGGGCACCGAGCTGGTGCAGACCCTCGCGTCGAAGTACAACGAGGCGCTCAAGTCGGTGGACGAGGAGATCGCCGCCGAGAAGGAGAAGAACAAGGGCCTGGTCGCCAAGGCCGTCGACGCGGTCGCCGGTGTCATCAAGACCATCATGCAGCTCAAGGACATGCTGATGGGTGTCCTGGCCAAGGCCGCGCAGGCGGTCATGGCGATCATCAAGGACCCGATCGGCTTCCTCGGCAACCTCGTCTCCGCCGTCGGCGCCGGGCTGAAGCAGTTCATCGCGAACATCGGCGAACACCTGAAGAAGGGCCTCGTCGGCTGGCTCACCGGCGCGATGGCCGGCGCCGGCCTGGAACTGCCCGCGAAGTTCGACCTGCGCGGCATCGTCATGATGATCGGCTCCCTGCTCGGCCTGACCTGGGCGGCCATCCGTGGGCGGATCGTCAAGCGTGGGGTGCCCGAACAGGCGATGGGCGCGGTCGAGCAGTCCGTGCCCCTGGTGCAGAAGGTCCAGGCCCAAGGGCTCGGCGGTATGTGGGAAGAGATCAAGGAGAAGGTCGGCGACCTGAAGGCCAACCTGTTCTCCAAGATCAGCGAATACCTGATCCCGACGATCCTGATGGCCGGCATCACCTGGATCATCAGCCTGCTCAACCCCGCCTCGGCGTTCATCCGCGCGGTCAAGATGATCATCGACTTCGTCACGTTCATCGTGACCCAAGGCGCCCAGATCATCGAGTTCGTCAACTCCGTCCTCGACGCCATCATCGCCATCGCCGGCGGCGGATCCGGCGGAGTCCCCGCCCTGATCGAGAAAGCCCTCGCCCGGTCCGTGCCGGTGCTGATCGGGGTCCTCGCCACCGTACTCGGCATCAGCGGCATCGCCCAGAAGGTCCAGAAATTCTTCAAAGCCCTCGCCAAACCCGTCATGAAAGCCGTCGACTGGGTCGTCGGGAAGATCGTCGGACTCGGCAAGAAGCTCTGGGCGAAGCTCAAGAGCAAATTCGCAAAGAAGGACAAGGGCCAGGACGGCAAGCCCGGCACGGCCGATGAACGGGCCGACATCGAGACACCAACGCGATTGGTCGAACCCTCGGCGTTCCACCTGAAGGAGCCAAGCCCGGCGTTGTCCGCCGAACTCGCGCACACCGCCTCGGGGCAGGTCATCCACCAGACCAGCGGTGACCCCAAGCAGGTGACCAAGTCGGTGCTCGCGCAGCACGGCGACGCCCGCTACGACAGGGCGAGCAAAACCCTGACCCTGCCGAAGGCCACGGTCGCCTCACCGGACTCCCTGTCGGCGCTCGGGGCCCAGATCGCGGCCGACACCGGGGTCTCGAAAGTGTCCGTCAAAAAGAGCAACCAGGTGGTCGAGATCCGGGGCGGAATCAACCCGGAGACCACGGTCGGCGTGGTCGCCGCCCCGCTCACCGAGCAGGAGGCCGTCCGGGCTGCGATCAGCGAACACACAGTCATCCCGTTCCTTGAGGCGATGGCCACGGGCCAAACGCTGGCGTTCACCAAGGACGGGGTGGCGGGCAGCATCGACCTTGCCGGGTTCGAGAAGGCGTGGAAAGACAAGAAACTCGCGCTGCACGTAAAGGACAAGTTCCGCGCCGTGCTGGACGGTCACCACGAGTGGGTCCCCAGCGACTACATCCTCGAAGTGGTGCTCAAACAGCACGCCGCCAACCTCGCGAACAATGGCGAGAAATGGATTGAGCTCCAGAACAAGATGCGGAGCAACACTTTCCAGGTCGTATTCAGCCCGGCCATGTCGCCACCCAAGAAGGTAACGGACAAACTCCCCGGCGACGCGGCAGAGCGCGCCTATTCTGTCCCCAACGGACACGTCGGCGCCGTCTACTATCCTACCGTGACCCGATCGAACCAGCGGACGACGGGCACGAAGGCTTTCCATGACGCCCTGCGGACCGCGTTTGAGAGTGGCAGCACCCCGCAGACCAGCGCGCAGGCGGCGCACAACGTTGCCAAGCAGTGGATCTGGAACTCCACACCCATCACCCCGGAGATCCACCCGGCATGCCAGGACAAGGATGGCAACCCGGTGACCCCGGCCGGGCAGTCCGCACACGCCCAGGCCATCGAGGCCCTCTTCCAGCAATTCATCTGACAGGAGCGCACGATGACCGATTCCGCCGAAGGCCGCCACCCCGTCAACGGCGACGCCGCCGCCGCCCGCTCGTGGATTGAGCAGTCCACGCTGCCGGATGAGGACAAGGCCGGCCTGCGCCGGTTCGTTGACCACTTCCCGTCGCTCACGTTCGTCAGGGAGGACAACGCCGCGCTGAGCCACTACGAGGAGACCGACGAAGTTACGCTGCCGCCGTGGTTCCGCGAAACCCGTTCGGCGCTCGCGTTCACGGTCCCCGGCGCCCAAGTACGCGTTGACGGGTTCCGCTGGGACGACTCACCGCGCTCCGACGACCAGGAGGACCACTGGTACGAGGTGGAGCCCGGCTACGTCAATGAGGAAAACCGCGAGACCATGTTCGACCTTGCGCGGCTCTACCCCATCGGCCAGTGGTTCGCCAATGACCGTTCGTACCTCGCGGTGGACCTGGAGGATGTCAGCAACCGCAGGATTCTGGAGTTCGCTCTGGAGGACCTGTGGGACGACGAGGCCAAGGGCGAGCCGCTGCGCGAGTCGACCTTCCCGGCCTACTCCTCATACGCCGACTTTCTCGGCCACGTCGTGGCCGTGAAGCTTCCGGACGGCACCCTTGTCGAGGCGCAGGACTGAGAGGACGCGACCCGCTGCCAAGGGCCCTGGTTCTGCGCCAAAGGGCAGCGAAAGCTTCCCGATCAAGCGGCCCGCCGGACGTTTGATCCGCAACGGGTACGCGGGACGCTCGACTCGACCCTGAGGGACGAGGAGGCGTGATGCCCAACTACCTGGCACCGGGCGTGTACGTCGAGGAAGTGGAGTCCGGCTCCCGCCCGATCGAGGGCGTCGGCACGGCGGTCGCCGCGTTCGTCGGCTTCGCCGCGCAGGGGCCGTTCAACACCCCGACTCTGGTGACCAACTGGAGCCAGTACTCGCAGATCTTCGGCGAGTTCGCCCCGGACTGCTACCTGGGCCACGCCGTCTACGGCTACTTCATGCAGGGCGGCGGGGCCGCGTACATCGTACGGGTCGGCGGCGACCGGGCCAGCGAGGAGGCACTGCCGACGGCGCCCGCGCCGGCAGCGATCCTCGGCACGTACCGGGTGGTCGCCCGCGCCCTGCCCGAGGGCACCCCGGAGGACGTCACGGTCGAGGTCGCCGACCCGCCGGAGGGCGCCGGCGAGGACCGGTTCAACCTGGTGGTCAAGCGCGGCGGCCAGGTGGTCGAGACGTTCGAGTCGGTGACCACCAGACGCGGCAAGGACAACGTGGTGACCGTGGTCCGCGAGCGGTCGAAGCTGATCACGATCGAGGAGGCGGCGCCGACCGGCCAGCTGGCCCGTCCGTCCGGCGGCGAGGTGGCCCTCACCGCCGAGCCGCCCACGGTCGGCGCGCCGGAGACGGTGTCGGCGGACGAGTACGTGGGTGACGCGGCGGAGCGTACCGGGTTCGGTGGCCTGGAGGCCGTCGACGAGGTGACCATGGTCGCGGTGCCCGACCTGATGGGGGCGTACCAGCGCGGCGCGATCGATCTGGAGTCGGTGAAGGCCGTGCAGTCGGCGATGATCGCCCACTGTGAGCTGATGGGTGACCGGATGGCCGTCCTGGACCCGCCGCCGGGCCTGTCGCCGCAGCAGGTCAAGGAGTGGCGCACCGACCAGGCCGGCTACGACTCGAAGTACGCCACGCTCTACTACCCCTGGATCAAGGTGTTCGACCCGCTGACCGGCACAAACCGGTTCATGCCCCCGTCGGGGCACCTGGCCGGCGTGTGGGCGCGCAGCGACGGCGCGCGGGGCGTGCACAAGGCCCCCGCCAACGAGGTCATCCGGGGCGCGGTCGCGTTGGAGACCCAGCTGACCCGCGCGGAGCAGGAGTTGCTCAACCCGCTCGGCATCAACTGCATCCGCGCCTTCCCCGGCAGGGGCATCCTCGTGTGGGGCGCCCGCACCCTGTCGTCCGACCCGGCGTGGCGCTACCTGAACGTGCGACGGCTGTTCAACTACCTGGAGGAGTCGATCCTCAACGGCACCCAGTGGGTCGTCTTCGAACCCAACGACGACATGCTCTGGGCCCGCATCCGCCGCACCATCAGCGCATTCCTGATCAACGAGTGGCGGCGGGGCGCGCTGTTCGGGCTCACCCCCGACGAGGCGTTCTACGTCAAGTGCGACCGCGAGACCAACCCGGCCGAGAGCATCGACGCCGGCCAGGTGGTCTGCCAGATCGGCGTCGCACCGGTGAAACCCGCCGAGTTCGTGATCTTCCAGCTGGCGCAGATGTCCGGCGGCACCAGCCTGGTCAACGAGTAGTCCCCGTAGCGTCAGGAGGCAGTCGTGCCGCTCCCCGATTTCGACTCCGCCGTCGGCCACTCGTTCGGCCTGGAGGTGGACAGCATCGTCATCCGCCAGATCACCGAGGTCACCGGCCTCAAGATGGAGCAGGACGTCATCGAGTACAAGTCGAACACCGCCGACGGCAAGTTCGTGGTCCGCAAGGCGCCCGGCGCGCCGAAGGCCGGCGAGGTCACGCTGACCCGGGGTCTCACCGCCGACAACAGCTTCGAGCGGTGGATCAAGGACTGCCGCTTCGGCAAGATGGGCGACGCCCGCAAGGGCGGCGCGATCATCGTCTTCGACTACGAGGGCATGCCGATCAAGCGGTACAAGCTCACCAACGCGTGGGCGAAGAGCCTGGAGATCAGCTCGCTCAAGGCCGGCGACACCAGCGTGCTCACCGAGAAGCTCGTGGTGACGTACGAGGCGATGGAGGTCGAGTAGCCTCATGCGCCGTACGTCCTCGCTCGTCCCACCGCCCGGCCCCGAGCTGGCCGAGCCGCCCGCCGTCGCGCCGCGGCGCGAGACGCTGCGCACGGAGTTCCCGTTCGAGCTGCCCCGCGGCTACGTGGACGGCTCCGGCACGGTGCACCGGGACGGGGTGATGCGGCTGGCGACCGCGCGGGACGAGCTGGTGCCGCTGCGCGACGACCGGGTACGGGAGAACCCGCCGTACCTCACCGTCGTGCTGCTCAGCCGGGTGATCACCCGGATCGGCACAGTGGTGGACGTGCACCCCGGCGTGGTGGAAGACCTGTTCGCCTCCGACCTGGCGTTCCTGCAGGACATGTACCGGCGGATCAACAGCGAGGGGCACACCCGCGCGAGCGTGGTGTGCCCGGAGTGCCAGCACCGCTTCGCAGTCGACCTCGCCGGTGGGCGCCTGGGGGAATCGTGACGTACGCGGCCGACCGCATCTACTCCGAGGTCGCGTACGTCGCATACCACTTCCACTGGTCGCTGGACGAGATCCTCGACCTCGAACACGGCGAACGGCTGCGGTACGTGGCCGAGATCGCGAGCATCAACACCCGGATCAGTCAGGGACGGTGACCCGATGTGGCCGTGGCGCCGGCGATCGCAGCGGACCGTGCAGCGGTCCACCGCCGACGCGCCCACCCCGGACGACGGCGAGACCGGTGGTGCGTCGGCGGGAGCCACGCCAACCGACGACGCGGCGGCGGGACGCACACCTGCCGGTGCCCCAACGCGTGGCCGGGACGAGCCGCCCGCCTGGCTGAGTCTGCCGCCGATCCAGCGGATCACCCCCGACGAACCGCGGCTGAACCTGCCGGACACCTTCACCGGCTCGCTGGCCGCCTGGCGCGACCCCTCGTACCTGGCTCCCCTCGGCCATGTCGTCGGAGCGGCCGAGCCGGCGGGCGTGCTGCACGGCGCGGCGGCGCCGGTCAGCGAGCCGACGCAGGCGGACCCGGAGCCCATCGGAGGGCCGCGCAGCGACGATCCCGCGCCGCTGCCGCTCGCGACCGCGGCGTCAGACACCGGAAGGCCCAGGCCCTCCCTGCAACGGCAGGTCTCCGGCCCGGCCCCGAGCCAACGCCAGGAAATCGCCTCCCCCGCCCCGGACCACCGGCAGTTCACCGACGCCTCGGCGCAGGAGCGTCGGATGGTGCCCGACCCGCCGGCCATGCCACTCCCGGTCCGGGCCGAACCGGTGGAGCCGGTGCCGGTCAGCCAGCCGGTGCCGCTCGAACCGGTGACGATGGAGTCCGTGCCGACGGAGCTGGTGCGGCCGGAACCCGTGCCGGCGGAGCCGGTGACGGTCAGTCGGCTGCTGACCGCGCCCCCGCTCGCGGTGGAGCTGCACCTGCCCACCGTTGACCGGCCGACCGACGCGTCCCAGCGGGCCGTCGATGCCGACCCGTCCGATGCCGTCGACGCGCCGGAGGTGCCGACCCTCGGGCGGGAGGTCCCGGCGGCAATGGAGGCGACTCCCGCCGAGCAGCGCGGCCCGGACGTGGCACCGCCCGCGCCGTCGCAGTCGGCGGGGATCGCCGGACCGCTGCCATCCGGCACCCGTCAGTTCGCGTCCGACCTGCCCGTGCAGCGGGTTCCGGCGGATGCCCCGAGGCCGCCCCGCCGGCTCGGCCTGGGCGAACCGATCGTGTCCCCACTGCTCCCACCGCCCGAGGCCGCGGCCCCGGCGAAACCCGACTCCACCGGCGCACGGGACGCCGCGCCGCTTCAACGCCTCCCGGCCGGGGACAGCACCCCGCCCCTGGCCCACCGGCCATCGGCCGGAGCGGACCAGGCAGCCATCGCGCCTGCAGCCGACGCTGGTGGACCGGACGGCGGGAGCGACGGCCCGGTGGAGAGCACGACGGCGCCGGGCTCGCAGACCGGATTGCTCGGCGAGGTCCCCGTCGCCCGCCTCGCCGCCGACGCCCCCACGACCGCCGTCGATCCGGGATGGGTCCACGGTGACTTCGAAACCGGTGGCGCCCCCTCCACGCCGGTCGGCGACCTGCCGGTCGCCGGCACGGCGACGGGCCGGACATCACAGGGCGGCACCGTGCGATCTGGCGACGACGCGGCGTCGGGCGGCGACCCGGCAGGATCGGGTACGGGTGGGTTGCCCGCGCAGACGTTCGTGCCGCCGGACGACGTACCCCCCGCCGGGGCGCACGTGGTGCCGCTGCTCGCTCAGCCACCCGCCCCGATGCCCTCCGGGATCGACGGAGTACCGGCCGAGACCGCGGATCGGGGCGGCCGGGCGGCGGACCCGGCCGGCAGCCGGGAAACCGGGGCACGAGGTCCCGACCTGCCGGTGGTGTCCCGCCTGGAGGCACCAGCGGCAACGTACCAGCCGGCGGTGGACTCGGCGTCCAGCCTGGTCGGCGGCTACGGCGACACGTCGGACGTGCGGGGCGACGCGGTCGGCGGCGGGCGACCCGACGGGGTCCCCGCTCCCCTGCCCCTGGTCGTGGCGCGGTTGGTCGGCGACCGCCCGGTACGGCTGCTCACCGGGGAGGTGCCCGCCATGCCCGCGCCGCCCGGCCGGAGCGTGCAGCGGGTGACCTGGCAGCGCGACGACGAGCCGGTATCCACTGTGGCGGCGTCGATCGCCGGGTCCGAACCGCAGCGCCCGAGCCTCCTCGCGGACGTGCCGGACCTGCCCGGCACCCCGGCGGCCGCCCACTCCGGACCGCCTGCGGCAGGCGGGCCGGCGCCGGTCCAGCGATGGGTGGGGGCGCTCCCCGGCTCGCCGCCGCCCGGATCACCCGCTCGGACGGGATCGGGAGGCGACAGCCCGCCGATGGCGTACCTCGCCGGCGGGCTGGCGTCGGCGGCTACCGCGCCGGACCGGGACCCACCCGCCCCGGTCCTGCAGCGGGCCGAGCCGGCCGAGGCACCGCCACCCGTCGAGGCGCCGCCACCGGCCGACGTACCGCCGGCCGCCGCGCCGGGCCCGGTCTCGACCCCACCGCCGGGCGGCGAGCCCGCCGCGGCCGGCCAACCGGCGCCACCAGGCGCGATGCCGGCCGGCGGGACGGAGCCGGAGGAACTGCTGAAGAAACTGTACGACCCGCTGCTGCGCCGGCTGAAGACCGAGCTTCGCCTCGACCGGGAAAGACACGGGGTGCTCGGCGGGCCGGGCTGACCCCGCCCGGCCCGCACGTTTCGTCGCAGGGCAGGACGGGCAGCGGCCAGGACCAGAGGACGCGCCGACCGACCAGGAGGTATGGATGGCCAAGGACGAGGTCGCCGTCGCGATCGCCTTCGTCGTGAAAATCGACGATCAGGATCTCGGCGCGTTCAACACCTGCGACGGGCTGGGCTGCGAGGTGGTTGTCGAGCAGCGGGAGGAGGGCGGCAACAACGGGCACGTCTGGCAGCTGCCCACCCGGATGAAGTTCTCCAACGTCAAGCTCTCCCGCCCGATCACGGCGGACAGCGTCAAGCTGATGCGATGGTTCTCCGGCATGGCCAACGGAATCAAACGCAAGACCGCCACCATCGAGGCGCGCACCCTGGAGGGCACCGTGATCGCCCGCTGGGGCCTGCTCGACGTCATCCCGGTGCGCTGGACCGGGCCCCAGCTCAGCCCGGACAGCCCGAAGGTGGCCGTGGAGACCCTGGAGCTGGCGCACCACGGCTTCTTCGGCCCCGGGACCGGGGGGTGACGGCGTGAGCGCTTCCCCGGTCACGTTCACCGCCGCGGGCAGCCCCGCCGGCCCGGGTGGCGGCGCGCCGCCGCAGCTGACGCACGCATACCTGCAACTGCACGAGCCGCCCCGCAACGGAGGAACGGCGAGCCCCGGCCCGCAGCTGGGCCGGATTCCGTTCCAGTTCAACCCGAAGGAGCTGGCGCTGACGAAGACCGCCAAGTGGAAGCGGGACGCGCAGCGCAACGCGCAGAAGAGCGGCGTGCCGGAGTTCACCGGCTCCGATCCGTGCAAGCTGACCCTGGAGATGTTCTTCGACGCCACCGACACGATGGACAGCTCGGTGGTGAAGCGGGTCGAGGAGCTGTTCGGCTGCTGTGTGCCGACCGACGCCAGCCGGCAGCAGAAAAAGGGGTCACCGCCGTGGGTGGTGTTCCACTGGGGCGGCATGGTCGGCTTCCCGTCCTTCGTGGCCAGCGTCAGCGCCAAGTACACCCTGTTCACCCCGGGCGGCACGCCCGTACGGGCGCTGTGCACGGTCGCCCTGGAGGAGATCTCCGGCGAGCAACCCGGGCAGAACCCGACCTCCGGAGCGCTGGCCGCCCGGGACATCCACGTCGTGGTCGCCGGAGACACCCTGCACTCGGTGGCCTACCGGGCATACGGGCGGGCCGGGCTGTGGCGGCAGATCGCCGAGGCCAACGAGATCGACGACCCGATGCGGCTGCGCCCCGGCACCGCGCTGCTGGTGCCCGCTCCGGAGGAACTGACCGCCCCGGGCGGTGCCCGTGGCCAATGAGCAGTTCGCCAACGCCCTCCTGGTCGAGGTGGGCGGCAGCCCGCTGCCCGCGGAGGTCGCGTCGCTGCTGACGTACGCGGCGGTGGACGACAGCCGCAACCTGCCCGACCGGTTCGTGCTGCGGTACCGGGACCCGGACCGGACCGTGCTGGCCAAGGGCGGGTTCGCCATCGGCGCGCCGGTGCGGCTCAGTGTGCAGACCTCCGACCCGGGCGGCCCCGCGCTGCTGCTCACCGGCGAGGTCACCGCCCTGGAGTGCGAGCTGGACGCCACCGGCACGTTCACCGAGGTTCGCGGCCTCGACCTGGCCCACCGGCTGCTTCGCGGCCGGCGGGTGGCCGCGTACCCGGGGATGAGCGTGCCCGACATCGTGCGGAAGGTGGCCCAGCGGGCCGGGCTGAGGGCGGGCCGGATCGATCCGGTGACCGGCATCGGGGGCGAGCCGGAGGCCCAGCTCAGCCAGGACAATGTCAGCGACTGGACGTTCCTGCACCGACTCGCGGAGCTGGTCGGTGCGCAGGTGACCGTGCTCGACGGGGAGCTGCACCTGCGGATGCCGGAGCCGCCCGCCGGTGCCCCGGACCCGTCGGCGCGGGCCACCCAGGACCCGCTGGTGCTGGAGTTGAACCGGAACCTGATCACGCTCCGCGCCGGCGTCACCGCCACCGCTCAGGTGCCTGAGGTGAATGCGCGGGGCTGGGACCCGGCCACCAAACGGGCGGTCAACGCGACCGCCTCCCCGAAGGTGCCGGGTGCCGAGGGGATCGGCGTGGATCCGGCCGAGTTGGGGAAGAAGCTGGGCAGCCCGCCGTACCTGGTGGCCGACCCGACCCTGGACACGGACGCCGCGGTCCGGCTGGTGGCCGGGGCGCTCGCCGGTGATCTGGGCGGCGGGTGCGCAGAGATCGAGGGGGTGGCGAAGGGCAACGCCCAGCTGCACGCGGGCACGCCGGTCGCGCTGGCGAACATCGGCGAGCCGTTCCAGGGCAGGTACGTGCTGACCAGCACCCGGCACGTGTTCAGCGAGCAGGCCGGATACACCACGGCGTTCACCGTTTCCGGCCGCTCGGACCGCTCGCTGTACGGGCTGACCGCCGGTGCGGCCGGGGCCGAGCGGGCCGGCCACGGGCTGGTCCCGGCGGTGGTCAGCGACGTGAAGGACCCCAAGAAGCTCGGCCGGGTCCGGCTCACCCTGCCGTGGCTGGACGAGACCTACACCACCGGCTGGGCGCGGGTCGTGCAGCCCGGTGCGGGTGCGGACCGGGGTGCCGTGCTGCTGCCGGAGGTGGGTGACGAGGTGCTGGTCGGGTTCACCGACGGCAACCTGGACGCCGCGTACGTCCTCGGCGGACTGCACAACGGCACCGACGCGCCCCCGAAGTTGGACACCGACCCGGTGGACGGCAGCAGCGGCCGGATCGCGGCCCGGGCGCTGGTCTCCCGTACCGGCCACCGGCTGGAGCTGCTGGAGGCCGGCAGCGGCCCGGACGGTGTGCTGCTGGCCACCGGGGACCGGAAGTTCACCGTGCGGCTGGACCGCACCGGCCGGCAGATCGAGATCGTCAGCGACGGCAAGGTGAGCGTCCAGGCCCAGAACGGGATCAGCCTGGACGCCGGCTCCGGGCCGCTGGAACTGGCCGGGCAGAAGGTCACCGTCACCGCGAAGGGCGATGTGGGAATAGAGGGTCAGGGCCGGGTGAGCGTCCGCGGCTCGGCCGGCGCGTCGGTGGAGGGCGCGACTGTGAAGGTCAACGGCCAGGGCGGCGCGGAGCTGACCGCCGGCGGCCCGGTCACGGTGCGCGGTGCCGTGGTGCGCATCAACTGAACAGCCGTCGGATCGACCGAAGGGAGAGTGCCGTGCCACCAGCCGCTCGCGTCGGCGACCCCACCGCCCATCCGGGGACGGTCGGCGGCCCTGGGGTGCCCACCGTCCTCATCGGCGGGCAGCCCGCCGCGACAGTGGGGACCATGCACGCCTGCGCCTTCCCGGGCACCCCGCCGCACCCGCCGTCTCCCCTGTTGCCGCCCGGGTGCCCCACGGTGCTCATCGGCGGCCAGCCGGCCGCGCGCCTCGGCGACCTCGCCGGCTGCGGCGCGCCGATCATCGCCGGCTGCCCGACCGTACTGATCGGCGGGTGATCCGCATGGCCACGGACTTCGTCGGCGCCGGATGGGCGTTTCCGCTGCGTACGGGCCCGACCGGCGGGATCGCCCTGGTGCGCGGGGACCGCGAGGTGGTGGAGAGCATCCGGCTGATCCTCGGTACCGCCCCGGGCGAGCGGCCGGGCCGCCCCGAGTTCGGGTGCGCCATCCACGAGCTGGCATTCGCCCCCGCCGACCCGTCCACCGCCGGCCAGATCGCCTACCAGGTGCGGCTGGCGCTGGAGCGGTGGGAGCCCCGCATCGAGCTGGACGACGTGCTGGTCGACTTCGCCGATGTCGCCAGCGGGACGCTGCACATCGACATCCGCTATCGGCTTCGTCAGGACAACGACCCTCGCAACCTGGTCTTCCCGTTCTACGTCATCCCCGCGCACGACCCCGGAGCCCCGTGATGGCCCTGCCCGCACCCCACCTCGACGACCGCCGGTTCCAGGACCTGGTGGACGACGCGAAACGCCTGGTGCAGCGGCGCTGCCCGGAGTGGACGGACCACAACGTCTCCGACCCGGGGGTGACCCTCATCGAGACGTTCGCGTACATGGTCGACCAGCTGCTCTACCGGCTCAACCGGGTACCGGACCGGCATTACGTGAAGTTCCTCGACCTGCTCGGCATCACCCCGTTCCCGCCGGCGGTGGCCTCGACCGACGTGACGTTCTGGCTGTCCGCGCCGCGCGACGCGCCGGTCGTCGTCCCCGCCGGCACCCACGTGGCGACCGTCCGGGCCGAGCAGGTCGAGCCGGTGACGTTCGAGACGCTGCGTGAGCTGACCGTGCCGCCGTGCCGACTGGTCCGGGTGGTGACCGTACCGGCCGGAGGCCAACCGACGGACCGGACGGGTGACCTGGGCGGCGCGGACCGGGTGCCGGCGTTCGCCGACCCGCCGGCGGCCGGCGACGCCGTGCTGTTCGGGCTCGACGGTCCGGTGCCCGGCTGCGCGGTGCTGCTCACCATGGACTGGATGGTCGCCGGACGCGGCGTGGACCCGACGAACCCGCCGCTGGTCTGGGAGGCGTGGACCGACGAAGGCTGGATGGAGTGCCCGGTGGAGCGGGACAGCACCGGCGCACTCAACCGGGCCGGCGAGGTGGTGCTGCACGTACCGGCCGGGCACGCCGCGTCGGTGGTGGCGCGCCAGCGCGCCGGCTGGCTGCGCTGCCGGTTGCGGGAGCCTGCCGTCGGGCAGCCGTACTTCCACGCCCCACCACGGTTGGGTCGGGCCGAGGCGGCCACCATCGGCGGGACCGTGGCGGCCTGTCACGCGGAGCTGATCGCCGGGGAGAGCCTCGGCGCGTCCGAAGGGGTGCCCGGCCAGCGGTTCACGGTGCAGCGAGCGCCGATCGTGGCGGCCGACGGCGCGGTCGAGGTGGAGGTGGGCACCGCCGAGGGGTGGCAGACCTGGCGCGAGGTGGCCAGCTTCGCCGACTCCGGGCCCGATGACCGGCACGTGTGCGTGGACCGAGCCGGCGGGGAGATCTCCTTCGGGCCGGCCGTGCGGCAGCCCGACGGCACGGTACGCCGGCACGGGGCGGTGCCGCCGAAGGGGGCGGTGATCCGGATTCCGGCGTACCGGACGGGTGGGGGGCGGCGGGGCAACGTGGCCGCCCGCGCGCTGAGCGTACTGCGCGACCCGGTGCCGTTCGTCTCCACGGTGACCAACCGGACAGCGGCCACCGGCGGGGTCGACGGCGAGTCGCTGGCCGAGACGTCGGTGCGGGGGCCGCTGACCGTGCGGACCCGGGAACGCGCGGTCACCGCGGAGGACTACGAGCAGTTGTCCCGGCAGGCCGCGCCCGAGGTGCTGCGGGTGCGGTGCGTGCCCGCCGGCGCCGACTCGGCCGCCGTGCGGGTGTTGGTCGTGCCCGCGCTGGGTGAGCACCAGGACGCCGACGACGACGCGGCCCGTTTCGCCGCACTGCGGCCCCGGGAGGAGACCCTGGAGCGGATCCGGTCCTTCCTCGACGCGCGCCGCTGCGTCGGTGCCCGGGTGCTGGTGGAGCCGCCGTTCTATCAGGGGGTGACGGTGGTCGCCCAGGTCCGTGCCCGGCCCCGGGCCACCGCGTCCGCCGCCGACCTGCGCCGTCGGGCGCTGCGGGCCCTCTACGACTACCTGGACCCGGTGCGGGGTGGGCCGGACGCCTCCGGGTGGCCGTTCGGCCGGCCGGTCCAGTCGGGTGAGTTGTACGCGGTGCTCCAGCGCGTCGACGGGGTCGACCTGGTGGAGGACGTCCGGCTGTTCGGGGCCGACCCGACCACCGGGGAACGGGGTGAAGCCGTGCAACGGCTCGAGCTCGGTGTCAACGCGCTCGCCTTCTCGTACGGCCACCAGGTGCGGGTAACCGGGTGAACAGCCGGTTCGCCGAGGTCAGGAGGGAACCATGCGGGGTTCGTTACCGGGGCTGGTCAGCCCGCACCCGATCGGGCAGCAACTGCCGGCGGTGTACCTGGAGGACGACTTCGCGCAGCGGTTCACCGCCGGGCTGGACGAGGTGCTGGCACCGATCCTGCTGACCCTTGACTGCCTCGACGCCTACTTCGATCTGGGGCTCGCCCCGCCGGACTTCGTGGACTGGCTGGCCGGCTGGGTGGCCGCGCCCCTGGACGGGGACCGGCCGCTGGACGTACGCCGGGAGCTGGTCCGGCACGCCGTGGAGGTGCACCGCTGGCGCGGCACGGCCCGTGGCGTCGCACTGGCGCTGCGGGTCGCCACCGGCACGCAGGTGGAGGTCACCGACAGCGGTGGGGTGACCTGCTCGGCGACGCCGACCGACACGCCGCCGCCCGACGAGGCGCCGGAGGTTCGGGTGCGGCTCCGCGGGGAGGTCGATGAGACGCTGGTACGCCAGGTCCTGGCGTCCGCCGTGCCGGCCCACGTTCGGGTGACCCTGGAGACACAGTCATGATCATCTGCGCGGAGTGCGGCGCGACCAACAGCGACGGCGACCAGTTCTGCGGCACCTGCGGCGAGTTCCTGCACTGGGAGGCGGAGGCCGGAACGCCGACCGCGCGGCCGGCCGAGGCCGGGGAACGTCCGCGGACGGAAGCAACCGGCGAACGCCCACGGACGGGATCAGCCGACGACCGCCCACGGAGCGGCGAGGGCGCGCCAGGACAGCCGGACAACAGCCGGACCGGCGGCGGGCGGACCGAGACGGGGCGGGCCACCGACCGGCCGGCGGAGCCCGAGGCCGACATCGCCTCCCACCCGCCGGCCGTCGCGACCGGCGTCCCCGTCGACGTGGCAGCGACCACCGGCCGGCCCGCCCCGGACGTGAAGCCCCGCCAGCCCACCGACAGCTCCGTCCCGACCGACCGGGCCGGCGGGGGTGTCCAGCCTGTTCCTCGGCAGCCCGGAGCGCCCGACCAGCGCGGGCAGTCGTCCGACGAGCGGGAGCCGGTGGACCCGGCCGACCTCCCGCCCCGCCCGGCGCGGCCCGGGCCGGTCTGCCCGTCCTGCGGCGTGGACAACGCCCCGGGCCGGCGCTTCTGCCGGTCGTGCGGTGCACAACTGGCCGCCGCGGTCGGGCCCGCACCGAAGCGCACCTGGTGGCAGCGGTGGTGGGACCGGCTTCGCCGCCGGACGCCCCGCCGACGTTCGCCGCGGGCTGACCGCCCCGCCGCCCGGGCGACCCGCCGAACGTTGCTGATCGTGCTCGCGCTCTGCCTGGTCGCGGTGCTGGCCGTCGTCGGGCCGCCCCTGGCGAGGCTGGCGGTGGAGGCGGTTCGCGACCGCATTCAGGACCCGGTGCCGCTGGTCCCGGCGGCGGTGACCGCGTCGTCGGAGGCACCCGGGGCCAGCGCGGCCCGGCTCACCGACGGGGCCACCAACCGTTACTGGGCGCCGAACGGGAAGGCCGCCGACGCCTGGGTGGAGGGCCGGTTCACCGAGCCGGTGCGGCTGCTCACCGTGGTGATCACCCCCGGCGTCAGCCCGCGACGACAGGCGTACCTCGCCGCCGGGCGGCCCCGCGCGCTGACCGTCGTCACCGTCGACGCCGACGGAAAGCAGCACGAGACGGAGATCGAACTGCGCGACGAGCCCGGCGAACAGCACTTCGACGTGGCGGCGTCGAACGTGGTGCGGATCAGGCTGGTGGTCCGGTCGACGTACGGGCCTGGGTTGATCCCCTCGGTCGCGATCGGGGAAGCGGAATTCTTCGGTCGACGCTGATCGAAGTGGACGGTGGGAATCCCGCGATCAGGGACGGGTCCAGCCCGAGGGAGACGAGCACGTCGGCGTACCGGCGGCGGGCGTGTTCGGCGGCGGCGGCATTGCCCGCCTGGTCGTGTGCGGCGATCAGCAGCCGCCAGCCGGCGTCGTGGCAGGGGTCGATCTCGACGCAGCGGGCCGCCATCGCCACCGCCGGTTCGACCGAGCCGGCCCCGCGCACGGCGACCCCGGCGTCCGCCGCCTCGCGCAGGGCGGCCTCGGCGAGCCGGGCGGCCGCGTCCGCCGCCTGCCGGCGCACGGTCTCCCGCTCGGCCACCACCCACTCCGCCGGGCCGTCCTCCGGCAACAGCTCACCGGTGTACGCGTCCACCGCCGCCCGCAGGTCGTCCAGCGCCCGCGGGTCGCGGGTGGAACCGCGCCGGGACGCCCGTTCCAGCGCCCGCCGGAACTCGGTGACGTCGCACCACCCGTCCGCGGGAAGAGCCAGCAGGTACGCGTCCCCGTCGCGATGCAGCAGTGTCTCCCTGTCGCCGGCCGGCAGGTGGGTGTCGAGGAACCGGCGCAGGCTGGACAGGGCGACGTGCAGGGTCCGGGTGGCCGTCGCCGGGTCGGTGTCCGGCCAGAGCCAGTCGAGGAGTCGGTCGCGGTGCACGGCACGGCCGGCGTGCATGGCGAGGATCCGGGCCACCGCCCGGGCCCGGGGGCGCAGCGGCGACCAGTTCAACGGCTCGCCGTGCAGGCAGACCCGGAAGCGGCCGAAGCAGCGTACGGTGAGCGGTGCCGTGTCCGGCGTGGCGGGCGACGGGTGGGGCTCCGGAGTGAGCCAGGCGGTCACCGCCGCCCGGGGCAGCCCGGCCTGTTCGGCGGCGGAGTGCACGGCGGACAGCGCGACCGCTCGGCCGGGTGCGGCGGGCACCCCCGCGGCCAGGGCGAGCACCCGCGCCCCCGGTACCCCGGCGCCCCGGGCGGTGCCCTCCGCTCGGCGAACCTCGACCTCGGCGTCTGGCAGCCGGGTGCGCACGGCGGCCAGGGCCAGCAGGGACTGCGCCCAGGCGGCGAGCACTCCGCTGTCCACCTCGCGGGCCCGGTCGAGCAGTTGGCCCGCCGCCGCCACATCCGGCCCGCCGCGCAGCGAGCGGGCCAGTGCGGCGCAGCCGGCCGCGAGCAGGGCGCCCCACCGGTCTCCCAGCCGGTCGCACTCCTCCACGACGGCGTCCGCCTCCTTGAGGTCGGCCTCCGCCCCGGCCAGGGCGGGCACCGCCCGGGCGAGTCGGGCCAGCCATGGCAGGCCGGCGTGGTCGGCCGCCAGGCCGACGGCGGCGACGGCGGCCGACGCCTGCTGATCCCCGCCGATCAACGCGACGGCGGCCCGGAGCAGCTGCCCGGCGAGGCCGACCAGGCCGGAGTGGCCGGGCCCCGCCCGGTCCAGGACGCGCAGCGCCTCGGCGGCGTGGCCGGCCAGCAGCAGCGCGCCCGCACGGACCAGCCCGTCCTCGGCGCCGGTCAGCCGCTCCGCCTCGCCGACGACGACCATCGGGTGCCGGCGGGTTGCGGTGCGCAGCCAGCCGGACCAGTGCCCGCGCCAGTGCGGGCCTTCCGGCAGCCAGGCCGTCACGTCGGCGCGCAGCGCCCGGCAGCGGGCCGCACCAGGCCCGCCGCCGAACATCTCCTCGGCGCGGCGTAGCAGTGGCACCGCTGCCGCCAGCTGGCCCTCGTTGATCCGGTGCTGGGCGTCGGCCAGCACCAGCCACGGGTCCTCGGCGATGAACCAGGCCGGCAGCAGGTCGGACCACGGGTCGAGGCCCCGCACGGCGACGGCGCTGCCGGCGGCGTCGAGCAGCCGGTGCACCTCGTGCCACAGCTGGGCCCGGGCGAAGCACCGGGCCGCCTCCAACGCCGCGCCCTCGTCGGCGAGCAGCCGCCCGGCGCGGGCGTGCCAGGCCCGGGCCTCGACCTCCCCCAGGTCTTCGACCAACGCCGTCGTCAGGTGGGCGCGCAACACCTCGTGATACGCGAAGGAACGGCCACCGTCGTGGGAGACGGTGAACGCCTGCCGGCGTTCCAGTTCCTCCAACGCGGCCTGCCCGGCGTCGGCCCCCAGCAGCCGATCGCACCGCTCGGCGGTGAGGACCTCGAACACGCAGGTACGGACGAGGAAGCGGCGCAGGGGCGGAGCCAGCTCCGCCAGCACCGTACGGGTGAGGTAGTCCCGAGACAGCGCCGAACGCATGGCCAGCGAGGCCACGGCGCGGCGCCGGTCGGGCAGCGGTTGACCGTGGGTGGAGAGGTAGTAGAGCTGCAGGCCGGCCGCCCATCCCCCGAGCCGCCGGGCCAGGGCCGCCACGTCGTCTGCGGGCAGCGGCTCCCGGTAGACGTCCCGCAGTAGCCGTTCGACCTCCCAGGTGCGAAAGCGCAACTGCTCGGCGTCGACGATGACGCAGTCGGAGAACTCGTGGCGGGCCAGGATCGGCGACGGGGCGCGGCGGGTGCCGACCAGCACCCGGACTCCCGCGCGGGTCAGGGCGAGCGCCCGATCCAGCAGCACCGTCTCCCCCGGTGAGCCCTCGATCAGATGCAGGTCGTCGATGACCAGCAGCCCGCCGTCGCCGTCGGGCAGCGCGGCGTCCATCCGGCGCAACACCAGCGCCGGGTCCGCGTCCGACGGCACGGTACGCAACCAGCCCACCGGTCCGGCCACGCTCGTCGCGTACTGGGCGAGCAGAGTGGTCTTGCCGGACCCCGCGGGGGCGACGACCAGGCCGAGGGAACGCGGCCGCACGTTCAATGAAGTGATCAGCCTCGATCGCACGAGGCTCAGCGACGGATCGCGGGCGGGTTCCGTCGGCACCACGCGCACCTCCCCGAGGCCGACATCCGTCGGACCGGCAGTCGTGATGGGACCACCGCTCATGGTAGCCAGCGAAGCGCTCCGACTGCGGTACGTAATCGGACACATACCAGTTGCTGGATCCCCTGTTTGACGCTCGAGTCGGATCCGGGCGGCGCCGACACCGCGGCCTCCGACACCTCGCACCAGCGCGCCAGGGCGGCGTTCGCGGTGGCCAGCACGGTCGCGCGGCGAGTTCGGGCCAGCGCCCCCGCCCGTCGGCTCCTGTGGAGACCACCGGCCGTCTGGTCGTCGACTCCGTTCGGGCTGATGTCGTGGGCGGTTCAGCGCCCGACGATCCGCCGCCCGTCCACCGCGCCCCACCGGCGAGCGTTCGAGTCGTTGGTGGACTCACCTCGAAAGCGACCGAGCGGCACACCCCGGGTGCGGGACGGCGACGGAGCTGGCGATGCCTGGCAGGTGACACGCGGGTGGCCCAAAAGGCTCGAATCCGGTCCGAAACTTTCGGAGGTATCGACGAAAATGTCAACCACCCGCGCGGCTCCAGTCGACGGATACATCATTTCGCGCTACGCGGGCGGGCCGAATGACCAGGCCGAATACCATCCGGGGGCAGCAGAGTCGACATACGAGTTTTCGCAACGCTTCCGGAAATTGTTGACAACCCCCCAGGGTGGACCAATACTGCCAGCATTGATGAGCTTCAACGACTGCCCGACCCAGGCCACCGCCACGCGCGACGGCAATTCACCACACCGTCGAGTCGCGTCGCACAGTCCTGGTCTTCGGGCCGATCTCACGAGAGGAGCGCACATGAATGACATCCCCACCCAGCCGAAGCGCCGTGGGCGCGACCGGATCAGGCTGCTCATCGGCAGTGCCTGCGCCGTCGTGCTGGCTGCGGCCTCGCTGACCGTGGCCGGCATCGCCCACGCCGAAGCCGACCGGACCGTCACGTCGAACTCGACCGGCACCCACAACGGGTACTTCTACTCGTACTGGAAGGACAACGGCAACGTCACCATGACCCTGGGCGCCGGCGGCTCCTACAGCGTCCAGTGGAGCAACATGAACAACATGGTCGTCGGCAAGGGCTGGAACCCCGGCTCCAGCCACACCGTGAACTACTCCGGCTCATTCAGCCCGAACGGCAACGGCTACCTCGCACTGTACGGCTGGACCAGAAACCCGCTCATCGAGTACTACGTCGTGGAGAACTTCGGCAGCTACAACCCCAGCTCCGGCGCCACCCGACTCGGCTCGGTCACCACCGACGGCAGCACCTACGACATCTACCGCACCCAGCGGGTCAACCAGCCCTCCATCGAGGGCACCGCCACGTTCTACCAGTACTGGAGCGTCCGCCAGTCGCACCGCAGCAGCGGCACCATCACCACCGCCAACCACTTCAACGCCTGGAAGAACCTCGGCCTGAACCTCGGCTCCCACGACTACCAGATCATGGCCACCGAGGGCTACCAGAGCAGCGGCAGCTCCAGCATCACCGTGAGCGAGGGCTCCGGCGGCAACCCCCAGCCGACCCCGACCACGGCCTCGCCGCGGCCGACGACGTCGTCGACCCCGCCGCCGAGCGGCGGCGGCGCCTGCCGAGTGACCAACGACGTCAACGCCTGGAACAACGGCCTGACCGACAACATCACCATCACCAACACCGGTAGCAGCGCCATCAACGGCTGGTCGCTGAAGTTCAACCTGGCGTCCGGGCAGACCATCACCTCTGGATGGAACGCCAACTACTCACCGAGCAGCGGTCAGGTGACAGCAACCAACGTCAACTTCAACGGCTCCATCCCACCGGGTGGTTCGACGACCATCGGCTTCCAGGCCACCCATAACGGCAACGGCGCCGCACCGACAGGATTCAGTCTCAACGGCTCCGCCTGCAGCTGAGCACCCCCGCTGTGCCGGGCCCGGTATCCCCGGGCCCGGCACTCTGCGTTCGGCCCGCTGACGAAGCAGCCCCCTCGCAACCCCAACGGCTGGCCCTGGGGACCGTGTGCGTGTGTGGGTGCGAGACTCCCCACGCACCGACGCCCACTTCACCGGACCTCGGCCGAGTGGCTCCACGTCCGACCTGCGCGGCGACCTTGTTGAACGGGCAGCGGTGGGTGACCGCCCGCGGCGGCAACGTCCGACCGGTGTCCCATGCGCGACCGGCAGGCGGACCCACCGTCGTACGTCGGCCGGCACCGCGTCCCGCGCGGGAGCGCCAGGTTGGGCGGCCACGGCACTCCGCGGTCAGCCCTGCGGGCCTGGGCCTGAGCCCGCGGTTCGAGCTGGGCTCGTTGACGGAATCCGCGCCCAGCCTGAGGGCCCACGCGCCCCAGCCGGAGCGGGTCTGCGCGCCTCAGCCCGAGGGTCACGGGAAGGATCGACCGACCCTGTCCCCACGACGGATCGGACCCTCGGGCTGCGAATCTGGACCACCACAAATACCGAACCTGCCTCGCCGCTCCCCTCCGCCCGAAGAGGACGAAGGGGAGCGGCGGGATCCTCGTGAGCGCGTCAGCGGCAGGGCTTGCCGTTGAGGGTGAAGCTGGTCGGCGCGGGGTTCGGCCCGGTGTTCGAGGCGAGGAAGCCAAACTCGGCGCTGCCTCCGGGTGGGATGTTCGGATTCCAGTCGGCGTTGCGGGCGGTCACCACCGCGCCCTGCTGGCTGCCCGTGGCGTTCCAGAAGGTGTCGGCGCGCTGCGTGGCGGCGAAGCTCCAGCCCACCGTCCAGCCGTTGATAGGCGCGGTGCCGGTGTTGGTGACAACCACCGTGGCGGTGAAGCCGGTCCCCCACTGCTGGTCGACCCGATAGCTGATCGCGCAGGTCGAAGGCGGGGCGGTGGTGCCGAACGAGATCCGGTGCAACTGACCGGGCAGGTCGTTGACCAGGTAGAGCTCGCCGTTGGCGTCCTGGCCCAGGCTGGTCGGCTGGATGGTCAGCTCAGTCAGCGCCCGGGTCGCGTACGCCCCGCCGGGGCTGGCCGGCGGGCGAACCACGAACGCCGTACCGGAGCAGTAGTCGGTGGCCAGGTACGTCCCGCCGGCGATGTCGGCGTACACCCGACCCCGGTAGACGAAACCGCCGATGATGGCGCAACCGTCGAACGAGGTGCGGTAGGAGTGCACCGGCTCGATGTAGGTGGCGCCGGCCTTGCACCGGTCGGGGTTGAAGATCTGCGGGCCCTCCCGGCAGGACCAGCCGAAGTTGGCTCCGCCCTGGTTCCCCGGCACGTGATCGATCTCCTCGAAGGTGCCCTGTCCGACGTCGGCGATCCAGAGCGAGCCGTCGCCACGGAGGTCGTGCGAGAACTTCCACGGGTTCCGGAGCCCGTACGCCCAGATCTCCGGCCGCGCCCCGGCGGTGCTGACGAACGGGTTGTCGGCGGGTACGCAGTAGTTCCGCCCGTTGCAGGAGCGGCTCACGTCCAGCCGGAGGATCTTGCCGAGCAGGGTGCCGAGGTTCTGCCCCGAGTTGAGTACGTCGTCGGCCCCGCCGCCGTCCCCGATGCTCCAGTAGAGATAGCCGTCCGGGCCGAAGGTGACGTTCCCCCCGTTGTGGTTGGAGAACTCGACGTGCGGCTGGGTCAGCAGCACCTGCTCCCGGGCGGCCGGGATCGGCGTCTGGCCAGCGGTGTCCAGGGTGAACCGGGACAGCGTCACGGTGCCCTCGGGCAGCGCGGTGTAGGTGACGTACAGGGTGCGGGTCTGGGTGAAGTTCGGCGAGGTGACCACGCCGAGCAGGCCGCGTTCGTTGCCGGAGGTGTCGACCCGGTCCCGGATGTCGAGCAGTGGTTCCGTCGCCAGCCCGGTGTCCGGGCGATAGACCCGGATCGTGCCCTGCTTCTCGGTGATCAGCAGCCGGCCGCTGCCGTCGTCGGGGGCGAAGATCGCAGTGGGTCGTTGCAGCCCGAAGGCGACCTGGGTGGTGCTGACCGTGAGCTGGTCGAGCGGCGGCACGGCGGCGGCCTCGACGCGGTCCGGCGCGGCCTGGACCGGCGCGGATCGCCCCGCCGCGGATGGCCCGGTCGCCACGAGCGGGGCGAGCAGGGCGGCCACGCCGGCGACGCAGAGCCGCCGGAGAGTAGAACGTCGCAGCATATTGACTCCCATCCCTTAACAGGACCGTAATGCCGTCGACGGCTCCAAAATCCACGTGTCCCGCAGTATGGGAACGCTCCCAGCGCCACTGGATCAGTGCCGCAGCGGTGGGACCTGCCGACCTGCCCGCCGCGGCACCGGTGTGGTCCCGTTCGCATCGACGTCCGGCATGGCGGCCAGACTCTGGGGCATGGAGTTCTTCTGCTACCACCGCGACCGGCCCGGCTCGATGGCGCTGCGCGACGAACTGCTG
The DNA here is from genome assembly GCF_044765245.1 of Micromonospora sp. NPDC093277. NCBI lineage: Bacteria > Bacillati > Actinomycetota > Actinomycetes > Micromonosporales > Micromonosporaceae > Micromonospora > Micromonospora sp. NPDC093277. Next base: position 310,772 of record NZ_JBIWJO010000006.1, read on the forward strand.
GCGGAGCACTGGTCCTACATGGACCGTTACTCGGCGGAGCTGATCGCTCGCGGCCCGACCCTTGCCGGTGACGCGGCCACCGGCAGCGTGCACATCGTCGACCTGCCCGATCCGGCCGCCGCGCGCGCGTTCGCCTTCGACGAGCCCAACTATCAGGCCGGCGTGTACCGGGACGTGCTGCTACGCCGGTGGCGCAACGTGCTGGGGCGTACCATGTGGGACTTTCCGGGAGGCCGAACCGGCGGCGACCGGTACCTGGTGCTCGGCCTCGGCGCGGGGCAGGCCGCCGACCTCGTGGTGCCGGCCGACCGGGACGAGCTGATCGCGTACGGGCCGTTGCTGTCCGACGACGGCAGCAGCTGGCTGGGTACGGCGGCGCTCGTCCGGGCACCGGATCCGGACCAGGCGCGTGCCGTGCTGACCCAGGACCGGTACGCCGACATCGAAGTGCACAACTGGCAGTTCGGCGGACGACGGTCGTGATCCGCGGCCGAGCTGATCCGCGCGGGCGGTCCTTCAGCTGAGACGGAGGTGGGCGGCCCAGAGCGCGCTGGCGCGGCCGGCGGCGGCGTCGACGAGGGCCACCAGCTCGGGCCGGTCGGGCATGGGGAACGAGACGTAGGTGCCACGTCCGCCACCGGTCGGCCGGCCGTAGGCCTTCGCCGCGAGGCGTCCGTCCGGGAGGAGCCGGACGTTGAGTGTGGTCAAGGTGAATTCCTCGCCGCGTCGGGTGTCGGTCCAGCGGAGCCCCTCCGGGATCGTCACGTTGATCGCCAGGGCGCTCACCTCGGGGAGCACGTCGCCGCTCATTGCCGCATCTTCGCACGCGGGTCGGCGCCCGCTGACGCCGCCGGCCAGCCGACACCGACCATCAACCGTCGTACGGCGAGTGCGGCGAGTGTTGCGGGTCACTTCGGCCGGGGGTCGCTGGGCTTGGCGATATGAAGAGGTCTTCAATTGCCTAGGCTGTCAGTCTGGCGAGAGGACGCGTGGTGCTGCCGCTGTACGAGAGGAAGGCGGAGTTCTTCCGCACGCTCGGGCACCCGGTGCGTATCCGGGTGCTGGAGTTGCTCGGTGACGGGCCGATGACCGTACGGGACCTGCTGGCTGACGTGGACATCGAGGCGTCGAGCCTGTCTCAACAGCTTTCGGTGCTGCGTCGGGCGGGGATCGTGACGTCGAGGCGGGAGGGGTCGGCGGTCATCTACGCCCTCGCCGGACCGGACGTCGCGGATCTCATGCGGGCGGCTCGTCGCTTCCTCACCGAGATGCTGGCGGGCCAGGCGGAGCTGCTCGAGAGCCTCCGCGGGGACGCCGGCGACGAGTCAGTGTCGGTTCCCCGGTGAGTGCCGCCGTGTTCGGCCGGTCGGCCTGGCGGCAGGTGGTTGCTCTGCTGCCGGGACGCGCGGACGTCGCGGCGATGCGCAGGCAGCCCCGCCGCGACCTGGTCGCCGGGCTCACCGTCGCGGTGGTGGCGCTGCCGTTGGCGCTGGGGTTCGGGGTGTCGTCCGGTCTGGGCGCGGCCGCCGGCCTGGTGACGGCGATCGTGGCCGGCATCCTCGCCGCGTTGTTCGGCGGGTCGAACCTGCAGGTGTCGGGGCCCACCGGGGCGATGACCGTGGTGCTGGTGCCGATCGTGGCGCGGTACGGGCCGGGCGGCGTGCTCACCGTCGGGGTGATGGCGGGCCTGATCCTGCTGGCGCTGGCCCTGCTCCGCGCCGGGCGGTACGTGCGTTACGTTCCGGCGCCGGTGGTGGAGGGCTTCACCGTGGGTATCGCCGCGGTGATCTTCCTGCAGCAGGTACCTGCCGCGCTCGGTGTGCCGACCCCGGACGGCGAGAAGGTCACGGTGGTGGCCTGGCGGGCGCTGGGCGAGTTCGCCGGCCAGCCACACTGGGCCGCGCTGGCGGTGGCGCTCGGGGTGGCGGCGGTGATGCTGGCCGGCGCGCGGTGGCGGCCCACGGTGCCGTTCTCGCTGATCATGGTGGCGGTGGCCACCGTGGTGGCGCAGCTGCTGTCGCTCGATGTCGCCCGCATCGGTGTCCTGCCCGCCACGCTGCCCAGCCCGTCGCTGGGCTTCCTGGACCTGACCGTGGTGCCGACCCTGCTCACCTCGGCGCTGGCGGTCGCCGCCCTGGCCGCACTGGAGAGCCTGCTGTCGGCGACCGTCGCCGACGGGATGACGGTGAACCAGCGCCACGACCCGGACCGGGAACTGTTCGGCCAGGGAGTGGCGAACCTGGTGACCCCGCTCTTCGGCGGCGTGCCGGCGACGGCGGCGATCGCCCGTACGGCGGTCAACGTCCGCTCCGGCGCCCAGTCGCGACTCGCCTCGCTGACCCACGCGATCACCCTGGCGGTGATCATGCTCGCCGCCGCTCCGCTGGTGGCGTACATCCCGGTCGCCGCGCTGGCCGGGGTGCTGCTGGCCACGGCGGTTCGGATGGTCGAGGTGGGCTCGCTGGCCGCCCTGGCCCGCGCGACCCGATCCGACGCGCTCATCATGGCGCTGACCGCGGTGGCCACCCTCGCCCTGGACCTGGTCGCCGCCGTCGGGATCGGCCTGCTCGTCGCCGCCGCGTTGGCCCTCCGCAAGATCGCGGGCGCGGCTCGGCTGGAGGAGGTCCCGCTCGACATCGCGGACCATCACCTCGAGGAGGCCGCCCTGCTCCGGGAGCACATCGTGGCCTACCGCTTCGACGGGCCGCTGTTCTTCGCGGCCGCCCACCGGTTCCTGCTGGAACTGTCCGAGGTGGCGGACGTACGGGTAATCATCCTGCGGATGTCGAGGGTGTCGACGATCGACGGCTCCGGCGCGCTGGTGCTACGCGACGCGATCGAGCGTCTCGAACACCGTGACATCACCGTCCTCGTCTCCGGTGTCCGCACGGACCAGGAGAAGATCCTCGACGCGGTCGGCGTGCTCGAACGGCTGGGCGCCGCTGGTCGCGTCTTCCCGGGCACGGCGGAGGCGATCGACGCGGCTCGCGCCCACCTGCGTCACACCGGCGTCCTGGCCACCGCCAAGCCGGACCTGGTCGACCCCGCCGGCCAGTCGTGACGGCGGAACTGCAGGAAGGCGAACGCGGAGATGGATCCGGCCCGGCGTGCGGCTTGGGAAGCCTATCTGGCGGTACGGGTCGGCCTGCTGCCCGACCTCGAGGTCCTGCCCGTGGGGGATCGTGGTGTCGCCGCGAAGCTGGCCGGGCTCGCGGTTCGCCTCCGTCAACAGGCTCCGCTGTGGCCCGCCTACGGTGACCGGCTCGTCACCGTGGTCACCCGCGCCCGTGAGCTGCAGCGCACCGGCGATCGCACCGGCCTGACCGCGCTGCTGCGGGTCATGCTCCGGTGGCTGTTCCGGCTCTCGCAGGGGGCGGCCCGGCTCCCCGGCAGCCAACACTGATGTCCACCGGGACCGGCTCGCTCCGGCGCTCGGCCGACCGTCGGCCCATCCAGACGACGCCTCCGGGGGCGGCGGGACCAACCGCACCCCGGAGGCTGTCGTGAGTGGTCAGCGCGCCTCGTACACCTTCGGCAGCCGCATGCCACGCTCGGCCATGATCTGCCGGACGTGGTTCGGGTAGTTCGTGATGATGCCGTCGATGCCCATGTCGATCAGCGCCTCGACGGTCGCCGGGTCGTCGCAGGTCCACGGGATGACCTTCAGGCCGCGGTCGTGCGCCGCCGACACCATCGCCTCGTCCACGTAGAAGCGGAAGCCCGGCTGGCCGATCTTGCCGTTCTGCGGGAACCCGTACACGGGGGACAGCGCCGTGACGCCCGGGATGGTGGCGGCGGCCTTCACGAAGTCGCCGTCGAAGTCGTCGGCGTCGAGGCCGCCGAGCCATGGAGAGGCGCCGGGCTGGCCGACCTGGAGGAAGTCGTAGTTGGTCAGCGCCACCAGCGGCCAGGTCGGTGCGAGCCGGTGCATCTCGTTCAGCGCGCCCCAGTCGAAGGACTGGATGGTGACCTGCTTCTCGATCCCGGAAGCGTGGATCTCCTCGTAGACGCGGCGGACGAACAGCTCGCGCGGCGCGGTCTGCTGCGGCGCGCCCGCCTCGACCTTCGTCTCGATGTTCAGCTTGATCTGGTTGGCGTGGTAGCTCTTGACGAGGTCCAGCACGTCCTTGAGCTCGACCATCCGGAAGCCCTTGATCTGCTCCTGCTCCGGGAAGTCGGGCAGCACCTGATATCCGCAGTCCATGGTCTTGAGCTGGGCCAGCGTCAGGTCCTTGATGTACTTGCCGACGTACGGGTACATCGGGTCACCGGGCGTGACCGGGGCGGTGTCGCGGCACTTCTGGGCACTGATCTGCCGGTCGTGGTTGACCACGACCTTCTCGTCCTTGGTGACGTGGGTGTCCAGCTCCAGCGTGCTGACGCCGAGACGCATCGCCTTGGCGAAACCCTCCAGCGACTCCTCGGTGGTCATACCGATGCCGCCCCGATGGGCCTGCAGGTCGAAGTGGGTCTTCTGCGGCAGCACGTTGTAGGGGTTGTTGGGCGACGCGGAAGCGCCGGTGGGTGCGGAGAACGCGGCGAGCGCGGGCACCACGGCCAGGCTCGCCAGAATGCGACGTACAGACATCAAATGACCTCAGCTCCATTTGGATCACATTGACGGCGCGACGCTAGCCCGCCCGGCCGGCCCGCTGTGTGGCCTCGGCATGATGGGTTTCTGAACGTACGCGAAACGCCGGTGCCGACAGCCGTCCCCGGAAAAGGCGGCCGGGAGTCGCTCGTGGACGGACAGGTCCACGGGCGTGGTGGGCCGGCACCCGACGCCTTGACGGCATGGCCCGCCGTACGAGAGATGGGCCGGCGGGCCATGCCGGACTGTGGGCCGTCGCGTGGCGAGGAAGCCACGTTCGGCGAGTGCTCCGTCGGCCAGGGGCCGCGGGTGGTCGATCGCCGGGCAGACCGGACCAGGTTCACCGACGCCGGTGCGGTGGTCGGCCTCCCGACGTCCTCACGACTTGCCAACTTTAGCAAGTCATGAGATTCAACTTGCTGCCGGTCACCAGGACGAGGAGCCGGCACAGGCCGGGCCCGCCCGAGTGAACGAACTGCGGATCGTAGCGTGTCTCCCAGAAAGGGGTGGGCCCGTGAGTACGCCGCTGTATCAGGCCAAGGCCGAGTTTTTCAAGACGCTGGGGCATCCGGCCCGGATTCGCGTGCTGGAGCTTCTCGCGGAGCGGGAACATGCGGTGTCGGAGCTGCTGCCGGAGGTGGGCATCGAGGCGGCGCACCTGTCGCAACAGTTGGCGGTGCTGCGCCGGGCGAACCTGGTGGTGACCCGCAGGGACGGTTCGACCGTCTACTACTCGATGGTCAGCCCGCAGGTGGCGGAGCTGCTGGCGGTGGCGCGGCGGATCCTGACCGAGGTGTTGACCAGTCAGGCCGAACTGCTGGGGGATCTGCGCGCCGCCGAGCGGGCCGACCCGGAGTGAACGAGCCGCTCGAAAGCAGCGGTGGGGTGGCCGGACCGGAAGGGCCGAGGTGAACTCGACGAAAATCCGAATACCTTGACAATGTCAACTAAGGTTAGGTTAACCTAACCCCCGTGAGTGGTGGGGGCAGCCGCGCTCCGGGGGACCGCGCCGCCGGCATGCCGCGGTATGCGTTGACCGAGGACGCCCTCACCGAGACGTACGGGATCCGCGTCGAGGGCCGGCCCGCGCATTGAGAAAGGCTGTCATGCCGAGCATTGTGTCCGTCGCGCCCTGGCGCGTCTTCAGCGTCGAGGTTCGCGCGCTGCGTCTGCTCAGCCCGTCGTTCCTGCGCGTCACCTTCGCCGGCCCGGACCTGGACCGGTTCGCCGACAACGGTTACGACCAGCGGATCAAGGTGGCGCTGCCGCTGCCCGGCAGCCGGGTGGCGGAGCTGCCGGACGGGCCCGACTGGTACCAGCGGTGGCGGGAGCTGCCCGCCGACCGGCGCAGCCCGGTCCGCACGTACACCGTCCGCGCGGTCCGTCCCCAGGTCCAGGAGGTGGACGTGGACCTCGTCCTGCACGGCGACGGCGGCCCGGCGACCCGCTGGGCGCGACGGGCCCGCCTCGGTGACCGGCTCGCCCTGGTCGGGCCCGACGACGGCTACCCGGGCGTGCACGGGGGCGTCGAGTTCCGGCCGCCGCGGGGTGGGACGCTGCTGCTCGCCGGGGACGAGACCGCCGCGCCCGCGATCTGCGCCATCCTGGAACGGCTGCCGGCCGGGGCCCGCGGCCAGGCGCTGGTCGAGGTGCCCGATCCGGGAGACGTACTGCCGGTGACCGCGCCGGCCGGTGTCTCCGTGACCTGGCTGGCCCGGACCGGCGGCGGACACGGCAGCCGCCTGGAGCCGGCCGTGACGGCGCTCGCCGCCGAGCTGCTGCCGGTCGCCCTCCCGGCCCTCGCGCCGACGGCTGCCGGCGGCCCCCGGACGCTGACCGACGTGGACGTGGACCAGGAGATCCTCTGGGAGGTACCGCCGCCGGCCGCCCCCGCATCGCTGTACGCGTGGCTGGCCGGCGAGGCGGGCGTCATCCGTCGGCTGCGCCGGCACCTGGTCGCCGAACGGGGCCTCGACCGGGGCGCGGTGGCGTTCATGGGCTACTGGCGGCTGGGCCGCGCCGCCTCCTGAACGGGCGGGCCCGCCGGCCCGCGCCGGCCGGGCCCGCCCGGCACAGCGCCCGCCGTCTGAGCAGGGCCGGTCAGCGGTCCAGGAAGAGCAGCTGGGCACGCTTGTCGGGCAGGTCGATCTGCGGACCGGGCACGAATCCGGCCCGGACCAGCCGGGCGATGGCCCGGTCGTTGCGGGCGTCCGGCTCGGCCACGATCCGTCGACGGGTCGGGTCGGCCAGCACGAACTCCAGGAACGCGGCGAGGACGGCACCGGTGAAGCCCGGTTCGACACCGCCGTCCGGCGGGGCGACCATCAGGTGGATACCGAAGTCACCGGGCTGGACCTGGTAGCACGCGCCCACCGGGTCGGCCGCCGGCTCGTACGTCTGGAACAGCCCCACCGGGCGGCCGTCGCGGTGGATCAGGTATGCGTGATGGGTGGCCAGCGAGTCCACGTAGGAGTAGATCTCCCGTACCTGCTCCCGGCTGGCGTCGCGCATCCCCCAGAACCGGGCCCGGTCCCGGGTCACCCAGTCGTGGATCAGGTCGACGTCGGTGGTCGGGGCGACCGGGCGGATCAGCACCTCCCCGAAGCCCTCGACGTGCCGCAGCCAGATCGGGTCAGTGGTCGTGGTCATGTCGCTCCTCGGTGAGCCGGTGCCAGTCGGTGACGACCGGGATGAGGTCGCCGCGCAGCCAGTACGGGGACTGGTCACGCTGGTGCGGGTCGCCGGGTATCCCGGAGGCTCCGAACGGGACGATCCACCGGCTGTCGTCGCGCCGGCCGAGGTCCCAGACGTAGCGGGCGGCGGAGGCCCGGAAGCAGTGGTGGGTGACGCCGGGCACGCTGGAGGTGGCCAGCACGCAGTCGTGGTCGCCCGAAAGGCCCGGCGTCGGCGCCGTGGGGTCGGGCAACGCCTGCCAGGGGGCGAGCCGGTGCAGTTCGCCCCAGGGCACCGGGGCCGTGTCCGCCGCCTCCTCGACGGCGATGCGGGCCGCGTCGGCCAGGTCGGTGGCGGGCAGCAGATCGGCCCGTAGCAGGGTCTCCAGGGCGAAACCGACCCTGGACGCCAGCGCCAGCCAGGGCTGGAAAATCGGCGGGTGGTGCGACGGGCCGGCCAGCGGGGTCAACGTCGGGTGGGCGGCCAGGCGGCGGACCAGGGCGGCCCGGACGGTGCCGAAGGCGGCGGCGTCAACGCTGTCGGCGCGCATCTCGCGGTCCCAGCCGAGCAGCCAGTCGCGCAGCGCGACCGCGGCCGGGCTGAGCCCGTCCAGGCCGGCGAGGAGGGCCAGGAGCGGTTCGGCCGACGCCAGCCGGGTGTCGGTGTGGACGCTGGTCAACTCCTCGGCCGACCAGTCCTTGCGGCTGGTCAGCAGTTCCCGGATCCGGTCCGCCCGGTGCGGTGGGGCGAACTCGACGCCGAGCGGCGTGGCGATCCCCCGCTCGTTCGCCATGACAGCAAGGTCGGCCACGTCGGCGCGGGGCATGGCGTGCCAGCCGCGCCACTCGTGCCCGGGTTCCCAGGCCGGTACGACCAGCAGCCCGTTGGCGCGGTCGCGGACCGGCACGGCCCCGGCGACCCGGTGCAGCAGGGCGCCCCCGGTGTCGGCGGCGAGCACCACGTTGACCGGTTCCACCCAGCGGTCACAGGCGGCGTCCACGTCGGCGACCCGGGTGGCGGCGAGCAGGGCGGGCAGCGCGGCGAAGCCGAGGTCGCCGCGGACCCGGGGCGGGTACCGGAGGCTGATCGCCAGGTCGGCGCCCGGTCCGCCGACGACGACGGGGCCGCGTCCGGTCTCGATCACCTCGATGTCGACCGGCTCGCCGCCGGCCACCTCGACGGTCTCGACGTGGGCCTGGGCGCGGCGCCAGCCGTCCGGGCCGAGCGCCTCGACGGTCCCGTCCCGGCGGCGCAGCCGTTCGGCGTAGAGATCCTGGTAGTCGGCCATGGCGTTGGTGATCGCCCAGGCCACCGTGCCGGTGTGGCCGAAGTGGGCGATGCCGGGCACGCCCGGCACGGCGAGGCCCACCACGTCGTACGCCGGGCAGGCGAGGCGGATCTGCTGGTAGACGCCGGGGTCCTCGATGTAGCGGTGCGGGTCACCGGCGACGATCGGCGCGCCGCTGGCGGTGCGTGTCCCGGTGAGCAGCCAGCCGTTGCTGCCGGCGGTGTCCGGGCCGTCGGTGGCGAAGCAGTCGACCGCGTGTGCGCCGAGGTGCCGGGCGACCTCGGTGCGCCAGAGCTTGGCCGGGAAGCCGGCGAAGAGGATGTGGTGGGCGAGCCAGACGGCCAGCGGGGTCCAGGGCAGCCACCGGCCGGGGGCCAGCCCGGTGGCGGCGAACTGCGGGGCCCGCCGGGCGCCCGCGACGAGGCCGGCGTTCACCCCGTCGACGTACGCCCCCAGCCAGGCGGCGGTGTCCGGATCGAGATTGTCGTGGCAGCGACGGGCGGTGTCGTCCAGTAGGGCCTGTCGGGCGAACCGGTCCCAGCCGACGGCGGCCGGGCCAAGGAAGGACGCGCTGGTCCCCTGTGACCGGTGCCGTTCCACCTCGATCTGCCAGGCCCGGTCGAGGGCGGTGACGCGGCCCTGGGCGAAGGCCAACGTGCGGGGATCGGCGGCGCGCAGGTGAGGTATCCCCCACGGATCGCGGTAGACGCGACACTCCAACTCGACTCCCCCTCCATTAGGTTTGCCTAACCTATGAAATCTCCGATGCGCGCGCAATCACGCGCGGCGCGATGACTCCCCGCGAGGCGGCGACAACTCCTTGACAGGAAGTTAGGTTAGGGTAACCTAACCCCGGCTCGCGCCGGCCGCCCGCTCCGGGCAGTCGGCCCGGCCGTTCCACCGTGTCCACGCGACCGTTGAGGAATCCGCTGATGACCTTCCAGGGGCACCCCGCCGAGGCCGTACCGCGCCCGACGCGCGGCCGGCCGACGGCCGCCCGCGCGCACCTGTTCCACCCGGGCACGGTCGACCGCTACCGGCAGCTGCTGGCCACCACGGTCGACCGGGTGGCCCACCGGGTCGCCGACGTCGACCGTCCCTTCAGCGGCGTCACCCCGGCCCGGCTCGCCCCCGAGGTCGACCGGGTCGACCTGGACCGACCGCTGACCGACCCGGCCGCCGCCCTCGACGAACTGGAGTCGGTCTACCTCCGCGACGCGGTGTGGTTCCACCACCCCCGCTACCTGGCGCACCTCAACTGCCCGGTGGTGATCCCGGCGCTGCTCGGCGAGGCGGTGCTCAGCGCCGTCAACTCCTCTCTGGACACCTGGGACCAGAGCGCCGGCGGGACGCTGATCGAACGCCGTCTGATCGACTGGACGGCCGACCGGATCGGTCTCGGACCCACCGCCGACGGGGTGTTCACCAGTGGCGGCACCCAGTCCAACCTCCAGGCCATGCTGCTGGCCCGGGAGGGGGCCGTGACGGCGATGGCCCGACCGCGCGAGGAACTGCTGCCCCGGCTGCGCATCCTCACCTCCGTGGCCGGGCACTTCAGCGTGCAGAAGTCGGCGAAGCTGCTCGGGCTGGCCCGGGACGCGGTGGTCACCGTCGACACCGACCCCGACCGGCGGATACGGACCGCCGCGCTGGCCCACGAGATCGCCCGCTGCCGGCAGGACGGCCTGATCGTGATGGCCGTGGTCGCCACCGCCGGCACCACCGACTTCGGCACCATCGACCCGCTCCCGGCCATCGCCGACCTGTGCCGGGCCGCCGGTGTCTGGCTGCACGTCGACGCCGCGTACGGCTGCGGGCTGCTGGTCTCGCCGACCCGCCGGCACCTGCTCGCCGGCATCGAGCGGGCCGACTCGGTGACCGTCGACTACCACAAGTCCTTCTTCCAACCGGTCAGCTCCAGCGCGCTGCTGGTCCGCGACCGCGCGGTGCTGCGGCACGCCACCTACCACGCCGACTACCTCAACCCTGAGCGGACGGCCGAGCGCATCCCCAACCAGGTCGACAAGAGTCTGCAGACCACCCGCCGATTCGACGCCCTCAAGCTCTGGCTGACCCTGCGAATCATGGGCCCGGACGCGATCGGGGCGCTCTTCGACGAGGTGCTCGACCTCGCCGCCGACGCCTGGCGGCTGCTCACCGCCGACCCCCGTTTCGAGGTGGTGACCCGGTCGCAGCTGAGCACCCTCGTGTTCCGGTACCTGCCGGCCGAGCACCACCTGGCCGACGACGCCAACCTGTACGCCCGCGAGGCGCTGGCCGCCTCCGGCGCCGCCCTCGTCGCCGGCACCAAGGTCGACGGGGCGCACTACCTGAAGTTCACCCTGCTCAACCCGGAGACCACCGTGGACGACATCGTCCACGTCCTGGACCTGGTCGCCGCCCACGCGAGCCGGTACGTGCGGACGAAGACCGCCGCCGAGGCGTCCGTGCCGCCGACCGAGGTCGCCGCCCAGCCCTGCCGCGTCGGCTGACCGCCCGCGTCCCCCGTTCCCGCGTCCCGCGCCCTGGAGAAAGAGCCGCATGTCCACCACCCACGACTTCGTCGCGATCGGCCTGGGCCCGTACAACCTCGGGCTGGCCTGCCTGGCCGAGCCGATCGCCGACCTGGACGGTGTCTTCCTGGAGGCCCGGTCGGAGTTCGACTGGCACCCCGGAATGCTGCTGGAGTCCAGCCGGCTCCAGACGCCGTTCATCGCCGACCTGGTCAGCCTGGCCGACCCGACCTCGCCGTACTCCTTCCTCAACTACCTCAAGGAGACCGGAAGGCTCTACCCGTTCTACATCCGGGAGAGCTTCTACCCGCTGCGCCGGGAGTACAACGACTACTGCCGCTGGGCGGCCGGCAAGCTGCCGGGCCTGCGCTTCGGCCACGAGGTCACCTCGGTGGAGCACCACGACGACGGCTACACCGTCCGCGCCACGGACGGCGCGACCGGCGAACCGGTGGAATACCGCGGGCGGCACCTGGTGCTGGGCACCGGCACCCCGCCCTATCTGCCGTCCGCCTGCGCCGGGCTCGGCGGCGACGCGATCCACAACTCACGCTACCTGGAGCACCGGGAAGCGCTGCGGGCCAAGGAGAGCATCACCATCGTCGGCAGCGGACAGAGCGCGGCCGAGATCTACCACGAGCTGCTCACCGACCTCGACAGCCACCACTACCAGCTCAACTGGGTGACCCGGTCGCCGCGCTTCTTCCCCCTCGAATACACCAAACTCACCCTGGAGATGACCTCCCCCGACTACGTGGACTACTTCCACGCCCTGCCCGAGCCGACCCGCTACCGGCTGGAGTCCGAGCAGAAGGGCCTGTTCAAGGGGATCAACTCCGACCTGATCAACGACATCTTCGACCTGCTCTACGCCCGCAGCCTGGACGGGCCGGTACGCACCCGGCTGCTCACCAGCACCGAGCTGACCAACGCCCGGTACGACGAGTCGACCGGGCACTACACGCTCGACCTGCGCCACGTCGAGCAGGAGCGGGACCTCACCCTGGAAACCGAGGGGCTGATCCTGGCCACCGGCTACCGCTATCAGATGCCGGAGTTCCTGGAACCGGTGCGCGACCGGCTCCGCCAGGACGCCCACGGGCGCTTCGACGTGGCCCGCAACTACACCGTCGACCACGCCGGACGGGAGGTCTTTCTCCAGAACGCCGGCACCCACACCCACAGCATCACCTCACCCGACCTGGGCATGGGCCCGTACCGCAACTCGTGGATCATCCGCGCGCTGACCGGCCGGGAGCACTACCCGATCGAGCGGCGCATCGCGTTCCAGGAGTTCGGCGTACCGGCGGGAACGGCGTCGTGACGACGGTCGTGTACCGCCGGACCGACCGGCGGCACGGCGCGTTCGCCCTGCGTACGCTCGACCCGGACGCGGACGCCGCGCTGCTGCACGGCTGGGTGACCCACCCGAAGGCTGCCTTCTGGATGATGCTCGACGCCGACCCGGCCCAGGTCACGCACGAGTACCGGCGTATCCACGCCCACCCGCACCACGACGCCTTCGTCGGCCTGTGGCGGGACCGCCCGACCTTCCTCGCCGAACGGTACGACCCGGCGCACGTCGAGCTGGTCGGCCGGTACGACGCGGCGGAGGGTGACGTCGGCATGCACTTCCTCTGCGCACCCACCGACACGCCGGTCCGCGGCTTCACCCTCGCCGTGATCACCACCGTCATGGCCTGGCTCTTCGCCGACCCGGCGACCCGGCGGGTGGTGGTCGAACCGGACGTGCGCAACAGCGCGGTGCACGCCCTCAACGCGGCTGTCGGCTTCACCGTCGTCGGCCCGATCGCCAAACCCGAGAAGGACGCCCTGCTCAGCGTCTGCACCCGCGCCATGTTCGAGAACGCCACCGGCCTGACCACCGGCGGTCCGGCCACCCCCGGAGGAGTCCCCGCGTGAATCCCGTCCCGTCCGCCGCTCCCGACCTGTCGCCCGCCCCGGACCGCTCGGTCACCCACCTGACCCCCGAGCACTGGGACCGCGCCAACCGACTGCTGGTCCGCAAGGCACTCGCCGAGTTCGCCCATGAGCGGCTGCTCACCCCCGAGCCGATCGGAGCCGACCGGTACGTGGTGCGTAGCGACGACGGCACCGTCGAGTACCGGTTCACCGCACAGGTGCTCACCCTGGAGCACTGGCACGTCCACCCGGACAGCATCACCCGGCACCGGGGCGGGCGGGAGCTACCGGTGGATGCCCTGGACCTCTGCACCGAACTGCGCGGCACGCTCGGCCTGTCCGACCAGGTGCTGCCCGTCTACCTCGAAGAGGTCACCTCGACGCTGGCCGGGACGGCGTACAAGCTCAGCCGGCCGCCGGTGCCCGCCGCCGAGCTGGCCCGAGCCGACTTCCAGGCCATCGAGACCGGCATGACCGAGGGGCATCCCTGCTTCGTCGCCAACAACGGACGGCTCGGCTTCGGCATCCGCGACTACCACCGCTACGCCCCGGAGGCCGGCCGGCCGGTCCGCCTGCTCTGGCTCGCCGCGCACCGCGACCACGCCACCTTCACCTGCACCGCGGACCTGGACTACGACACCCACATCCGGCTGGAGCTCGGGGACGAGACCCTGGCCCGCTTCGCCGCCACCCTCACCGGCCTCGGTCTCGACCCGGCCCACTACCTGCTCCTCCCGGTGCACCCGTGGCAGTGGTGGAACCGGATCTCGGTCACCTTCGCCGGCGAGGTGGCCGCCCGCCGGCTGGTCTGCCTCGGCGAGGGCCCGGACGAGCATCTGGCCCAGCAGTCCATCCGCACCTTCTTCAACGTCACCGCGCCGCACCGGCACTACGTCAAGACCGCACTGTCCGTGCTGAACATGGGCTTCCTGCGTGGACTCTCCGCCGCGTACATGGCGGCGACCCCAGCGATCAACGACTGGCTCGCCGACCTCCTCGACGGAGACGACCTGATCAGGTCCACCGGACTGACGATCCTGCGGGAACGCGCCGCGATCGGCTACCGGCACCGGCAGTTCGAGGCGGCCACCGACCGGTACTCCCCCTACCGGAAGATGCTCGCCGCGCTGTGGCGGGAGAGTCCGGTGTCGAACCTGCGGCCGGGTGAGCGGCCGGCCACCATGGCGTCGCTGCTGCACACCGATCGGGATGGCCGGTCGCTCGCCGCCGCGCTGATCGCCGAGTCCGGACTGTCCGCCGAGGAGTGGCTGCGCCGCTACCTGGACGCGTACCTGGTCCCGCTGCTGCACGCCTTCTACGCGTACGACCTGGCGTTCATGCCGCACGGCGAGAACGTCATCCTGGTGCTGGACGGCGGACGTGTGGCACGGGTGATCTTCAAGGACATCGCCGAGGAGATCGTGGTGATGGACCCGGCGGTGACGCTGCCCGAGCCGGTACGCCGCATCCAGGCGGACGTGCCGGAGGAGATGCGGCTACTGTCGATCTTCACGGACGTGTTCGACTGCTTCCTCCGGCACCTGGGCGCGCTGCTCGCCACCGAGGGTGTGCTCGCCGAGGCGACCTTCTGGGGGACCGTGGCCGGCTGTGCCGCCGATTACCGCGACCGGGTGCCCCACCTGGCCGACCGGTTCCGGCGGTACGACCTGTTCGCCGACGAGTTCGCCCTGTCCTGCCTCAACCGGCTCCAGCTGCGCGACAACCAGCAGATGGTCGACCTGGCCGACCCCTCCGCCGCCCTGCAACTGGTCGGCACCCTCCGCAATCCCGTCGCCGCCTGGCTGAAGTCGGATCGTGCGGGCACCGGCTGACCACGCCCGCAGAAACGACACAGAGATCAAAGTTCGCCAACTGTTTCGTGCGACAAGGGTGAATAGGGGCCTATGTTCCCAACATGACACGCCATCCCTCGCGCCGACGGTTAGCCCGTCCTGTCGGGCTGCTAGCCGTGTTCGCCGTGGTAGCCGCACCGCTGAGCACACCTCCGGGTGCGCTGCCCGGCGCCGGCCCGCTGCCCGCCTATGCCAACACCTCTGCCCTCGATCACGATCACGAGCACGAGAAGGAAGGACATCGCCCGCCCAGCGGTCCGGTCGTACCCGTACCGCCCGAGGACGGCGCGATGGTCGCCGCCGCCGCACCGGCGGCTGCGGACACTCCCTGGCTGCCGGTCAGCCAAAGCGCCGAGGAACTCGCCCCCGGCGTCACCTTCAGCCGCGACCGCAGCTATGACAGCGGCGGCTTCGTGGACAGCTTCCTGCTCACCACCGACCTCAAGGGCCCGACGAAGCCGAAGCTGCTCGCGGAGAGCGTCAGCGGCGCCCTGGTGCCCACCGAACTGGCGGACGCCTCCCGTGCCGTCGCCGGCACCAACGGCGACTTCTTCGCCATCAACGGCACCAACGCGCCGATCGGCGGTGCCGTCCAGGACGGCGAACTGATCAAGGCCGACCGTTCCGGCGGCGCCATGGTCGGGCTCGACGCCGACGGCGTCGGCCAGATCACCAACATGTTCCTGGAAGGCACCGCCACCGTCGGCACCCGCAGCTTCGAGCTGGGCGGCCTGAACAGCAACGGCGTACCCGCCAACTCAGCGGTGCTCTACACGCCGAAGTGGGGCCCGGGCGACCGCGGCTACGTCAGCAGCAGCGGTTCGGTTGCCGAACTCGTCATCAGGCAGGGCAAGGTCACCGAGGTGCGCCGGGCCAAGACGGCCGAGCCCGTACCGAGCGACGGGTACGTGCTCCTCGCCGCCGGCAGCCTCGCCAACGAACTCGCCGGCACCGCCCTCGGTACGCCGGTCACGGTCGACTACCACGCCCGCACCGACGCGCCCAACCCGTACTCGCTGGCGCTCGGCGCGCACCTGGTGCTCCTGCGGGACGGCGTGACCCAGCCGATCAACCCGAACGACACCAACAACCCCGCGCTCAAGCCGCGTACCGCCGTCGGCTGGACCGCCGACGGGAAGCTGCTCGTGTACGTCGCGGACGGCAGCTCCAGCCGCTCGCGTGGCCTGACCGCCTACGAGCTCGCCGACCGGATGAAGGCGATCGGCGCCGTCGACGCGGTGATGCTCGACGGCGGCGGCTCGACCCAGCTGGTGACCCGCCGCCACGGCGACTCGCAGGTCAGCGTCACCAACGTGCCGTCCGACGGTTCCCAGCGTCCGGTGCCGAACGGCATCGGCCTGATCGCGCCGAAGGGCAGCGGCGAGCTGCGCGGCATCGACGTACGGCTGCGCTCGGACCGGGTCTTCCCGGGCCTGTCCCGCGACGTCGCCGCCGCGGGCTACGACGAGATGTACGGGCCGGCACCGCTGGCCGGCGTGAAGTGGCAGTCGGTACCGGGCAGCCTGGTCAAGCCGGACGCGGAGCGGGGGCTGCGCGGATTCCACAGTGGCAGCGGCAAACTCGTCGCCAGGTCCGGTGGCATCCGGCAGGAGGTCGACCTGCGGGTGCTCGGTGACCTGGACCAGCTCGAGGCCGACGTGCAGGCGCTCGCCCTCGAACCCGGCGACCACCGGGACGTCACCGTCACGGGCGTCGACGCGGAGGGTTTCCGTGCGCCGATCGAGCCGCGCGACCTCACCTTCGACTACGACAAGTCGGTGCTCGAGATCAGCGCCCAGCCGAACGGCACGGTGCGGATCAGCGGCCTGGACACCGCCTCCGGCAGCGGCACCATCGTGACCGCCACCGTGCAGGGGCACGTGCTACGCATCCCGGTGACGATCGGCCTCTCGGACGTGCGGATGTCGTCGCTGGCGGACGCGAGCCAGTGGTCGTCGGCGGCGGTGCTGGCCAAGGCGAGCGTCACCACGGTCGACACCAGTGACCGTCCCGGCGCGGCGCCCGGCGAGAAGGGCCTGCGGCTCACCTACGACTACACCAACCAGGCGGCCGGCACCTCGGCGGCGTACGCGGTCGCGAAGACCCCGCTGGTGGTCCCGGACGGCGCCCAGCGCCTCGCTCTGTGGATCAAGGGTGACGGGCACAAGCACTGGATGCGGGCCATGATGCAGGCGCAGGGCTCGACGAACGTGCCGTTCACGTTCGCGGCCGAGGTCGACTGGACCGGCTGGAAGCGCGTCGAGGGCCTGATCCCGACCGGATTCAGCGCGCCGATCACAGTCAACCGGATCTACATCGTGGAGACGGACACCACCAAGCGGGACGCCGGCCAGCTCGACCTCGCGCTGCTCGACGCGCGCGTCGGTGTGGCGCTGGACGTGCCGGACGTACCGGACCAGCCGGACCCGGCGGTGCGCGAGCAGGTTGGCGTGCCGACGGACAGCCAGTCCGGATGGAACTTCGCGGTCCTCTCCGACACGCACGTCAACGCCGACGGCGGCACCACGTCGTACGCGTACACCCAGACCGCCCGGGCGATCGACGAGATCGTGGCGGCCGAGCCGGACTTCATCCTGCTCTCCGGCGACGCCGTGGACACCAACCGGCCGCAGGACTTCGCCCTGTTCCAGCGGCTGCTCGACGAGCACGTACCGGCCGACATCCCGCTCTACTGGGCGGTCGGCAACCACGAGTCGGGGGCGACGGCCGGCGGCACGCTCAACCAGTTCACCGCCTCGACCGGGCGCCCGACCCGGCAGGTCTTCGACCACGCCGGCACCCGGTTCATCCTGCTCAACAGCACCCTCGCCTCGCTGCGACTCTCCGACTGGTCGCAGGTGCCGTGGCTGCGGGAGCAGCTGGACGCCGCCAAGGCGGATCCCTCGATCTCCTCGGTGGTGGTCTCCACGCACCACCCGGTGCTGGACCCGACCGGCACCGGTGCGTCGCAGCTGTCCGACCCGTACGAGGCCGAGCTGCTGGAGCAGTGGCTGGCCGACTTCCGGGCCAGCTCCGGCAAGCAGGTCGCGCTGGTGACCGGGCACGCGCACACCGCGCACGTCCGGCGGGCCGACGGCGTACTGGAGTTCAACGCGCCGGTGGTCGGCAAGGTGCCCTACGGCGACGCCGGCCACGGCGGGTTCGCCGCCTGGTCGCTGGTCACGATCGACCCGAGCCGGGCGAAGGTCAACCCGGGCCGGATCGACCCGCAGGGCCTCGGCTGGTTCCGGGCGGACGTACGGCCGGTGCTGACCCGGGTGGAACTGCACACGCCGGAGCAGGTGGCGGCCGGCGAGACCGCGCAGGTGACGGCCAACGCGGTCGACGAGGGCCAGGGCGGGCGCAACGTGCCGCTGCGCTACCCGATGTCGGTGACGTGGGCCGGCGACGCGAACCTGGCGGTCGTCGAGGACGACAAGGCCCGGTCGCAGGCGCTCAAGAGCCCCAAGATCATCGCCGTGCTCGACATCCGGTCGGGCACGCTGACGGGCGTTCGGAAGGGAACGGTTCGGATCGCCGTACGGGCGGGGGCGATGGACGCCACCGCCACCGTCACGGTGAGCTGACACAGCCGTAGGCGCGGGCGGTGCCCCCGGTGCTTCGGGGCACCGTCCGGGACGGTCACAGGTGGCGTCGACGCCAGTCGCTCTCCGCCGATTCGACGGCGACCTGCTCCTCCAGCGCGAGCCCCCGGATCCGACGGCGCAGCCCGTCCTCACGCAGGGTCTCCACGGCGGTGGCGGCGATACAGAGCGCCGCCAGCATCACCAGCGCCACCAGTTCCGGCAGCCGGGCCGCCGCCGCCGCGACCAGGGCGATCACCGCCACCGCCCCCAACAGCGGCCAGTGCACGGTCCGCAGCGCCACGTACGCGCACGCGGCGAGGCTGAGCAGATAGAGCGCGACGCCGCCGTACAGGACGATGATCCGGAAGCCGCCGAGCGGCGCGCCCCAGGCCGGTGTGGTGGGCTCGGCCGCCTCGGTGAGCTGATCCTTGAGCCCGAGAGCGAAGAAGATGATCCCGGTGATCATCGGCAGGTGCAGGTACGTGTAGGCGTAGCGGGTCAGTCGCGCCCGGGTGGCCGGATCTCGGGCATGGTGCAGCACCTGCTCGACCCCGAAGGCCAGGGTGTCGAAGTACGCCCACCAGAGCGCTGCGGCGGTCGCGATGCCGAGCACCGCCGCGGTCATCACCGGCACGGTCAGCGGCGGCGCGCTGGCCCCCATCCATCCCACCCCCAGCGTGATGATCGACTCGCCGAGCGCGATCAGGATCATCAGCGCGTGCCGCTCCGCCCAGTGCCCGGCGGAAAGCACCGCCCAGTACGAACCGCCGAGCGCGATGCCCGCCACGTACTCGACCAGCACCGCCGCCGTCCAGAACCCGAGCTGCAGCCCCGTCGCCTGAGAGTGCTCGGCGACCCGATGCGGCACCTGCCCGGCGGCGACCAGCAGCGCGGTGGCGATCGCCGCCACGGCGGCGAGCTTCAGCCAGCGCCGGAACGCGGCCGGGTCGGATCGGGCCACCCAGCCGAAGACGGCGAGCTGCGAGACCCGCACCAGGAAGTAGCAGCCGGCGAAGATGAGCGGGCCGTTCAGCCCCACGGACTCCCCGACGAACGCCCGCGGGATGCTCAGCACCAGCAGGAAGATGCCGGCCACGGTGACGAAGCCGATCACCGGCAGCACGCCCCGGTCGGTGCGGACCATGTTGCCGAGACCGGCGAATCCGGTCCAGCACCACCAGAGCAACGCCAGCACCAGCAGGGCCCGGTAGAGGTCGATCCAGGACGGGTGGCTCGCGGTCAGGTGGGTGACATTGAGGAACGCCAACACGAAGACCAGGTCGTAGAAGAGCTCCAGACGGGTCCCCCGGGAGCCTGGCGCGCCGAGCATGATGATGCGCGACCAACGGCTGTCGCCGTTCGCCCTCACCCCGGCCGAACCCCCTGGCCCGGCCGGGGCTCTCTCAGGTCCGCCCACCGGTGTAGTTTCCCAACGACGGAGCCGCCGTGGCGTGCAGATCGGTCGATCAACACCGGAACGGGTACGGCCGCCGGCGATCATCGACGGTAGCCGACGGCTCCACCCGGTCGACGGCGGACGGGCGGCCGGCTGCTCAGCCGCCGAGGGCGAGGTCCGCCACCTCGGCGGCGCACCCCCAGGACAGGGTGACCCCCGCCCCGCCGTGACCGTACGCGTGCACGAGCCGGCTGCCGGGCGGGCCCGCCGGGTCCGGGTCCACCTCGACCCGGGGGCCGCCGTGCCGGGCCGGCCGCAGCCCGATCCGCTCGCCGAGCACCGGCGCGTCGGCCAGCTCCGGCACCAGCGCGACGCAGCGACGGCGGATCGCCGCCGCCGTCTCCGGGTCGGGCGCGGTGTGCCCCACCCCGGGCTGGTACGTGCCGCCGAGCACCACGTCGTGCCGGCGCGGATGCACGTACGTGATTCCGGCCGGGTCGTCCTCGTCGCGTACCGAGACGGTCAGCCCCGGGTTCGCCACCAGCACCAGATGACCGCGCACCGGCTGCACGGCCGGGTCGGCGGCGAGCCGGCCGGCGGCCAGTCCCGTCGCGTTGACGACCACCGGTGCGGTGTCGAACGCGTCGGCGAGGCACCGCACCCGACGGCGCAGCAACTGGCCGCCGCCGGCCTCCAGCCGCTGCCGCAGCCAGCCCAGGTACGGCGTCATCTCCACCGTCGGCGCGGTGAACCGCAGCAGCGCCGTGTACGGCGGTCGCGCCGGCTCGGCCACCAGGTCCCCGCACGCCTCCGCCCACCACGGCGGGCCGGCGTACGGCCGGCGCAGCAGCATCCGGGTCGGCCGGTCGACCACCCCCGGCACCCCGTCCGCCGCCTGGCGGCCCAGCTCCGTGTGCGTCTCCCCCGCCCAGCGCAGCACCCGCGGGTCCTGGTCGGTGTGGCTCGGATACCAGACCGCGGCGGCGACCGTGGACACCGTGTCCGCCGGGTCGTCGGCGGCCAACACGGTCACCCGCGCGCCCCGCCGGGCGAGGGTGACCGCCGCCGTCAGCCCGACGACCCCACCACCGACCACCACCACATCCGTCGTCGCCGTCATCGTCCGCTCCCCTCGCTGCCGTTGGACTCGGATCGTCGCCGTCTCGGCGGGCCGCCGTCCAAGACGGATCCGCCAGCCGGCGATAAGCGGCGCTTATCATCGATCGATGGACGACCCGCCGGCCCTGAACGCCTGGTCGGACCTGCGGCGGCTGCACTACTTCGCGGTGCTCGCCGAGGAACTGCACTTCACCCGCGCGGCCGCCCGGCTGCGCGTCGCCCAGCCCGCGCTCAGCCAGCAGATCCGGGCCCTGGAGCGTCAGCTCGGCGTGCCACTCGTGCACCGGACCAGCCGGGGCTGCACCCTGACGGAGGTGGGGGCGCGGGTCGCCGACGAGGCCACCCGGCTGCTCGCCGAGGTGGACGCGGGGGCCGCCCGCATCCGGGATCTGGTACGCGGGCGGGGTGGCCGGCTCCGGTTGGCGTACACCCGGTCGGCGCGCGGCGGCCGGGTCGACGCGCTGGTCGCCCGGTTCCGGGCCGCCCACCCGGAGGTCGAGGTGGTCCCGGAGACGGCCTGGACGGCGCCGAACGTGGCCGGGCTGCTCGCCGGCCGGCTCGACGCGGCGTTCGTCCGCCCGCCGGTCGACGAAGCGGCGCTGGCCTGCCGGACGGTCGACACCGAGGAGCTGTTGCTGGCACTGCCCGCGGGGCACCCGCTCGCCGCCGGCCGGCGCCGGGTCAGCCGGGCCGAGGTGGTCGACCTGCCCGCCGTCATGTGGCCACGCGACAACGGCCCCGGCATGTTCGACCGCACGATCGCCCAGGTCTGGCCGCACGGCGGGTTCCGGCTCGTCCGGCAGGAGCCGGACGACGAGCAGCTGCTGCGGGCGGTCGCGCAGGGGGATGTGGTCGCGGCCGTCCCCGCCGGTCGGGCCCGCGCGCTGCGGCTGCGCGGCGTACGGCTACGCCGCTTCACCGCGCCGACGCCCACCGTGGACGTTGCCCTGGCCTGGCCGCGCGACAGCACAAACCCGGCCCTGCGCCGCCTCCTCGCCCTGCTCGGCTGAGGCCGGGCCAGGTGTGCCCGCGCGGCTGCGGGCGGCTGGCCGTCCCCCTTGCTAGCGTGGGTCGACGTTCGTCGTCGTCGACACGTCCCGGCTGGTCCGCGCCGACGCGCGACACCCCTCGACCAGTCACCCGCCGCCGGAGGGTGGCACCGGCTGACGGTGCGGAGAAGGGGTGACATGACCGACGTGTCGGGCGGTAAGGCGAACCCGCCGAGCCGGCGGCCACGGTGGATCGACCGGGGGTGGGAGCAGGTCCGCCGAGCGGGCCCACGCCTGGTGGCGGCCAGGCGTACGCTGTGGGGCCATCTGTTGCCGGCGTGGCGGCGGCTGCAGGCGGCGGCGGAGGGCGAGGTGCTGTCTCCCCCGTCGGACGAGCTCGTCGAGTTCCGGGAGAGGACGGGCCCGATCACCGTCGCCGCGAAGGGACACATGTTCACGTTCGGCGTCCGGGCCGTGCTCACCTGGTCGGCGACCGGCCTGCGCTCGGAGACGTTGACCTGGTACGCGCGCTACTTCCTGCCGGCCGTGATCCAGCGGTTGCGGCGGGCCGCGGCGGACCGGGCCCGCGACCTGGCGCCGCACCGGGCGGGCGACCTGGAGGTGGCCCTGCAGGCGGCGTTCGCCGAGGAGGGACCGTGGCGGTACACGCACGGCGGCATGACCGTCGAGTGCCGACCGGAGGTGTGGGTACACCACGACGAGCGGGTCCGGCAGGCACTGCGGCCGTACTGGGAACGCATGATCGAGCTGGAGTGCCAGTACGAGCTGTACCTGAAGCGGGCCCGGTACGCCGAGGAGCTGAACCGCCGCTGGGTGACGATCGCGAAGGAGTTCGTCGACGACCCCGCCGGCGGTGAGGAGGCGAAGACGATCAGCGAGGAGCTGGCTCGGGCCCGGCGGCACATGGCCGCGGAACGGCAGGCCGCCGCGCGGTGGAGCGCCGACCTGATGCGGGACCGGGACCGTCAGGCGGGGCTCTTCGAGCCGTTCACCGCCATCGACATCGTCCCGCAACAGCCGTCCGGGCCGACACAGCAGGCGGGCGGGCCGGCGAAGGCGGCACCCGGGACGGCGAAGGATTCAGCCGGGACGGCGACCAGATCACCCGGGCGGACGAAGAACACGGCCGGGCGGGCCGCCGAGTCCCCGCCGGCCGAGGGCGGCGCGCCTCGGCCGGGTCCGGAAGAGCGGCACTGAGGCGGTTCAGCCCGGTGCCGTGTGGTGTGGCTGGGCCTGCCGGGCGCGCAGGAACGCGCTGAGTCCCGACCCGTCCTCGCTGGCCAGGAACGCGCCCCGCGCGCTGAGCAGGGTCTCGTCGGCGTGGGCCAGGCAGCCCCACACCGTGTCGCCCCAGGAGTCGGCGAGTTTCACCTCGGCCGGCGCCGCGCACGCCTCGCCGCGCGGGCCGCCGATCTGGCAGCGGGCCGGCGCGCCGTCCCGCTGGCTGACCCGCGCGGCCTCGCGGATCAACGAGAACCCGGTCTGCCGGCCGTCCTTGGGGCCGCGGGCCTGCTCGGGTACGGCCCGATGCTGTCCGAAAACGACCACGTTGCCGTCGGGGTCGGTGGTGCGGCACTCGCCACCCGGAGCGTGCTCGGGATATCCGGCCCGCTCGACGCTGTGCCCACCGGCGGTGAGGCGGTCGGCCGTCGCGGCCAGATCGTCGACGTAGAGGTAGATGAGCAGGGGCAGCTCGACGGTGATCAGGCGTGGGGTGATCGCGGCGAGCAGTAGGGTCAGCTCTCCGCACCGCAGGTACGACCAGCGGGACCCACCGTCACCGCCGCAGCGCAGCTCCGCGTAGCCGAAGAGCTCGTAGAAGCGTCGCGTGACGTCGGTGTCCGCGACGTACAGCACCGGCACCTGGGCCTGTACTCCGTTCCGCACTGCGCCACTCTACCCAAACCTGATCCGCAAATCACGTCTTGGGGATCGGGTTTTCCCCGGATGTCCGCGCCGCCCTCGGGCCGGGTCGACGCCGACTCGTACGGGCCGGTCCGCTCCGGCGGGCCGTACCGGTATCGTCCGGCACCTGAACGGTGCTTGAAGGAGCAGACGATGAACCTCGCCTCGATCCTGGTCGACTCGGCCGCCCGTGACCCACGGCGGCCGGCCCTCAGGCTGGGCGACCGGACGGTCAGCTACGCCGAACTGGACGACGCCTCGGCCCGGTGCGCCGCCTACCTGCGGGCGCAGGGGGTGGTCCCCGGTGACCGGGTGGCGCTGATGCTGCCGAACGTGCCCGAGTTCGCGGTCGGCTACTACGGCATCCTGCGCGCCGGCGCAGTGGTCGTACCGATGAACCCGCTGCTCAAGCCCCGGGAGGTCGACTACTACCTGGAGGACTCCGGAGCGCGCGGCATCCTCGCCTGGCACACCACCGAGCAGGCCGGCGTCGACCGGGCCGACGGGGTGAGCACCGTCGTGACGCCCGACGGGCTCGCCGCGCTGCTTGCCGGGTACGAGCCGGCGGCCGAGCTGGCCGAGCGGGCCGGCGACGACACCGCCGTCATCCTCTACACCTCCGGCACCACGGGGCAGCCGAAGGGCGCCGAGCTGACCCACGACAATCTGCGCCGCAACGTGGAGGTCACCGGGGCGACGCTGCTCGGGCTCGGCGCCGACGACGTGATGCTCGGCGCGTTGCCGCTGTTCCACTCGTTCGGCCAGACCGTCGCGCTGAACTGCGCGGTCGCCACCGGGGCCTGCCTGGTCCTGCTGCCCCGCTTCGACGCCGCGCAGGCGCTGGAGATCCTGGTCCGCGACCGGGCCAGCGTCTTCGCCGGAGTGCCGACCATGTACGCGGCGCTGCTGGCCGCCGCCGGCGACGACGAGCCGGACCTGTCCGCGCTGCGGACCTGCGTCTCGGGCGGGGCGGCGCTGCCGGTGGACCTGCTGCGCCGGTTCGAGGAGAAGTTCGGCTGCGTGATCCTGGAGGGCTACGGCCTCTCCGAGACCTCCCCCGTCGCCTCGTTCAACCATCCGGACCGGTCACGCAAGCCGGGCACCATCGGCACGCCGATCGACGGCGTGGAAATGGACGTGCGCACCGCCGACGGCACCCCGGCCGCCACCGGCGAGGTCGGCGAGATCGTGATCCGCGGGCACAACGTCATGAAGGGCTACTGGCGGCGGCCGGAGGCGACCGCCGAGGCGATCGCCGACGGCTGGTTCCGCACCGGCGATCTGGGCACCCGGGACGCCGACGGCTACTACCGCATCGTCGACCGCACCAAGGACCTGGTGATCCGCGGCGGCTTCAACGTCTACCCGCGTGAGGTCGAGGAGGTCCTCTACGAGCACCCGGCCGTCGCCGAGGCGGCGGTGCTCGGCACCCCGCACCCGGCCCTCGGCGAGGAGGTGGTGGCGGTGGTCGCGCTGCGCCCCGGGGCCTCCGCCACCCCGGAGGAGCTGCGGGAGCACGTGCGGGGGCAGCTCGCCGCGTACAAGTACCCGCGCGAGGTGTGGATCGTGCCGGCCCTGCCGAAGGGACCCACCGGCAAGATCCTCAAGCGCTCCATCACCGTCCCGCCGCCGGCTGCGGGCTGACTCGACCGCGCCCGCGAGCAGGTGCGGGCCTCCTCTCCCGCCCGCGCTGAGCCGGCGCCTGCGAGATCGAGGGCCGTCTGGCCGGCTTAGCACGGACGACACCGCAAGTTTGAGAGATGATCTTCCATGCGTCTATTGAAATTTGTCTCCAACCTGTGACCTAATACTGACAGTTCCTTTCACTGCCGCATCGCGGCTACCCCCAGGGAGGAAAAATGAAGCGTCCCCTGCGATCGGCGCTGCGCACGGCCGGCGCCGCCCTGTTCACCACCGTCGCCATGGCTGCCTCGGCCCTGGTCGGCGCGGCGCCCGCCAGCGCCGCGCCGGCCGGCCTGCCCGGCATGGATGTCTCCAGCTGGCAGGGCAACGTGAACTGGTCCGCCGCCTGGAACAACGGCGCCCGGTTCGCGTACGTGAAGGCCACCGAGGGCACCGGGTACACCAACCCGTACTTCGCCCAGCAGTACAACGGCTCGTACAACGTCGGCATGATCCGCGGGTCGTACCACTTCGCCCGGCCGGACGTCTCCACCGGTGCCGCCCAGGCCGACTACTTCATCGCCCACGGCGGCGGCTGGTCGAAGGACGGCAAGACCCTGCCGGGCGCCCTCGACATCGAGTACAACCCGTACGGCGCGACCTGCTACGGGCTGAGCCAGGCGTCGATGCGCAACTGGATCGCCTCGTTCGTCAACCAGTACCACACGCGCACCGGCCGGTGGGCCACCATCTACACCACCACCGACTGGTGGAGCACCTGCACCGGCAACACCTCGCAGTTCGCCGCCAACAACCCGCTCTGGATCGCCCGCTACTCCAGCAGCGTCGGCACCCTGCCGGCCGGCTGGGGCGTCTACTCCTTCTGGCAGTGGGCCGACTCGGGCACCTTCCCCGGTGACCAGAACGTCTGGAACGGCACCCTGGACCGGCTCAAGGTTCTGGCCTGCAACGGAACCTGCTGACCCGCTCCGGTGGCGGGCAGCCTCCGGCCACTCCGGCTCGGCGTCTCCGACGCCACGCCGGCCCCGGAGCAGCCGCCCGCCACCGGCGGCGTCCGTCCCGATGAGGAGGCCCTGATGTCCGTTCCCGTCCCCCGCCGGGCCGTGCTGCGCGGCGCGGTCCTGCTCGGCGCCGCCGCCGGCGCCACCGCGATCACCCAGTTCGGCAACCACGACGCGCAGGCCGTCGCCACCCGGGTCGACCAGCCGGATATCGCCAACTGCGCCACCTGGAGCGCCCGCCCGCCCTCGACCAACGTGAGCGTGGTGCAGAGCCGCCCCAACAAGATCATCGTCCATCACACGGCGTTCCCGAACACCACCGACTACAGCCTGGCGCAGGCCTACCGGAACTCGCGTGACATCCAGAACCTGCACATGGACACCAACGGCTGGCTCGACTCCGGGCAACACTTCACCAACAGCCGCGGTGGTTACCTGACCGAGGGCCGGCACGGCAGCCTGTACGCGCTGCTGCACGGGCAGACCATGGTCCAGGGCGCGCACTGCGTCGGGCAGAACAGCCAGGCCATCGGCATCGAGAACGACGGCATCTACCTCGACGTACAGCCGCCGAAGGCGCTCTGGGACAGTCTGGTGTGGTTCTGCGCGTTCACCTGCCAGCAGTACGGCATCGCGTCCAGCGAGATCTACGGGCACAAGGACTTCAACGACACCCAGTGCCCCGGCCTGCTGCACGCCCGGCTCCCCGAACTACGCAGCGCCGTCGCCGCCCGCCTCGGCGGCTGACCCCGCCCCCGCCCCCGCCCACGCCCACGCCCACACCGCCGATCATGGAGTTGTGGCAGGTGTTTCGCGGCATTAGCCGCTTTCGGGTACGACCACAACTCCATGATCAGCGCGAGCTGGCGGGGGTGGGGGTGGGGGTGGGGGTGGGGGTGGGGAACTTGTGGACGACCTCGATCGGGCCGACGAGGTGGGCGTTGAAGAGGGGCAGCTCCTCGGCGGGCACCCACAGTTCCCGGATGTCCCGGCCACCCACCTGGCGCACGGGGTAGCGGGCGGCGAAGTCGCGCTCCACCGCGAACCGGGTGACGTACCCGACGCCGGAGGCCGGGACGTTCCAGTCCCGGGCGATCATCACGGCGTACTCCTCGGTGAGCACCGGGTAGAAGATCGGCTGGTCCGGCAGCCGGGGCGGCCACTCCCGCCACTCGGACGCCTCGACCAGGGCCAACTCCTCCGGCCCGGTCGGCCGCCACAGCGTGATGGTCTCCACCGTCGCTCCTCCTCTCCGTACGCCCGGCGCAGGCTATCGGCGGCGGCACCCGCCGGGCCACCGGATTCGAGCCGGACGAAACGCGAAGGCGGAATGTCGGTGCCCTCCGGCAGACTGCCGATCATGTCGCCCCGATCCGCCGCCGAACTCGTCGCGACCGTCCGATCTGGACGGCGGGTGAAACTCCTGCACTTCTGGGGTCACCGCCCGCAGCGCGACGGCAGCATCGGCGCCGGTTGCCTGAGCCAGTGGTGGCCCGCCTCGTTCACCGTGGACGGCCGTGGGTACGCCACCGCCGAACACTGGATGATGTGGCACAAAGCCATTCTGTTCGGCGACGCGGAGCTGGCCGACCGCGTCCTCGCCGCCGGGCACCCGCAGCAGGCGAAGGCCCTCGGCCGGCAGGTGCGCGGCTTCGACGAGGAGACCTGGGCGGCACGCCGGTACGAGATCGTGGTGGCCGGCAACGTGGCCAAGTTCGGCCAGCACGAGGAGCTGGGCCGCTTTCTGCTCGGCTCCAGGGACAGGGTGCTGGTCGAGGCGAGCCCGATGGACCGGATCTGGGGCATCGGCCTGGCCGCCGACGACCCGCGCGCCGCCGATCCGGCACGGTGGCGGGGCGAGAACCTGCTCGGCTTCGCGCTGATGGACGCCCGCGCCGCGCTGCGCGACTCCCGGGCCGCAGGGCAGCGACGATCGCCGTGAGATGGTTGACCGGGTAACGTGCTGCGGCGTGACCGTCGCACCATACTCGTACTGCTCGTACTGCGGCGCCGCCTACCAGGCGGAGGCCGGCTGGCCGCGCGTCTGCGCGGCTTGCGGCGGCACGGTCTGGCGCAACCCACTGCCCGTCGCGGTGGCGGTGCTGCCGGTGCGGACGCCGACCGGGCTGGGCGTGGTGGTGGTCCGCCGGGACATCGAGCCCGCCCGCGGCCAGCTCGCGCTGCCCGGCGGCTTCATCGAGTACGGCGAGGAGTGGGACGTGGCGCTGGTCCGGGAGCTGCGCGAGGAGACCGGCCTGCTGGCCGAGGTCGGGCAGGCGCGGCTGTTCGCGGTGCACGGGGCCCCGGCCGGGGGCACCATGATGGTCTTCGGTGTGCTGCCCGAGCGGGCCATCGGGGACCTCCCGCCGTCGACGCCGACCGAGGAGGCCACCGAGTGGCTGGTCGTCACCGAGCCGGTCGAGCTGGCCTTCTCCACCCACACCCGGGTGCTCGCCGACTTCCTCGCCGGTCAGTCGCCGCGCTGAGCCACCGGGCCCGATCGGCGCGGGGCGGGGCCGGGCATCGCTGAGGCAACGGCGGTCCGGGGCCGAAGGCCCCGGACCGCCGTGGTGGCGCTGAGTCCTACTTGAAGGAGAAGGCGGCCGAGTGGGTGGTGCCGTCGATGAGGGTGACCTCCAGGCGCCCACAGGTGTTGGCCAGGGACTTGTCCGTCTTCCAGACGTACTGGTACTGCTTGCTGGCCGGGTCGTACGTCAGGCTGCTCGCGCCCGCGGTGACGGTTTCCACGGCCACCTCCTGCGTGGCCGACGTGTCACAGGTCGTCGCGCGAAGCTTGGGGAAGCCCGCGGCGAGAACGCCCAGGCCCTGGTCGCCACCGAGGCCGAACTTGACCGGGACGGCGCTGCCGGCCTTCACGGCGTTGACCTTGTCGGCGCTGACCGGCGCCCCGAAGGTGCGCCAGTCGTAGACGACCTGGTAGGTGACGCTGGCCGGGGCCGCCTTGTTGCCGGCCCGGTCGCGAGCGCCGGAGCAGGTGGCGGTGAAGTATCCGACGGCCGGTCCGCCGGTGACGGACAGCGTGGCCTCCGCGGCGACGCCGCTGTCACTGTCGGTGGTCGCGCAGCCCGGAGTCACCGGATTGCCGAGGGTGATCTGCTCACCCTGGCCGACCCCGGTGACCTTGACGGTCGGCGCCGTCACGTCCTCGGCCTCGGTGACCGCCTTGTAGGCGTTGACCAGTCCGTACCCGAAGAAGCCGTTGACGTTCGGGTTGTTCGGGTCAACCTTGCACCGGCCCTGGGTGTAGTCGGTGCCGGAGGTGGGGCAGGCGAGCGGGATGGCCTGCTTGCGCAGCAGCTCCGCGAGGTAGTCGGGAGTGGCCCCGGGGTGCTTCGACGCCAGCAGCGCGGCGACGCCGGCGACGTGCGGGGAGGCCATCGAGGTGCCGGAGAGCGTCCGGTAGCTGGCCACCCCGGTCGACGGCGAGGTCGAGTAGATGCTCGATCCGGGAGCGGCCACGTCCACGGCCCCGAGCCCGAAGCTGGAGAACGACGAGCGTGCCGGCTGCGTGGTCAGGCCCGGGTACCACGGCCCGACCGCGTTCGCGGGGGCGGCGGGCTGGGTGGTCGACGACACCGACACCACGTTGGGCAGTTCCGCCGGCAGGTCGAGGCAGCTCGGGTCGAGGGTGCGCCGGACCGGATTGGTGTCGTCCGGGCTGGTGGTGTCGACCGTCTTGTTGGCGAGGTCCTGGTTCTCGTTGCCCGCCGCGGCAATGTTCAGGATGCCGTGCTCGGTGGTGTAGTCCACCGCGCGCCGGACCGCTTCGACGATCGGAGCCTGGTCGGCCTGGCTCTCACACCAGTAGAGCCACGGGTCGATGTAGTAGCTGTTGTTCGTGACCTGGATGCCGTGCTCGGCCGCCCAGACGAAGCCGCAGATCGCGTACTCCGGGTAGATGAAGCCGTCCGGGTTGACGACCTTGATGGAGGCCAGCTTCACGCCGGGCGCGACGCCGACGATGCCGACGCCGTTCTTCGCCGAGGCGATGGTCCCGGCGACGTGCGTGCCGTGGTAGTCGGCGGTGATGCTGGTGGGCCGCCACGCGCCCGGCGTGGTGTCCGGAGCGCCGGTGCCGACGCAGTTCACCGACTTCGACTGGTCCACCACCGGGGCGAGGTCCTGGTGGTTGGCGTCGATCCCGTCGTCCAGGACACCGACGGTGACCGTCGAGCTGCCCAGGTTGACCTCGTGGGCCGCGCGCGCCCCGATGAGGATCATGTCGCTCTGCCGGGTCGCGTTCTCCATGGCGTCCGGCTCGTAGGCGTCGAGTTCCGCGGTCTCGTCCGTCATGGCGGGCAGCGCGGCGGTCCGGGTGGCGCCGGCGGAGTGGACGGCACCGCCGTGCGCGACGGACTTCACCTTCTGGGCGAACGCGGGGTCGGTGGAGCGGGCGATGACCACGCCGATCTGCGCGTACGAGGCCATCACCTGGCCGCCGGCCTCGGTGACCGCGGCGGCCGCGTCGGCCGTCTGCGCCTTGCCGAGGGCGTTGACGACATAGCTGAGGTTGGGACCGTCGGCCGCCGCGGCGCTTGGCGCGAGGATTGCACCGAATGCCGCTACGAGGCTGGTCGCGGTGGTGACGATGAGGGAACGTCTGCCCATCCTGGATTGCATTCCGGGCCTTTCGAAAGAGGGTGAGGGGGTCACCCGATCTTGAGTTGAGCGATCATAGGATGAATCTTTCCCGGAGCACACTCGGCTGGACGGCTGATGACCCTGCCCAGGTGGACGCCTAGATTCCGCGGCAGGTCAGGAACCGGGAAATCGAGATGCGCAAAAGAATTGGCCATGGCTCGTAGCCATGGTCGACCGCTCGTCCAGGGGCGGTCGGGACGGCAATCAGGCCCGGCCACCCGTTCGCCTGATGGCGCCGGGCAGCTCGGCTGCTCATGCTCGTGACAGTTGGGAAGCTGACGGCGGCAACCCGCCGCGGCCGGCGCGGTGTCAGGCGGGACAGCGTTCGGAAATCTTGCGCGGCCGGCAGTCCGATGGCTGACAGCCGCATGCGGCTACCGATTGCGCCCCCGCATCATGATGCGGACACGAAGATCCAATGTGGGAGTCACAGATGGGCAGTGGCGTCATTCTGGGAATTGTCGGCGGGCTGTTCTGCCTGCTCGTGGTGGTCGTGATCGGCTGGGCGCTGGCCGCGTACAACCGGCTGGTCCGGCAGCGCAACCAGGTGCAGGCGTCCTGGGCACAGATCGACGTCCAGCTCAAACGCCGGTACGACCTGATTCCCAACCTGGTGGAGACGGTCAAGGGCTACGCGGCGCACGAGCGCGGCACGCTGGAGGCCGTGGTCACCGCCCGTACCGGGGCGATCACGGCCGCCGGTACGCCCGGCGTGGCCGACCGCGCGGCTGCCGAGAACGTGCTGACCCAGGCGCTCGGCCGGCTCTTCGCGCTCGCCGAGGCGTACCCGGACCTGAAAGCCAACCAGAACTTCGCGGCGTTGCAGGGCGAGCTGGCGAACACCGAGGACAAGATCGCGTACGCGCGGCAGTTCTACAACAGTGCCGTCCAGACCTTCAACACCACCGTGCAGTCCATCCCCACCAACATCATCGCCGGCGTCGGCGGCTTCCGGGCGAAGGACTTCTTCGAGACCGCGGACGGCGAGCGCGCCCCCGTCCAGGTGCGCTTCTGACGGCGCGAGCACGGTGATGGACCGGCGCCTGCTCCTCGACCTGGCAGTGAGCGCGGTCGCGCTCACCGGCTGGTTCCTTGTCTACGGCCTCGTTCGGCTGGTCACCAGACCGGCCGGTCCGGCGCCCGCGCCGGCCACTCCGGAGCTCGGTTCCGAAGCGCCCGCCGTGGTCAGCCTGCTGGTCAACCGCTGGTCGGTCACCGAGGACGCGGCCGAGTCGACGCTGCTCGACCTCGCCGCCCGTGGCTTCGTCGAACTGCGCCAGCCGGGCAACGACCCGATGCAGACCACCCTGCACCTGCCGGCGGCGCCGCCGGACGACGGCGGGCTGCGGCCGTACGAGCGCCGGGTGCTCGACCGGGTGCGTGGGCTCGCGGTCAACGGCGTGGTGCCGCTCACCGCGCTGACCTTTCGGAACCAGGCGCAGGCCAGGGCGTGGAACAAGCGGCTGCGCGCGCAGGTCGTCGCGGATGCCCGGGCGGCCGGACTGTCCCGGCGTCGCTTCGGTCCGGCGGTGACCACCCTCCTGGTCGCCGCCGCGGTGGTCGCCGGGGTGGCCGTCGGTGTCGCCGTCCTGCACTACGGCATCTGGCACCAGGAGGACGACAATCCTGGTCTCGCCGCCGGCATCGTCACGTTCGCGGTGCTCACCGCCATCGCCGGGGCCTCCCCCGGCGAGCGCGACACGGCCCTCGGCCGGCAGGTGGCGGCGCGGTGGCTCGGCGTGCGCGCCTGGCTGCGCGGGCACGAGCAGTTCGACGAGTTGCCGCCGGCCGCGGTGGCGATCTGGGACCGCTATCTGGGCTACGGCGCTGCCGTCGGTGCGACCCGCCTGGCCAGCGCTGTCCTGGACCTCGGGATGGGCGACCGGTCGCTGGTCTGGTCGTCGTTCGGCGGCACGTGGCACCGGGTACGGGTGCGCTACCCGCGCTTCTTCGCCCGCTACGGCCGGACGGTGCCGAGGCTGTTGCTGCCCGCCGTGATCAGCATCGTGGTCGGCGCCTTCCTGTTGAAGGTGTTCGGCGGCTCCGTCGACCTCGTGCCGTCCACAACCGACCAGACGGACCGGGTGCTGGCCTTCGTGGCCGACGGCGTCGTCGCCGTGGCGCTGCTGTTGCTGGTGTCCGGGGGTTACCGACTGGTGCGCGGCCTCGCCGACCTCGCCGCCGAGCGCATCATCACCGGCGAGGTGCTCTGGTTGGAGGTGTGGCGCTCGACCGCGCAGCGCGACAACCAGCCGTCCCGGCCCTGGCTGCACTACCTGGCGGTGGACGACGGCACCGGTGACCGGACCACCGCCTGGGGATTGCCCAGCCAGTGGGCGGCCGGCTGCCACGACGGCGACACCGTGACGATCCGGGTGCGGCCCTGGACCCGGCGGGTGGTCAGCGTGTCGGTGGTCGGTCAGGGCCGGTCGCGACTGTTGACGGAGCCGGTCGGGGCCGACACCACCGATGGGCTGGCGCTGCCGAGGGGAGGCGGCGGGCCCGGACCGACCGATCCGGCTGCGCCACCGACGGAGCTCTTCACTTCCGAGGAGGTCGGGCAGGCGCTGGCCCTGCCGGTCCGGGCCGCCGAACGGCTCGACCTGCCGGGGCCACTGGCCGGTGCCCAGTTCTGTTCGGCCAGCGACGGCCAGCCCGTCCTGATCATCCAGGTGGTGGGCGGGGCGCCGGGACGGTGGATCTGGCGGCTCAACGCCCGGGGGCAGGAGCTGTCCGGTATCGGCGACGGGGCGTACACGTCCGGCGAGCAGGTCGTCATGCGGGTCGGCGACAGCACGGTGGTGGTGCGGGTCGTCGGCGGCGCGCGCGGGCGGGTCGGCCACCTGCCCTGGCTGGTGGCCCAGGGTGCCGCACGGGTGTCCGCCGGGCGCGGCGGGGCGACCACCTGACGGGAGACGACGCACACTTCGTCACTGCTGGGCGCCGGTGCGGCTCGACGGGGCCGGTAGGAAGATCGGGCCGGCCCCGGGCCGCTCAGCCGGCGCACCGAGGCTCGGCGTGGGCACCGCTGGTGACCGCCGACGGAGATGTTCCACCACCCGGACCATACGCGGTGCCTACCGGCCCGGCCTGCGGGTACACGTCAAGCGGCAACCACAGTGCGGTCCGGGCCGTGCGGGTAGACTGCGGCGCACGAAGGCGTGCGGCGGAGGGAGGTGGTACGCGATGGGCAGTGATCCCCCCAGTACCACCAGCATCCCGAGCCCCACCACCCCCGCGACCGCCGCCTAGCCAGCTGGTGCCGGCGGCGGACTGCCGGGGCGTGACCCCTCTCCATCCGCCCTGAGGGAGACCCGCATGCCCGCGAAGCGCCGCACGTTCCCGCTGCCCACCGGTCTGAGCCGCCGTCGGGCACGCATCGATCGGCCCGCTACCGACGAGCCGGCCCCGGACGTGGCCGCCGCTGCCATCGCCCCTCCGGACAGCCGGCTCATCGACAGCGCCGTCTACACCCGCGGCCACCGGTACGCCTCCCCGATCAGCCTTGCCGAGACCTACCAGTGTCTGCACGAGCAGGACGAGGCGATGGCCTGGATCGGGCTCTACCGGGCCAACGCCGACCAGATCGCCTCCCTGGCGGACGAGTTCAAGCTGCACCACCTGGCCGTCGAGGACGCCATCACCGCCCACCAGCGGCCCAAACTCGAACGCTACGGCGACACCCTCTTCGTGGTGCTGCGCGCCGCCCGCTACGACGACGAACGCGAAGAGGTCGAGTTCAGCGAGCTGCACCTGTTCATCGGACCCGGCTTCGTCATCACCGTCCGGCACGGTGAGGCGCCCGACCTCGCCGCCGTCCGGCGGCGGATGGAAGCCGAGCCCGAGATGCTCGCGCGCGGCCCGGAGGCCGTGCTGTACGCGATCCTCGATCAGGTCGTCGACGGTTACGCGCCCGTCGTCTCCGGCCTGGAGAACGACATCGACGAGATCGAGACCGAGGTCTTCGGTGGCGACCCGAAGGTGAGCCGCCGAATCTACGAGCTCAGCCGCGAGGTGATCGAGTTCCAGCGGGCCGCCCGCCCTCTCCTCGGCGTGCTGAACGCCCTCAGCATCGGCTTCGCAAAGTATGGCACCGAGGAGGAGCTGCAACGGTATCTGCGCGATGTCGCCGACCACCTCACCCAGGTCGTCGAGCGCGTCGACGGGTTCCGGCACCTGCTGCAGAACATCCTCACCGTCAACGCCACCCTGGTGAACCAGCAGCAGAACGAGGAGATGCGCAGCCTCACCGCCGCCAGCTACGAGCAGAACGAGGAGATCAAGAAGATCTCCTCGTGGGCCGCGATCCTGTTCGCCCCCACCCTCATCGGCACCGTCTACGGGATGAACTTCGAACACATGCCCGAGCTGAAGTGGCACTTCGGGTACCTGTTCGCGGTCGTCCTCATGGGCCTCGTGTGCACTGGCCTCTACCTCATCTTCAAACGCCGCAACTGGCTCTGATCCAACGCGGCCAGCGCCGGGGGCTGGCCGGTGTCGTGGCCGGCCCGGTCGTCCGGGCCGGCCCTCTGTGGGCCGGCCCGGACGGCGGGATCACACGAGGTCGAACCGGTCGAGGTTCATCACCTTGACCCACGCGTCGACGAAGTCCCGCGCGAACTTGTCCCGCGCGTCGTCGCTCGCGTAGACCTCCGCGAGGGCGCGTAGTTCCGAGTTCGACCCGAAGACGAGGTCGACGCGGCTGCCGGTCCACTTGACCTCGCCGGTGGCGGGGTCACGCGCCTCGAAGGTGTTCGCGTCCTCGGACGTCGCCGTCCACGTCGTGCCCAGGTCGAGCAGGTTGACGAAGAAGTCGTTGGTCAGCGTTTCGGGGGCCGCGGTGAGGACGCCCAGCGACGACCGCTGGTGGTTCGCGCCCAGGACGCGGAGACCGCCGACGAGGACCGTCATCTCGGGCGCGCTCAGGGTCAGCAGGTTAGCCCGATCCACCAGGAGGAACTCGGCCGGCAGACGGTGGCCCTTGCCGAGGTAGTTGCGGAACCCGTCCGCGGCCGGCTCGAGCGCGGCGAAGGACTCCGCGTCGGTCTGCTCTGACGAGGCGTCCGTACGGCCCGGCGTGAAGGGGACGTCGACGGTGTGGCCGGCGTTCCTGGCGGCCTGCTCCACGGCAGCGGAGCCGCCGAGCACGATCAGGTCCGCGAGCGAGACCTGCTTGCCCCCGGTCTGCTCGGCGTTGAACGCCTTCTGGATCTCCTCCAGGGTGTGCAGCACCCGGGCCAGCTCGTCGGGCTGGTTGACCTCCCACCCGTTCTGCGGGGCGAGGCGGATGCGTGCCCCGTTGGCACCGCCGCGCTTGTCACTGCCGCGGAACGTCGAGGCCGACGCCCACGCGGTGGAGACCAGCTCGGCAACGGTCAGCTCCGAGGCGAGGATCTGGCCCTTGAGGGCGGCGACGTCCGCGGCGTCGATGAGCTTGTGCGTCACCGGCGGCAGGGGGTCCTGCCAGAGCAGCGTCTCGGCCGGGACCTCCGGGCCGAGGTAGCGGGCGACCGGTCCCATGTCGCGGTGGGTCAGCTTGAACCAGGCGCGGGCGAAGGCGTCCGCGAACTCGTCCGGGTTTTCCAGGAAGCGCCGCGAGATCTGCTCGTAGACCGGGTCGACCCGCAGTGCGATGTCGCTCGTCAGCATCCGCGGTTCGCGGCGCTTGGCGGGGTCGTGCGCCTCGGGCACCATGTCGGCGCCGGCACCGTTCTTGGGGCGCCACTGGTGCGCGCCGGCCGGCGACTGCATCAGCTCCCACTCGTACGCGAAGAGGATGTGGAAGAACTCGTTGTCCCACCGGGTCGGGTGGTAGGTCCAGGTGACCTCGATCCCGCTGGTGATGGTGTCGGCGCCCTTGCCGGTGCCGAAGGTGCTCTTCCAGCCCAGCCCCTGCTCCTCCAGCGGGGCGCCCTCGGGCTCGGGGCCGACGTGGTCGGCGGGGCCGGCGCCGTGGGTCTTGCCGAAGGTGTGGCCGCCGGCGATGAGCGCGACGGTCTCCTCGTCGTTCATCGCCATCCGGCGGAACGTCTCGCGGATGTCCCGGGCGGAGGCCAGCGGATCCGGGGTGCCGTTCGGCCCCTCGGGGTTCACATAGATGAGGCCCATCTGCACCGCGGCGAGCGGGTTCTCCAGATCCCGCTCGCCGGTGTAGCGCTGGTCGCCGAGCCAGGTGGTCTCCGGTCCCCAGTAGACGTCCTCGTCGGGCTCCCAGACGTCCTCGCGGCCACCGGCGAAGCCGAAGGTCGTGAAGCCCATGGACTCCAGGGCCACGTTGCCGGCGAGGACCATGAGGTCGGCCCAGGAGATCCGCTGGCCGTACTTCTTCTTCACCGGCCACAGCAGACGGCGCGCCTTGTCGAGGTTCCCGTTGTCCGGCCAGCTGTTGAGCGGCGCGAAGCGCTGCTGACCGGCCCCGGCGCCGCCGCGACCGTCGCTGATCCGGTAGGTGCCCGCGCTGTGCCACGCCATCCGGATCATGAGCGGGCCGTAGTTGCCGAAGTCGGCCGGCCACCAGTCCTGCGAGGTCGTCAGAACCTCCGCGATGTCCTGCTTCACCGCGGCGAGGTCGAGGCTCTTGAACGCCTCGGCGTAGCTGAACCGCTCACCGAGCGGGTTGGCCACAACGGGGTTCTTGGCGAGGATCTTCAGGTTGAGCTGGTTCGGCCACCAGCCGCGGTTACCCCCGCCCTGGGTCGGGTGCGGGGCGCGCCCGTGCGCGACCGGGCAGCGGGACTCGCTCCCTGCGGTCGCGTCGTGGACAACGGCGTCGTGGTTCTCGGACATCAGATTCCTTCCGTGACGTGAGGCACCGAATGGTCAGGAATTGGCTATGGCACAACAAACGGGGCAGGTGCCCCAGTAGACGACCTCGGCCTCGTCGATCGAGAAGCCGTGGTCGTCGGACGCGGTCAGGCAGGGCGCCTCGCCGACGGCACAGTTGACGTCGGCGATGACGCCGCACGACCGGCACACGACGTGGTGGTGGTTGTCCCCGACCCGCGACTCGTAGCGCGCCACGGAGCCGGGCGGCTCGATGCGCCGCAGCAGACCCGCGACGGTCAGCACCCGCAGGACGTCGTACACGGCCTGGCGGGAGACCGTGGGGAGATCTCGTCGCACCACGCCGATGATCGAGTCGGTGTCGGCGTGCGGCTGCGCGTGCACCGCGTTCAGCACCGCCACCCGGGGACGGGTCACGCGCAACGCGGCCTCGCGCAGCATCTGCTGGAAGTCCAGGGGCGTGGCCACGTCCCAGAGTCTGGCTACTTTTCTGGAATGAGTCAAGAAAACGCGCCGACAATCACGCCGGGCCCACGCAGAGTCACGCACCGTGGGCGTTCAGGGCGCCCTCGATGGCAATCGTGATCGCCGGCCATCGACCGCGACAAGTGGCGCAACTAGCATGGTCAACTCCGGACCACCCCCGCCACGGGAGGAATCCATGCATCCACCGCGCTACCGCGCCCTCTTCGCCGCCACTCTCGCCATCACGACCGCCCTGGCCGTACCTGCGGCACCGGCCGGCGCCGCACCGGCGGCACCACCCGGCATCGTCGTCAGCGACGGGGTCACCCAACCGGTGTTCTCCCTCGCGGACGCCATCGAGGAACGGGTGTGGGTCGAGACGCCGCTCGACACCGACCACGACGGCGTGCTCGACCGGATCGTCGCCGACATCTCCCGCCCTCGGGAGACCGCCACGCAGGGCCTGAAGGTCCCGGTCGTCTTCGAGCACAGCCCCTACCGTCAGGGCACCTGGAACGACGTGCCATACCCGAGCGTGCTGGTGGACGAGCTGCCGCAGACCGGGCTGACCAGGCAGCTGCGCGCCGGGGCAGCGCCGGTCGGGATCCAGCAGGCCAAGGCCAACCTGCCCGGATCCCTCGACGACTACTACGTCCCGCGCGGGTACGCGGTCGTGCTCGGGCAGAGCATCGGCACCGCGGACTCCGACGGCTGTCCGACCAGTGGCGACATGGCGGAAACGCTCGGCGCGAAGGCCGTCATCGACTGGCTGGGCGGACGGGCACGGGCGTTCAACGCCGCCGGTGACCCGGTCACCGCCGACTGGACCACCGGAGCGGTGGGCATGACCGGCGTGTCGTACAACGGGACGCTGCCCAACATGGTGGCCACGACCGGCGTCGAAAACCTGAAGACCATCATCCCGGTCTCCGCGATCAGCAACTGGTACGACTACTACCGGGCCAACGGGCTGGTGGTGGCGCCGGGCACCTACCAGGGCGAGGACGTCGACATCCTGGCGCAGTACACCGCCGGCCGGGCGCGCGCCGAGGGCAGGTGCGCCGACGAGATCGCACAGCTGACCGCGGAACAGGACCGGGCCACCGGGGACTACAGCGAATTCTGGCGGGCGCGGGACTATCTGCCCGGCGTCAAGAACATCAAGGCCAGCGTCTTCGTTGTGCACGGGCTCAACGACTGGAACGTGAAGACGGAGAACTTCGCCGGCTGGTGGGACCGACTCGCCGCGGCCAAGGTGCCGCGCAAGATCTGGCTGCACCAGGGTGGCCACGGCGGCCCGGGTAACTCGGCGACGGTGACCCTGCCCGGTGGGCAGGCGTGGACCTACAAGGAGACCGAGAACCGCTGGTTCGACTACTGGCTGTGGGGCGTGCGGAACGGCATCATGGACGAGCCGACCGCGGTCCTGCAGCGGGAGAACCGTGCCTACACCACGTACGCCAACTGGCCGGACCCGGACGCGCGCGAGGTGACGCTGCGGCTGACCGCCGACAGCCCGACCGAACCCGGTGGGCTGACGACCGCCGGCAACTCGGATCCGCGCGTGCGGCAGTCCTTCGTGGACGAGGGCCGCACGACCGGCCCGGCCACCCTGGTGGCCGGTCCCGACGCGGCCAGCGACCACCGGCTGGTCTACCACTCGCCGGTGCTGACCCACGACGTACGCCTGTCCGGACGGCCCGAGATGCGGCTGCGCCTGTCGATCGAGAACCGCGCCGACGCGAACCTCTCCGTCTACCTGGTCGACTACGGCGCGCCCGGCTCGACCGCGGCGCCGTTCGTGGTGACCCGGGGCTGGATGGATCCGCAGAACCGGACCGGCTGGTCGCACACGACCGCGGTCAAGCAGGGCGTGATGTACGACTACCGATGGACCCTGCAACCGAAGGACTACGTCTTCGCGGCAGGGCACCGTATCGGGGTGGTCGTCTTCTCCAGCGACCAGGAATACACGCTGCTGCCCCTCGGCGGCACCCGGCTGACCGTTCAGCCCGGCGCGAGTCGCCTCACACTGCCGGTCGTCGGCGGCCGCGCGGCCCTCGGCTTCTGATCCGCGCCGCCGGCCCGGACGGCTTCCGAGCCGTCCGGGCCGGTGTGCGCCGTCCCGTCGGGGCGATTCCCCAGCGGGCGAAAGGCATCTCCGCACAATTCCCGTCAGCGTTTTCCCGCGAGCTCAACGCCAAGCCCCGCACACGCATCATTCATATTTATCAATGTGTGGTCTTCGGCCACACTTTCCTCCATCTGCTCAACAGAGCTTCCGCTGATGACGGTCAATGGATCCTTCGGCAGTATTCGGGTCCCGATCCGCTATCCGGAAGGTAGGGAACATGTCCACAAGACTGCTGCGCGGCCTCGCCGCCGTCGCGGTGATGACCGCGGCGACGCTGGCCACAGCGGGCACCGCGACCGCCGCCCCGACCACGCCCACCGCGTCGACCAGTGCCGTCATCGGAAGTCCCGCGCAGCTCAGCCCGGAGCTGGCTCGCACCGTCGCGGGCAACGACACCGACGCCCGGCAGCGGGCCCTGGCCGCGTACTGGACCCCGGCCCGGATGAGGGCCGCCAAGCCGGACACCGAACTCCCGTCGGTGAAGGCGGCGCTCGCCGACAGCACCCGGAACCTGGCGACGAGCGCCACCCGTCCGCAGGGCCCGTCCGGCGGTGTCGCACCGGCCGCGCCCGCCGTCGAGCCGAAGGCGAACGGGTCCACCGTCGCGCCGTCCGACCTGTCGACGCAGGCCTACTACCCCAACTACCCGGTCGGCCACCCGGTGGCCCGCACCTCCGGCAAGGTCTTCTTCACCCTCAGCGGCGGCAACTACGTGTGCTCGGCGACCATCGTGAACACCGAGGGCAAGTCCGAGGTGTGGACCGCGGGTCACTGCCTCACCGGCAACCGGGCGTGGGCGAGCAACTGGGCCTTCGTCCCGAACTACGCCAACGGTTCGGCCCCCTACGGCGTGTGGTACGCCACCCAGCTCTGGACGACCACGGCCTGGTTCAACAACAACAACGACTTCGCCAACGACGTCGGCTCGGCGGTGATGGCCCGCAACAGCGGCCAGCGGATCACCGACTACCTCGGCGGCCAGGGCATCGCCTGGAACTACCCGATCGGCCAGTCCGACTACGCCTTCGGCTACCCGGCGGCGTCCCCGTTCAACGGTGAGGTGCTCACCGCGGAGAACGGCGCCACCTACGACGGCGGTGGCGGCACCATCTACATGGTCAACTACATGACCGGTGGCTCGTCCGGCGGCGGTTGGCTGATGTCGTTCGACGGCAACTGGGGCTACCTCAACGGGCACAACGACTTCAAGTACAACGACCTCCCGCAGTACATGTTCTCGCCGTACTACGGCAACCAGGTGGCGGATCTGTACAACACCGTACGGAACCTCTCCAGCTGACCGCCGGAACGGAAGGCGCCGGGTCCGGTTCGGACCCGGCGCCGCTTCGCTAGCGCCCGGTCCGGCGGGACCTGGCCGTCCCGAGCAGGCCCGCGCCGACCAGAACCGCGCCCACCAGTACCAGCACTCCGAGTACGCCCGCAAAGCCCTCACCGTGGCGGGAGCCGGCGGCGGCCGGCGACGCCGTGACCGCCGTCGGTTGCGACGCCGTGGCCGGTCGTGACGATCTGGCGGGTTGCGACGTCTGGGCCGTTGGGACGCGGGGCGCCGGGTACCGGAGGATGGTGGGCCGGGTGCCCGCCGGCTGATCCGCGGTTTCCGAGACGGTGAGCAGAAAACGGCCGTCCGGGGTGTAGGCGATGGACTCGCCCTGCGGCTCGTCGGGCAGCGGGATGATCCGTGGGGTCCCGGAGGTCAGCGCGCCGACCACATCGCCGTCGGGGACGTCGAACTCGAACGCGTCGGCGTACGTGCGCAGCACCACCCGCCGCCCGTCCGGCGCGGTGGCGGCCCCGGTGACGACCGCGCGACCGAGGAAGCCGAACGGGTTGCTCGTGTTCGTGCCGGGAAGCCGCACCTGCCCGCGGCGCTCCATCGGCACCGTACCGCCCGGCACCAGCTCGCGGGTCGGGGCGTAGATGCCCGCCGCGCCGC
Source organism: Micromonospora sp. NPDC093277 (assembly GCF_044765245.1). NCBI lineage: Bacteria > Bacillati > Actinomycetota > Actinomycetes > Micromonosporales > Micromonosporaceae > Micromonospora > Micromonospora sp. NPDC093277. Next base: position 353,273 of record NZ_JBIWJO010000006.1, read on the forward strand.
CCTGTTTCGTGACGATCAGAGGCCGGCCGTCGGCGGTCAGCAGGAGCGCCTCCGCGTCGTGCGGCCCGTCGGGGTAGGTCAGCCGGTGCAGCAACGGCCGGGCACCGCCCGGCGCGAGCCGCCACACGCCGATGGTCTCCCGGGAGCGCCGGTTGTCGCCGACGTCGGCGATCCAGATCGTGCCGTCCGGCCCGAGAGCCAGGTCCTCCGTGTCGCGCGGCCGCGACGGATACCGCAGCGTCCGCACCACCCGGCAGTCGGTGTCGAGAAAGAAGATCCGCCGCCGGGGCTCCTCGTCGGCGCTGTCGTTGACCACGACGAAGCCACTCCGGGTGGCGGCCAGTCCGGAGATCTCGGTGAGCCGGCTGTCGCGCACCCGGCACACCGGCACCCCGCCCTCGGACGAGGGGCTCGGCGACGCTCCCGCCACCGCCGCGCCGGCCGGTGCCATGACACACGCGGCAACGGCGGAGCACGCCACCACCCGCCACCGCGCTGACCTCCGGCGCTCCCCCACGATGCCTCACTTCGCTCCCGCCGAGCCGCACCCGGCCGTCCGGCCGCCGGCCACGCACAGGTCCACGGCGTACACCGGTTGTCTGTGATGGATGATCCGGGTCGGGGGCTCGTGCTGCCAGTCTCGCCGCGTGTCGACGGCCTCGGCGGGGCGCGGGCAACGCGCCGTGTGGCGCGGCCCCGCCGGTGGACGGGGCCGCGCGTGGTGTCAATCCCGGCACAGGGGTACGTCGGGCTCCACGACCGTCCGGTTGACGATGTCCTTCTTGATGAGGTCGGCCTCCTTGGGGATGCTGACCTTCAGCACGTACTCGATCGCCTTGGTCAGCGGCTCCGACAGGCTGATGCCCTCGCCCGCCCGCACGGTGAGGACCAGCGTGGAGCCCCGGCACTTCACTCCCGGCCCCACGGGTAGTGGCAGGCCGATCCGGCCGGCCGCCGATCCGTTGGTCACCCCGATCGACGCCACGATGCCGACGAACGGCCCGGCGCCGGCGACCGGCAGCCCGAGCATGAGTCCGAAGCGGAACTCCGCGGCCACGACGATCCCCTCGACGCCGATCGAGACGCCACGGATGGACTTCACGATGCTGTCCTGCACGGAGAAGGTGGGCGTGAGGACGGTCGACTGGACGTAGCCGATCGGCCCGTCGAGCCCCCACTTGCCGGTGGCCTTGATGTTGCCGTTCTTCGCCGAGAAGCCCGTGGTGACGAGGAACTTGAACGTCTGCTTGAGGGTCGCCGGGAATCCTCCGATGATGATGGGCTGCTTCACCTCGATGGGAAGCTCGATCTTCGCCTTCTTGTTGTCCTCCAACCCGCCTTCGGCGCCGGCGGCGATGGTGATGGCGAGGCCCTCGACCCCGTCGATTCGGAACTGCGGGTTGGGGATCACGCCGTGGGTCACCCGGATGTCCCCCCACGCCCGGAGGTTCCGGAGCAGCAGTTGGATGTCGAAGTCGACCTTGAGACGCTTCACCGCTGTCGAGTGCGAGGCGGTCAGCCCCAGCTTCGACCGGTCCTTGTACGCCTCCACGTCCCAGTCGCCGACCTTCTGCTTGAGGCTCTTGGCCCCCCGCGCTCCCGGCTCGGGTGCCGGCGCGAGAACGATCGGCGGCACGGCGAGCCGGAAGTCGCCCGCGCCGATGGCGTTCACCCCGAGTCCGGTTGCCTGAGCGGCGTCCGGCACGACCGGTGTCGCGCCGGACGAAGCCTCGTCGACGACCTCCCCGAGCAGGTCGGGCAGCGGGCCGAAGGTCTGCGCCTCGACGTCCAACGGTTGGTCGATCTTGAAATGGCCGTCCCGCACCACATCGGTCAGCCGCACCGGCGCCAGGGTGACCGCCTTGTCGCGGCCCGACCGCTCGATCCTCACCACCCGGCCGACCGCCTCGCTCGTGGCGAACATGATCTTACCGGGCGCGACGTCCTTGATTCCTCGGGCGCCACCGTCGATCACGTAGGTGAAGCCGTCCTTGCTCACCGACCGGATGGCCCTGCTGCCGCCTTCCACGATCACCACATCCGGCTGGTAGACCACGGAACGGTCCGGCTTCGGGGCGTACCCGTACCGATCGTCGGTCGTGGCGTCGTCGCCGGGACCGAGCTTTCCGCACCCGGCGGTCAGCAGGACCACGACCAGTCCGAGCGTCGTCCACCTGCGCCCGCGCATGTTCGCCGCCACCCCGTTCACAGCCGGCCAGCCACCACCTGGATCAGGTCCTTCAGGGGTTTGTGGTTCTCCTTCGGGTCGTTGAGCTTCACCAGGCGGAGCGCGACCCAGGTGCCCGTCTTCTGGACGAAGACCTCACTCGCCTGCGTGTCCAGGTACGCCTCGTCGCCGACCCCGGACAGCGTCTCCATCTCGTGTCCCAGTTGGCGCTCGATGTCGAGCATCTTCTTCGCACCGTCGCCGACGTAGACCTCCACCTGGCCGGTCGGGCCGGTGGCCGGCGCCGTCCACGTGCAGCTCTGCTCGCCGGCCCGCTTGGGCTCGAGCTTGAGCCCGGCCAGCGCGACCGCCTCCTGGTCGGTCACCAGGTCACACGCCTCCGGTGCCGGCTTGTCGGGTACGGCCGACGAGACGGCCTCACCCGTGGGTTCCGCGGGCGCGGTCACCGACGTGTCACGGTCGGCGTCCGCCGCCGGGGACGGCTCCGCGGATCGTCCGCACGCCGACGCCGCGAGCAGCAGCACCGTGGCCGACGGCACGAGCAGCCACCGGCCGACACCCCGCCGCCCGGTCACTGGTCCCCCGTCGGGAGCTGCTTGGCGAGCCCGGGGCAGTGCTTCACGGTGTAGTCCGACACCGGCGGCATCGCCGTTTCGAGCTTCTTGGCGGTCGACCCGACTCGGGCGTAGGCCGCGGGATCCTCCACCATGCTCTTACCCGTGCTGTCGATGACCGCGGCGTAGAACTCGCCGAGCGCCATCACCTGGGTCCTGATCTCGGCCGGCGCCGCCGACTTCAGCTCCTTCAGCCGGGCCTGCGCCTGTTTCACATCGGCCTTGTGGTCGGCCGCGTCCGCCGCGAACAGGGGGTCCACGGAGTCGGTGAAGGCCTTCACCGCGTCGCACCAGCGACCGCCGCCGCCCGCCTTCTCCTGGCTTTTCGCGCCCCCGTCGTCCGCCTGACCGGTCGCGCCCCCGTCGTCGGCCTGAGCGGACGCGGCCGTGGCGCCGGCCCCGCCGGCGCCGCTCGCCGCCGGCGCCGAGTTGTCGGGCCCGCAGCCCGTCAACAGCAGCCCGAGCGCCAGTGCGGCGGCACTTCCCCGAATCCGTGTCATCGATCCCCCTCTGACGAGAGCGAGCTGACCGCCCGCATACGTCCGACCCTCCTGAAGGCACGGGCAGGTGCCGGCAGTCCGTTGCCGACAGCGACGCCCCGTCCGTTCACCTGAGGAGTCTGATCGGCGGTCTTCGGGGGCCGTTCAGGAATCGTTCAGGCGGGCCGCGCGGGCAGCGGGAAGGGTGCCGGCTCGACGTCTATCTCCCGCATCTGCGCGACGTACCCCTGGTAGCGGCGGTTGGCCTCGCCGTGTCGCCCGGCGGCGGACAACGCGCTGATCAGCCCCAGGTGGGCCGGCTCGTCGTAGCCGTCCTCACCCGTCAGCCGCAGGTACCAACCGATCGCCGCCTCGGTGCGATCCGATCGCAGACACCGCCGGGCGAGCCGGTGGATCGCTTCGCGATGCAGGTCCGCCAGGACGGCCCGGGGCTGCCGGACCCAGTCTCCGTTGGTCTCCCCGTCGTCGCAGAGATCGCCGGTGTACATGGCCACCACCGCCTCCAGGCGCCGCAGGAGCCGTACCTCGCCGTCCACCGGGATGCCGCCGCCTTTCGCGGCGTCCGCCGGGCTCGGGCCGCCGTCCCGCCGGGCCGTCGCCGGGCTCGCGCCGTCCGCCGCGATGGCCGCACGGGCCGCGTCGTGGAAGCGCAACGCGTCCACCGCGACGTACGCCGGGTTGATCCGCACGGTCGCCGGGTCGGTGGCGAGGTAGCGGTCCGCCGGATGCCGCCGGTCCGGATCGAGTACGCCTCGGACCGTCGAGATCAGCACCGACAGGCGGCGCAGGGCCACCTCGCCTCGGGCCTCCGGCCACAGTGCGGTGGCCAGGGCCTCTCGGGCAACCGGCTTCCCGAGCTTCCCGGCCACCATCTTGAGCAGATCCCGCGCCTTGCGGGACTGCCAGCTGCCCACCGGCACGAGTGTCCCGGCCAGCCGTACGGTGAAGTCGCCCAGGGTTTGCACCTCGACCTCGGGGACCGGCGCCGGGCCGATCGCCGCCAACGGGCCGGCGATCTGCCAGGCGCCTTCCTGTACGCCGATCTGATTCAGCCGTTCGTAGGCGATCTCCTCCGCCACCCGGTCGCCGGAGAGACGCGCCTGCAGTACGGCGTTGGTGGCGAGCGCGAACTCGTTGCCGAGTTCGGCCCAGATCGCCGCGGCTTCGACCAGGCTGGCGAGGAGCCGGCGGATCGCCCGGTTGGCGGTCGCCTCGGGGCTGGCCCGGTGGGCGGCGAGCGCGGCGAGCTCCATGGCCTCGGCCAGGCCCGCGGCGTCCCGGCGACGGCCCGCCTCTGACCGGACCTGTTCGCCGTACCGCAGAGCGGTCTGTGGATCGTCGGAGCAGAGTGCGACCCAGCCGGCGGCGAGTTCGGCGACCGTGGGTCCGGCGGCGCTGGGCATGGACAGGGCACGCTCGGCGTACTGTGCGGCCGCCGCCCGGTTGTCGGTGTAGCTGATCCGGGCGAGCCCCGCGCAGGCCTCGACCAGCACCTGTGCGTTGCCGTCCGGCTCGCCCATCGCCAGCGCCGCGTGGTAGGCGGCCACCGCCTGGCGGGCCGCGCCACGCACGCGATGCACCCGGGCGGTCAGCGTCAACCCGAAGGCCGCCAGCGGCGACCCGGCGCGCTGCCAGAGGGCCAGGGCCTCGTCCGCGTCGCTACGCGCGCGACGCAACTCGCCCAGCCCCAGCCAGGCCTCCGCCCGGTTGTGCAACGCCAGCGCGAGCAGCGTGTGCTGCCCGAGCAGCTCGCCGAGCCGGACCGCCTCGCGGAGCTCCTCGACGGCCGGCAGGTAGCGTCCCTCCTCCACCAGCCGTGAGCCGATGTTGCACCGGATCCGGAGTTGCTGGCCGAAGTCACCGGCTCGTTCGGCCGCCGCGAGCGCCCGCGCGTACGCGTGCTCGTTGTCGGCTCGATCACCGGCGCCGAACGCAGCCAGCGCCTGGGCCACATACGCCGCCGCCACCGCGGAGTCGTCCCCGCTCCGCTCCGCGACCCGGACCGCCTCCTCGGCGAGTTGCCGGGTCCGCACCTGATCGCCCTTGGCCCAGCGGGTCGCCGCCCAGCCGGCGAGCACCTGGGCCCGGTCCGCCAACGCCGATGGCTGATGCTGGTCCGTGGTGTCGACGGCCGCGCGCCGGTAGCAGGCGTCGGCCGCGTCGAACCGCCCTCGTTGGTGCAGCAGCACGCCGAGCCGCCAGGCCAGCGCCACGGGCAACGGCACGTCCGGCGGCACGTCCGCGAGATGGCGCAGAGCCTCGTCGTACCGTCCATCCTGTACGGCCGCCTCGATCGGGACGAGCACTCCGAGCATGTCAGAACCACCCGCGCCGGCGGCGACGGTGGGAGGCTGTCGCCCGGGCGGGACAACCCGCGGTCGCAGCGCCCACTACCGCTGGCCGGGTCGTCGCTGGTGGCCCGGCATGACGACCACGCCGATGCGGCAGCGGCCAAGCAGTCCGGCCGTGACCAGCCCGACGACGGGAACCCGAGAGCCCATCGCTTCTCCTTGAACCGGGGAGATGTCACCGATTTCCGAAGCATAGGCCGCCCGTGCCAATGGTGGATCAGTGCTACCTCGAATCCGCCGGAGGCCGGAAATGCGTCAGGAGGACCTACGGCTTGCCGACGATGTTCCAGCGGACCAGGCTGCCGCCCTCCGGCGGATCGTTCGGGGTGACGATGCCGCGCACGTCGCCGAGGAGTTGCCAGGAGGGCATGTCGTAACCGCAGCTGAGCCCGTCCCGCCCCTCGATCAACGGGTTCGGTGCCACCGACCAGGTCACGGCGTCGGTGCTCCGCGCGATGCCGACCACCGTCCTGGTGTCCGTACGACCGCACTCGCCACTGGCTCCCGAGAAGGCCTCGAAGATGATGTACCAGTAGCCGTCGGGCTCGCGGGTCATGTCCGCCTTGCCGACTCCGTAGTTGGCCCACTCCGGGGTCGGCGACAGGTTGATCTTCTGGCGGACGCCGGTGTATTCACGGTCCAGCGTGTCGAGGTGGACCACCCCGCGCAGCTGGTTCATCCGCCCGGTCGCATCGTGGCCGTGGAAGGTCAGAAGGTAGCCGGTCCCGTCCTTTTCGATGTCGGGCGTCCCGATCTCGTCGTCCCACGCGCCGACCGTTCCGGGGCTGAGCAGGAGCTTGCTGTTCGACCAGTCGCGCCCGTCGGTGCTGGTGACGTAGCGGACGGAGTGCAGGCTCCGTCCCTGCCCCGGGCCGGCGTAGTTCGGGTCGTGGTCCCGCTGCTCGAACACCATCACGAGGCGGTCTCCGTCGACGATGACGTCCGGCGCGTACACCCAGGTGCTTTCGACGCTGTCGTCGAAGCGGCAACTCTGACCCTGCTGAACGGTCTGCAGGGCAGGCAGCGGACGTCCTCCGTTCAGCGGCGTCCACGTGGTCCCGCCGTCGTTCGACGTCGCCATCGCCACGCCCTGTGGGATGGAGCACGCATCCCCCGCCGGGCTGACGAAGGTGCGGTAATACATCAGGTACTGCCCGTTCCAGATGACCGAGGTTGTCTCTGCGTGGCCGCCGATGGTGTCGGGAAACGGGGACCCACTCGGCCGGGACAGGGTCGCCGTCCCGTTGAACAGCTCGGCCGCCGTGGCCGCAGGACCGTTGTTCGCCAGATCTGGGTCGGACACAGATCCGAGTCTGGACCACGCCGCCGCCGGGTTGAGTGCGAACGGCCACGCACCGGCAATTCGACCTGTGATCGTCGCGATCGAAAGGACGACGAGTAGGCCGGCGGCCAAACCTCGCATCTTCTTCGTCATGTCTCTCCACGCCGCTTCGCACGCATCGGGGGCATTGTCGGGGAACCTGTTCAGGGCAACGCGACCAGCCGCGGTTTTCGCGCCGGCGGCCGGCCTTCCGGAGTACCGCGTGAAGGGTAGTGGGCGTAAACCCGAAACTGCGACCGCACGATTACGGACCGCAATTCGTCCTGTGCGAAATCGGCGGGCAGGAACAGGGGGCGGAGCGCGGTCCGTAACCGGGATGAACCACGCAGAGGTGGTCGTGGCTCTCAGCGGCGGGGCAGCCCGGCCAGCCAGCGGTCCAGGGCCGCCGGGGAGCGGAACAGCAGCACCTTCGGGCCGTGCGGGTCTGCCTGCCACGCCCGCATCCGGCGCCGCGCGCGCCCGAACGCCAGGACGTGCCAGAGCAGAATCGAGTCCCGGGACAGCACGCTGCCCAGCGACTCACGGTTGCCGTTGCAGATCTCCTCCCCCGTCGCCAGCCGGCGCGCGGTGCGGCGCAGCAGCCGCCAGAACGAGCGCCACCTCGGGTAGTCGAGGCCGACCACCAGGTCGGCGCGCGAGAGCGGAACATCCCGCCACCCGTGGTACGCGCCGTCGAGGATCCAGCGGTCCCGTCGGCAGATTCCCTCGATCCGGTTGCGCTGGCGCGCGACCGGCACCTCCACCCAGCCGGGTTCCCAGAGCAGGTCGTCGACCGGATACCAGGGCAACCCGAGGCGCTCGGCCAACCGTGCCGCGAGGGTGGACTTGCCGGCACCGTACACGCCGTAGACCAGGATCCGGGACGGTGCGCTCATCGCGGCAGCCTAGCCGAGGAGAGCCGACCTTGATCAACTCGACGGCGTCGTGCATCGAAAGACATCATTGACGGCTTAGTTAAGGCTCTTTAATATTTGGCCTACCTCGAGGAAGAGCACGTTGCCCACCCGTACGCCCGGCCCGGTGGCTGGCCCGTCCAGCGCCGGCCCGGGTGACACGGTGCCGCGACCCACCAACGGGAAGGCCCTCGATGTCCTCACCACGCCCCCACCGCCGTTCCGTCCTGGCCGCCGGCCTGATCGCACTGGCCACCGCCGGCGCCACCCTCGCCCTCACCCCGACCGCCGCCGACGCCGCGCTCCTGCCCAACAACTTCAAGAGCGTCGGTTACCTTCCGTCCTGGAGCGGCAGCGTCAACACCGTCCAGTACGGCAAGCTCACCCACATCAACTACGCGTTCGCGCTGCCCAACAGCGACGGCAGCCTGCGCCCGGTCGACAACACCAGCAAGCTCTCCTCGCTGGTGTCGCTCGGACATGCCAACAACGTCAAGGTGTCGATCGCGATCGGCGGCTGGAACGACGGCGACGACTCCGCGTTCGAGGCCCTCGCCGCCAACTCCGGCGCCCGCGGCGCGTTCGTCACCAACGTGGTCAACTTCGTCAACCAGTACAACCTCGACGGCGTCGACATCGACTGGGAGTACCCCGACCCGGGCGCCTCGGCCAACAACTACTCCCTGTTGATGCAGCAGCTGAGCAGCGCGCTGCACAGCCGCGGCAAGCTGCTCACCGCCGCCGTCGTCTCCGAGGGCTACTACGTGCAGGGCGTACCGACAGCGGTGTTCGGCTACGTCGACTGGCTGAACATCATGGCGTACGACGGTGGCAGCCCACACGCCAACTACGACTGGTCGGTCAACAGCGTGAACGGGTGGAAGTCGCGCGGCCTGCCCGCCGGCAAGGCGGTTCTCGGCGTGCCCTTCTACAGCCGGCCCGGCTACTACACGTACTCCGCCCTGGTCGGGATGGACCCGGCCAACGCCAACCGGGACTGCACCACGGCCGGTGGCGCGCAGCAGTGCTACAACGGCGTACCCACTGTCAAGCGCAAGACCCAGTGGGCGCTGGCCAACGCCGGCGGAATGATGAACTGGGAACTTTCCCAGGACACCACCGGATCGACCTCGCTGGTCAGCGCGATCTACGACACGGTCATGGGCGGCACACCGCCGCCTGGCGGGCGGACCGGCCCGATCACCGGCATCGCCGGCAAGTGCGTCGACGTCGCCGCGGCCGGCACCGCCAACGGCACCGCCATCCAGCTCTACACCTGCAACGGGACCGGCGCGCAGAACTGGACCGTGGCCACCGACGGCACGCTCCGCGCGCTGGGCAAGTGCATGGATGTGGCCAGCGGCTCCACCGCCAACGGGGCGAAGGTCCAGCTCTGGGAGTGCAACGGCACCGGCGCCCAGGTCTGGCAGGCCCAGTCCAACGGCACCCTGCGTAACCCGCAGTCGAACAAGTGCCTGGACGCCACCGACAACAGCTCCGCCGACGGCACCCGACTGCAGATCTGGGACTGCTTCGGCGGCGCCAACCAGGTCTGGCGCCTGCCGGCCTGACCTCGTCGGCGGCCCTCGCCCGCGCCCGCTCGGCCTGGCGAGGGCCGCCGCGCTCCCGGTGGCCCCGCTCAGGGGCGGTCGTGCAGGAACCAGGCGTCGCTGCGGGTCACGGCGAGCGCGAGCTCCCAGCGGCCCGAATCGAGACTGCCGCCCAGGGCCAGGAGCTGGCGGGCGAGCTGCCACGCCTGCTCGCCCAGGGCCGGCCGCCGTCCGACGACGAACTGCAACATCGTTCCCCAGGACGCCACCAGTTCGGCGTCCCACCGCTGTTCCCAATGCCGAATCGCTGCGGCGAGTCCCTCCGTGCCCTGTGGTCTCAGGGCGCCGAAGTAGCTGAGCCAGGCTGGGGCCAACCACTGCGTCGGGGTCGGCAGCAGCACGAGCTGAATCCCCTCCACCGGCGTGTACCAGTTCCGGGTGCCGACGAGCGACGCAGCTCTGCGCCAACCCCGTTCGATGGCGTCGGGGTCGCCCAGCAGTCGCTCCCACGTTCGGCGCTCGACCGCCAGCCGCGTCGCAGGCAAGGTCACGTCCCGGGCAACCCTCCGAGCGAAATCCTCGCCGAGCCCGTCGGGCAGCCACAGGTGCAGATCCTCCCGGCCCAACCGCGGGTCGTCTGTGCCCCGGCGGCGGAAGACGGTCCACGGGTCGACCGTCCGGGCCGCCCGGTCCAGCGCTTCGATCTCCTCCCTGGTCGCGTCGTGCCATTGCTCGTCGACGCTGGTGAGGACGGGCCACCGGCCGGTCTCGGGAGTGGCGGCCCGTGCTGCCCGCCAGGCGGGAAGGAGCTGGGTCGGCTCGATGCCGGTGACCACCCACGTCTCGCCGAGTCCTTCCTCGATCGGAAGCCCGTCCAGCACCGTCCCTCGCAACGCTGCAACGATTTCGTCGGGGTCGTCCAGCACAGTCGTCACGACGCGACCGTAACCCGCAGCGCCGACACCCTTCCCGTCCTGGAGATCGGCCGGCGGCGGGCTCGGCAGCCGCGGACATCGGATGATCTCCGACCAACTCGACCCATCCCAGCATAATAGACGCCTATTGATATCCATGCCCATAGATGCCATCCTGCTGGAAGCGCTCCCATGGCGATCCCGAGCACCCAAGAATGGAGGATGCACAGTGCGTTCACCCCAGCCCGATCAATCCGGCCGGCGATCCCGGTCAGCCCTCCGCCAGCCCGCTCGAGCGCTCGTCCTGCTGCTCACCATGCTGGTGGGCGTGCTGCCCTGGAGCGGCGCAGCCCAAGCCCACGGCACCATCGTCAGCCCGCCAAGTCGCGCCTACAAGTGCTGGCAGACCTGGGGAAACAACCACACCGACCCGGCCATGCAGCAACAAGACCCCATGTGCTGGCAGGCGTTTCAGGCCAACGCCGACACCATGTGGAACTGGATGAGCGCGCTGCGGGACGGCCTCGGCGGGCAGTTCCAAGCCCGCACTCCCGACGGGCAGCTGTGCAGCAACGCCCTGTCGAGGAACGACAGCCTGAACCGGCCCGGCGCGTGGAAGACGAGCAACATCAGCCGCAACTTCTCGGTACAGCTGTACGATCAGGCCAGCCACGGTGCTGACTACTTCCGGGTCTATGTGAGCAAGAACGGGTTCAACCCAACCACCCAGAGCCTCGGTTGGGGGAACCTCGACTTCATCACGCAGACCGGAAGATACGCGCCGGCGCAGAACATCACGTTCAACGTTTCGACCTCCGGCTACACCGGACACCACATCCTCTTCGTCATCTGGCAGGCATCGCACCAGGACCAGACGTACATGTGGTGCAGCGACGTGAACTTCGTCTGATCGGCAAGGACCGCAGCCGCGGCACTCTCCGGCCCGGGACCGTCGCGTCCTGGGCCGGAGACTCGGGTACGACGCGTTCTTGACGAGGGTGTGCGCCGACTCGCCCGAGCCGTCAGCGCACTACGCACCCATCCTTGACGACCGTGCGGTGTGGTGGGTGCGCCCACAGGATCGACGGGTCCTCGAACGGATTGCCGGGCAGGATCACCAGGTCGGCGCGCGCGCCCACGGCGATGCGGCCCAGGTCTGGCCGGCCGATCAGCTCGGCGTTGACGGACGTCGCGGAACGCAGGGTCTCGAGCGCCCCTTCGACCTCGACCTGCAGCCGCAGCCCGGTGAGTTGCTCGTCCTCCAGCCTGCCCATCAGATCGGTGCCGAAGCCGATCGGAACGCCGGCCGCCCGGGCCAGCTCGATCGCCCGCCGGCCGGCGGCCAGCACCTCGCGGTTCTTCGCCTGTCCGATCGGGGAGAGCCCGACCTGATCGCCGCGCCGGTCCATGGCGTCGTACGCGGCCAGCGTGGGCACGAGGAAGGCACCGCGCTCCGCCATGAGGGCGGCGGTGGGCGCGTCCAGCAGGTTGCCGTGTTCGATGGTGCGTACGCCGTTCGTCACGGCGTGCGCGATCGCCTCCGGCGAGTAGGCGTGGGCGGCGACGTAGCTGCCGCGCCGGGTGGCCTCGTCGGTCACCGCCTGGATCTCCGCCGCCGAATACTGCGGCACCCGGATCGGGTCGGTCGGCGAGACCACCCCGCCGGAGGCCATGATCTTGATGGCGTGCGCGCCCCGGCGGAAACGGTCCCGGACGGCGCGGCGCAGTGCGTCGACCCCGTCGACGATCTCGGCCAGGTGCGCGCCGCCGGCGCACAGGTCCCGATCACCCGGGCGGGGATCGCCGTGCCCGCCGGTCTGCGACAGCGCCGGTCCGGTGTAGAGGTAGCGCGGCGCCGCGACGAGACCCTCGGCGACGGCCCGCGCCAGACCGGGATCCCCACCCGCCACGTCGCGGACGGTGGTGAACCCTCGGCCGAGGGCGGCGGCGAGTCGGCGGGCCCCGGCCAGCGAGAGGTAGCTGAGCGGGCTGGACTCCAGCGCGATCAGATCCAGTTCCGTGCCGTAGGCGTGGAAGTGGGCGTCGATGAGGCCGGGGATGACCGTGCCACCGCGCGCGTCGAGCACCTCACCGGCCGGGCGGGTGGCGTCGTCGACCGCCACGATGACGCCGTCCTGGATGTGGATCACACCCTCGGCCAGCTCGGCCGAGACGCCGTCGAAGATGGCGGCGTTGACGACACTCAGCGGGTGGGTCGCGCTCATCGGGTGCGCGACCGAGGCCGGCGTGGGCGTTCCTCGCGGCCGGCCCAGCTGCCGCGCACGTGGCCGATGTGGGCATTCATCAGCCGTTCGAGGCCGCGCCGGTCGTTGGCCGCGATGAGGTCGAGCATCTGGAGGTGTTCGGCCGCCGAGGAGGCAAGTTCGCCGTTGGCGGCGAGCCGGGTGAGGCCGTACAGCCTCGTCCGGGACCGCAACTCGCCGACGAGCGAGACGAGGTTCGCGTTGCCGGCCAGCGCGAGCAGTTCCAGGTGGAACACCCGGTCGTGTTCGATGTACGCGATCAGGTCCTTCTCCTGCGCCGCCTCGACGATCCGTTGCGCCATCGGCCGCAGTCGGGCCAGGTCGTCGGCCGTCGCGACGGCGGCCGCCCGGATGGTCGTCGGCACCTCGAGAAGCTGCCGGATCTCGGTGATGTTGTCCAGTTCCTCGTCGGTGAGCTCGGTGGGCCGGAAACCCTTGTTGGGTACCGTCTCGACCAGGCCCTCCTTGACCAGGTCCAGCATCGCCTCACGGACGGGCGTGGGCGACACGCCGAACTGGGCGGCCAGCGCGGGGGCGGAGTAGATCTCGCCGGGGCGCATCTCGCCGGCGACGAGGGCCGCGCGCAGGGCGTGGGCGATCTGGCCACGCACGCTGCGCCGCGCCGCGAGCATCGGCAGGTCCAACGAATGCGCCATTACTGCATCCCCTCCGCCCGCAGGTCGGTCGGACCGGATCCAACCGCCCCACGGCACCCAGATCGTCTCGTGCTCACGTCGGCGCGACCGCCGTGGTGACCGTGTGCAGCGAAGTGTAGAACTCCTGCGCGGCCTTGCCCTGTTCGCGCTGGCCGAAGCTGGAGTCGCGCTCCCCGCCGAACGGCAGGTAGAAGTCCACGCCCGTGGTCGGAGCATTGATCTTGATCTGCCCCGCCGCCAGCCCGTCGGCGCACCGCAGTGCGGTGTCCAGGTCGTTGGTGAACACCGAGGCGCTCAGGCCGTAGCGTACGTCGTTCGCCGCGTCGATGGCCTCGGCGATGCTCCCGGCCCGGCTCACCGCGCAGATCGGGCCGAACACCTCCTCCCGCAGCAACAGGTGGTCGGCCGGCAGGTTGTCGACGAGGGTCGGTGCGACGAACCAGCCGGCGTCGGGTCCCGGGTGTCCACCGGTGAGGATCCGGCCACCGCTGGCCCTGGCGCTCGCCGCGGCGTCGAGCACCCGGTCCCGGGCGGCCTGGTCGATGACCGGGCCGACGCCGGTCGCGGGATCAGCCAGGTCGCCGAAGCCAAGCTCCTCCGTCGCGGCGACCAACGCCTCGGTGAAACCGGCCGGGTCGCCGACGACGATCACCCGCTTCGTGGCGGTGCACTTCTGCCCCGCGTAACCGAAGGCGGCGTAGGCGACCTGCCGGGCCACGGCGGCGACGTCCACGTCGGGCAGCACGATGGTCGGGTTCTGGCCCCCCATCTCGCACTGGGTGGCGACCCCCCGACCCGCCGCCGCCGACGCCACGAGACTGCCGACCGCGGCGGATCCGGTGAAGGAGACGACATCGCCGGCCGCGACGAGCGCCTGACCGGCCTCGGCGTCGCCGGGCAGCACGGCGAGCAGCCCTTCGGGGAGGTGCGGTCCGATCAGTTCGGCCAGCCGCAGCGCGGACGCCGTCGCCTGCGGCGCCGGTTTGATCACGGCCGCGTTGCCGAAGGCCAGCGCCGGCGCGGCCTTCCACAACGGGATCGCCAGGGGAAAGTTCCAGGGCGTGATCAGCGCCGCGATCCCGCGTGCCCGGCGACGGGTGTAGGTCAGCCCACGGCCGCCGCTGCTCGGCTCGTGGAGGACACCGATCGGATCGAACACCTGCTGGGCGTAGTAGCGCAGGATGGCCACGGACCGGGCGACCTCCCCGATCGCCTCGGCCCGCGGCTTACCGACCTCGCGCACCACCAGCGCGGCCAGCTCGTCCGTCGCCGCCGCCACCGCCTCGCCCGCGCCGTGCAGGGCGGCGGCCCGCTCGGCCGGGGGCGCGGCGGCCCAGGCACGCTGCGCCTCGCGGGCCCGGCGTACGGCCTGGTCGACGTCGGACCCCGTCGCCTCGGCCACCGTGACGACCAGATCGGCGGGGTTCTGCGGAGATGTGGACTGTACGACAGACACCGTGGGCTCCAGACATTCAATACCGGTGGGAGAGGGTGGTCAGAGCAGGAATCCGGCGGGAAACGGGTCGGTAGGGTCGAGGAAGTACTGCGCGGTGCCGGTGATCCAGGCGCGCCCGGTGAACATCGGGAGCACCGCCGGCCGGCCGGCGACGGTGGTGGAGTCGAGCAACCGGCCGACGAACCGGCTACCGATGATCGACTCGTTGACGAAGTCGGTGTGCAACGGCAGTTCGCCCCGGGCGTGCAACTGGGCCATCCGGGCCGAGGTGCCGGTGCCGCACGGTGACCGGTCGAACCAGCCCGGGTGGATGGCCATCGCGTGCCGGGAGTGCCGGGCGTCCGAACCGGGTGCCGCGAGATAGACGTGGCGGCAGCCGGCGATGTCCGGGTTCTCCGGATGCACCGGGTCGAGCTGCTCGGTCACCGCGTCCATGATGGCCAGTCCGGCGTCGAGCATCCGCTGCCGGACCCGGGCGTCCGCCGGGTCGAACGCGATACCGAGCTGGTCGAGCCCGAGGATGGCGTAGAAGTTGCCGCCGAAGGCGAGATCGAGGGTGAGCGCGCCGAGCCCCGGCACGTCGACCGTCGCGTCCAGTTCGTGCACGTACGCGGCGACGTTTCGCAACGTGACCGATTCGGCGCGCCCGTCGCGTACGGCGACCTCGGCGACCACCAGGCCCGCGGGCGTGTCGAGCCGGATCTCGGTCACCGGCTCGGTGACGGGCACCATGCCGGTCTCCACCAGCACGGTGGCCACCCCGATGGTGCCGTGCCCGCACATCGGCAGGCAGCCGCTGACCTCGATGTACAGCACACCCCAGTCGGCGTCGGGCCGGGTGGGTGGTTGCAGGATGGCCCCGCTCATGGCCGCGTGCCCGCGGGGCTCGTACATCAGCAGCGTACGGATGTGGTCGAGATGGTCGAGGAAGTACTGGCGACGCTCGGCCATCGAGCCGCCGGGGATGACGCCGACACCGCCGGTGATCACCCGGGTCGGCATGCCCTCGGTGTGCGAGTCGATCGCGTGGAAGACCCGGTTGGTACGCACCTGTCCACCGCCCCTTCCGCTACCGGCACCCGGCCGCGAGCGCCTTTTCGGTGGCGTCCCGCACGGCTCGCTGCTGCTCGTCGGTGAGCGGGAACCGGGGCGGCCGGCACCGTCCGCCGTAGCGGCCGACGATGTCCATCGAGAGCTTGATCGCCTGGACGAACTCCGTCTTCGAGTCCCAGCGCAGCAGCGAGTGCAGCGTCCGGTAGAGAGGCAGCGCGGTGGCCAGGTCGCCGCTGGTGACGGCGTCGAACAGTTGCACGCTCGCGCGCGGCAGCGCGTTGACGTAGCCTGCGATCCAGCCCCGCGCCCCGGCGAGGCACATCTCCAGCGCGACGTCGTCGGCGCCGACCAGCACGTCGAGGTCGGGGGCCACCTCGGCGATCTCGTAGCTGCGGCGGACGTCGCCGGAGAACTCCTTCACGCCCACGATCAGTCCCTCGCCGCTTAGCCTGGCGAGCAGGGCCGGCGTCAGGTCCACCTTGGTGTCGATCGGGTTGTTGTACGCCACCACGGGTATCCCGACCTTCGCGACCTCGCGGTAGTGCTCGACAACGGCCCGCTCGTCGGCCCGGTAGGCGTTCGGCGGCAGCAGCATGACCGCCGCGCAGCCGGCCTCGGCGGCGTCCTCGGCCCACCTCCGCGCCTCCAACGCGCCGTACGCGGCGATGCCGGGCAGCACGGTGAAGCCGTCCGGGGCGGCCTCGACCGCGGTACGCACCACGGCACGCCGCTCCCGCTCGGTCAGCGTCTGGTACTCCCCCAGCGACCCGTTCGGGGTCACGCCGTCGCAGCCCTCCGCAGCCAACCACCGGACGTGCTCAGCGAAGCGATCGAGGTCGACCTCCAGCCCGTCGTCGAAGGGCAGCGCCGTGGCGACCAGCACTCCGTGCCATGGCTTCAAACGCGTTTGCATCCGGTACTCCCTGTCCTCTGGCCGCATGTGTCCCGAACCGAAGCTGAACGACTGGCTGCCGTTGTCGCGGGGCGACCCGCACGGCAGCGAGGACGTACAATGTCACACTACAATAGCTTTGGAAAATGACTCCAGCCGCGACGCCGCCTCGAGGTGCACATGCCCGACGACCCTCCCGCGCCTGCCGGCGTGGCTGCGCGCCACCGCGTCAGTCGAGCGCCGGCGGCCGCGCCGTGACCGGGCACGAGCGCCGCACCGCCGGCCCGACCAGCCCCGACCTCGTCGTCGTCGGAGCCGGAATCGTGGGCGCCGCCTGCGCCTACCACGCCACGCTAGCCGGCCTTTCGGTCACCGTCATCGATCGAGGGCCGATCGCCGGTGGAACTACCGGAGCCGGCGAGGGGAACATCCTGGTCTCCGACAAGGAACTCGGCCCCGAACTCGACCTCGCGCTGCTGTCGAACCAGCAGTGGCAGGCCCTGGCCGACCTGCCGCTCGGCGGCACGACGTTCGGCGGCGCGGTGGAGCTCGAGACCAAGGGCGGCCTCGTCGTGGCAACCGGCCAGGCACCCCTGGACGCCATGCGGCGCCTCGCCGGAAAGCAACAGGCGCTCGGCGTCGAGGCGCTCGCCGTATCCGCGCACGAACTGCGCGAACAGGAACCACACCTGGCCGGAGACCTGGCCGGCGGCTACCTGTACCCGCAGGACATGCAGGTGCAACCGATGCTCGCCGCGGCGCACCTGCTCCGGCTCGCCCGGCAACGGGGCACGACCGTGCTGCCGCACCAACCGGTGACCGGATACCTGCGCGACGGCGACCGGGTGGTGGGCGTACGCACGCCACAGGGTGACATCTCCAGCGGCGCCGTCCTCAACGCCGCCGGCACCTGGGCCGGTGAACTCGCCGCCCTCGCCGCCGTACGGGTGCCGGTGGCCCCCCGCCGTGGCTTCATCCTGGTCACCGAGCCACTGCCGCCGATCATCCGGCACAAGGTCTACCTCGCCGACTACGTCGCCGACGTCGCCAGCGACTCCGCCGCCCTGCAGACCTCGACCGTCGTCGAAGGGACCCGCGCCGGCACCGTGCTCGTCGGCGCCAGTCGCGAGCGGGTCGGTTTCGACCGCGTGATCTCGCTACCCGCGCTCCGGGCGCTCGCCCGCGGAGCCGTGCGGCTGTTCCCCGAACTCGCCGGCGTCTCGGCGATCCGCGCCTACCGCGGGTTCCGCCCGTACTGCCCCGACCACCTCCCGGTGATCGGGCCGGACCCGCGCGCCCCCGGCCTCCTCCACGCCTGCGGCCACGAGGGGGCCGGCATCGGCCTCTCCATGGGTACGGGCCGACTCGTCGCCCAGGTCCTGACCGGCGACCGGCCCGACATCGACCTGCACCCGTTCCGGCCCGACCGCTTCCCGGAGGCCTCCGCATGACCAGCCCCGAGCCGTTCGACATCACGTTCGACGGCGCACCGATCGCCTGCCGCGACGGCTGGACGGTCGGTGCCGCCCTCACCGCCGCCGGTGTCCGGTCCTGGCGGACCACCCGGCACGGGCAGCGCCCGCGTGGCCTCTTCTGCGGCATCGGCATCTGCTTCGACTGCCTGGTCACCGTCAACGGGCAACCGTCGGTGCGGGCCTGCCTCGCGCCCGCCCGCCCCGGCGACGACGTACGCAGCCAGTCCGGGACCGGGCGATGAGCGTCCCCAGCGTCGACGTGGCCGTCGTCGGAGCCGGGCCGGCCGGCCTCGCGGCGGCGCTGGCCGCGGCCGAGGCCGGGGTGGTCGTGGCGCTCATCGACGCCGGAACCCGCGCCGGCGGGCAGTACTGGCGTTCCCCTGCCCCCGGTGCCGGCCGATTCACGCCAAGCACGCTGCACCACTCCTGGCGCCGCTTCACCGACACCACGGCCCGGCTGGACCGGCTCGCCGACCAGCGCAAGCTCCAGCGCTTCGCCGAGCACCACGTCTGGTCCGTCGAACGCGTCGACGACCGGTGGGCGATCCATTGCCTGGTGGGCCCGGAGCCCCGGCAGCATGCCGGCCGACCGCCGGTCACCATCCGCGCCCGCCGGCTGATCCTCGCCACCGGCGCGTACGACCGGCAGCTCCCCTTTCCCGGCTGGGACCTGCCCGGGGTCATGACCGCCGGCGGGGCGCAGGCGCTGCTGAAGGGCCACCTCGTCGTCGCCGGGACGACCGCCGTGGTCGCGGGCACCGGCCCCTTCCTGCTGCCGGTGGCCGTGGGCCTCGCTCGTCACGGCACCCGGGTCCGGGCCGTCGTCGAGGCCAACACCCCGCTCGGCTTCGCCCGCTCGCCCCGCGCGCTGCTCGGCGTCGCGAGCAAGGTGGGCGAGGCGACGGCGTACGCCGCCCAGCTCGCCCGGCACCGGGTCGCGGTACGGCACCGGCACATCGTCACGCGGGCCGTCGGGACCGACCGGTTGACCGGGGTGGTGATCGCCCGACTCGGCCGGGACGGACGGCCCGAGGCGCGCACCGAGCGGACCGTCGAGTGCGACCTGCTCGCCGTCGGGTGGGGCTTCACCCCACAACTCGACCTGCACCTGCAGGTCGGCTGCGCCACCCGGATGGACGTGGACGCGAGCCTGGTGGTGACCGTCGACGACCGCCAACGGACCACCGTCGACGGGGTCTGGGCCGCCGGCGAGTCCACCGGCGTCGGCGGCGCCGACCTCGCGTCGGTCGAGGGTGAGGTCGCGGGCCGGGCGGCGGCCGGTTCCCTCGGCGTCCGGCCCGACCCGGCCGCGCTCGCCCGGCTGTCTCGGCGGCGGGCCGCCCTCCGCCGGTTCGCCGAGGTGATGCACCGTGTCTACCCCGTACCGTCCGGTGCGCTCGACGGTCTGACCGACGACACCCTGCTGTGCCGGTGTGAGGAGGTGACCGTCGGGTCGGTCCGCCAGGCCGTCGACGATCTCGGCGCCACCGATCCGCGCACCGTCAAACTGCTCGCCCGCCCGGGCATGGGCTGGTGCCAGGGGCGGGTGTGCGGCTTCGCCACGGTCTGCCTGACCACCCGCCACCTGCGGCGGCCCCCGGCGCCGGAGGATCTGCGCGCCTTCGCCCAACGGCCGATCGCCGCGCCCACGACCCTGGGCCAGCTGGCGCTGTCGCCGGACGACGGCGATCCTGGCGGCACCGGCGGATAGCCGTCCGGTGCGACACTCTGCGCCAACGAGTGGTGGGCCGGCGATTGCCGGCCCACCACGTGCTCCCGTTGCCGTGCGTCACAGGGCCGCGCAGTCACCGCCCTTGGCGCCGTTCACCGTGTTCGGCGCGCCGAAGTCCTTGACCGTGGCGCTGTTGCCGATGCAGCTCAGCGACCCGTTGACCCGGCTGCCGACCAGGATCGGCCCGTAGTCGCCGGCCAGCCGGCTGAACCGCTCGTTGGCGGTCACCTGGACGTTGTCCGAGACGGTGAGCGCGCCGTTGAAGGTGCTGCCGGCGATCGTCACGTCCCGGGTGGTTCCGGTGACCCGTGAGTTGCCGTTCACGGTGCTGCCGAACAGCTGCACCGACCGGGCGCCGGCCGCCGCCAACCCGCCGTTGATCGAGCTGTCGCTGACCACCAGCGAAGCGCCCGGACGCACCGACACCCCACCGTCCACCTGAGCGCCCTTGAGGCAGGTCACGCCCTCGCCGGCCACGACCCGAGACTGCCGGCCGGTCAGCGTCCTCGTGCAGTCGGGCGACGAGCCCGGCAGCACGGTGGCCCGGTAGGCGCTCGGCTCGCCGATGTTGCCGGCCGCGTCGATCGCCCGGTGCTCGACCAGGTGCGTGCCGAAGCCCGGCACGAACCCGCCGCCCGGGTGGTCGTCGGGCAGGGTCTGCTCGAACGCCGCCTTCGACAGCCCGCCGGTACCGAGGTTGCCGTACGTCAGGGCCTTGATGTTCGTGCCCGAGTGGCGGAACTGGAACGGCGTCTCGGGCATCGGCTGCTCCGGGAACCCGAAGTAGTTGAACCAGCCGTCCTCGTCCAGCCGGAGCTGGCCGACGACGTACCGGTCCTCGTCGTAGCCGGTGTGGTCGTCCTGCGGGTCCAGCCACATGTCCCAGCCGTCGAAGTAGACCGGGTGCTCCATGCTGTCCGCGAGCCGGGTCAGCGGCGCCGACAGGGTACGCGGCGCGGTCGGCATCGCGTTGTCGACGGTCCATTCGATCCGGTCGGACACGCCACCCGGATCGGCCGGGTCGGTCACCGTGGCGGCCAGCTTGTGGGTGCCCGGCGCCAGCTTCAGCGTGCCGAGGTCGAGGGCGCGGCTGTTGTGCGGGTTCGCCAGCGTCTTGCCGTCGAGCGACCACGCGACACCGAGGATCCGGTCGTTCGGGTGGTTGGTGCGCACGTAGACCACCTCGTCGCCGGCGACCGGCTGGGTGTTCGGCGTGGAGCCGGCGATGGACGCAGCCGGCGACGACGGCGTCGCCTTGGTGTCGCCCACCGTCCACTGCCGGGTCTGCACGAACCGCGGCCCGTTGTAGCCCGAGTCCGTGGCCGCGTTCCCGGTCGACGGGTTGCGGACCCAGTCGATGCCGTCCGGCCCCACCGGGTCACGCACCTCGACGTGCACCACGGTCCCGGCGGGCAGGTTCAGCTCGCCGAGGTCGAGGTCGCCGCTGTTGTGGGTGTCGAGCACGGTGCCGTTCGGGCCACCGACCCGCCAGGTGACCTGCATCTCGTGGTAACGCGGCTGGCCGGTCTCGATCCACAGCACGCTGTCGGACGCCACGGTGCCCGGCGGGGTGTTCCGCACGTTCAACTGCCCGGAGTTACGCATCCCGGTCACCCGGGCGACCATGTGCTCAAGGCCGATCTGGTCGAAGTCGTACCCGATCCAGCGCATCATCGAGTGCTCACTTGGCCGGCGCTGGCCGCACGGGTACGTGCCGCCGCCCTCGTGCACCCCGATCGTGCCGCCGGACAGGCTCTCCTCGCCGACCCAGCGCCACCACTTCTTCTGGTCCTCGACCATCTTCTGCGCATCGCTGTAGATGGTGTGGTGGAAGCTGCTGGGCTCGCCGCCGGTGTAGCAGGGCCGCACCACGTCACGGGAGGAGTACGGGTACTCGTCGACCAGCGTGCCGAGCGAGTGGCCGATCTCGTGCAGCGAGATCAGCGGGCCCTGCGGGGAGCCACCCGAGGTCGTCGCCTGGCTGCCGCCGATCCCGCCGTACGTGAACGTGTTGAAGATCGCCAGGGTCTGCACGTTCTGCGCGGTACGGGGGATGCCCAGCACCGGCGCCACGTAGTTGTCGATGATCCGGTTGTGCGCCTGGCTGCCGGTCTCGCAGGGGTTGACCCCGGCCGGGTAGTACGCGGCGTAGCTCGCGCAGTCCTCCGGGGCACCGCCGTAGACGGTGCCGCGCGACAGCGGATCGCTGCACCCGTTCTGGAAGATCATGCGCAGGGCGGTGTTCTTGGCGTTGATCGGCCCTTCACGCTGGCCGGTGTCCCGGATCGTGCCGTCGGGGTTGCGTACCCGGCCGTCCGGGTCGCACCGGGCGCCGTAGTCGATCGAGGCGATCTCCACCGCGTACACGTTGATGTAGTCGCGGTAGGTCCGGAACGGTTCCGTGGCCCACATGACGGCCAGGTTGCGGTCCACGTCCGACAGGAAGAGCTTCTGCTGGTCCCACTGGTAGCCGTCACCGAGAATGATCAGATTGAGCCGTTCCGCCGCCGGCCCGGTGATCTGGATCGGATGCACCTTCGGGTCGGGCAGCGGCATCGGCGGGCCGTCCGCCGGAGCGCCGCTCGCCGGGCCGGCGCCGGTCAGCAGTCCGGCCACCAGGGCGAGCGCCGCGAGGGCCGCGAGTTTGAGTCTCACTGGCTGTCCACCTCACCTTCGTCCTTCGGCTTCCGTGGGCGCCGCCGTCCGACGTCGCGGCGCGCGGCACCCACGGAAGCTCCCGTACTGGTTCGTCACTTGCCGACGCGCGACCTGGCGGCGGCCGACACCACCGGTCCACGCTGGTCCGACGTGAGCACCCCGGCCGCGACCAGCTGGTCCACCACCGTGTTGACGTGCGTCACGAACTGCCCGTGGTTGGACCACCGCTCCCCGTCGAGGATGTGGTCGTTGATCGTGCAGTTGCCGGCCAGCGGGTGGTTGGGCACACCGCTGTCGACGCCGCCGACCAGCACCGTCGCCCGGGCGTCGGTGGTCGCGCAGATCGGCATCGCCAGCGGCCCGCCGACCACGGGCAGCCGCAGGGCCGTCGCGGCCAGGTCGACGTTGAGCACCGTGCCCGGGGCGGGCTGCAGGGTGAACTCGCGGTCGGTGGAGAAGACCATCAGGCCGATCCGGTAGCCCGCGGGAATGACCTGGTCGTCCGGCTGCAGCGGCACGGTCACCTCGACGAACTCCCCGGGCACCAGCGGCTCGCTCCGGGTGAGCGAGTGGCGGTTCTGCGGGTCGGCCCAGCCACGGGTGATGATGCTCGTCGTGCTGCTCTGCGTGCTCGACGTACAGCCCGACGCACCGGTCCACGGCAGCCGTACCAGGGCCACCGAGAGGTTCGCCGCCGGCTTGCTCGCGCTCATCCGCAGCGTCACCGTCGCGGTACCGGAGATGTGCACCGGCGCGGTGAGTTCCGGCGTCACGTAGAGCAGTCGCTGGTCGGACACGGTGGTGGCCAGGGTGCCGGCGTTGCAGGCGGTGTTGCCGGCGTCGACCAGGGACTCGACGCCGGTGCCGGGCCGCGCCAACGAGGTCAGTTCGCCGGTGGTGTTGCCACCGGGCTTCAGCACCATGGTGACCGGCGACGCGGCCGGGTTGGGGTAGTCCGCGTACGGGGTGAGCTGGCTGGCGCCGATCTCGTTACGCACCACCCAGGCCCGCGGGTCGTTCTCGACGCCGTTCTGCACGCCGTACAGGTAGCGGGTGAACCACCGGTTGCGCATGTCCAGCGGCGGGGCTCCCCCGTGTCCACCCTGGTGGTAGTACGCCTGCACCGGCGTGCCCTGCGCCTTCAGCGCCTCAAGGATGCGCACGCTGTGCTCCGGCACCACGTTCCAGTCGTTGAACGCGTGCGCCATCAGGGTGGCGGCCTTGACGTTCCCGACGACG
Source organism: Micromonospora sp. NPDC093277 (assembly GCF_044765245.1). Taxonomy (NCBI): domain Bacteria; kingdom Bacillati; phylum Actinomycetota; class Actinomycetes; order Micromonosporales; family Micromonosporaceae; genus Micromonospora; species Micromonospora sp. NPDC093277. The sequence continues at coordinate 377,050 of NZ_JBIWJO010000006.1, forward strand.
TGGAGATAGTCCCGACCGGCCCAGAAGTCGTTGTAGTCGCCGGTCACCCGGTCCTGGAACCGGTTCATCTCGCCGACCCGGACCGTCTCGATGCAGTACGCCCGGCGCTCGGGGTAGCCGCTGTTGATGTAGTCGAACAGGTAGTCGATGTCCTCGCCGGCCCAACCACCGGGATTCCGGACGAGGCCGTTGGAGCGGTAGTAGTGGTAGTAGGACGTGTTCGGCGCGATCGGGATGATCGCCTCGAGGCCGTCGACACCGGTGGTCGCGGCGGCGAGCGGCAGGGTGCCGTTGTACGACGTACCGGTCATGCCGACCTTGCCGGTCGCCCAGCCCGTCGCCGAGACCTCCTGTCCCCCGTCGACGCTGGTGTAGCCCTTCGCCCGGCCGTTCAGCCAGTCGATCACCGCCTTCGGCGCCAGCGACTCGTTGGACCCCCCGACGGTCGGGCAGCCCTGCGACAGCCCGGTACCCGGGGAGTCGGAATGCACCACGGCGAAGCCGCGCGGCACCCAGGTGCTGACCTCGCTCGTGGACACCGACGTCCGGTTCGGTTGGTGGGCGATCGGTGGCGGCGAGATCCGGGCCGGCGGCTGCGCGCCGAGTTCGTGTCGTACGTCCCAGAAGTACTGGGCCTGGCTGGAGGCCGTGCCGGCGTAGTAGGGGCTGGTCTCGTAGACCACCGGCACCTTCAGGCCCTGTGCGGTCTGCCCCGGCCTGGTGACGTCCACGTGCATGCGGTCGAGCCGGCCGTCGCCGTCGGAGTCGAACTCGGTCTCCACCCACAGCTGCTGCCGGATCCAGCCGCTGGAGTTCGCGAACTCGGGAACGATCTGCGCCTGCCCGTCCACGAAGACCGGTCCGACCTCGTCGGGACCGGCAACCGCCGGACTGGCGAAACCCAGGGAAAGAGCCAGTGCCACCGCACCGGACACGGCGATGGCTCCCGGGCGCACCCTTCGTCGCACCATTGTGAGTCCCTCTCTGTCGTCTGCTGGCGTCGACCGGCGGCGGACCGCTCGCCACGGTCGGCGCTTGCGACCCGGCGGCCTTCATTCACCGATCTCTCTGTATCGGCCCGTCGACCGTAGCTGCCCGCCCGGAGCGGGAGCACCAGACACCTGACGAAACTTAGGCAGGGTTCAGGCCATCCAACGTCGCAACGGTGACGGGGCATCGCCGTTACGGAAGCGACCGGCTGCGGCCGTCCTCGACAGGGGCCGCTGCCGGCGGTCAGCGGGTGGGAGCGGTGATCAGGTAGGCGCCGCGCGGATCCCAGCCGACCCGCCAGCCGGCCGCCAGCGCCTCCTGCAGCACGCCGCCGACGGCGTGCTGCCAGGCGCTGGCCGCGGCCGGGTCGTCCCGGCGCAGCGCGGAGATGTCGGCCGGCACCGCGACCAGCGCGGCGGGCGCGACGGCCCAGGCCGGGTCGAGCACCGGCAGCCCGTCGGCGGCGGCGACCGCCCACACCGGCTCGGCGGCGCAGCCGGTGGGCACGGTCGGCTCGCCGGTGAGGTGCCAGGCCACGAGCAACCGGTTGTACGGCAGTGGGGTGGGGCTGTCGGCGTCGCGGAGACCTTCGTAGCCAGGCAGGAACGCCTCCACGGCCGCGCCGAGCCGGCGCAGGTTGAGGTTGGCGTTGACCGCGGCCATCGCGTCGAACGTCCAGCGGATCTCGGTGACGCCCCGCTCGTGGGCCCAGGCCCGCTGGGCGAGCTTCAGCGCGGTCGACACGCCTCGGCCGCGGGCGGCCGGCAACACCGCCATCGGGCCGGACTGCACCAGTGGCTGCCCGTTGGCGGTCCACCCCGGCAGCGCGAGCAGCACGCCGACGGGCACCTCACCGTCCCAGGCCAGCAGGACCGGCGAGCCGGCGGCGAGCAGGTTGCGCAGCAGGCTCGGCGGATAGAAGTGGTGTCCCGCGCCCGGGGCGAAGACCCCGTCGAGGACGCTGACCGCGGCGGCGACGTCGACGTGCGTGTCGACCGGGCGGATGTCGACGCCGGCACGGACGGCGGCCGCCGCGGCCGGGTCGGCCGGCTCCGGTGCCGGCGCCGGGCAGGTGAAGGCCACGACCGGATCGGCCAGCGGGTCGGGTGCGAACACCTGCCGGGTCGCGGCCTCGACCAGCTCGGTGATCGCGGCGGCGGTCTCCGCCGGATCGTCGGTGAGCACCTGCGATCCCTCATCGGGCAGCAGTTCGGCGATGACCTCGCCGAGGACGGCCTCGGGCACGTCGGCGGGGAGGACGTCGGCGACGATCTCGGCGAGCGGGCCGGCGACGGGGTCGGTGACGGGGTGGGACACGGGCGTGCTGCCTTTGGGGTGCGACGGGACGATGCGGCGACGCCGGTGTCCGGGCCGGGCGTCGGACGGCCACTGTCCCGGAACCGGGGGCCGGGACAGTGACCGGCCGGTGACGTACCGATGAAAACGTCACGACCGGCGCCGTCGACTCCAGCGGGTACGCTCCGGACGGCTGCATGCTGCGCGGCCAGCGCGGATGCGCCGCCGATGCCGTCACCTGCCGGCTCCGGCCGGACGATCCTGGCGGGCCGGAGCAGCGCCGTCAACTGGGAATATCCGCCGGAGAGGGAGAAGCAACCGGGTGAGCCACCAGACGATGTTGTTGTTCGTACTCGCCGCCGTCGCGGTCATCGTCGTCGTACGGTGGGTGGCCTCACACACCGGCCTGCCGGCCGCGGCGCTGCTGCCGCTGATCGGTATCGCGTACGCGCTGCTCCCGGGCCGCAACATCAGTCTTGATCCCGGCCTCGTGCTGACGGTCGTGCTGCCTCCGCTGCTCTACAGCGCGGCGCTGGACTCGTCGCTGCTGGGCATCCGCCGGAACCTGCGCATCGTGGTCAGCCTCTCGGTGGTGCTGGTGCTGCTCACCGCCGTGCTGGTGGGAATCGGTTTCCACCTGTTCGTCGCCGGGGCGACGCTGGCCGCGGGGATCGCGATCGGCGCCGCGGTCGCGCCGCCCGACCCGGTGGCCGCGCTCGCCGTGGGTCGACGGGTCAACCTTCCGCCGAAGCTGGTCACGATCATCCAGGGCGAGGGGCTGCTGAACGATGCCACCGCGCTGACCATCCTCAAGGTCGCCGTCGTCGCCGCCGTGGGCAGCGGATTCTCGTTCCCGTCCGCGGTCGGCCAGTTCGCGCTGGCGGCGGCCGGCGGTGTCGCGGTGGGCGCGGTCGTCGCCTGGGCGGTACGCCTGGCCCGGCCGCTCACCGTGGATCCGCTGCTGTCCAACGCCATCTCGCTCGCGACGCCGTTCGTGGCCTACCTGTTGGGCGAGGAACTGCACGTCTCCGGCGTGCTCGCCGTGGTGATCGCCGGACTCATCGTCGGCCACCACACGCCCCGGCTCACCTCCGGGGCCAGCCGGCTGCAGACCAGCGCGGTGTGGCGGCTGGTCGACTTCCTCCTCGAGGGCTTCGTCTTCCTGCTGATCGGCCAGCAGCTACCCACGGTGGTGCGGGGTCTGCACGAGTACGAGACCTCCACCGTCGTCGCCGCGGTCGCCGTGTCGGTCGGCGTGGTGCTGCTCCTGCGCCCCGCCTGGCTGGTGCTGACCCAGGTGCTCCCCCGCTCGCTGCACACCCGGCTGGGCGGCACCTCCGACGACGACGAGCCCGACGAGGTCGGCAGCACGCGGGAGGCCAGGCGGGCGGAACGCAATGCCCGTCGGCTGACCCGCCGCGAGGTCGTGGCGCTGAGCTGGTCGGGAACCCGGGGCGTCATCAGTCTGGCCGCGATCTTCACCCTGCCGCTGACCACCGACAGCGGCGCCCCCTTCCCCGACCGCAACCTGCTGCTGTTCTGCACGTTCGTGGTCGTTCTGGTGACCCTCGTCGGGCAGGGCCTGACGTTCGCGCCGCTCGTCCGGGCGATGGGCCTGCGCGCCAACGACAACGACCAGGCCCGGGTACGCAACGAGGCCCGCTCGGCGGCCGTCGAGGCGGCGCTGGCCCGCCTCGACGAGGTCGCCGTGGAGGAGCCGGACAGCATCGAGGCGGTCAATACCAGCCGCAACCAGTTGCAGACCCGTCTGGCCCGCTATCGTGGCCGGCTCGACCTGCTCCAGAGCGTCGAGTCGTCGGAGGCGCCCACGTCACCGGAGTACGAGGCGGCGCTGCGCATCCGCCGGGCCGCGATCGACGCCCAGCGGGAGGAACTCCTGCGCTGGCGCGACGCCGGCCGGCTGCCCGACGAAGGGCTCCGCATCCTGGAACGCGAGCTCGATCACGAAGAGTTGCTACTGCCGAAACGCGCGTCCCGCTGACCGGGGCGCCATCCGCACGCGGTCTCGGCGTGGTTGATGGTTGGCGACAGGGGCGGGAGATGCCACGAGGGCTTGGGGGAGTCTCCCGCCCCTGTCGCCAGTTGGATGCCGTCGCCATCTGGCACCCGTCTGGATCGCGCGGCCAGGGCCGCGCATCGTCACAGTCCGTATCTTCTACTTTTCAATACCTCATGGCCCGGGGCCTGGTCGGCGCCCCGTACGGAGGTCAGCCCGCCGCGGTGCCGGTCCCGGTCCGGCGTCGCCAGGCCAGCAGGCCGAAGGCCAGCCCGGCGAGGCCGGCGACCAGTCCGGCGATGCCGAGGGCGAGGGCCCATCCGGCCCGACCGTCCGCGCCGTCGCTGGTGTCGGCCTTCGCGGCGTTGTCCGAGCCGGTCGGGGTGGCGGCGACGTCCGTGGTGGGAGCCTTGGCGAGCTTGAGCACCGGGGCCGGGTGCTCGGCCTCGGAGCCGTCGGTGCTGGGCTCGTCGATCCAGCGGACGATCTCGCCGCTGGAGTAGGTCTGCAGCGCCTTGAAGATCATCGTGTCGGCCTCGGGCAGCGGACCGACCGAGATCTCGAACTCCTGGAACTGACCCGGCTTGATCGCGTTCGCCGTACCGTCGGCCGTCCAGGTGATCTTCGACGGCGCCTCGGTCACCTGACTGCCGTGCATCTCGATCGGGGTGGCGAGCTTGGTCTTGTCGACCTGCACGGTCCACCCGGCCATCGGCCGGACCGACACCGAGGCCACCGGCGTGTCGGCCGGCAGGGCGACCTCCAGCTTGGTCGTGCCGGCGTCGTCCCGCTCGTTCGGCACCCGGAAGGCGAGCTTGGCATAGCCGCCCTGGGTCGCCTCACGCGGATTGACGGTCACGTGCGCGGCCGCCACACCGACACCGACGGTCGCCGCGGCAACCGCTCCGACCACGCTCGCGGCCAGGAACCTGGCCACCGTTCGTGCACGCATCAGTAGAGACTCCTCGATCCTCAGTTCCGCGCCCGCCGGCCGGCGATCCGCACGAGACGGCCCACAGCCGCCCGCCCCTGTTGGTCGGATACGGGACCGGTCGAGTTCCCGGCGAGCGAACCGAGGACTTGAACATCGCCGTTTCCGGCGCGCCGAGCCCGCCGGCCGTGATCCGCTGCAGCAATGCCAGATGTTGCTGACGTCCCGATCGTGGGCGGACCGGCCGACGGACGCACCGCCACCGTGGAACTCGACGACCACGGGAACCCGCCCGCGGAGCTGCACCCCGGCGAGATCGACATCGAGGGTGACGGCCTCTACGTGCGGCAACCCGTCACCGGTTCCGGGCCGCCCTGGACGTACCGTTGGCAGGCGCCGGCCTCGTGACCGCTCCGGTCGGTGCCGGGTGCGGGCGGGCCTGATCGCCACGCTTGACGATCAAGCTCACCCGGGGCCGCCCCGACGCACGTCCCATTCGACGGCGTTGATGGTGCAGTGCAGCGGCCGCGACTGGGATCCGGGAAAGTAGAGCCGCCCCGTCGCATCGGTGATCTTGAAGTACGCCGTGCAGGCCGCCTCGACCCGCGGCGCGCGTAGCCGGATCCGGATCACCTCGTCGGCACCCGGTTCCACCTCGCCGAGCTGCACCCGGATCGGCGACTGGAGCCAACCGGCCACCCCCGGCGTGCCCTGCCGGGTCAGCCACCGGCCGCGCCAGGGCACCGGACCGGCGTTACGCACCGTCCAGGTCTTGTCGAACGCCTGGCCGCACGGCACCAGCGTGCCGTCCGGTGGATCCTCGTCCATCAGCAGACAACAGTCGGCCGGATCGTGGTCGACCGGCACCGTACCGCCGGCCGCCACCGGAAACCGGGCGGCTCCGGTCGTCCGGTGCAGCCGGGCGTCCCGCAACGACATCTCCCGGCCGACCCGGACCGCCGCCTCCAGGTCCAGGAACTGCCCGAGCAGGGCCTGCCCCGCCCCGAACGCCGTGTCGTACCACTCCACCAGACCGCGGCTGGGCTTGGTCAGCCCTCGCTCCACTCGGGACAGGTGCCCCTTCCCCCACCCGGACAGGGCCGCGGCCCGGGTCAGCGAGGTCTCCGCCGCCTCACGTACCTCGCGCATCCGCGACCCGATCACTTCACGCGCCTGTGCCGCCCGCATGTGAGTGCCTCCCCGCACGTTGCCTACCTCGCCAACCGGCCACCCGTCCCCGATTCTCGGCGGGACAGGCGCGTCATATCGGAATCTATAGATCGGAGATTGGACATGACACTGCTCGAGAGGCGGACGGGGACCAGGCGTTGGCTCGCCCGCACCGCGCTGGCGCTGCTCGTCACCACCGCCACCACGTTGGGCCTGGCGGCACCGGCTCTCGCCGCCACCGGCACCGTCCAGGCGGCCGGCGGGCTCAACGTCCGCTCCGGTCCGGGCACCGGCTACTCGGTGGTGGGCAGCGTCGCCAACGGCGCCTCGGTCAACATCGCCTGCCAGACGACCGGCGACTGGGTCAACGGCAACTGGGGCGCCACGAACATCTGGGACCGCCTGGCCAGCGGAGGCTACGTCTCCGACGGCTTCGTCTACACCGGCAGCAACGGCCAGGTCGCGCCGAACTGCTCCAACACCCGTGCCGACAGCGCGGTCGCCTGGTACGAGGCTCGGCTCGGCTCCACCGCGTACGAGGGCTACTGCGAGATGGCGGCCGAGAACGCGTACGGCCGGACCGGGGTCTACGCCTCCGCGATGGCGGACTGGAACGACGCGGTCGCCCGGGGCACCGCCCACCGCGGTGACCTGAACGCGCCCCGCGGCGCCCTGGTCTTCTGGAACATCAGCGCCCCCTACGGGCACGTGGGCATCTCCCGTGGCGACGGCACCTTCGTGGCGACCAGCGTGAACGGGCGGATCGGTTCGGCGCGGCTGCCCTACTACGCCAACTACCTCGGCTGGAGCTGGCCGAACTTCTGACCCCACATCGGACCGGGAACCGGACGCGCCGACGCCCTGACCGCCAGGGTCAGGGCGTCGGCGTCGCTGCGATCGGAGGGCCGACGAGCGCGGGCGGCCGCTGGCTACCATGCGGGTGTGCCCGATGACACCAGGCAGGGGTCCGATCCGGAGCCGCTGGGACAACGGTTCGTGGTCTGCGGGAACGGCGCTCTGGCCCGCCGGTTGGTCACCGAGTTGATGGACCGCTACGGCGGCGCCGTCACGGTGGTCCTGCCGTCGTTGACCGACAACCACGCGCCGGACATCGCCGAGTTCGGGCCGGAGACGGGCGCGACGGGACCGCGTCCGACCCTCGTCGTCGCCCGCCGCCTGACCGCCGAGGTGCTGGAGCGCGCCAGGGTCCGTGACGCCGCCGCCGTGGCGCTGGTCGGTGACGACGACGTGACCAACGTGGACAACGCGATGATCGTGCGGGAGGCGGCCCCGGATGTCCGGCTCGTCGTCCGGCTCTTCAACCCGGTGCTCGGCGAGGGCGTGGCCAGCATGCTCGGGGACTGCGCGGTGCTGTCCGGGTCGGAGATCGCCGCGCCGGCGTTCGTCGCCGCCACCCTCGGCGAGGACGCCCCGACCTACCTGCGGCTGCGCGACGACGAGCTGGTGCGTACCGCGAACCGGGCCACCCTCGACCCGGCCGCCGACGTCGTGTGCGGCCTGGCCGACACGACCGGTCCGGAGCCGGTCACTCTCCCGGCCGACCAGCAGGCCGCCGACCTGGTCCTGGTCCGCATGTACGGCCGGCACCGGCCGGAACCGCCACGCCGGCGCCCGCGCCTGCTGCGGACCGCCGCGCTGGTCTTCGGCCGCAACCTGCGGCTGGCGCTGGCCGCGGTGTTCGCGCTCTTCGTCGCCGGCAGCGTCCTTCTCGCGCATGCCCGCAAGCTGAACCTGGCCGAGGCCGGCTACCTGACTGTGCTCACCGCGATGGGCAGCGCCGACGCCGACCCGGCCGCGGGACCGATCGAGAAGGCGACCGTGGTGGTGCTGGCGATCGCCGGTGTCGCCCTGCTGCCCACGATCACCGCCCTGCTGGTCGACTCGTTGGCGCACGCCCGGCAGGCGGTGGCGTCCGGCGGGCTCACCGACCCGGTCGACGACCACGTGGTCGTGGTGGGCCTGGGCAACATCGGCACCCGGGTGATCGAGGAGTTGCACTCGCTCGGCATCGAGGTGGTCGCGGTCGACCGGGCGGAGTCGGCCCGGGGCGTGGCGGTCGCCCGCGGGCTGGGCCTGCCCGTGATCATCGGGGACGCGACCCGCCCCGAGACGCTGCGGGCCGCCTCGGTGCAGACCTGCCGGGCGTTGGTGGTGCTCACCTCCGACGACGTCACGAACCTGGAGACCGCCCTGACCGGGCGCTCGGCGCACCGGGCGCACCCCACCGCGTCCGGCACGGCGGTCGAGCCCCTGCGGGTGGTGCTCCGGCTCTTCGACCACGGCTTCGCCGAGCGGGTTCAGCGAACCTTCGGCATGCATCAGTCGCGCAGCGTGTCCTACCTCGCCGCGCCCGCGTTCGCGGCCGCGATGTTGGGCCGCCAGGTCATCGACACCGTCTCGGTCGGCCGCCGGGTGCTGCTGGTGGCCGACCTCCCGGTGGGCGCCGGATCGGACATCGAGGGCAGATACTGCCGCGACCTGTCCAGGCCGGGCGCGGTACAGGTCATCGCGATGCGCACCGGGCGCGCCGGTCAGACGATCTGGTCCCTGCCGGAGCGCCGGCCGCTGGTCCGCACCGACCGGCTGATCGTGGTGGCCACCCGCGCCGGGCTCGCCGCGCTGCTGCCCCGTACCGTGCCCAGCGCCGATCCGCCACCGCTGGCCGAGCCGGCGCCGATGCGCCTGCTGGGTCCTCCGGCGGCCCGCCCGTCCGCGCACTCGGCGGAGGCGGAACCGGCGTGACCTGCGCGCTCCGCGGTGTCGGGGTATCCGCCACCAGCGACCGGCAGGCCGATGAGCAGGCCGAGGGCGATCAGCACGTAGAGGTTTCCGCCGACCAGCGCGACCGCGTCGCCGCCGCCGTTGGCCCACACCCAGACCACGCCGCTGACCAGCACGAGGTAGCCGGCCACACCCAGGCCCAGCCGACGGCGGAGGTGGAGGTCGGACGGTGGCCACGGCAGGGTCGAGTCGGCGAGCACCACCAGCGCCGGAGCCAGCCAGACCAGGTGGTGCACCCAGGTGACCGGGCTGACCAGGCAGCCGACGATGCCGGTCAGCGCGAAACCGGCCCGGTCGTCGCCGACCCGGCCGGCCTGCCGGACCCGGACCAGCCACACCACCAGCACCCCGGCGACCAGGACGAGCCAGAGCAGGCGGTCCGGATGGGCCGGGTGGAGCCGGGCGACCAGCCCCATCAGCGACTGGTTGGAGACGTACGCCAGCTTGCCGACCCGGTCGGTGTCGAGCAGGGCCTCGAAGAAATACCGGCGGGAGGCGTCCGGGGCGAGCAGCGCGGTGCCGGCGGTCGCGGCGGCGGCCGTACCGGCGGCCACCCCGGCCGCCCGCCAGCGCCTGGTGATCAGCAGATAGCCGATGAAGACGGCCGGGGTGAGCTTGATCGCGGCAGCCAGGCCGGTGCCGATGCCGGCCAGCGGGTGCCCGCGCTCCAGCAGCCACAGGTCGACGTAGACCAGAGCGAGCAGCAGCAGGTTGACCTGGCCGAAGCTGACCGTGTCCCGCACCGGGTTGAGCGCGGCGAACAGGCAGGCGGCCAGCGCGAAGGCGAACCAGCGGCTCCAGCCGGCCCGCCGGGCCAGCGGATCCACCAGCAGGTGCAGCACGAACCCGGACGCCACCACCGTCATCGCGAGGCTGACCGCGATCGTCGGGTACCAGGCCAACAGGGTCATCGGCAGCATGCAGACCGCGGCGAACGGCGGATAGGTGAACCCGTATCCGTTGGTGGTGGTCCACTCGTAGAGGTCGCCGCCGCCCACCCAGTGGTTCACCGCGCCGTGGTAGACGCCCACGTCGAACCATCCGCGATGCCCGGGAACCACGGCGATGACCACGCCGATCAGCACGGCGAGCGCGGTGACGCCCAGGGCGCGACGCTGGTTCCGGGTGAGCTGTTCTGTCATCGTGGATCCATTTCCAGGGGGCGGTGGGGAATCAGCAGCAGGCGCAGGTAGCCGGCGGTGATCAGTCCGAACAGGACGCCGAGGGCCGCGAGCACGAACTGTCGCGGCTGGGGGCCGAAGCCGCTCGGCAGCGTGACGAAGGCCAGGACCACCGCCCCGATCGCGGCCACCAGGCGTACGGTGCGTCCGGGCGCGCCGGCGGCGATGGGCACCAGCCCCCACAGCCCGTACCAGGGCCGGGTGGCCGGACCGAGCAGGGCCGCCGCGGCGAGCACCAGGCCCAGGGCGTACGCGAGGCCGAGCGCGCGGCGCTGAAACCAGGCGTACGCGGTGGTGGCGACCGCGCCGAGCAGGCCGGCCCAGACCCAGAACCGCATCGGGCCGTCACCGGGATCCAGGCCGCCGGCCTGCATGACGTGCACCGTCGCCCGGCCCAGGGCGCTGGAGATCGACCAACTGTGCTTGTACAGCGGCGTGCCCAGCGCGGTCAGCCAGCCGTACCCGGTGCCGGTAGCCCAGGTGACGGCGATCATGGTGGCGGCCGCGGCCGCCGTGGTGCGCCAGATGGCAGACCAGCGGCCCTGCTGGCGCGCAGCGAGCACCGCCACCACCACCAGGCCGACCGCGGCCGGCGCCTTCACCAGCGCGGCGAGCGTCACCAGCACGACGGCTAGCAGGTACGACCGCTCGAAGGCCAGGCACACTCCGGCGACGAGCAGGCCGAGCATCAGCGCCTCGTTGTGCGCCCCGGCGATCAGGTGCAGCGGCACGAGCGGGTTGAGCACGCCCAGCCACAGCGCGGCGGCCGGGTCGACGCCGCAGTGCCGGGCCAGGCGCGGGACGAACAGCACCAGCAGCGCGACCCCGAGCAGCGCCACCAGCCGGAGCCCGAACAGGCCGAGCCCGAGCCCGGTGCCGGCGACGGCGGCCACCGCCGCGGACGTGCCGAGGAAGACCGGACCGTACGGCGCGGGCGTCTGCTGCCACATCTCCGGCACCTCGGCGGCCAGCCGCCCGCCGAGATGGGCGACGCCGAACCGGTAGACGTCGAGGTCGGCCAGCACCATCGCGCCCTGGGCGAGGTAGCTGTACGCGTCCCGGCTGAACAGCGGCGGGGTGAGCAGCAGAGGAGCCGACCAGCAGGTGAGCGTCACGACGGTGCCGCGCCGGGACGCCGACGGACCGCCGAGGTCGCGGCCGGCCCACCACCAGGCCACGACCAGCAGCGTCAGGCCGACGAAGCCGGCAAGCAGGGCCGGTCCGGCGTACCGGTACAGGCCGGTCAGCCAGGGCGAATCGGCGTCGTCGACGGGCAGCGCGCCGACCGCCAGTCCGGCGACGGCGAGGAGGGCCGCACCGCAGGCGCCGACGATCCGGTACGCCGGCACGGTGGGCGGGAGCAACACCCCCGCAGAATGCCGGCACTATCTGACCGGGAGGCGAGCGTTGGTTGATCGCCTCGCGGCTCCCAGGCGTCCTACAGCAAGACAGCCGGCCGTCCGGCCTGGTCGACGCCTCCCCGACGGCCGGTGTCAGCGCTGCTCGCGGCGCAGGACCAGCACGACGTGGTCGACGAGGGTGCCCGTCTCGCCGTCCGGGCCGGTGCCCGTCCGGTGCGCGGCCCCGAGCCGGTCGGTGTGCCAGCCGTCAGGGTCGAGGTCGAGTGCGGTCAGGATCTCCTCCGGGCTGGCGAAACGGGCGTGCGGGTGGCTCTCGCGGGCCCACGGCGGAGGTGCCCCGTGCTCGACGACCAGGAGCCGGCCGCCGGGCGCGACCGCCCGAGCCGCCGCGCGCAGCACCGACTCCCGGGGCAGTTCCAGCGGGGACTGGAGGAACTGCGCCGAGACCAGGTCGTACTGGCCGGCCGGGAAGGTCCGGGTCAGGTCGTGGCGCGCGGCGGTGATCCGGGATTCCACGCCGGCCCGGGTCGCGGCGGCGCTGAGCCGGCCCAGAGCGGTGGCCGAGACGTCGACGGCGGTGACCCGCCAGCCCCGCCCGGCCAGCCAGATCGCGTCGCCGCCCTCACCGCAGCCCAGGTCGAGCGCGGTGCCGGGCGGCAGCGGATCCACCACCTCGGCCAGGACGCTGTTCACCCGACCGCTCCACACCTGGTCGCGCTGTTGGTACAGCTCGTCCCAGAATCCGGCGGTCTCCGCGTCCACCGCCGGTTCGACCGGATCCGCACCGTGCTCGATCATGGTTCCCTCCTCGCCGGCGGACGGCCGCCGCCCCGGCCCGGTGATCGTGCGTCCTCGAAGCCCGGACGGCAAGGAACCTTGCCAGTTCGGCAAATTCCGGGTCCGCGCCTCGGCTCCCCTCTTCCTGCCCAGCCTGGCCTTGATCGAGTCCATGTGCGGTATGTGGTGGTCTCGGCGATGCTGGATTGCCCGCCCTGTGCGGCACATGGAGTGCTCGTTAGACGAGGCCGTTTCGGAGTGCGTAGGCGACGGCGTGGCAGCACGCTTGGCGGTGATCTCGCCCGGTGTTGTAGCCATCGGCGATCAGGCTGAGCACTTCGAATTCGCGGTCGCGCCACGGCACGCGCGGCCGGGGTAACCGAGGGTGGCAAGATGGTGCACACACCGTCTGTGAGATGCGGAGGGAGGCGTAGATGCCGCGTCATCCCGACACCCTCGTGGCCCCCAACGCACTGCTCACCAAGGCCCGTCAACGACTGCCGTCGCCGCAACGGCCTGGGCAATGCATGTCCCGCGCCGAACTCGCCGACAACGTCAACGCCGCGCTCCACCGGCTCTACCCACACAGGAACCTCACCGCGCACTATGTCGACCATCGCTGGATAGGCAAACTCGAACGCGGAGAACACCGCTGGCCCAATGAAGAACGCCGGGCCGGCCTACGGCATGTCCTCGGCGTCGCCAACGACGCCGCGATCGGCCTCTACAGCCCCCGGCGTACCAGCACAGCCACATCTGCCGACCACGACCGCGCCGCCCCGGATACCGCTTCCCTGACCGACCTGCTTCCGGTAGGCGACCTCCTCCAGGCCGTGATGCCCACCACCGGGCGGCGCATCGGCCACACTGCCGTCAGTGATCTCGCCGCCCGGGTCCACCGACTTCGACTAGCGGACGACGTCCTCGCCGGCGGCGATCTGGTCGTTCCCGCCTTCCGTGAGCTGAGGGCAGCACTGACGCTGTACCGGGAAACGTCCCACACCGAGTTGGTCGGGCACGGGCTGCTGGTCCAGGTAGGCGAGCTGGCGCAGATCGCGGGCTGGATAGCCTCCGACGCAGGGTTCACCGTCCTTGCTGAGCGCGCGTACCGGCTGGGCGCATCGGCCGCTCGGCAGGCCGGCGACCGATCACTGGCCGCGAACCTGGTCGGGTCGCTGGCTTACCAGCACGCGAATACAGGACGCGAACGAGAGGCCGTCGATCTCACCCAAGCAGCTCTGGATGAAGCCGGGCCGGAGGCACCCGCCGAAGTCCGAGCGCTGTTTCTGGATCGCGTGGCATGGGCCAACGCGCGTGTCGATGACCCACAGCCCGCCTTGCGTGCGCTCGGAGAGGCACACGAGGCTCTCCTTCGCCAGCGCGAGGGCGAGGCACCTAGGTGGGCATACTGGGTCAGCGATGACGAGCTGGACATCATGGACGCCCGCGTGTTCACGGAACTCCATCGGCCCCTCAAGGCCCTACCACTACTGTCGATGGCGCTGGAAGGGTACGACGCTACCCACGCCCGGGAGATGGCGCTCTATCTATCGTGGCTCGTCGTCGCCTATGCGGATGCCAACGAGCCAGAAGCAGCCGCCCGCGCGGCAGCGCGCATGCTTGATCTCACCGAAGATCTGCCGAGCGCGCGAACTGGCGATCGAGCACGCCTCGTGATGCAGAGAATGATCCCCTTCCAAGATGTTCCGGAAGTGCGTGCGCTGCTTGCGGAGCGCCACTGCGGTCACGATGCGCCTAGACCATAGCTGCCGCCTGTGACCTTCCGGCTCACCCGAAGCCCCGAATGTCGGAGGCTTACGACGCCTACGGCCGGTAGTGGCAGCGGCAGATGGGCAGGCCACCGACGTTGTCAGCCGGTGCGAGCTGTGGAACCAGACGCCGAGGCAGACCGGACCATGACGATGTCAAAGATTTGTCGGAGCTGATGTCGGCATCTGTCCCCACTGGCGACGGGCGTGGTCGCCCTTACCCGCATCGTGGCAAGCCGCAGACCACCCTCGGCGGCCCTGTTGCATTGGGTGCAACCATGTTCGACTACCACTTGGCCGGTGTGGCCTGCGGTTCACGCCCTTGCTGGCCGACGCCGCTCGCTGCCTGCGCCTGCCACTCACCGGGTGACCGCTGGTTCGTAGACGAGACCTACGTCAAAGATGGCGCCTACCGGGCGGTCGACCAGTACAACCTACCCGACGACGTGTTCCTAGACGGGGTGCGGAGGTTCCTTCCGCAATTTGTGGCGCGCGGGAGAGAATTTCTCGCCGACTTGGACGCCGCATACCCAGGACCTCGGTCGGAGCAGCTGTGACCGCTGCGGTGTGAACGAATGATCGCTTTCGGCTGAGCTGGACCATCAAGCGGGCTGAGCTGCTGGAACACTCCGTGGGTGTCCGTCTCCGTCCGCTGGCGTCCACATCCGTTGCCACTCAGTTCGTCACACCCATCGGGCAGGCTGGCAGCTCTGACTCAGGCCGGTGCAGCATCGGCCTCGCAAGCCTGGAGGGAAACCGTGGCGGTCACCGCCGATGATCTCGATGCAGCGATGTCCAGCGTTGTTGCCAGCCTACGACCAGCGGCCGGCCTGGACTGGTCCGCGCGGGCAGGCAGCCTGGAGTGGGACTGCTGGCACACCGCCGAGCACATCGGTGACTGCCTGATGTCGTTCGCGGGCCAACTCGTGGCGCGGCCGTTGAAGCGGTTTGTGCGCTTCATGGCGAACGCCGACAAGGATGCTTCCCCGGACGAGGTACTGGAGTTCGCCGATGCGGGTGGTCGAATTTTGGCAGCTACGGTACGCACGTCCGGACCGGATGTTCGGGCCTACCATCCCACTGGTCAAGCCGACCCGGAGGGCTTCGCCGCGATGGGGTGCGTGGAGACGTTGCTGCACGGCGATGACATCGCGCAGGGCCTCGGCCTCGCCGTCGATCCACCACGTGACGTCTGCACCCGGGTACTTGCTCGGCTGTTTCCCGAAGCGGCGCAAGAACTGACCGGGGTGGACCCGTGGGCGGCACTGCGGTGGTCCACCGGCCGGATCGAGTTGCCAGGACGTCCCCAGCTGAAGGAATGGCGCTGGCACGGTGCTCCGCTGGGCGAATGACCAATGAGACGCGATTAAGTCGGGGAGTCGCCCACGGGCCGTACATGCCGATCGAGGAGCAGTGGGCGGGTACTCGGCCGGGACAGACTCGTCGGATCCCACGGCACGCTGCATGCTGTCGGTGATGGCTCTCTGTGCGGTCATCCACGAGACCGGGGGACGGCGTACCGGCACCACTTTCGGGCCAGCCCCGCCGAATGCATGTACCGCCTGTCGTTGCCGCCCAAGAGGTCGACGCCCGCTGGCCGGTTGTGAAGCGCAGACCAGCAGGCGGGGTTGATCGACCTCTGCACGACGGGGAAGTTGACCGCGCTCGGGACAGGCTGCATGCACTGGCTGAGCCGGCGTCAGCTCGTCGTCGGCTCCGGTTTCCTCGCGGAGGATTCCGCGGTGACCACTACCTGCGAGACGTCGATGTGCATGGACTCGGCGACCCGTGCACGCCACAGGTCGAAGGTGGCGCGGTCGATGGCCGGTCCGGCATACGTGGCGCGTACCCAGTTAACCGGACGATTCTGTGCGTCACGTTTCTGCCCGCTGGCGTAGCCGCTGATGCCTGTCCCCTCGACGTTGATGACCGGTGGGCCGGAGGCGGCGGGGGCGGTGGCCGACACGGTGAACCAAAGGCCGGACACCTCGACGACCCGCGCGTCTTGCACGCCGTCGAGCTTTCGCAGGTTCGCGGCGGCGTGCTCCAACTCGGGTCTCGTGACCGACTGATCGATGGCGATGGCCGGGCCACCGACCGGAGCGTCGGGAAGGACCTGCCGCAAATCCTTGAGGTAGGAGAAGTCGTGATCCCCCGGGCCAAGCGCGGAGAACACCGCCGTACGGAACTCATTCGTGGAAGAAACGTCCGACGCCTCGCGTGCCACGTCCGGCGTCCAGCTCAGGATAGGGATTTCTGTCCAGTACTCGCGCAACGACGGGTCCAGGGAGGCGGTGGCCGACGCGGCCGGCCGCGGGCGGTTCTCGCCCCGGTCAGGCCCGACACCGCTGACGACCGCCACCCCGATCGCCAGGAAAAGGACGACCCCGAACGCGCCGGCCGTCGCGACTCTCGCGGTTCGGCGACGCCGTGCCAGACCCTGGACCAGGTCGTACGGCGGCACGAGCGCCCGGCGGGTCGCATCGTCGGCCGCGTCCTGCAGCATTGTCCCCAGGCCGGGCAGCGGGCTCTCCGGGGCAGGCTTGCCGACCACGGGGCTGTCGAGTTCGCGGTTCTCTCGGTCAGGATGTTGGCGTTCAGGCATGACGACGCTCCAAGGTTGTGATCTCGTCCGGTCGGCCGGACCGGCGCGGCTTGCCGGACCGCGGCTCGCCCGCGAGGGGCGTGGAGCCGGACTCCGGCCGGCTCCACGGATGCGAAGCGTCCGCATCTTGGAGGATCTGTCGCAGTGCGGTCCGCCCGCGCGACAGCCGGGCCTTGACCGTTCCGGACGGCACCCCGGTCTCGATGGCGACCTGATCGACGGACCGATCGCACAGGTGGTGCAGCACGATCGCGCGTCGCTGCTCCTCGGGTAGACGTTGCAGGGCCGCCACGATCAGCGGAGTCTCCACGCCGGGCGCAGGCACGTGTGTAGCCGGCCCGTGACGCCGCCACGCCGCCAACCCGGACCGCACGGAGCGCCAACGACTGACCGCGACCCGGCGGGCGACGGTTCTGATCCACGCCTCCGGCTCGTCCCCGTCGGCGAACCGGCGACGCCTGCTCCAGGCTCGAACAAACGCCTCTTGAACGGCGTCCTGCGCCTCCG
Organism: Micromonospora sp. NPDC093277; assembly: GCF_044765245.1. Taxonomy (NCBI): domain Bacteria; kingdom Bacillati; phylum Actinomycetota; class Actinomycetes; order Micromonosporales; family Micromonosporaceae; genus Micromonospora; species Micromonospora sp. NPDC093277. Next base: position 394,456 of record NZ_JBIWJO010000006.1, read on the forward strand.
CAAAGTCGCCGGTCAGCAGATACACCTGACCGACCAACCGCGCGAACGCCGATGCGTAGAACGCCCGGTAGTCGTCCTCTGTCACGCCGACACCCTCTCCTCGGTGGCTGCTCCTCCCACCCACGCAGCAGAGCGACGCCACGGTTGCATTGGATCGAGGAAAATCCGCGGACTACTTCACCCCGGGTTGACGAGGCCGCCGCCCACGGCAGGGCGAGATCCTGCCGCCGGGCGTCACAGCCGCAGAGCAACAGCGGCAACGGCCGGCGCGGCGCCCCAGTCGACGGCACGTGCGGCCCGTCAAGGGCTGCCTTGAAGGCGCGGGGAGGGTGTTTGTGCGGGGTCCGGCTCTCTGGTTCCCGGTACGCCATGGAGCGGCCCAGCTACGTGCTCACGGTTGGTTCGTCGGGCCGGTTTGAGGGCGGCGAGCCGAGATCGTGATAACTAAAGGGTGACTGCTTGGCGCCCGCATCACGGTCATGAGAGCAAGAGAGTGAGGTGGGCCACCGAGAGCCCACATTGCTCCCGGCGCCACGACGGCCCGCGCTATGCCTGCCGGGTCAGCGTGATCATGAGATCCTTGCCGTAGCCGTCGTTCGCATTGATGAGAAACGCGTCGCCATTCCAGTACACCGAGCAAATCTGGTGCTTGGCCCCGAAACTCCAGGACACCTGATACGTCTGAGCGTCCCTACCAACCTGCGCCGGCAGATCGCCACCGGTGTAGGTCTCGTCCACCACGTCGGGGTATTGCTTCCGCTCCTCGTCGTTGTACCGTCGAACGATACTCACCGATGCTCCCGACAACGTGTAATCGCCATGGGCTGCCAGTTCGATGCTCAGAATCCCAGGACTGATCGTCCATTTCCCGTCGCCGAGAGTCAGGGTCCCCGTCGGGCTCGTGCCGTTTTGCTTCGGGTCGGAAACCGCGATCGCCCACGTTCCCTTGGCGAACGCCTCCAAGGTCCGCGCGGCCACCGTCGGCTTCTTGCCGCCACCGGACTTCTCGGCTTGCCCAGTCCGGTCTGCGTTGCCGCTTGGTCCGGTCCGACTGCACGCGCTGGCCACGGCAGCGAGCGCACCCAAGCCGACGTACTTCAAGGCGGTGCGCCGCCCGACGATCGATGAGAACACCCGGAACTCGCGCCGCATCGAAGCCTCCCCGTCGACCGTGTACCGCGAGACTAGCTTCCATCGATTGATCGCGCTGTCCACCGTGCGGCCGTCGACATCGCCGCCTTCGAGATTCCAACATTGATGACGACGGCAACTCACTCGTCTCGGCCGAAGCAGATACGCCACACGATCGATGCTGGCCCGCTGGTAACGGAACGTCACGGTGGCCGCCAGCCCATTCATGTCGTTCTCGCTGGCAGGCGGCTGTCCGGTCTCGGGGGATCAACGGCGCGATTACCGCGCGAACGGAGATGCCGGCAGGTCGGGTAGCTGCGGGGCAGGGCCGCAGCCCTCGTGCCGGCCGAAACGCCCGAGTGAAACCCCCAGGTAGGTGCGCGCGCCCTCCTTCGTGGACGCGGTCCTGACCGGGCAGTAGTTCGAGCGCATGCCCGGCCCGTGCTGCTCCCCGGTCTGGAGGGCACCGTGCGCGGGAACGAGGAGGTCGAACCGACCGGATGAGCGGGCACACCGCAGGAGGTGCTGGCGGGTCCATCGCCGCATTCCGCCAACCCTGCCACCCGCCGACGGCCGCGGCGAGCAGGACGCAGACGGCCAGGGCGGCAACGCGAACCCAACTCCCCCGCTTCACACCGCCGGTGTCACCGGGCGTAGCAAATGGACCGTTGGCCGACCGGCGGCATTCCGAGCGCCTCGATGGGCCGTACCAGGGGTTTTCGGATCACGGGAGCTGTCGGGAATGCGACCCGACGGTTGGTTGCGCAACGCGTCAACGGGTCAACTCGTCTCTACAAGAGACGGTCAAAGCGGATCGTCCGAGTGAACGGGGAGGCGTATGCGTTCCAGCAGAACCAGAAGAGCGTTGCTGGCCGGGGGAATCGCCGTCGCACTGCTGACGGCCGCGCCCGGCACCGCGGGCGCCCGTCAGGCCGCCGCGCCACAGGCGGTCGAACCGGGGCCCGCCACGGCCCAGGCCCAGACGGTGACCCTGATCACCGGTGACCGGGTGACCGTGTTCGGCAACGACCGCCTCAGCGTCACACCGCGCAAGGGCGTCACGTTCCACAGCTACCGCACCGACGGGCACCAGTACGTCATCCCGTCCGACGCGATGCCGCTGCTGCGGGCGGACCGGCTCGACCGGCGGCTGTTCGACCTCACCGAACTGCTCGCGGCGCAGGCCACCCGCCCATCGTCGCTGGGGCTGATCGTCTCCGGCGCCACCACCGCGCCCGGTCTCTCCCCACAACGACGACTGCCTGCGGTGCGCGGCTTCGCCACCGAGACGGCCACCGACTCGCTCGCCTCCCGCTGGCAGGCGACCCGCAGCGGCCTGAAGGCGGGCAAGGTCTGGCTCGATGGCGTACGCCGGCCGGCGCTGGACCAGAGCATTCCGCTGATCGGCGCACCCGAGGCCTGGTCCGCCGGCTTCGACGGCGCGGGGGTCCGCGTCGCGGTGCTCGACACGGGCATCGACGTCACGCACCCTGACCTGGCCGGGAAGGTATCGGCCCGGCAGAACTTCACCGAGGGCGAGGAGGACGACCGCGACCACGTCGGCCACGGCACCCACGTCGCGTCCACCATCGCCGGCAGCGGTGCCGCCTCCGGCGGGAAGTACCGGGGCGCCGCGCCCGGCGCGTCCCTGCTCGACGGCAAGGTCTGTGTCGAGTTCGGGTGCCTGGAGTCCTGGATCGTGGCCGGCATGCAGTGGGCCGCCGAGTCCGGGGCGGACGTCGTCAACATGAGCCTCGGCGGGCCGAACACCCCCGAGGTCGACCCGCTGGAGGAGGCCGTCAACGCCCTGACCGCGCAGCACGGCACGCTGTTCGTCATCGCGGCGGGCAACGAGGGCGACGACGAGACCGTCGGGTCCCCGGCGACCGCCGAGGCGGCGCTGGCCGTCGCGGCGTTCACCAAGTCCGACGAGTTGGCCGACTTCTCCAGCCGGGGCCCCAGCGCCGACGGCTGGGCGGTCAAGCCCGAGATCGCCGCACCCGGCGTCGACATCGTCGCGGCGCGCAGCAAGGACGGGTTCCTCGGCGAACCGGGGCAGCTCTACATGCCGCTGGACGGCACGTCGATGGCGACCCCGCACGTCGCGGGCGCGGCGGCGCTGCTGAGCCAGGCGCACCCCCAGTGGACCCCGGCGCAGCTCAAGGCGGCGCTCATGGCCTCTGCCAAGCCGTCGAGCGGCGTCGGCGTGTTCGCGCAGGGCGCGGGCCGGGTGGACGTGGCCCGAGCGATCAACCAGCAGGTCACGACCACGCCGACGTCGGTGACGTTCGGGTTGCAGGACTGGCCGCACCACCAGGACGAGGTGCGCAGCAACGTCGTCACGTACCACAACGGCGGCAGCGCGGCCGTGACCCTGCGGCTCGCGCTGACCACCGACGCGCCGGACGGGATCTTCTCGCTCAGCGCCGACACGGTCACCGTGCCGGCCGGCGGGCAGGCGTCGGTTACGCTCACCGCCGACACCCGCGCGGGCGGAGACGTGACCGGTGGCCTCGGCGGTCAGGTCACCGCGACCGCGGCCGGCGTCTCCGTGCAGACGCCCTTCGGCGTGGTCCGCGACGAGCTCAAGCACACGGTGAAGTTCACCGCGACCGAGCGCGACGGCGACCCGGCCGAGGATGCCTTCACGGTGATCACGAACAAGGACCGGAACCGGGACTACGTGCTCTTCGGCGGGAGCGGCGAGCTGCGCCTGCCCCCGGGTGAGTATTTCGCGTTCAGCTGGATCAACGAGCAGGACGGGGACAACTACAGCACCTCCCAGCTGGTGTATCCGAAGCTGTCCGTCAGCGGGCCGCAGACCGTGTCGATGGACGCCCGTGGCGGGAAGGGCTTCGACGTCACGGTGCCCGCCCCGAACGCGGTGCCGCTGCTGGTGTCGTACGACGCGATCTACGCCGAGGGCGAGAACTTCGGTTACGACGTCGGGGTCCTGGCCATGGACTTCGGCTCGATCTTCACCAAGCTGGTCGGGCCCAGGCCGACCAAGGGCCTGGGTGGCCAGCTCACCGGCACCCTGGCCGAGGTTGACGACAACGACAATCCGACCGCCACCCCGTACGTCTACAACGTCGGCTGGCACAGCAAGAACGACCTGCTCGGCGGGCTGGTCAAGCACCTGCGGCCGAAGGACTTCGCCACGGTGACGGCCGCACACGCGGCGGCCGTGCCGGGCAGCAACGGCGTGAAACTGGCCTTCCTCGCACCATCCGACATCGCCAGCTCCGGCTGGGCGGTCGGCTGGCCCACCCCGCTGCCGTTCACCCGGACCGAGTTCTACGCGGGTGACGCGCCGTGGCAAAACGAGTTCAGGGCGGAACTGGCGGCCGAGGGCGACGAGTGGGCGGAGGCGCTCACCGAGCACGGCGCGCAGGCCACCTACCAGGCCGGCAAGATATACCAGGAGCAGTGGAACAAGGGTGTGTTCGGGCCGAGCGTGGCGTCGTTCTTCCCGGGCAGCGTGCCCGCGGCGCGCCAGGGCGACAGCATGTACGTCTCGCCCGCGCTGCTCGGTGACAGCCAGGGCCGGTCCGGTTTCGGTCAGATCACCTCGGGGCGCGGGGCGCTCTACCGCGACGGCAAGCTGATCGCCGAGTCCACCGAGGGCCCGGGGGTGTACACCGACGACGTCGACCCGGCCGGGGCGACGTTCCGTTTCGACGCCAGCCTGGAGCGCGACGCACGCCTGACCACCAGGATGTCGGTGAGCTGGACGTTCCGCTCGGCGCACACCGCCAAGCCCAAGGCGCTGCCGCTGACCGCGGTCAGTTTCGCGCCGCCGCTGGACGACCACAACGTCGGCCGGGCCGGCGGCGTGGGCGTCTATCCGGTGACGATCACCCAGACCGAGGGCTCGGGACCGGTGGCCAAGCTGACCGTGCGGGCGTCGTACGACGACGGGAAGACCTGGAAGCAGGTGCCGGTGCTGAAGCGCGGCGGGTCGTGGCAGGTGCAGGTGCCGCACCCGGCGGCGGGCGGCTTCGTGTCGCTCAGGGCGTCGGGCACGGACGCGAAGGGCAGCACCTTCGACCAGACCGTCATCCGGGCGTACGAACTGCGCTGATCACCGCACGAAGGGGGCCCTGGCGGGCGTGCCGCCGGGGCCCCTGGCCCCGGTCAGCGTGCTCGCCGGTTGGCACGCAGGGCGCCGAGCACCACGCCGGGAGTGGCCAGCGACCCGGGGTGCGCGCGCATCGAGACGACCTCGTTGAACCGCCGCGCGATCCGCACGTCCGTGGTGGTCGCTTTGACGATCTGCCGGCTGACCCAGCTGGAGAACCGGTACCCGCGCGGATAGGGCCCGTCGACGTGCGGCAGCGCCAGGTCGGCGGAGGTGGACATCGACCAGGCGGCGTCGATCACCACTTTCTGCAGGGCGAAGAACCGGCGTGCCGGCTCGCCCAGATCCGGGCCGGACCGCAGATATTCCGACAGGCAGGCCGCGTGCAGGGCCGCCGCGGTCATCCCCTGACCGTAGACCGGGTTGAACGACGCGACCGCGTCACCGACGCTGACGAGCCCGGCCGGGAGCCGCTTCGCCGCGTGGAACTCCCGCCGCCGGCTGTCGGCGTGGCGGTAGGTCTGCACGTCGCCGAGCATCTCGTTCCCGGCGACCTCGCCGAACTCCGGTGGGAACTGCTCCCGCAGCCGCCGGACGAAATCCTCCGGGGTACGCCCCGGGCGGTTCGCCCCGTACCCGGCCATCATGGCCATCCAGCGCCCGTCCTCGACGGCGAAGAACGCGGCACCGGCCACGTCCGACGACATCCTCGGACTGTGCAGCGCCAGGACGAGCGCGAGATCCGGATTCGTCTCCGGGCGTCGGAACAGCGCCGTCGCGTAGTTCAGGTCCACGGTCATCCGGCGCGTGACGGGACGATCCCAGCCGCCGTGCTCCAGCCACTCGGACAGCCGGCTCGAACGCCCCATGGCGTCCACCACGAGATCGGCGGACTCGACACCCGGCATCCCACCCACGTCGTAACGGGCCCCGCTGGTCACGGCGCCGTCGAACACGAGACCCGTGGCGCGGGCGGCGACCGCCTTGACGTTGGGCAGCCCGAGCACGTACCGGCGGATCAGGCCTTCCAGGAGCGGCCGGCTACCCGTCAGGCTGTCGGCGTCGTCGGGTACGACCACCTTCAGGCGGCCGTCGAGATAGTTCCGTCGGGCCGGGGGCGGGGCCTCCATCGCCCCCCGGGCCAGCGCCTGCTCGCGGAATCCGGGAAAGAGGCGTTCGAGTTGGAGGAAGCCGCCGGGCAGCAGCGCGTGCAGTTGCGTCCCCTGCGGCACGCCGGGCCGCTCGCCGCCTACCTGCAGGTCGTCCCGGTCGATGATCACGATGCTCTCCGCATGGTCGGACAGCACCCGGGCGGCCAGCAACCCGGCGACGCTGCCGCCGAGCACGACCGCCTTGCCGAGGACCGGGTACGCCTGTTCGGGTGGTCGCACCGCGTTCAGCGCGGCGAACACCCGGGCCGGGGAGCGGAACATCGTGCTCTCCAAGGGGTGGGAGGTTGTCCTGTCCACGCGAACCTGTCGGAGTCCACGCGATCATGTCGTGTGATTTGTCGGCGTCCGGACTTAGAGCGACCGGCAATAGGTAGGGCGCCTGAGCGGACGGACCCCGAGGTAGCAAGCAGGCACGGGTCCATTGATCATCGGAGTTCTCTACGCTTCGTGACCGATGGAGTCCCGTGCCCGCGCTGCCATCTTCGTTGTTCGAACCTGTCTGGGTCCAGTTCGCCGCGCTGTGGCCTGAGCAACCCGGGTTTGATCCGGCGCATCCGCTGGGCTGTCACCGGCGTCGGATCCCTGACCGGGTCGTGTTCGAGCACGTCATCGCCGCTTTGGTGCATGGTTCCGGCTATGAACGCGTCGCGTCGGATGCCTGCTCGGACCGGACGATTCGCCGCCGGCTGCGGTCGTGGGCCGAGGCCGGTCTCGGCGAGCAACTCCACGAGCTGGCCTTGGACGCCTACGACCGCATGATTGGCCTGGACCTGACCGACGTCAGCGCCGACGGCGCGATCACCAAGGCCCCGTGCGGTGGTGACCGGGCCGGCCGGTCTCCGGTCGACCGCGGCAAGGGCGGCATGAAACGCTCGACCGGCGTCGATGGCTACGGCATCCCGCTCGGGATCATCGGCGCCCCGGCCAACCGGCACGACTCCCCACTGCTGCGTGACACCTTCGCCGCGTGCAGCATCCAGTTGCGGCATCACTGGCCCGAACGGGTCACCGCACACCTGGACCGCGGCTACGACAGCAATCGAACCCGTGACCTGCTCAAAGAGATCGGCTTCGACGCCGAGATCGCCCGCAAGGGAGTGCCAGCCCCCGTCCAGATCGGCAAACGCTAGGTGGTGGAAAGGACCAACGCATGGATGAACGGCTTCGGCAAGATCCGCCGCTGCACCGACCGCAACGCCACAATCATCGACTTCTACCTGTACCTGGCAGCCGCGATCGTCACGATCCGTCAACTCATCCAACGCGCCCGCACGCTCTACCGCTGGGACACCCGACCCACCACCCGCAGGCTCAGGTAACACAGCAACGCCGTAGCACCAGACGCATCGTCGGAGAATGTGTCGACGCAAAGCCCAACGTCCGGTAGAGCGGCTCGCCATCTCGGGAAGCCCGTAAATCCACTCTCGTAACCCCCCCGCTGTTGATACCAGCCGAGGAGCGCCAGCATGCAAGCCCGCGAATAGCCACGTCTACGGCAGTCACGATCCGTGGCCACATTGAAGACGTACCCCACGTCGCCGCTGGGGTTGTCCGGACCACCCAGACGGTGCTGACGGGCTGTTGGACGGATTCGAGGTCGGTTACGTCGCCGAGGACGGTACGCAGCACCGGCTGCCGTTGACGGCCGTCTGGACCGTGCGGTTCGAGGCGACGGCCCCGGTGCGGCGGTTCACCGCGCGGAAGGAACAGCGGCACCTGCCGGGCCGGTGGTGGTCGGCCACCGATGGCGCCCACGTGGGCTACGAGTCGTGGCTGGAACGCAATCATGTGATGGCGTTGGACTTCGAACCGGCGGTGGTCGGGATCGCCTCGCAGCCGTTCTGGCTGTCCTGGCGCACGCCGGAGGGCCCGGTTCGGTCGCACGCGCCGGACTACTTCGCCCGCCGATCGGACGGTTCCGCGATGGTGGTCGACTGCCGGCCAGCGGAGCGGCGCCCGGCCAGGGACCTGGCCGCATTCGAGGCGACGCGGCGGGCGTGTGAGCTGCTGGATTGGGAGTACCGGCTGGTGGGCGCACCGGATGCGATCGTGACGGCGAACCTACGCTGGCTGGCCGGGTACCGGCATCCCCGCGAGGACGCGGCGAAGCGTTGGGGACTCCGCGCACTGGCAGAGGCGCCGGTCTAGCGCTGAGCAGTCCGACCGTGTCCATCGGGACGTCCCGGTCGAGAGTTCAGATGCCATCGGTACGCAGCCGGGTAACGGGTAGGCCGCGCCCTGCACCTGTCTGATCTTCGACGCGGGGCCAAGTTCCGCGATCAGCGCACCCAGGTCGGTCTGCGCACCGCTTCACAGCGGACAAGCCTGACGCCGAGACCCGCTTTCCGTGTCTACAACCAGAGCCGTGCTGCGCGACCGGGGCTGGCACGGCGGGTTGTATATCCAGTATAGTACCGGACATGATATCGAGTGTGGTGACGTCATGAGTGTCCGGCACGCCCTGCTCGCGCTGCTCAACGAGGGCCCCAAATACGGGCTACAGCTCCGCGAGGAGTTCGAGGCGCGGACCGGTGAGGTGTGGCCGCTGAACGTCGGCCAGGTGTACACGACCCTGCAGCGGCTGGAGCGGGATGGCCTCATCGAGTCGGACGACGACGCGGAACCGGGGCCGCAGAAGGGTTTCCGGATCACCGCCGCCGGTGCGGACGAGCTGGCCGGCTGGCTGCGCACGCCGCCCGACCTCGCGTCCCCGCCACGCGACGAGCTGGTGATCAAGATCCTTATTGCGGTACGGCTGCCGGGGGTCGACGTGCACGAGGTCATCCAGGCCCATCGCCGCTACCTCGTGGAGCTCATGCAGCAGTGGACCAGGCTCAAGGACGAGGAGGGCGACCTCGACCTCAGCCTGGGCCTGGTCGTCGACGCCGAGCTGTACCGGCTGGACTCCGTCGTGCGATGGCTCGACACCGCGGACGGTCGGCTCAAGCGCGCCGCCCTGGAACCACCGGTACCGGCGAAGACGCCGACCGGGCCGCAGCTTCGACGCAGGGTGGGGATCCGTCGATGAGCGGGGTGCTGGAGATGCGCGTGGTGTCCAAGACGTACGTGGACGGCTCCGCCGAGGTGCACGCGCTGCGCGAGGTCGACTTCACCGTCGAGCCGGGCAAGATGGTCGCGGTGATGGGACCCAGCGGCTCGGGCAAGAGCACGCTGCTCACCATCGCGGGGGCGCTGGAGCTGCCGACCAGCGGTGAGGTGCTCGTCGCCGGCCAGCCGCTGGCGAAGCTGTCCCGTGACGAGCGGAGCCGGCTGCGGCGGCGGGCCATCGGGTACGTCTTCCAGGACTTCAACCTGCTGCCCGGGCTCACCGCCGCCGAGAACGTGGCGCTGCCGCTGGAGCTCGACGGGATGTCGGCCGGCAAGGCGCGCGTGGCCGGCCTGCGTGCCCTGGAGGAGTTGGGTCTCGCCGACCGCGCGTCCCGGTTCCCGGACCAACTGTCCGGCGGTGAGCGGCAACGGGTGGCGATCGCCCGGGCGGTGGTGGGAGACCGGCGGCTGCTGCTGGCCGACGAGCCGACCGGCGCGCTCGACTCGGCCAACGGCGAGGCCGTGATGCGGCTGATCCTGAACGCCTGCAAGCAGGGGGTGAGCGCGGTGGTGGTGACCCACGACGCGCAGTTGGCGTCGTGGGCCGACCGGGTCGTGTTCATCCGCGACGGGCGCATCGTCGACCGCACCGCGCCCCGGCTCGGGCCTGATTCCGTGCTGACCGAGGGGGCGAGCCGATGAGCGTCGCGGTCGAGGAGCCGCCGTTGGTGCTCGGCACCGGCCGTGGTGGCATGCCGGCTCGGCGGGCCGTGGCGCGCTGGGCCTGGCGGCTGTTCCGGCGGGAGTGGCGCCAGCAGGTGATCGTGCTGATCCTGCTGGTCCTCGCGGTGGCGGCCACCACGGTGGGGCTGGCCATCGGCGCGGCCGCACCGTCGGATGCTTGGCTGTTCGGCACCGCCGACAACCGGACGACGCTGGGCAGCGCCGGCCCGCAGATCGACGCCGATCTTGCGACGCTGCGCAGCTCGTTCGGCATCATCGACGTGATCGAGCATTCAAAGCGGATCCGGGTGCCAGGCTCCGCGAACGGTCTCGACCTGCGCGCACAGGACCCCAACGGCCCGTACGGCAAGCCGATCCTGCGCCTGGACAAGGGTCGGTGGCCGCAGGGTCCGGCCGAGGTCGCGATCACCCAGCGCGCCATGAAGACCTTCAACCTGCACCTGGGCGGGACCTGGGACGCGGGTGGCACCACCCGGACCGTGGTTGGCCTGGTCGAGAACCCGCTCAACCTCAACGATGCGTTCGCCCTCGTCGCGCCGGGTCAGATCGCCGACCCGCAGCAGGTCGAAGTGCTGCTCAAGGCGTCCCGGTCGGAGTACGTCTCGAAGCCGCGCCCCGACGGCATGACGAACCAGCGCCGCGCCGACGATCAGAACACGGCCGCGGTGATGGTGCTCGTCCTGGCCACGATCGGGTTGGTGTTCGTCGGCCTGATGGCGGTGGCTGGCTTTACCGTGATGGCCCAGCGGCGGCTGCGGGCGCTCGGCATGCTCGGTGCGATCGGTGCGAGTCACCGCCACATCCGGCTCGTCATGCTGGCCAACGGTCTGGTCATCGGCGGAGTCGGCGCCCTCACCGGCGCCGTGACGGGGGTCGCCGGATGGGCCGCCCTGGGTCCCCTGCTGGAGCCGGTGCTGGGCCACCGCATCGACCGGTTCAAGCTGCCCTGGACACCGCTGGGCCTGGCCGTCCTGCTGGCCGTGATCACCGCGGTCCTCGCCGCCTGGTGGCCGGCTCGGGCAGCCGCGCGCATCCCGGTCGTCGCCGCGCTGTCCGCCCGACCGGCGCCGCCGCGTCCGGCGCACCGGTTCGCCTTGCTGGGCACGCTGCTACTGGCGGGTGGCCTGACCTCGCTCTACCTGTCCAAGGGCACGAAACCGCCGTACATCGTGGGTGGCGTGCTGGCCACCGCGGTCGCCCTGCTGCTCCTGGCCCCGGTCGGCATCGCCGCCATCGGCCTGCTCGCCCGGCACGCGCCACTGGCGCCCCGGCTGGCGATGCGCGACCTGGCCCGCTACCGGGCGCGGTCCGGCTCGGCGCTTGCCGCGATCGCGTTGGCCGTCGGGATCGCCGCCACGGTCGTGCTGACCGCCGCTGTCTCGGCGGCGAAGGCGGCGGCCCCGACCGGCGGCAGTCTGCCCGCGGACCAGGTCATCGTCTGGCTTGACCCGGGGCGGACGTTCGGAACGGTACCGGTCCTCACCGCCCAGCAGGAGGCCGACGCCCGCAAGCAGGTCGACGCGATCGCGGCCCGGCTGGGTGCCACCTCGGTGCTGCCACTGGCCGGCGCGGTCGACCCGAACGGCCCGATCGACCGGGAGAACAACGGCCGACCACTCGTCAACCTGGGCATTCCTCGCCAGGACGGCGACCACACCGTGGACAACGGCGGGGGCTCGATCTCACTGTTCGTGGCCACGCCGGAACTGCTGGCCTACTACGGGATCGACCCGGCGAGCGTCAACGCCGACACCGACCTGCTCACCTCGCGGTCGAATCTCGACGGGTACAAGCCGTTCCCCGTCGCCCGGAACACCGCCTGGGCGCCGAAACTGCAGCACGTCACGCTGCCCGACTACGGGTCCCTGCCCAACGTGCTGATCACCACGCACGCCATGACGGCGTTGCACGTGTCGACGGTACCCGTCGGGTGGCTGGTCAAGGCGCCGAAGGCGATCACCGCGGCGCAACTCGACACGGCCCAGCAGACCGCGGTGGGCGCCGATCTGAGCATCGAGTCCCGGCCGACCGGTACCGATGCGCAACGAGTCGCGGACGACTTCACCGCCGCCGGCATCGCCGTCGCCCTCGGCGTGCTAGCGATGACCGTCGGGCTCATCCGCAGCGAGACGAGCCGGGACCTGCGCACGCTGACCGCGGCCGGGGCTCCGCGGCGCACCAGGCGGGCGCTCACGGCGTCCACCGCGGGCGCGCTGTCGCTCACCGGCGCGGTCATCGGTACCGGCTGCGCGTACATCGCGCTGCTGGTCTGGTACCACCGGGAGTTGCACTGGCTGGCCCACCCGCCGCTGGTGAACCTGGCCGCGATCCTGGTCGGGCTGCCGATCGTCGCGTACCTCGGCGGCTGGCTGCTCGCCGGCAAAGAAATGCCGGCAATCGCCCGCCAGGCGCTCGACTGACACACCGCCGCTGCGTCACCCACGCGGGTGGCGCAGCGGCACGCTGAGCCGTTCTCCGATCGTCGGGTCGCGTCCGAGCGGCGGCGGAGCAGCAATGCGCCGTCGCGACCCGGCATGAATACGCGCCGATCCGGCGGAGAGGAGCCGACCGGGAGCGGCTTCATCCGCAAGTATCAACGCTGACCTGACCTGGGCCGCAACGGTGGAGCGACGGCCCGGATGCCGATTGCCGGCATCAGCCTCGTGCGGCCCTTCCAAGGCCCAGGAACCACGGGCAGTACCGTCCCGAGTGGCACCCGCAGGACTGAACGGGCGCCCCCGCGGCAGCTGTCCTGATCCTCCGATCAGGAAGATCCATCGATTCCGCCAACTCAACCTGGACGATCCACGCCCCAACCGTCCAAGGCAACATGGCGAGCAGCAGGTCGTTGAGAAGAAGCCGCGCCATCTCCATCCGGACGGGACAGAGGTGTGCTGGCTGTTCCCATGCCGTCGAACGGCCGGCGCGCGCACCGGCCGGATGGACCGGCCGGGCACTGTGACACCAGACGATCGTTGCACATGCGCCGAGCAGCGACCCAGCCCAATGTGGAGTTTCCGTCAGCAATCCGGCCGTCACCGCACCCGTCCGGTGGTTCAAACCTTTCGGAGAGCGTGCCGACGAGGCAGGATGATCCGGCATGAGAGCACTGCGTCGTACCCTGGCCGCGATCGTCGCGACGACGTTCGCGCTGCTGGCGACATCCGCCCCCGCGGCCGCCATCACCGGCGGCGAACCCGACGGCAACCGCCACCCCAACGTGGGCCTGATCCTGTTCTACGACGAGACCGGCCGCTACCGTTGCTCGGCCACGCTCGTCTCGCCGACCATCGTCCTCACCGCCGCGCACTGCACCCAGGGGACCCTCGGCAAGACCCTGGTCACCTTCGACTCGGTCATCGCCGAGGCGCCGCCGAGCCCGTTCCCGGTGGCGACGAACCCCGGCGCCGGCTACACGGCGCAGGAACTCGCCGCGGCGGGTTACCTGTCCGGCACGGCGTACACCCACCCGCAGTACTCGGACTTCACCGACCTGAAGAACTGGAACGACGTCGGCGTGGTCGTGCTGGACAAGCCGGTGACGGGCATCGCGCCCGCGACCGTGGCGCCCAGCGGCTACCTCGACCAATTCGCGCAGCCGAAGCTCAACAAGACCATCTTCGAGGTGGTCGGGTACGGCACCGAGGTCCGCAAGCCGGATTCGGGCCCGCAGAAGCCGGAGCCCATGAGCTACCCGCTGCTGCGCCGCTACACCACCTCCCCGGGGCAGAAGCTCACCCCGCAGATCCTGCAGATGAACGGCAACCCGAACGACGTCCACGGCGGCGGTGGCACCTGCTTCGGTGACTCGGGCGGCCCGTCCTTCCTCAACGGCTACCTGGTCACGGTCACCAGCTACGGCTACACGGACAACTGCCGCTACCTCGGCGGCTACCAGCGGGTCGACATCCCGGTGGTCCAGAACTGGCTCGCCACCGTCCGGTAATCCGCCGTCCCGGCGGGTGCCTCGCTCCGGAGGCACCCGCCGGCGGTCAGTCCCGGCCGGCCGCGCGGCCGATCGCCGCCTCCACCCCGCCGATCCGATCGGCGAGCAGACCCAGCGCGCCCACCGCGCGATCCAGCGGGTCGTCCGAGGTGCCACCGAGCGCCCGGGCCCGTTGGAAACCCGACTTCACCTCGGCCCAGCGACGGGCCTGCTCCGGCGTCAGCCGGCCCCGCAGCTCGGCGAGCTTGAGCAGGTTGGCCTCCGCACCGGCGGCCAGGGTCTGCGCCTCGCCCAGGTAGTGGTCGTCGACGACCGCCTCCAGTTCCTCGTCGGTGAGCACCGGGACGATCCGCTCGGCCAGCTTGTTCATGTTCCGGTACGAGCCCTGGAGCTGGAACGGCGGCTCGGTGCGGGAGTCGTCCGACTGGCCCGCCGAGGCGATGTACGCCTGGTTGTTGGCGAGCACCACCTGCTGCACCCGCAGCAGCTTGCGCAGCACCGCGACGATCTGCTCCAGTTCCACCGGCGCGTACGGGTGGGCGAGCTGATCCGCCCGGACCGTGTCGTCGCCCCGTGCCATCCGGACCAGCAGCTCGACGTCGCCGCGCTCCCGCCCGGCCAGCGGCGCCAGCACCGGATTCGAGGTGAGCGCGTTCTCGAGGTAGCTGAGCGCGAACACCTCCTCCCGCCCGGAGAGCACGTCGCCAAGGTTCCACACGTCGGCCCGGTTGGCCAGCATGTCGGGCACCCGGAACCGCCGCCCCGACTCGGTGTAGGGGTTGCCGGCCATGCACACCGCGAACCGCTTCCCGCGCAGGTCGTACGTGCGGGTCCGGCCCGCCCAGACTCCCTCCATCCGGCGCTGCCCGTCGCAGAGCGGGATGAACTTCTGCAGCAGCTCCGGGGAGGTGTGCTGGATGTCGTCGAGGTAGAGCAGGACGTTGTTGCCCAGCTCCAGCGCGAAGGAGATCTTCTCCACCTCCTGGCGGGCGGTCGCGTCGGGAGCCTGCGCCGGGTCGAGTGAGGTGACCGCCGCGCCCAGGGCGGGCCCGTCGACCTTGACGAAGACCAGGCCGAGCCGGCTGGCCACGTACTCCATCAGGGTGGTCTTGCCGTAGCCGGGCGGGGAGATCAGCAGCAGCAGGCCGGACTGGTCCACCCGCTTGGCGTCGCCCGTCGCGCCGAGCTGCCGGGCCAGGCTGTCGCCGATCAGTGGCAGGTAGACCTCGTCGAGCAGGCGGTTGCGGACGAAGCTGCTCATCACCGTCGGCCGGTACTCCGCCAACCGCAGCCGCTCCCGCTCGGCGGCCACCAGCGCGTTGCGCCGGCGCTGGTAGTCCCGGTACGCCGGCACCCGCTCGGTGCGGAACCGGCGGGTGCGGGCCAGCGTCTCGTCCACCCGAAGCGTGATCGCCGACTGGTCGATCCGCGGGTGCGCGCCGAGCAGCCCGCCGACCGTCTCCGACACGACTGCAGTCGCCTCGTGCCGCGGCAGTTCCGCGCCGCACAGCTCGACGGCGACCGCCTCCGGCAGGTCGTACCCGGAGAGCGAGCCGTCGTCGGTGGCGAGGAACGCGGTCAGCCACGCCTCGACGAGCTGGTGCCGGCTCGCCAGGTCGCCGTCGAGCGCCCGCAGGTCGTCGTCGAACTCCCGCGCCGAGGGCGACCCGGGGCCGCCGAGGGCGCGCCGGAACCGGTCGAGCAGGGCAGCCGCGCCGGCCCCGGTGCCGAAGGCGACGGGCCGCCGTGACAGCTCCTCGAAGAGGTACTCCCCCGCCAGGTCGGCCTCCCCGGCCGGCCCGGTCAGCCCGGCGTCGCGCAGGAACCGGCCGATCTCGGCGGCCAGTTCGGCGCGCAGCCGGTCGATCGCGTCATCGGCCCGCTGCGGTCCCGCCCCGGCGACCTCGCCGGCCTCGGTGTCGACGTCGGGCGGCGACGGCGGGTGGGCCGGGCGGCCGAACCGTTGCCTCGACCGGGCCAGCGAGGCGGCCCGGGCCGTCCACGAGCGTCGGGCCGGCTCGGTGGCGCCGAACCGCCAGAAGAGCTGCGCCGTGGCGCGGGCAGCCGGTGGGTAACGCAGGAGCCCCGCTCCGGCGTGCAGGCGCAGCAGCGCCAGCAGGATCTCGGCCGCGTCGTGATCGTGTACGCCGCCCTCGTAGCCCTCGTCGTAGCGGGCCTCGGCGTGCCGGCGGACCAACTTCCGCAGCTCGTCCACTTCGGCCGCCGCCGCGTGCAGCCCGTCCAGGGTGAGCCCGTCGCGGCCCGCCTCGGCGTCGGCCAGGATCGAGGTGGCCAGGTATTCCCCGCGGTAGACCTGCGGTGACTCCGAGACCAGCAGCTGGTCCCAGAACCGGTGGGTGCGCTGGAACTCCTCGTCCCGGATCGGGGCACGGTAGTCGGTGCCCGTCACCGCCACCGCCAACCGCCCGTCCTGCGGGACCACGGTCACGTCGATCGGCTGGGTGTTGACCGCGAACCGGTGCCGGCCCAACCGGATCGTCTCGCCGCCGTCGGCGTACAGGTCGAGTCGGTCGCGCAGCCCGCGGGCGGCCTCCTGCCGGGTGGCGCGGATCCGCCCGTCCAGCTCCTCGGCCCGGACCTGTTCGCCGAGCGTACGCAGCTCGTCGACGACCGCACGCAGCTTGCCCACCATCGGGTCGGCGGCGAAGTACGTGTTGATCTCGTCGAGCGATCCCAGGGTGGCGGTCCGGCTCCGCACGCTGACCAGGATGCGGTCCGCCGACGAGGCCAACCGGTCGGCGCGGCGGGCCCGCTCGTCGAGCAGCGCCTGCTTGCGTGACGAGAACGCCTCGTAGATCTCGGCCCGGCGGGTGGTCAGCTCGGCGAGGAAGTCGTCGAACTCGCCGAACCGGGATTCCAGGTCCTCCACCCGCAGCAGCAGCCGGCCCAACTGCTCGTCGCAGCGCTCGGCGGTGTCCGCCGCCGCCAGCGACCCGGTCACCGCCTGGCCGAGCAGCGCGAACTCGGCGGCGAAGCCCGCCCTGCCCTCGGCCTGCAGCAGCTCGCGGCGGCGGTTGTCCAGCACGGCCCGGGCCCGGTTCACCCCGCCGAGCACCTCACCGACGCGGGCCAGGATGCCGGTACGCACGGTCGCGTCGGCGATGTCCAGCCCGCCCACCACCTCGGTGATGGTCTGCAGGCCCTCGGCGCGTCCGGTGAGCGCGTCCCGGACCGTCTCGGACTCGGCCACCGTGCCGATCGCGGCGGCCTGCCCGGCGAGCCGGTCCACCTCGTGCTGGTAGCCGGCGAACGCGTCGTCCCGGCGCAGGAACTCCACCGCCCGGCGCCCGGCGGCGGCCAGTTCCTCGTCGAGCCGCGCGGCCAGCTCGTCGACCCGCTCATGGTCGACGTACCGCATCTCCCGCAGGGTCTCCAGGCGACCACGCGCCTGCCGCAACCCGCCCAACTGCGTCACCCAGTCGTCCGCGGTCAGCGGTGCCTCGCCGCGGGCACGACGGGCCAGCGAGGCGATCCGGGCGGCGCTGTCGTCCAGCGCGTCGCGCGCCTGTTCGGTCAGCGCCCGGACCTTCTCGTACTCGTCGAGGACCGTGGCCGCGGTGCGGCGCAGCTCGGCCAGCGGGGCCAGCAGGTCGCCGAGGTCGGCGTCGTCGAGCCAGTGGTAGTGGTCCACCGCCCGGGCGCAGGCGGCGATCAGCGCCTCGTACACCCCGGCCGACGGGGCGGTGCCGTCGACCATCCGGGCCACCGAGAGGCAGTCGGAGATGCCCCGGACGAGATCGGCGTTGCCGACCCGTTCCAGCGGCCCGGTCCCGGCCGGCTGCGCGGCGGCGTACGCGTCGGAGACGTACGGGGTCTGCCAGACCTGCATCGGGTGGACCCGGGTCGGCTCCTCGGAGGTGCCCCGGAACACCACCAGCGTGCCGTCGTCGAACAGCGAGAAGCCGTGGCACGGGATCGGTGCGGCCACCTCCTTGCGGATGGCGTTGTACGGCAACAGCAGGGAGCGTCCCTCGGCCCGGGCGTGGAAGACGTAGAGGACGTCCTCCCCGTTGGGCGAGCGGATGACCCGCTCGAACTCCAGTCCGGAGACGGCGGTGTCGAAGGTACGGGTGACCCCGGTGGCCAGGTGGTAGCCGCCGGCGAAGATGATCCCGTGGTCCTCGGGCAGCCGCTGGCAGGCCGGCCCGATCCCGTCGAGCCGGACCACCGTGCGGGTCAGCGTGT
Organism: Micromonospora sp. NPDC093277; assembly: GCF_044765245.1. Classification (NCBI taxonomy): domain Bacteria; kingdom Bacillati; phylum Actinomycetota; class Actinomycetes; order Micromonosporales; family Micromonosporaceae; genus Micromonospora; species Micromonospora sp. NPDC093277. Next base: position 412,784 of record NZ_JBIWJO010000006.1, read on the forward strand.
TGAAGACCAGGTGTCGCCACTCGGTTTCCTTGTACGGCCGCATCCGGAGCAGGATCAGCGGGCCGACCCGCGCCCAGTCGATGTCGGCGTCGGCGAGGCTCTGCAACGGCTCGTCCACCGGCTCGCTGTAGATGCCCTCGCCGGTCTCGGTGTTGTTCTCCACCTTGACCGTCAGGGTGCCGCCGATCGTCTCGACGAAGATCTCGTTCTGGATGGAGATGTGCGGGTACCGGCCCGGGACGTGGTCGTCCCGGGTGGTCTCGACCCACTCGAAGTCGTGCGTCGGCGGGAAGACGTGCTCCCGCTCGCCCCGGTTGTCGAGGTACTCGACGCCGCCGTCCGTGTCGACCCGCCAGCGCAGCACCCGGATGTCGTCGGTCTGCGGGCCGGTCTGGAAGACCGCCAGCAGCCGCCCGTCGAGGCGGCGCAGCTGCAACAGGCGGGTCTGCCGGTAGTAGCGGTACAACTCGCCGAAGTCGCGCAGGAACCCTGGATCGCGCAGCAGCCCGGGCCGCTCGTCCGGGCCGGCGGCGTCGAACCGGAACACAGCTCCGTCGGTGCCGGATTCCCTCGTGAAGCGGTGCAGCGAGAAGACGTCGTCGACCGTCGTCTCCGGCTTGAGACCGATGAAAACGTTGTAGCCGAGGAGCATCAGCCCGCCGACCGAGACGACGTCCCGCGACACACAGTTGTGCTCGGTCCGGATCCGCTCGGTGCTGAGCAGGCGCAGCTCGGCACTGCCGAAGACCTCCAGCCGCCGGGCGTTCAACGCCTCCGCCCGCCGGATCAGCTCGGCGGCCTGCCCGCTCAGCCGGTTCCGCAGCACCTCGTAGCTGCCGGCGTCCAGCCCCACCCCCGCCACCCCGGCCCCGGCGCGGGCGGCGCCGGGGCCGGTCACCGGCTCACTCACCGGCGCGCTGCCGCGGGCCGGCCAGGGCGGCCACCGGCGTGTCCGCCACGCCGAGGCGCTGCGCGGCCTTCAAGAGCTCCTGCAGCTTGCCCTGGTCGGTGCCGCCGGCACGCATCTGTTGCAGGAGGAACGCCGAGAGGGTGAGGTTCTGCACGTCGCCGGTGTTCAGCGAGCTGAGCATCCGGGTCAGGTCGTCGGTGAAGCTGGCGCTGCCGTCCCGCCACGGCCGCGTGAGGTCCTGTGCCACGTCGGAATGATTGACGAAGCCGTCCACGCTCTTGCCGAACGAGATCGAGTTGAGCAGCCGGTCGAAGAAGACGCTGTCCCCACCGACGATGTCGATGTTCGCCTGCTCCAGGCCGGTCGAGACCAGCTTCGCCTGTGCCTCGGCGACCTGCCGCTGGGCGTCCAGCCCGGCGAGGCGTACCTCCTTCTCCAGTTCGAGCCGGAGCCGGTACTCCTCGTGCCCGCGCGTGGCGTCGTCCAGCGCGGCCATCGCGGCGGCCTTGTCGGTGAGCCCCTCGGCCTCGCCCTTCAGCTTCTCGCGTACCGCGTCGGCGGCGGTCAGCGCCTTCTCGCGCTCGACGGCGGCCTCCGCGCGGCCGACCTTCTCGATCGCCTCGGCGCTGCGTTCGCGGACCTGCACCTCGGCCAGCCCGGCGGCAGCGGCCTCGGCCTGGTGTCCTTCGGCCAGGCGGATCTTCGCGCGGGCATCCAGCTCGGCGGCCTGCTGCCGCGCCTCGGCGAGCACCAGCTCCTCGCGGGCCTTGAACTTGGCGGCCGCCTCACCGGCCTCCGCCGCCTTGATGTCCTTGACCAGGTTCTCCTGGGCCTCGGCCTCGGCCTGGATCACCACCGCCTGGCGGGTGCGCTCGGCCTCCTCGACCACCCGCAGGCGCTTGATGTTCTCCTCCTGCTCGGCGACGGTCTTCTCCACCGCGATCCGCTCGCGGATCACCTCGGCCATCGTCCGCTTCTCCGCCTCGACCTCTTTGTCCTTGGAGATCGTGCTCAGCTCCGTCTCCCGCTGCCGGCTGATCACCTCCAGCATGCGGTCCTTCTCGATCCGCTCGGTCTCGATCGCGATGACCCGCTCCCGGTTCTTCTCCGCGACCGCGACCTCCCGGGCCCGGTTCTCCTGCTGGACGCCCAACTGCTCGTCGGTACGGATGTTCGCCGTCTCGGCCCGCAGCCGCTCCTCCGCCCGGACCCGGGTGACCTCCGCCTCCTCGCGGGCCCGCACCGTCTCGATCTCCCGGCGCTGCTTCGCCTCGGCGTCCGCCTGGCGCCGCTCCAGCTCCAGGATCGCCTCCCGCGCCTCGACGTTCTGGCGGGTTATCTCCTTCTCCTCGCCGCGCCGGAACTCGTTGGTCCGGACGTGCTCGATCGCGGTCAGCTCAGTGATCTTGCGAATGCCCTGGGCGTCGAGGATGTTCGCCGCGTCCAACTGGGACATCGGCGTCTGCTCCAGGAAATCGATCGCCGCGTCCTCCAGGCTGTAGCCGTTGAGGTCGGTGCCGATCACCCGGATGATCTGGTCCCGGAACTCGTCGCGCTTGGTGTACAGGTCGACGAAGTCGAGTTGCTTGCCCACCGTCTTCAGCGCCTCGGAGAACTTGGCGTTGAACAACTCCTGCAGCGTCTCCCGGTCGCTGGCCCGGGCGGTCCCGATCGCCTGGGCCACCTTGACCACGTCCTCGATGGTCTTGTTGACCCGCACGAAGAAGGTGATCCGGATGTCGGCCCGGATGTTGTCGCGGCAGATCAGACCCTCGTGGCCGGTCCGTTCGATCTCGATCGTCTTGACCGAGATATCCATGATCTCGGCCTTGTGCAGGACGGGAAGCACGACCGCGCCGGTGAACGTGACGTCGACCCGGCGGACCTTCGACACGATCAGCGCCTTGCCCTGATCGACCTTCCGGAACAACCGGCTGATCAGGAAGACCACGCCCAGGGCGACGAGGAGGAGGACGGCGAGCAGCACGCCGATCCCGGTGGCGATGACATCCATGGTTGAGCGCGCGGGGTTGATCCGCCCGGTACGAGCGGACCGATACCGCGCATCCTCCTTTCAACAGGGCGGGGCAGGGTGGGACGAGCTGGGTGGCCGAGGGGTGTCCGTCCGGTCCGGACCGGAGTGATCCGGATCGGACGGACGGTCACCGGCGGCGGTTACCTCGGTGCGTGCCGGGAATGGTCGGGGTCGAGGGCGAAGTCGCCGGGCGTCACCCAGAAGAACTCGCCCTCGACGTCGTAGTCGTAGATGAGCGCCGGACTGCCGGCGTGCAGCGGCTCGGCACCGGTCTGGCGCACCTGCACGGTCGCGGCGGATCCGTCGGCCGCGGCCACCTCCGCCTGGCCGAAGTCGGCGGTCACCCGGCCGGTACGAATGGTGCAGAGGCTGCCGACGAAGGCGTGCCGGCTGGACTCCGTACCGGCCTGGAAGAGGCGACCCAGGGGCACCGCGGCCAGGCGGGTCACCAGCCAGGCTGCGAGCGCGGCCACCAGCAACACCCCGACCGACACCGCGATCCGGGCCGCCGCGCCGAAGCCGAGCCCGTCGAGCAGCGCGCTGCCCGCCAGGCTGACGAACCAGGCCACCGCGACGAGCAGCGAGAACCCGATGGCGCTGGGCAGGCCGCCGAGCCCGAGACCGGCGAGGATGCCACCGGGCACCCCGTCGACGTCGAGGTCGTCCCCGAGATCCAGCACGCCGGTCAACACCAGGAGCCAGTAACCGACCACGACCAGCAGCAGGAAGCTGAAGAGCACGGTGGGGAAGCTGAGCGCCGCACCGAGAAAGCTGACCACCGCGCCCCCTCCGTATCCGGCGGATCGCACGCCCGCCGGCATCATGATCGTGACACGAGGTGTCAACGAGGGGGTGCCGCCGTTACGACGGCGCTGTCTCCTGGCCACGGGCCGCCGAGGCACCGCCGGCCAGCTCCAGGACGAGGTCGGCGGCCCGGCCTGCCCCACCCGCCTGCCGGAGCCGTTCGCCCCAGTGGCGGCTGCGCCGGGCGAAGGTGTCGTCGGAGAGCAGGCGGCGCAGCTTGGCGGTGATCTCGTCCGCTGCGAAATGCGGCGGCCGGTCGACGGCGAGCCCGACGCCGGCGTCCACGCCCCGTGCGGCAAGGTCGTAACAGTCCAACCACAACGGCATCGCGAACAGCGGCTTGCCGAAGTAGATGCCCTCGTGGAAGCCGTTCGCGCCGCCGTGGGTGACGAAGACCCGCACGTGCGGGTGTGCCAGCACCTCGGACTGGGACGGCAGCCAATCCTCCAGCCGGATGTGCGCGGGTAGCGGGCCGGGCAGCAGCGCCCGCTGCGCCGCCGGCAGCTTCCACAGCACGTGGTGTCGCGGGCCGAGATCCGCCAGCGCGGTGGCGAGCGCGGCCACCTGGTCGCGGGAGAGGACCGCGAGGGTGCCCAGGCCGACGTAGACCACCGAGGGGTGCTCGTCGAGCCACCTCGACAGGTCGCTGCCGGTGGTCGCGGCCGGCGCCTCGCGCTCGACCGCCGTCCCCAGCATGTGCAGATGCTTCGGCGCGGGGAACGGGTACTCGATGCCGAAGACCGAGTATCCGAAGACGGCCGCCGCCGCGGCGCTGTACCGCTCCAGGTCACCGAACGGGTTGGCGATGCCCAGCGACCGGCGGTACCACGCCGAGCCGAGCAGGTTGGTGCGGGTGAGCAGGGCGAGGTGGAGCCGGATCCGGAACGCCACGTTCGCCGCCAGCCGCGCCGGGCCCATCCGCCGCGGCAGGCCGGAGGTGGGCGTGGGGTAGCTCCACGGCAGGCGGCGCAGGTACAGCATGCTGACCGGGAACGGGACGCTGAGCACGAACGGCACCCGCCGGGTCATCGCCGCGTCGAGGGCTGGCAGGTGCAGCGCGTCGATCACCATCAGCCCCGGATCGAGCTTGTCGATCAGGTCAAGCAGCCACGGGTACTGCTCGCCGGTGACGGACGGGTGTTGGAGCAGCCGGGTCGCCGCGACGAAGCCGTCCGTGGTCCGCGGCCCCCTCGTCATCGCCGCGTAGACGGACTCGTCCGGGGTGTAGTAGGTGGGACCGGAAGAGACGAAGCCGACCGGGCTCGGCCCGGGAATCCGTTCCACCCGCCCCCTGGCCGCCTCCTCGGACGCGAACCACAGATCCGGTACGCCCCGATGGGACAGCTCCCCGGCGATGGCCAGCAGCGGGCTCATTTGGCCCGGCTGGGCAGGACTGGCGAAAAGGATGGATTTTTCGGATCCCAACGTGTTCTCCCCGTGACGTCTGGCTTTCACGATCGCAGACATCAGCTGGAGAGACTCTGGACAGCCTCCATGTGACCGGCGCCACGGTCGGTGGTCCTACCCGGTCGTCGCCGGCCCCAGGCGCCATCCGGACCAACGAACGGGCCGCCTGCCCACCATGAACGGTGGGCAGGCGGCCCGGCAGCGTCACGCGACCCCGAGGCCCCGCTCGATGGCCGCGATGATCTGCGGGCGCAGTTCCTCGGGCCGGATGATGGCGTCCACGGAGCCGACCTCGACCGCGCGCTGGATGCTGTGCACACCGTCGAACTCGGCGGCCACCTCACCCAGCTTCTCCGCCCGGACGGTGGACCGGACGTCCATGAGCTGCGTGACCAGTGCCGCCCGCTCCCCACCGGTCGCCGCGGCGACGCGCGACTCCAGTTCGGCCACCCGCGGATCCTTCGCCGTACGCGCGTTGACGTCGCCGGCGAACACGACGGCCGCCGCGGGCGCCCCGCCGATGACGGACGCGAACGAACCGTCCACGGCGAGCACCGTCATGCTCGGGTTGAGCGCCTTGGAGAACACCACGAATGCGCCGCCGTGGTACCGCGAGATGACGCAGAACACGATCGGTCCCTCGAAGTTCACGATCGCCCGGCCGATCTCCGCGCCGTACTCCAGCTGCAACTGCCGCATCGACTCCGGCGAGCCGTCGAACCCGGACAGGTTCGCCAGCACGACCAACGGCCGGTTGCCGCTGGCCGCGTTGATCGCCCGCGCGGTCTTCTTCGACGAGCGCGGGAACAGGGTGCCCGCGGTGTAGGTGTCCGGGCCGTCGGTGGGCGGGAAGCCGCGTCGCGGCACCGACCGGGACTCGATGCCCAGCAGGCACACCGGGATGCCGCCGAGGTGGACGTCCTGCACGACCGCGGTCTCGGCGTCGGCCATGCCCGCCCAACGCTCCAGGATCGCGTGGTCCTGGTCGGCCAGGGCCCGCATCAACGTACGGATGTCGAAGGCCTTCTTGCGATCGGGGTTGTGCTCCCGCGAGAAGATCTGACCGACGGTGATGAAGTCGCTGTCCGGCACCGAGTGCGGGTAGCCGGAGATGTCACGGTCGACCGGGTCGGACGTGACCGCCCGGCGCGGCCGGGTCTCGCCGGGCGCGATGTAGGTGTGGTCGTAGTGCGCCATCAGCACGTTACGGGCCGCCCGCAGGTCCGGCGCCCAGTACTGGGCCTGGCCGTTGGGGCCCATCACCCGGTCGTAGCCGCCGATGCCGAAGTTGTCCTCGGCCGACACCCCACCGGAGAAGTCCAGCGACTGCTTACCGGTCAGCACCATCGCCGAGTCCGGGGTCATCACCAGGATGCCCTTGGTGTGCATGAGCATCGTGGCCTCGGCGTTCCAGTACGGCTGGGCGCCCACGGTGATCCCGGCGACCACGATGTTGATCTCGCCGCCCTGCTGGGTGAACTCCACGATCCGCTTGAGCGCGGCGGCCACCCAGTCCATGTTCTCGGTGCCCGAGCTCATGGAGATCCGCGCGCCCGCCGACAGGGCGAACCAGTCCAGCGGCACGCGCATCCGCTCGGCCAGGTCGAGCGCGGCGATCACCCGCGCGCACTCCGGCTCGGCCAGCGCGCCCAGCGCCCTGGTCGGGTCGCCGAGCAGCACCACCCGCGTGACGCCCTCGGGGTACCGCTCCGTCGGCGTGGTCACCACGCCGGCGACGATGCCCGCCTTGTTCTGCCCCTTCGGCCGTTCGACCGGGGCCAGCTCACCGGAGTCGTCCAGGTCGTACTCGGTGAAGGTGCCACGCTGGCCGGCCAGCATGTCGGTCAGCTCGTACGGGTACGTCGTGCCGCGCCGCCGCGCCGCGAGCACCTTCTGCCGGTAGTCGTCGAGCGGCTGGATCGGCTCGTCGGTCGGCCCGGTGACCGACAGCTGCATGCCGGCGTCGTAGGAGACCCGCACCGCGATGTCGGTCAGCTCACCGGTGGCCTCGTCGCGCTGGCGGGCGAGGAAGAGGACCTCCTCCAGGCCGGCGCCGGCCGTCATCGGCAGCATGCGCTGGGCGACGGTGTTCAGCTCGTCGATGCTCAGGTCGTTCGGCGGCCAGACGTAGATGGTGATCCGGTTGGTGTCGAACCGCTTCCTCGCCGGCCGCTGCGCCTGAACCTTGCGAATCGCGTCGAGGCACGCGTCCAGCGCGCCCTCGAGGGCGGGCAGCGCGAGGATCCGGCCGTCGGCGTCGCGCAGCGGCGTCAGGTCGCGGACCTGGGCCATCGCGGTCAGCCGCTCGTCGGCCGGATTGTTCGGGGCGACGCAGTGGAAGAGGTAGACCTCCTCGTCCACCGACGGCAGCCGGGTCAGGTCGAAGTTGCGCAGCCTCGGCAGTTGCAGTCGCTCGGCAATCAGCGGGTGCAGCCCGCGGATGATCCGGTCCTCGCCGATGCCGGGCCGGAACGTGAACTGGTGGTGCATCGCCGTTCCGGTCGGCCCGGCCACCGACATCGTCACCCGCTGGAGCACGTCCAGCAGACCCGCACGGTCGACGATCTCCCGCAGGGCGGCGGCCATCGCGTCCGTGTCGGGCTGACCGGCCCAGGTCAGGTACACGTCGGCGACCGGCTGCTCCGAGTCCCGACGCGCCGAGCCGTCGGTGGAGTCCGGCTTCACCAGTCCGGCGACCAACTCCAGGGCCGCGGGCAGCTCGCCGAAGTCCGTGGCCGCCGCGATCAGCCGGAACCGCTCACCGTCGCGGTCGTACTCCGCGGTGAAGAACGAGTGGCCCCCCACCTCGATGGTTCGCGCGTCGCTCGCACCGCGATTGCCGTAGTAGCGGCGGCTGAGCACCTCCAGCATCGGGCCGTGGTCGGCGTCCGGCTTGCCGATACGCTGACCGAGCAGCCGGACCAGCGGCTCGGGCGAGGCGACCATGTTCGCGATCCGCTCGGCGCGGTCGGGCGCAGCGGGGTTCTTGTCGAGGTGGCGAAGGTGGCCGCGGACGCCCGCGTACACCTCGGCCCGCTTGCGGCGAAGCATCGGCTGGGCGACCCACCGGAAGACGATGCTGCGGGCCAGGTCGCCGACGACCGGGAACCGGAGCTGGGTGGCGAAGATCAGGTGCTCCAGCGCCTGCCCGACCAGGTCGCGCAGCCCGTCGCCGGGCAGCGGCTCGGTCAGCCACTGCTGTAGGAAGGTGACGATCACCGAGACGTCGGCCGACGCCCGTCGCTGCGCGAGGAAGATCCGGAACACGGCCTCTTCCAGCGCGGGCGTGCGCTCGAAGTCGTTGACGCCGTAGTGGGAGAGCACCCGGGCGAGGCGGTTACGGAAAGTGTCCGGCAGCGCGGCCCGATCAACGTCGAGGCACTGCAGGTACGCGTGGAAGTACTCACGCGGGCTGTGCACCCGGGTGTCGACCCGGGTCTCCTCGCCGACCGGCCGGTTGCGGCTGAGCTCGGACAGGTCGGCGAACACCTGCAGCAGCTCGACTTCTTCTTCGAGCGGGCGGTGGCTGAGCTCGGCCCGCGCGGCCAGGTAGGTGGAGAGCGCCCGGCGCTCGTCGCGGGGATCGAGGTCGTAGCCGAGCAGCAGGCTGCGCAGGTCGGCGATGCCGCGCGCGACCCGGGCCTCGGCGGAGAGGCCGGCCGGCTCGGGCGGCAGTTCCAGGTCGACGGCCTCGGCTTCCGCGGCCTCGCCGGCGTCGTCGTCGCCGACCGGTTCCAGGCGCATCAGCGGCGCACCGGTCTCCACCTGGCTGCCGACGGTGACCAGGCATTCGCGCAGCTTCGCCTTGAACGGCGCGCGCAGCACGGTCTCCATCTTCATGCTCTCCAGGACGAGCACGGGCGCGCCCGCCTCGACCTCGTCGCCGACCTCGAGCGGGGTCGCGACGACCAGCGCGGGCGCCGGGGAGCGCAGCACGCCGCCCTCGTCGCGGCTGACCCGGTGGGTGATCCCGTCCACCTCAACCAGGTGGATGGGTCCGTGCGTGTCGGTGACGAGCCGGAAACGCCGGCCGTTGACCAGGATCCGACCGGTGTGCTCGTCGAACCGCTCGAGTTCGACGTCCACGGTGGACACGTCCCCGATGCCGACACGGAACCGGCGCGGCCCGGTCTGCGCGACGCTCACCCGGTAGCTCGCGCCACGGAGCTTGAGGTCGATCGGTCGGCCGCTCTCGTGCTGGACCTGCGGGCGGCCGCCGTGCGCGGTGGAGAGCAGCCGCTGCCGCTCGACGAGCGTCTCGTCCTCGTACGCCTCGATCGCGGCCGCGGCCAGCGCGATGCCGGAGTGCTTGGTGGAGACCAGCCGGCCCTGCGTGCGGACCCGGTCGATCCAGCCGGTGTCCGCGCTGCCGTCGATCACCTCCGGCTGGTCGAGCAGGTCGAGCAGGAAGCTCTTGTTAGTGGCGCCGCCCTCGATGATCACCGTCGTCTCGGCGACCGCGCGCCGCAGCCGGCCGAGCGCCTCGTCCCGGGTGCGACCGTAGGCGATGATCTTGGCGATCATCGAGTCGAAGTCGGCCGGGATCACGTCGCCCTCGCTGACCCCGGTGTCCACCCGGACGCCGGGGCCGCTGGGCAGCGCCAGCCGGACGATCCGGCCGGGCGACGGCGCGAAGTCGCGGTCGGGGTCCTCGGCGTTGAGCCGGGCCTCGACGGCGTGCCCGACCTCGCTCGGGATCCGCTCGCCGAGCCGGCCGCCGGCCGCCACGTGGAGCTGGGCCTTGACCAGGTCGAAGTCGGTGGTGGCCTCGGTGATCGGGTGCTCGACCTGCAGCCGGGTGTTGACCTCGAGGAAGGCGAACAGCTTCTCACCGGGGTGGTAGAGGAACTCGACGGTGCCCGCGCCACGGTAGTTCACGGCCAGCGCGAGCCGCTCGGCCGCCGTCTTCAGCTCGCGCGCCTGCTCCGGGGCAAGTACGGGCGAGGCGGACTCCTCGATGACCTTCTGGTTGCGCCGCTGCACCGAGCAGTCCCGGACACCCAACGCCCACGCGGTGCCCTGCCCGTCGGCGATCACCTGCACCTCGACGTGCCGCGCGCCGGTGACCAGGCGTTCCAGGAACACCACGCCGCTGCCGAACGCGCGCTGGGCCTCCAGGCTCGTGCGCTCGTACGCCTCGGTGAGCTCCTCGTCGCTGCGGACCACCCGGATGCCCCGCCCGCCGCCACCCGCGGTCGCCTTGAGCATCAGCGGATAGCCGATCTCGGCCGCGGCACGCTTCGCCGCGTCCAGGCTCTCCACCGCGCCACGACTCCACGGCGCCACCGGAACGCCGACCTCCTCGGCGATCAACTTCGCGCCGATCTTGTCACCGAGCTCGCGCATCGCCTCGGCGCTCGGGCCGATGAAGGTGACACCGATCTTCTCGCACAGCTCGGCGAAGGCCGGATCCTCGGCGACGAACCCCCAGCCCACCCATGCCGCGTCCGCACGCGTCCCGACCAGCGCCCGCTCGAGAACGGCGTGGTCCAGGTACGGACGCGCCGACGCGGGCCCGAGGCAGTAGCTGTCGTCCGCCTCGCGAACGAAGGTGGCGCTGCGCTCGGCTTCGGTGTAGAGCGCGATTGTCTCGATCGGCGGGGCCCCGGACTCGGCATTGAGCTCGCGAACGGCGTGGATCAGCCGCATGGCGGCCTCTCCCCGGTTGACGATGGCGATGCGGCTGAACACCGAGTAACCCTCCCAAAGGTTCGATCCAACACAACGAGGACTCCCTCGGGCGGCGGTCCCCGTCACAACCTTCGCCGCTACCGGCCGGTATGTAACGGTCGAACCCACCAGCCAGGGAGGGCGAAGTTTTGTGGACACCCGCCAACTCGCCTTGTAGGCCATGCGCCGTCGAATCTACGGCAGTAACTGTCGGTGCCGAGACGGATACTACGGGCCATGCGGGCGCGCCGGTCGACAGCCGCCGGCCACCCCTGGCCAGCCAGCGAGTCCGTCCGTCCTCGGGAGGTACACCCATGGCAGAGACCGCGACCACGACCGGGCGGCGGACACCGGCCGAGCCGCCAGGCCGGCAACGAGCGGATTCGGTGCTGCCGGAGCTGCGCGCGATGTCGTGGGAGACCGGGGTTCGCGCCCGGGCGGAGACCGGCCTGTTCGCCGTGTTCGCCGACCTGCCCCGGCTGGTCCTGGCCGCCCTCGCGGTCAGTTGGCGCGCCGATCGCGTCCGGACGCTGGTGGTGGCGGCGACCACGGTCGGGGCAGGGGTGATGGCGGCGTTCGGGCTCCTCGCCACCCAGCGGGTGCTGGTGGAGCTCTTCGCGGGCGGACCGACCGCGGACAAGGTGGTCGCGGCACTCCCGGCGCTGGCCGCGCTGGCCGCGGTGACGGCCGTGCGGGCCGGCATGGCCACCACGATGGGGTATGCGCAGAACGGGCTCACTCCGAAGGTGGACCGGGAGGTCGAGCGCGGCCTGTTCGAGGTGACCACCGCGGTGCGGCTGGAGGCGTTCGACGCCGACGCGTTCGCCGACGACATGGAACGCGCCTCCCGCGGCGCGGACTCCACCACCTCGCTGGTGCAGGCGTCGGTGAACCTGCTCGCCGGGCTGGCCGGGCTGCTCGCCGTGGCCGTCGCCGTCGTGGTCGTCCACCCGTTGCTGCTCGCGGCGCTGCTGGTGGCCACCGTGCCGAACGCCTGGGCGTCCCTGCGGGCCGGGCACCTGCGTTACCAGACGTATGCGGCCGGCTCGGTACGCCGACGCCGGTTGTGGCTGCTGCACCGGCTGATGGCCGAACGGGAATCCGCGCCCGAGTTGCGCTCCTACGGGCTGCGCCGATTCCTGCTCGACCAGCACGACCGGGTGATGGGCGTGGAGACCGGTATCCAGCTCGCCCTGGCCCGGCGGGTCACCACGACCACCACCGTGGGATCGATGATCGCTGGGGTGGCCACCGCCGTGGTCTACGTACTGCTCGGGCTGCTGCTCGTCGACGGGCAGATTCCCCTCGCCGCCGCCGCGACCTGTGTCGTCGCGGTGCAGTCCGCCCAACGTTCGCTCTCCGTGGTCACCTTCCAGGTCGACCGCGTCTACACCGAGGGCCAGCACTTCCGCGACTACACCGGGTTCATAGCCCGCGCCGTCGCCTACCTGCCCGACGAGGCCACCGCCGCGACGGGCGACGCGCCGGACCAACTGCGTGAACTGGGCGTCGACGCCGTCAGCCTGCGCTACCCCGACCGCGACACCCCGGCCGTCGACCAGGTGACACTGACGATCCAGGCCGGTCAGACCGTGGCGTTCGTCGGCGAGAACGGCTCCGGCAAGTCGACCCTGGCCGCGATGATCGCCACCCTGCGAACCCCCACCGGGGGAAACATCCGCTGGAACGGCCGGCCGCTCTCCGAGTGGGACGTCGACGCGCTACGCGGCCGCATCGCGGTCGTCACGCAGGAATACCACAAGTGGCCTTTCACCGCCGCGACGAACATCGCCGTCGGCGACGTCGGGGCCGACCCGTGTCAGGACCGCATCGAGGCCGCCGCCGCCCGCGCCGTCGCCCACGACATGATCCGCGAGCTGCCGCACGGGTACGAGACGCTCCTCGACCGCACCTTCGCCAACGGCCAGGACCTCTCCGGCGGACAGTGGCAGCGGATCACCGCTGCCCGTGGCTTCCTCCGCGACGCCGAACTGCTGATCATGGACGAACCGTCCTCGGCCCTCGATCCCCGCACCGAGGACGCGCTCTTCCAGGCCATCCGTGACCGGCAGGGCCGCGCCACGACCATCCTCATCACCCACCGGCTCGCCAACGTCCGCCACGCCGACCGGATCTACGTCCTGCACCACGGCACCCTGGTCGAGTCCGGCACCCACGACGAACTCACGGCCGCCCGCGGACGGTACGCCGAGCTGTTCGCGCTCCAGGCGGCCGGCTACGACACGGCCCGGAGCGCGGCCACCCCGCCGGTGCCGCACCAGTCCACCGCCGCCTGACGGACACCCACGCCGATCCACATCAGATGGTCGACCCACCCGATCATGTCGGTGGGTCGGCCTACCTTGCCGGCGTGACCGCGACTCAGACCTACCGGTATCTCGCCTCCTCCGCCCTGGGGGACGGCTCCCTCGCACTGCAGACCAGCGGCGGCCCCGCCCCGAACCCCCGCTTCTTCCGTGGCTTCCTCACCACTCCCCAGGCGGCGGCCGTCGGCCTGCTGGCCGTCGCCGAGGTCGCCCGCACCCGGTACCACCGGCCGGTCAGCCCGGCCAGCCTCGACCCGGTCGTCACCGGCAGTCGGGACCGGCTCCGCTTCGAGTCGTTCTCCGGCTGCTGCGGGGTGTACGCGCGCCTCGACGCCCTGCCCGACGGCCTCGACGGCGACGTGGTGGAGCACGGCACCACCAACGTCGACGTCAACAACCCGCTGCGTGAGGCGCTGTCCCGGGTCGCCGGGCTGGACCCGCTGCACCTGTCGGTCGGCCCGGACGACCTGACCGTGTCCACCCTGGACGGCGCCGTGGTGGAGAAGAAGGTGCCGCTGCCGACGCGCTGGCTGCGCGGTTTCGCCGAGGTGCAGGTGCTGGCCGCCCGGTTCGAGCCCCGGGCGGAGATCCCGGCGGCCGAGGCGGCGGCGTTCCTGCGCCGACTGCCCACCACCGCGGACCGGTCGGTGCTCTGGGTGGTGCCGGCGGGACGCACGCTGCGACTGACCTCCCGGCCCGTGCCCGGGGCGGTCTGCCTGGCCGGGGCGAGCCGGCTGGTCGCCCTGCGCCCGATGCTGCGGTTCGCCCGGACCCTGCGGGTCTACGGGCCGACCGTGACGGCCGGCTCGGCGCCGCTGCCCAGCACGTGGGAGCTGGACACCGGGGCGTTGCGGCTGTCGCTCACCCTCTCCCCCGAGCCGTACCGGGGGTTCTCCGGCGAGGGTGCGGCGCTGACCGCGCTGGCCGGCGACGACGTGGTCGACGACGCCGACCTGATCTCCGCCCTGCTCTCCTGGGACCCGACGGTCGACGTGGACCGGCTGGCGGAGCAGGCCGGCATCGACGGCGACCGGGTCCGGGGCGCCCTGGCGCAGCTCGGCACCGCCGGCCGGGTCGGCTACGACGTCGCCGAGGCGGCGTACTTCCACCGGGTGATGCCGTACGACGCGGGCCGGGCCGAGCGGGACAATCCGCGCCTGGTCGGCGCGCGGGCGCTGCTCGACGCCGGGGCGGTGGAGGCGGACGGGACGGCCGCCACCGTCCGCAGCGGCGACCACGTCTACCGGGTTCGGCAGCTCCCGGACGGTGGCCTCACCTGCACCTGCCCCTGGTGGGCGAAGCACCGGGGGCAACGGGGGCCGTGCCGGCACGCCCTCGCCACCCGGATGCTGCTCACCGACCGGGTCGAGGTGTCGGCGTGAGGCGCGTGGATCAGCAACTGTTCGTCAAGAGCACCGAGCGCCGGCGGCGGGAGCTGGCGGCGGGCGGCACCAGCGACCTGTTCGAACTGGTGAAGGCGGGCTCGGCCGGGCTTGTCGCGGCGGCGCTGGAGGGGCTGCCCGAGCCGCGCCGCCGGGAGATCGGCGTAGCGTTGACCGACTGGTTCCGGCAGCAGGACCGGACCAGCTGGTGGACGACGGGCGAGAGCACGGCCCTGGCGGTCGCCGTGGTCGGCTGCCTGCCGACCGCCGCCCAGGCCGCCGCGATCCTCGGCCGTGCCTCGGTCAACCCGGACGGCAAGCGGGCGGCGATGCTGGTGTCGGACGTCGCCGCGGAGCGCGGCGTCACCTGGCTCGGCGACCTGGGCCACCGGCTGGGCGCGAGGCTCGGCCGGCAGGCGTCGATCGAGCGCTGGCGCTTCGTCGCCGCGCTGCTGCGCACCGCCGGGGCGCAACCGCCGGCCGACGACGCGTTCGTACAGCTCTGGCTCTCCTCGGTGGCGTTCCCGGACCACCGCAACTCGCGGCCCGTGCCGCTGGTCGACCGGCTGCGGGCGGACCCGTTCCGGGCGGTCATGCTGCCCCGGCTGTTCGAGGTGGACGGCCTCGGCACGACCATGATGTTCGACGAGGTCGTCACCACCTGGGAGGAACGGCGGCGGCACGCCCTGCCGGCCGCGCTGGCGCAGCTGTCCACCGAGGGCGTGCTCGACCGGGCGACGCTGATCGACCGGTCGATCGGCCGGCTGCTGCGGGGCGACCGGCCCGCCGCGCTCCGCGCCTTCACCGTCCTGCTCGACCTGCTCCGACCCACCACCGGCGAGGTCGGCGCGCGCACCACCGACTACCTGCGCCTGCTCACCGACGCGCCGGCGCCGGTCGCCACGATGGCCCAGAAGGCGCTGCGGGAGCTGCCCGACCTGGCCCTGGAGTCGATCCTCGACGCCTCCCGCGAGGTGCTGTACCGGCCGGACAAGGCCCTGGTGAAGGCGCAACTCACCTGGCTGGACCGGCTGGCCCGGCAGCACCGGGACCGGGCGGCGGAGATCGCCGAGGTGATCGCGGTCGCCGGCACGCACCCCGCCGTCGAGCTGCGGGACCGCGCGGCTGCCGTGGCCGCCCGGCACGGCCTCGATCTGTCGGCGGCGGATCCCGGCCCGGCGGTGGCCGCGCCACGCGGTGACGACCTCCCGGTGCCCGCGCCGGCCGCGCCGGCACCGGCTCCGATCACCGACGTGGACGAGCTGGCGGAGGAGGTCGCGGCCCTGCTGGGTACGCCGTCGCAGGGCACGCCGCTGGACCGCGTCCTCGACGGGTTGGTCCGGCTCACCGCGGCCGACGCCGTCCGGGTGCGCGCCGCCCTGGCACCGGTCATCGAGCGCCGACACTGGTCGTGGGGCGACGAACACCACTGGGAACCGCTGTGCCTCTGCGGCGTGGTGATGGACGTGCTCAAGACGGCCGGCACCGACCACCATCCCCGGCGGCGCCGCCGGTGGGAGTCGCTGCTCGCCGCCCTCCGTCGCAGCGACCGGACCGAGTCGACCCTGGTCACCACCGATCCCCGGGTGCCTCCGGTGCACCGGCTGCTGCGGGCCCGGCTCGCCGAGATCGGCGTGCACATCGGTGAGCCCGGCAGTCCCGGCCTGCTCGCCACCCCGACGTCGGCCAACGGCCTGCTCGACCCGTTGGCGCTGCTGGAACGGCTGGCCGCCCTGGGCGACCGGACGCCCTGGTCCTGGGACCTCACCCAGGCCCTGCTGCGGCTGCCCGCCGAGCCCGACGACGCGGTCGCCGACAAGGCTGCCGCGCTGGGCACGCCGGCCGGGGACCGGCTCGCCGGGTGGCTGCGCGGTGGCGGGCTGCCGCAGCCGGTGGCGCGGGCCACCACGGTCACCCGGCGGGCTCGCAAATCGGGATACGACTGGGAGTACGAGCTGCTCGCGGAGCGGCGACTGCTGGTCGAGCTGCGCCCGCCCGACGGGTACGACGACGCGATCGGGCTGCTCACCGGAGACCCGGCACCGATCGGCGTCGAGCACGGCGGCTGGCTCAACCTGTGGCCGTCGGCGCTGCCCGGGCACCGCGGTGTCGTGGCCGCGTCCGTCCTGCCGGCGGTGGCCGCGAGCGCGGACATGGACGAGAAGGGTGGCGCAGCCGTGCTGCCGCTGCTGGCCGAGTGCGCCGGGCCGGGCGGGGTGGCGCTGGACCTGGCCGTGGCGTACGGGCTCGGCGCCCGGCACGGCGCGGACCGGGTGGCCGCCGTGGACGCCCTGCTCACGCTGGCCGGGGCCGGGCAGTTCGACCCGACCGGCACGGGCCGGCGGCTCGGGGAGCTGGTCACCGGGGGGACGGTGAAGCCGACCCGGTTGGGCGAGCCGTTGCGCGACGCCGCCCTGGCCGGGGCGCCGCTGACCGTGTGGCGGCTGCTGGCCGCCGCGCTGCCCGCGCTGCTCGCCGCGCCCGGCCCGGTGCGCGGCCTGCCCGACCTGCTGACCCTGGCCAGCGAGACGGCGACCGCCACCGGCGTGCGGATCGAGGTGCCCGGCCTGGCCGACGTCGCCGAGCGCGGTGGGTCGGGCCGGCTGGTCACCGAGGCCCGCCGGCTGCACCGTGCGCTCGCCGCGGCCTGAGCCGGCCGGACGCGGCACGGGCGGGGTGCGGGAGTTGTTGCTCGCCGCACCCCGCCCGGTCGCCTGCCGGCTCAGCGGTTCAACACATACGCCAGCACTATCGCCGCGACCAGTGCCAGCGCGGCCAGCACCGCGGCCGTGATCTTGGCGGCGCTGTACGGGCGTTCGCCGATGACCTCGCCGGTCCGAGCGTTGACCAGGATCTGGTACGAGCGGCCGGCGTGCAGGTACGCGGCGATCCACACCGGCAGCAGGAGCAGTTTGTAGGTCACGTCCGAGTAGCTGGTGTCCACGGAGTTGACCCGCTGCTCGTCGCCGCCGATGTCCGACCGGCAGTCCCGCTCGATGACCGGCGCCATCCGCGCCTTCGCCTCGGCCAGCCCCGCCTCGGGCTCGGTGTCGTACCGCAGCGCGTGATACCCCGCCAGGTAGTCCCCGTGGTAGGCGATCGCCTCGGCCAGCGGCCACGGGGTCAGCTGGTCCAGCTTCTTCTCCGGCACGCGGGTCGTCGCGGGCACCAGCACGTCGTCGAATTCCCGGCGGACGGTGCCGCTCGCCGGGTACCACCGGGTGTGCCGCACCTGCCGGGTACGCGTCTCCTGCTTGCCGTCCACCGTCACCGTGTACGTCTCGGTGGTGTAGTAGTACTCGCCGCGCTGGCCCCGGTAGTCCGAGACGGTCCGCGCGTCGAACGTCCAGTGCGGCAGGTAGGTGCCCTTGAGCGTCTCCGCCTCGCTGACCTTCTTCAGGCTGTTCGGCGCGAACCAGCGGCTGCGGCACCACCCGCCCAGGGCGGTGCGCACGCCCGCCTGGTCCACCGCGAACGGCAGCACCGCCTCCGGCGCGATCAGCTCGACCGCCGCGGCGTCCGACACCAGCGGCGTGGCGCAGAACTGGCAGCGCTGGGCGAGCGCGTCGCTCTCGGTCCGGGCGCCGCAGCCCGGGCAGACGAACGTGTACGCGCCGACGCTGGCCGCCGGCTTGTGCGGCAGCGTGGCCAGCTCGGCGTACGGGTGCTCGCGCACCTCCCGGCCGGCGCCGGCGATCTCCTGCCGGTGCCCGCAGTACGGGCAGCGCAGCACCGCCGTGCCCGGTGCGTACTCCACCCGGGCACCGCAGCCCCCGCACTGGTACGACGGCGGGGAGACGGCTGTGTCGCTCATCGGGGCACCCTCCCGCTCCCGTGCTGAGCGCTCATTGCGGCGGCAGCGGCGGTGGGACGCTGGCCAGCACCGACGCCAGCTCCGGCACCTGCGAAGCCGGCTGCCACTGCGTCATGCCGGACCGCCAGACCAGCGTTTCCGGGCCCAGGGTGCCCGCGCCCACCTGCTCGGCCAGCCCACCGAGGTCGAACGGGCCCTGTCGCTGCCCGCCGACACCCACGTACCACTGCGTCTGGTTCGGCAGCGGCGGCGGCTCGGCGGCGCCCGGCGGCACGGGGGCGGGCTGGGTCCCCGCACCCGCCATGGCCCTGGCCACCTGCTGGCCCGCGGCCATGCCCATGCCCAGCCCGATGCCGGTGCCCGCGCCGCCGCCGGGGTTCTTCGCCGCCTCCTCCAGTGCGGTGGCCGCCTGGTAGCGGGTGAACCGGTCCAGGTCGCCGACCGCGCCCATGCTGGTCCGCTTGTCCAGCGCCTGCTCCACCTCCGGCGGCACGGAGACGTTCTCGATCACGAACTTGGGGATCGCGATGCCGACCTCGGCCAGTTCCTCGGTCAGCACGGCGGCCAGCCGCCGGCCGATCGCGTCCTGGTGCGCGGCCAGGTCCAGCAGCGGCACCCCCGCGGTGGCCAGCGCCCCGCCGAGTCGCCCCACGATGAGCTGGCGCAGGTATTCCTGCACCTCCTCGGTGCGGAACTGCGGATCCGTGCCGACCAGCTCCCGCAGGAGCTTCTGCGCGTCGACCACCCGCGCCGCGTACGCGCCGAACGCCCGGACCCGGACCACGCCGAACTCGGCGTCCCGCAGGATCACCGGGTTCTGGGTGCCCCACTTCATGTCGGTGAACTGCCGGGTGTTGACGAAGTACACCTCGGCCTTGAACGGCGAGTTGAAGCCGTACTTCCAGCCCTTGAGGGTGGAGAGGACCGGCAGGTTCCGGGTCTCCAGCGTGTAGGTGCCGGGGGCGAACGCGTCGGCGATCTGCCCCTCGTTGACGAACACCGCCGTCTGGGACTCGCGGACGACCAGCTGGGCGCCCATCTTGATCTCGTTCTGGTACCGGGGGAAGCGCCAGACGATCGTGTCCCGGCTGTCGTCCAGCCACTCCACGATGTCGACGAACTCGCCCCGGAGCTTGTCCATCAGCCCCACCGCGTCCCCCTCCCCTTCGCCGCCGAGCTCATCGGCGTCGGGGCGACGATAACAAGGCCTCACAAGCCCCGGCGGCATCGGTGACGCGGCCCCGCCGGGACGCGGGTACGCGGACTGCGGCCCGCGTACCCGCAGGTCACGGCCGGTCAGCCGCAGTTGCCCCAGCTGGTCCTGCCATTGGCCTGCCACATCGTGAAGTTCATGACCTCGCCCTCGTACATGACGCAGGCGCCCCGCGCGGGCCGCTGGATCGCGGCGTAGTACTTGTAGTTGTCCGAGTCGGTGACCCAGGAACTACCCTGGACCCGCAGCCTGGCGGAGACTCCGGTCGCCGATCCGACGGCCACCGCCTTGAGGGTGGTGACGCAGTTGTAGCCGGTCGCGCTGTTGTACATCAGGTAGACGTCGCCCACCTTGCTGCCACTGTCGGTGATCGTCCGGTGACCGTCGGAGACCTGGCTCCACGAGCCTCCGAAGTCGTTGCTGCAGGCTTGCGCCGCGGTGTACGGGTTTGTCGCGGCGTGGGCCGGCGACGCGAACGTCACCACCGCGACAGCTACCGCGAGAACCGAGGTCGACAGTCGTCGCGCCAGGGTATGCACAGAATCCTCCAAAGCTCCGGCACGGACATGGTGTCCCGCGCCTTGATCCACATCGGATGATCAACAGTACACAGTGGGGCAACTCGGCCATCGACAGCAGCCGGCGGATCGCCGGGGACTCAGTCGGTGGGGGTGACGTCGGTGGCCGTGAGCAGCAGACGCAGCCCGGTGAGCGTGGCCAGCAGCGGATCCGCGGGCACCGTGACGGACCGGCCGGTCAACGCGGCCAGGCGCGCGGCGGTTCCGGGCGACGCCGCGCCGCCACCGGTGATCAGGAGACGTCGCCGCCGCGCACTGGCGTCGTGGACACTCATGCGCCGCACGCAACGGGCGATCGCCGGGATCTGGTCGACGGGATCCGCCCCTTCGACACGTTCGGCGGCGGCGACGCTCCGGTCGACTATGCGGGCGACCTCGGTGCGGCCGAAGCCGATGTCGACCGTGACCAGATCGTCGTGTCCCGGATCGGGCCGGCAGGCCAGCGCGGCGGCCAACGGCTCCTCCACCGCGCTGACGCGTCCGCCCGTGGCCCGACGGACTGCGGCGACCAGCACGTTCTTCTGCCGCATCGTCGCCGTCGCGGGCACACCGACGAGCACCGGACAACCGGTGTCGTACGGGTGCCCGATGTCGGTCAGCAGGATCCGCAACAGCTGCACGCAGGCGACGAGGTCGCGCACCACTCCGTCACGTACCGGCCAGATCAGCGTCACGCCCTCGGTGGCCTGCGCGTCGAGCGCGGCCCGCCCCACGGCATGCCGGCCGCCGGGGCGTCGGGCGATGACGGCGGGCTCGCTGACCACCGCGCCGGTCACCGACGTCCACAGCCGGACCGTCGAGGTGCCCAGGTCCAGGGCGAGGCAGTGCCCCATGCCGGGACGGGCGTACGCGCCGGCAGCCAGCACGCTCACCACCCCCGCTCCGGCACGGACCGGGTGCGACATGTCATCGGCGCCAGCATCGGCAGCGGGCCTCGCTCGACGAGGTTGTGGATGCTGTGCCCGTCACGCATGCCGGACACCATAGCCCGACCCCGATCGGGACGGCTCCGTGGTCACTTGTCGCGGTGAGCATACCGATCGCGACGACGAGCGGAGGCCGCTCGCCTCGTGGCACCCTGCCAGACTTTTGACGCATTCAAGATAAAATCGGGGCATACCATACAGCAGAGCCACAAGGCCTGACCGAACCACGACAGGAGAGGGACTGACGTGCCTGAGCGCGGCAGCGAGAGCGAGAACCCAGCAATCCCCTCCCCGACTCTGAAGCCGAGTCGGCCGAGGACCAACCAGGACTGGTGGCCGAATCAGCTGAACCTGCAGGTTCTCCATCAGCACTCGCCCCGGGCCAACCCCATGGGTGAGGCTTTCAACTATGCGGAGGAGTTCAAGACCCTCGACGTCGACGCGCTGAAGCGGGACATCTTCGAGGTGATGACGACGTCGCAGGACTGGTGGCCGGCCGACCACGGCCACTACGGGCCGCTCTTCATCCGGATGAGCTGGCACTCCGCGGGCACGTACCGGATCGAGGACGGTCGCGGCGGTGCCGGCGACGGGGCTCAGCGGTTCGCCCCGCTCAACAGCTGGCCCGACAACGCGAACCTCGACAAGGCGCGCAGACTCCTCTGGCCGGTCAAACAGAAATACGGGCGGCAGATCTCATGGGCCGACCTCCTGGTCTTCGCCGGCAACTGTGCCCTGGAGTCGATGGGCTTCCAGACCTTCGGCTTCGGTTTCGGCCGGGAGGACGTCTGGGAGCCCCAGGAGATCTTCTGGGGGCCCGAGGACACCTGGCTCGGCGACGAGCGCTACAGCGGCGACCGGGAACTCTCCAACCCGCTCGGCGCCGTGCAGATGGGCCTCATCTATGTGAACCCGGAGGGGCCGAACGGCACCCCGGATCCGCTGGCCTCCGCCCGGGACATCCGCGAGACGTTCCGCCGGATGGCGATGAACGACGAGGAGACCGTCGCGCTCATCGCCGGCGGCCACACCTTCGGCAAGACCCACGGCGCCGGCCCCGCCGAATACGTCGGCCCCGAGCCCGAGGGGGCACCCCTCGAAAGCCAGGGTCTCGGCTGGAAGAACACCTTCGGCACCGGCACGGGCGCCGACACCATCACCAGCGGGATCGAGGTCACCTGGACCTACCACCCCACCCGGTGGGACAACGAGTTCTTCCACATCCTCTTCGGCTATGAATGGGAACTGACCCAGTCCCCCGCCGGCGCGCACCAGTGGCGGCCCAAGAACGGCGCCGGCGCCGACATGGTGCCCGAGGCACACGATCCGTCGAAGCGCCGCGAACCGCGGATGCTCACCTCCGATCTCGCGCTCCGGTTCGACCCGACGTACGAGCAGATCTCCCGGCGCTTCCTGGACAACCCGGAGCAGTTCGCGGAGGCGTTCGCCAAGGCCTGGTACAAGCTGCTGCACCGCGACATGGGCCCCGCGTCGCGCTACCTCGGCCCGTGGGTCCCGGAGCCGCAGCGGTGGCAGGACCCCGTCCCGGCGGTCGATCACGAACTGATCGCGGACGAGGACATCGCCGCCCTCAAGGGCCAGATCCTCGCCTCCGGGCTGTCCATCGCCCAGCTGGCCTCGACCGCCTGGGCATCGGCGGCGAGCTTCCGCGGCACCGACATGCGGGGCGGGGCCAACGGGGCGCGGATCCGCCTCGATCCGCAGAAGAACTGGGAGGTCAACGACCCGGCCGAGCTTGCCGCCGCGCTGCCGGCACTGGAGCAGATCCAGCGGGACTTCAACAACTCGGCGTCCGGCGGGAAGAAGGTCTCGCTCGCCGACCTCATCGTCCTCGGCGGGTGCGCGGCAGTCGAGCAGGCGGTCAGGAACGCCGGGCACGACGTCACGGTCCCGTTCGCACCGGGGCGTACGGACGCCGCCCAGGAGCAGACCGACGTGGAGTCGTTCGCCGTGCTCGAGCCGAGAGGCGACGGCTTCCGCAACTACCTGCGAGCCGGACAGAAGCTGTCGCCGGAGACCCTGCTGCTGGACCGGGCCAACCTGTTGACGCTGACCGCGCCCGAGATGACGGTCCTCATCGGCGGGATGCGGGCCCTGAACACCAACGCGGGCCGAACCCGGCACGGCATCCTCACCGACCGGCCCGAGACGTTGACGAACGACTTCTTCGTGCACCTGCTCGACCTCGGCACGGAGTGGAAGGCGTCCACCTCGGCCGAGAACGTGTTCGAGGGGCGGGACCGCGGCACGGGCGAGATCAGGTGGACGGCCACCGCCGTCGACCTCGTCTTCGGTGCGAACTCCCAGCTCCGAGGCATCGCCGAGGTGTACGCCAGCCGCGACGCGACGGAGAAGTTCGTCCGCGACTTCGTCGCGGCGTGGGTCAAGGTCATGAACCTGGACCGGTACGACCTCGCCTGACGCCGAAGGCCCCGGTCAGCGCGAACTGACCGGGGCCCGAGGCACCTCCGTACGCTGTAGCGATGCTGCCGAACGCGATCAGGTCGGATGTCGAGAAGCTGTGGGCTTACCACAACATGGGTCACAGCTTGCGACCGTGCGATGCGGGCATCGGGCTCGGCAGCCATGATCTTGGTGTAGCGATCATCGCTGCCGAACTGTTCCACCGGGACATGTACCCGTGGTTAGTATTCAGCGGCGCGAACGCGCCGACCACCATCGAGCGGTTTCCGCAGGGCGAGGCGGTCGCCTACCGGGACTACGCGGTAGAACACGGCGTGCCCGCCGATGCCATCCTGATCGACCCGACCGCGACGAACACCGAGCAGAACATCAAGTTCTCCCGGACGCTGCTGGAGGAGCAAGGGCTTGCTGTGTCCTCGGTGCTGCTGATGTCGCGGCCCTATCAGCAGCGCCGGGCGTACGCGACGTGCAAGAAGCTGTGGCCCGAGGTGGATGTGATCTGCTACTCGCGTCCGCTGACGCTGGACGACTACGTGACCAGCATCGGCGACACGAAGAAGGTCGTGGACATGCTGGTGGGCGATACACAGCGCATCGAGGTCTACGCCGAGCGGGGCTTTGCCATTCCGCAGCCGATGCCCGACGAGGTCAAGGAGGCGTTCACGCGTCTGGTGGCCGCAGGGTACGTGAGCCGCCTGGTGTAGGTCACCATTGCGGCGGCGAGGGCCGCACCCCCATCCGGTAGGCGAGGTCAAGGGCAAGCCTGGGCGGGCGCGGGCGGCTGAGGATGTCGCGAACCGCCATGCGAGACAGGCGGTGGTATCTGACTTGCTCGGGTGCGATCTGCTCGGCGTTAAGCAGCTCCGTCAACGCGTCGTTGATTCGGTTGTAGCGAACGTACGCACGAGCGACCTCAATCGCGTGGCGGACGCGTCGCTCGACGGGCAGCCGACTGGTGTCGGCGCGGGAGCGGTCCACCTCGAACCCAGCACTGTCGTGCGTGGATCCTGATCGGTGCGCCTGCTCGATCGTGGTTGCCCGCTGGCCCGGGCGGGAAACCTGGGCCCTGCGCGGAGCGCTGCGCCTGGACCTTACCGGGTTCGCACAGGTGCTCAACCTCGCCACCGCAACGGTGCTGGCCTGGGAGAGCCCGCCGTCACGTCTGCCACGCCTGACCGACCAGACCGCGCTGGACCGGGTGCTGGCGCGGGCGACCCCGGATGCCCGCGCGAGATTCCAGCTGTTGCTGCACGGCGAACAGCGCCAATCGGTCGGGACGTGACGCAGACGGATCCGGGGGCGTCAGCGACGCGGCCCGTACGCCGAGAGGAGCCGGGTCTCGACCGGTGTGCCGGCCTGCCGGCCGGCACGGATCCGCCACAGGCCGCAGTGGCAGGACTGGTAGTGCAGGGTCCCCTCGCTCGTCCGGTGCCGGGACCGGGTTCGCCAGACGTGCCCGTCGCTGTCGCTCATGTGCCCAGCCTGCTGTAATGGCATTATGCATCTCAACCCTTACGGGGCCGAGCCGGTGCGGCTGGCCGCCGACCTGGCGAACGACCCGCCGCGGTCGGTCGCGGAACTGGCCCGCCGATGCCGGGCAGCCGGGGTGGTGATGGACATGCCGGTACGCGACGACGATCTCCCGGTCGCCCTCCGGCTGGTCGAGGAGTGGTCTGAAATCGTCGACGCCGGTTCGGCGGACGAGCGCGCGGAGCTGCTCAACCGGATGCTCGCCAGCGCGTCGACGTACCCCCGGCTCACCGACCACGGCGACGGACGCTGGCACCTGCACTACCGGGACGACGGGGTGCCGCTGTCGGTGGTGCTCCGCGCCCTGATCAGCGTCGGCACCGCTCTGCACCTGACCGTCCGGGGCATGGACCGGCTGGGCCGGTGCGCCCTCGACGGCTGCCGGACGATCTACGCCGACCTGTCCCGGAACGGCCGGCAGCGCTACTGCTCGCCCCGCTGCGCCAACCGCGACGCGGTACGCCGGCACCGGGCCCGGATCGGCCCGTAGGGTCGAGCCCCACGCGTGCCGGTCGACCGCAGCCGGATCCACAATGGATGATACAGGCGATGCACGCACTCCGTTACCTTGGAACCGGCAGCACTCACTCCTGACGTACCCGTGGCCCAGCCCACCGGACCCGACAAGGAGACCCATGACCTTGGCACCTCCACCGCACCCGCCGCCGGCCACCGGTCTCCGGCGAGCCGCCGCGCCCACCGGCCTGATCCTGGGCCTGGGTGCCCCCACCTCCGACAACGGCTGGCTCGCCCTCGGCGGGATCGTGCTCGCGGTGATCGCTGCGGCGCTGGCCGTCGCCGAATGGCGACGAAGCCACCCGGACGAACAGGAACCGACCGAGGAGCAACCCGACGAGGGTTCCGCATGAGCGCCGCGGCCGGCCTGCTCGGCGGATAAGCAGTCGCGCCGGGCCCCGATCTTCGGCACGCTGGCCGGATGGTTTCCTTCATCTCGCACACCAGCGTCGACTGTGCCGATGCCTACGCCCTGTCGTCCTGGTGGCGGCTCGTGCTGGACTACACCGAGGATCCGGCGGATCCCAACGAGCCCGGCCACGAGGAGTGCATGATCCAGTCGCCGGACGGGCGGCATCGCCTGCTCTTCATCGAGGTGCCGGAGCCGAAGCAGATCAAGAACCGGATTCATTTTGACCTGCGCCCGCGGGAAGGCCTGCGCGACGAGGAACTGGCGCGGCTGGTCGCCCTCGGCGCGACCAAGGTCGACGACCGGCGGAACCCCGACGGGACCGGATGGGTGGTGCTGGCCGACCCGGAGGGCAACGAGTTCTGCATCCTGCGCAGCGAGGCCGAGGTGGCCGCCACCCGCGCTGTCAGCTGAAGGTCGACGCGGGGGTGAGCCGCCGCAGACGTCGGTTCCACCACCGGGGACGGGTGTGGGCCAGCCGCACCAGCCGCCGGTGCTCCCAGTGCTGGTAGGCGATGAGCAGCGGCACGAGTCCGAGCATGGCCGCCGACAGGCGTACGCGGGCGCCGCGGTTCTCGCGTGCGACGGCCAGCAGGCCGGCCACGCCGGAGCAGTAGAGGATCGGGTTGTAGTAGGGCATCAGCTCGGGTCCCAGCCCCTCGCAGTCCTCCAACCATGGGAGACCTGCTCTGGTGGGACGGGTCGGCCAACCGAGCAGGTGGGCCGAGACAGCGGCGAGGCCGAAGCCGTTGGCCGCGGCCAGCAGTTTGTCGGCGGAGGCGTCCCGAGTGCTCGCCACGAGGACGCCTCCGGTGACGGCGGTCCAGAACCCCGCGGCGGCGTACGGCCCGACGACCGAGGCGAGCGGCAAGCCCACGCCGGCGCCCAGCTCGAAGGCCACGTGCGCCGCCAGGCTGACCACGGTCAGTTGCGTCAGGGGCCGCCGAGTTCCGGTCACTGTCGGCCGAACGCGAGGTGTACGTTTCGCAAGCCCCGCCATTCCGCCTCACCCCTTCGTGGCAGCCCCGCCCCCGAATGTCCGACTTTGGGCCTATACCCCATTCACAGCGAGGCATTCGTCAGGCCGGCGGCCGACCGGACAGGGCTGGTGAGACTCTTCCCCGGCGTCTCGCCCGGGTCCTGGCCGGGAAACGACCACGCCGGCCGGGACCGTGTGGTCCCGGCCGGCGCGCTGGTCGTACCCGTCAGCTGATCAGCTTCCAGGGACCGTTCGGGTCACCCGGCGTCTGGTTGCGGGTGTACCACTTCGCCTCGTACACGTGCTTCTGGTACGTCACCCGGTCGCCGGTGTTGTACACCGTCGTCGGGGTCCACGCCGCCGGGCCGTTGTCCGGCGCCGGCGGGGCGATCTCCTCCCAGGGACCGTTCGGGTTGCCGGGCTGCTCGTTGCGGGCGTACCAGCGGGCCCGGAACTTCTTGTCCTGGTAGGTCACGACGTCGCCGGCGTTGAAGATCCGGGACGCGGTCCAGACCGTGACGCCGTCCTCGGTCATGGCCAGTTCCTGCCACGCACCGTTCGGGTCGCCCGGCTTCTGGTTCTTGCTCGCCCAGGCGGCCAGGTACGGCTTGCCCTGGTAGCTGACCTTGGCATCGGCCTTGTACTGCGTCGACGCGCTCCACTCCGGAGGCAGCTTCACCGTCACGGTGACGGTGGCCTGGGCCGGGTCGAGCTGGTCACTGCCCGAGTACGACGCGGTCAGCTTGTGCTCGCCGGCGGCCAGACCGGCCGGCAGCGGGAAGGTCGCCGTGTTGCCCGACAGCGTGACCGAGCCGCGCACCGTGGCACCCTCGCGCAGTTCGACGGTGCCGGTCACCGGCGCACTGCCCGCGGTGACCTTGACCGTCACCGTCGCCGCGGTGCCCCAGTCGGGCGACGTGGCCGTCGCCGTCACGGTCGGCTCGCCCTTGCGGGTACGGAACACGGCGGGCTGGGCCACCGCCACGCCGCCGTCGGCGCTCTTCGCCTCGACGATCCAGCCGTACGACGTGGCCGGCGCCAGCTTCGACCAGGTCACCGTGGCCGTCCCGTTCGCCGTCACCTCGTCCGTGCCGATGACGCCGGACGGCACGTACGCCGCCAGCGAGTCGGTGGCGAAGGACGTCTTGCGGGTGGTGAGGTCGACCGGCAGGGTCAGGTTGTCCTCCGCGCCGTTGTAGCGCGGCTTGGTCTGGCTGCCGTCCTGGCGGATGTCGTACTCGGTCGCCCCGTAGTTGTCGAGGAACGGCGAGTACGTGTCGATGTGCATCACGGAGCGGTCGACGTCGAACTGCAGCAGGCGCAGGAAGCTGGCGCCGAACTGGAGCCGGTCGCCCGCCTTGTGGTCCGGGGTGCCGTCGCCGTTGAGGTCGATGTTGCCGCTTCCGTCGACCAGGTTGGGCCAGAGCTCACCGGCCGACACCGTGTAGAACTGGTAGTCCGCCAGCAGCTCGACCACGTCGTGGGCGACGGTCACGCCGACCTTCGACTTCACGTTGGTGCCGACGCCGTGCTCGTGGCCGGCGAGGACCAGGAAGACGTTCGGGTTGTTCTCCACCACCTGCTTGTAGAGCGGCGAGCCGTCGGGCGCGGAGAACTCCGCTCCCCGGCCGTCAGGGTTGGTCGACGGCTTGAGGTAGTCGTGCGACAGCAGGATCCCGTTGCGGTCCTTGTACCGCTTGAAGATCGAGTCGGCCCACTTGGCCTCCGGCGCGGTGACGCCGTACGACAAGCCGACCGCGACGAAGTCCAGGCCGCCGGCCGAGAACAGGACGTAGTTGTTCTGGTTGTCCTTGCCGGGCGTCACGGTGCCGTCGGCGTTGGTCTTCTCGTCCCACGCGTGGTACTCGGTGCCCGCCGGCCACGACTCGGCCACCCCGTAGTACCGGTCGGCGCTGAACGTCTTGCTGAACCGGGAGTCGGGTCCGGTCTCGGCGCCGAGCTGGTCGTCGTGGTTACCCGCGATGACCTGGTTCACCACGCCGCTGTCGTCGAGGATCTTCTGGTAGCTGGAGGCGGCCGCCAGTTCCTTGTCGACCTGCTCGTTCAGGCCGGGCCGCTGCAGCGAGCCGTCCGGGTTCTTCGCCAGCGGGTCGTAGTAGTCGTTCTCGATGATGTCGCCGGTGTGCGCGGTGTACGCGATCTTGCGGCCGTCCTGGTTGTCGGCGATCCACTGGGTCGTGTCGCGGTACGCCGCCGCCCAGATCGCCTGCTCCTCGGCCGTCTCGATGTCCGACGGCTCCTGCTTGCCGTTCCAGTTGTCGTACGTGCCGCCGGCCGCGCCCTCCGTGAGGTACTGCGTGTCGGTGAAGTGCGCGAGCGCGAAGTCGTACGAGTCGGGGTCCTCGAAGTGGTCCTTGTCGTTCTGCGCGGACGAGTCGCGCGGCGACAGGTCGTCGGCGAACGGGTCCTCGCCGGTGACCAGGACATGCACGGCGCCGCCGTCGCGGTAGTCGTCGCCGAGCGGCGCGGCCAGCACGGTGTTCTGCTCGGCCGCACCGCGGGAACTGGTGAGCACGACCCACTTCTTGTGGGCCGGGTCCCACACGCGCAGCGCCACGACCCGCTCGGGATCGATGGTGCCCTCCCAGCGCAGGGTCGGCGTGGCGGCCTTGCCCACGTTCAGGTCGTACCGTTGGAACACCACGTCCCGGCCGGACGGGGTGTCGACGGTCTGACCGTCGAGCGGGCGCAGCGAGTCGACCTTGACCGTCGCGTCGTGCGCCACGTCGAGGGTGGTCGGCACCGCCGTCGCCTCGCCCTGGTAGCCGGCGGAGGGCAGGACGATGTCCGCCTTGGTGAACGTGGCGGTGAGCGGCACACCGTCCACGGCGGGAATGGCCGCCGAGAGCACGGCGGAGGGTTCGTTGCTGTCGGTCACGTTCGCGCTGAGCGCGGTCGGGACGTCCGGGATGTTCGCGCTGGTGAAGTGGATCTCCCGGGTGGCCGTGTTGCCGAGGGCGTCGGTCGCGGTGACGGCGATCGTGTGCGCCCCGGCGGGCAGGCCGTGGCCGATCTGGTCGCCCTGGGCGACCGGGTTGCCGTCCAGCGTGATCGCCGGCGTGCCGGCGACACCCGAGGCGTCCTTGATCTCGACGATCAGCGCCACGGTCGAGGTCAGCTTCTGGCCCTCGGCGGGAACGCTGCTCGCGACCACGGGCGCGTTGTTGTCGGTGGTGAAGCGCCGGGTCGAGGTCTTGTCACCGACGACGGCCTTGATGGTGTGCTCGCCGTCCGAGAGCTCGGTGGTGTCGACGTCCGCGCGCCGGCCGAGGGCGGGCAGCGGGTCACCGTTCGTGGCGGCGATGTCGAACAGGATGGTCTTGGTCAGCGTGGGGTTGTGGCTGCTGCCGCAGGTGCCGTCACCGATGTACACGGTCACGGGCTGGCCCGCGGGGTAGCTCGCCGAACCGATCGTGACGGTGCTCTCGGCGATCTCCCGGGTCAGCTGCGTCGCCTTGCCGTCCACCGGAGCGATTTCGAAGTCCCGCAGCGTGTAGTCGTCGTAGTTGTCGCAGCCGCCCGGCTTGGTGCTGCCGTGGTCGCTGCCGGCGACGAACTCGAGGACGTTGACGCCCGGGGAGAGCCACTCGTTGGGGAAGGTGAGCTCGGCGACCTCCTTCTCCCAGATGCCGAGGTCCAGCGGGATGCCGTTGATCAGCACCTTGTTGTCGTAGCCGTTGTCGCTGCCGTTACCGCCGACGAACACCCGCAGGTGCGCGTCGCCGCCGGCGCGAAGGGTCTCGATGGTGCGCGTCGTCGGCGCCCCGGCGACGTCGAAGTGGAACTCGGCCTCCTTGTTGGCGCCGCAGGTGCCGTCGCCCAACCCGAGCGAGGCGGCCGTGGTCACCGCCTTCGTCACCGAGGTGCCGTCGGTGGTGACGAGGTACGTCGTACCCGTGGTCACCGTCCCCGCCGTGCTGAGCGCGAGGTTGACCGTGCCACGGGTGATCTTGAAGTCGTCGTGGTTCGCGCAGGTCTGCCCGTTCAGGGTGCCGTTGTAGTCCCCGGTCTTGACCTGGACGACGTTGTCCCCGAGGTGCAGGTACCGGTGGGGGAACTCGATCGTCACGTTTTCCGCGCCGCTGACGCCGTAGTCGCCGCCGAGGTCGACGCGGTTGCCGTTGACCAGCAGGTAGTTGTGGTACTTCGCCTCGAGCGAGTTGCCCGCCTCGATCGTGAGGCCGAGGGTCGCGGTGCCCGCGGCGAGCGTCTCGGCGTTCTCCGCCGGGTCGTCGTCGACGGCCAGCGACTCGACGGTGCCGGCGTCGGCGTCACGCACGGCGGCGATCACCGGCTGCGTGCCGCGGACGAGCGCGCCGTCGGCCGGGGTCACCTTCGGCGCGCCGGCGGGCGCGTTGTTGACCCGGACGGTGACCTGGGTCGTGGCACCCGACTTGGTGGTCGCGGCGACGGTGTGGGTGCCGTTGGACAGCTTGGTGGTGTCCAGGTCGGCGCTGAGCCCGGCGGTGTTGCCGGGCTCGCCGGAGACGACGAAGGTCAGGTCCTGCGACAGCAGCCGGGACGAGCTGCCGCAGGTGCCGTCGCCGAAGGTGTAGCTGAAGTTGTTCTGCTCACCGTCGGCCACGACACCGAGCAGGCTCAGGCTGATGCTGCTCAGCGCGAAGTCGTCGTAGTTGGGGCAGCGCAGGCCTTCTCCGTTGGGCAACTGGTTCACGCCAACGGCATTGGCGTTGGTGGTGTCCACCCAGTTCCATCCGGCCCGCACGGTGATCTTGTTGACCCCGGAGTGCAGCCACGCGCCGGGGAAGTCGAGGGTGCCGCTGCGCCCGCCGGCAATGTTGGGGAAGAAGATCTGGTCGGCCTCGGCCGTGTGGTCGTTGACCGTGATGTAGTTGTGGTAGCGGGCCTCGGTGCCGTTGCCGCCCATGTCGAACCCGAAGTGCGCGGTACCCGCGGTCCGGTCGGCGTCCACGGTGTGGCCGTCGACCGACAGCGAGACGACCGAGTCGTCGTCGACGGTCGGTTCGGCGTTGACCTTGACGGTGCCTTCCAGCGTCTGTCCGTCACTCAGGTCGAGCACCGGCGCGCTGCCGGTGGCCGGCGCCGCGTCCGCCACGGTGGGGGCGAACGCGGCGGTCGAGCCGCCGACGAGCGCGACGGCCAGCATGGACGTGAGCAGACGCGCCCAGGTGCCGTCCCTGCGTTGCGGTAAAGGTGTCATGCTGCGGTATCTCCTTAACTGGCGGCGAAGAGGCGTATCGCGGCGACCGCGACCAGGCCGACGCCGAACAACGTGATGCCGGCGGCGGCGAGTACCGGGGCCACCCGGGTGGCCAGTCGTAGGACATTGCGCGACCGGGCGCCGCGGACGACCACCGAGCTGCCGGCGACCGCGAGCAGCCCGACACCGAACAACACGACGGCCATGC
This sequence comes from Micromonospora sp. NPDC093277, assembly GCF_044765245.1. Lineage (NCBI taxonomy): Bacteria > Bacillati > Actinomycetota > Actinomycetes > Micromonosporales > Micromonosporaceae > Micromonospora > Micromonospora sp. NPDC093277. The sequence goes on from NZ_JBIWJO010000006.1 coordinate 445,140, forward strand.
CGACGCCGAACGTCAGGACCAGCAGCAGCGCGAATCCGGCGCGCCCGATGAACAACCCGCTCGCCAGCACGAGGAAGGCGGCCGGCGACGGGGTGAGGCCCCCGGAGATGCCGAGCAGGAGCAGGCCGGGCCGGTTGCCGCTGGCGTGGTCGTGACTGTGCGGGTGGTGGTGATCGTGGGTGTGGGTGTGACCGCCGGAGTTGCCGCGAAGGTGCCGGCGTGCCAGCCAGAGGCCGGTGGCCAGCACGAGCAGGCCGGCGCCCAGTTGCAGCCAGCTCGTGAGCTGCTCCATCCGGATGACGTCCGAGAGGGACAGGAACGCCCACGCCACGCCGATCAACAGCACGGAGAGCGTGTGCATCACCGCCACCGAGCCGCCCAACCAGGCGGCGTCGCGGATCCTGCCCCGCGACCCGACGAGGTAGGCCGCGGCCAGGCTCTTGCCGTGCCCCGGCGCCACCGCATGGCCGGCACCGGCGACGAACGCGAGCAGGAACGCCAGCGGCGGCACGCCCGGTGAGTGGATCAGGTCCTGCAGCCGGTCCGAGACGGACGCGGCATCCACGACGAGGGCCGTTGTCATGCCACGGCCCGCCGCCGCCTCAGCCGCCGGGACAGCAGCAGCGCGGCGATCGCGACGAGCAGCCCGCCGCCGACCACGGCGGCGATCTGGACGGCGGCGCTGCGGCCGAGGTTCGTGCCGCCCGTCGCCGGCGCGTCGCCGAGGGTCCAGTCGTGGGAGAAATCCCCCGACCCGTACACCGCGCGCTCGCCGCCGGGGCCGGTGGCCATCGTCTGGTACGCCGGGTTGAGGTCGGTCAACATCCGTACCCCGACGGTGACCGTGCCGACCGGCGCGGGGCAGGTGTAGTCGATGCTCGCCCCCGTCCTGGCGAGGTCGACGGGCGGCTCGACGGAACCCGCGCACGGCCGTCCGCCACTGGCCACCGTGATCTGCTTCAGCAGGTACTCGGCGAACCGGGCGGACGGACCGACCGTCGTCGCGTCCGAGTCCTGGAAGAAGACCGCGCCGTCGAGCATGACCCGGTCCTGCGGCAGCAGGCCGAGCGCGACACCGAGCAGGGTCAGGTCGTCGAGGCCGCCGACCTTCCACCGCACGTGTACGACCTCGGGCCGGCCCTGGTCGGGTGCGATGGCCACGGTCTGTGGCGCACCGAACGGGTGCGCTCCCGCCGGGGTGGGCGCGGCGAAGAACGCCGCGACGAACGCCACCACCACCGCGAGGGCGCTCGCCGGACCGCGCCGGGGACGACGTCCGTATGGGGGCAAGAACAACGCTCCGGTGTGTCGGTACCTGTGCCACGCGGCAGACGCGACCGGAGCTGAGCCTGCCGAGCGTTCGAGAACACCACGGCGTTTCCCAACCAGCAGCAGTGAACGTTAACGTTAACAGTTAGTTGATCAGGCGAAGTCGAGCTTCTGCTGCTCACCGGACCGATCCACAGTCGACCGCCGCCGGTGTTAACGTCTCCGACGTGATGTCCGGGTGGATCCTGGGTTCGTGCGCGGCGGTGCCGCGTACCCGCCGGGCCGGCCCGAGCGGGGCTCGACAGTGGACGCGTCGCGGGTACGATGCCGGTCGGTGGCCTACGCTCCGACGATCCCCTCGACAGGAGGCTGGCATGGCTGGCGCGGATACCGAACTCGCCGAGAAGATCCAGTCCGACGTGCCGCACGCGGCGCGGATCTGGAACTACTGGATGGGCGGCAAGGACAACTTCCAGGCCGACCGGGCAGCCGGTGACGCCGTCGCCGAGGTCTACCCGGAGATCGTCGTCATGGCGCAGCAGTCCCGCCGGTTCCTGGTGCGGGCCGTGCGTCACCTGGCCGCCGAGGCGGGCATCCGGCAGTTCCTGGACATCGGCACCGGCCTGCCCACCATGCAGAACACCCACGCGGTCGCCCAGCAGATCGCGCCCGAGTCACGGATCGTCTACGTGGACAACGACCCGATGGTCCTCGTGCACGCCCGGGCCCTGTTGACCAGCACGACCTCCGAGGGCGTCACCACCTACGTGCCCGCCGACTACCACGACCCGGAGGCGATCCTCGCCGAGGCGGCGCGGACGCTGGACTTCGACCAGCCCATCGCCGTGATGTACATGGGTGTGATGGGCTACGAGCCCGACCTGGACGTGGTGCGCTCGATCGTCGGGCGGACGATGAACGCGACCGCCTCCGGCAGCTACCTGGTGCTGTGGGACGGCACCGACACCAGCCCGTCGGTGGTCGCCGGTGCCGAGCGGCTGGCGCAGAGCGGCGGCGTGCCGTACATCCTGCGCAGCCCGGAGGAGCTCGCCACCTGCTTCGAGGGGCTCACCATGGTGGAGCCCGGCCTGGTGCCCATTCCGCTGTGGCACTCCGACGACCCCAAGGACGAGGGCATCGACGCGTACGGCGCCGTGGGCCGCAAGCCCTGATCGTCGCGGACCTCGACAGGCCGGTCCCGATGATCTCGGCCGGCCGGCCCTGCGCCTGATCGACGTCGGCCGACGGGGAGGCGGGGTCACAAACGGACGTGCGCTCGCCGGGCCGCCCCGGCGAGGGTGATCTTCTGGCCGGCCCGGCGGCGAACTGGTGTCGAAAACTGCCCGTCGCTCAGATGTCAGTTTCGGAAGGTACCCTTGCAGGCCCCCGACGACTGGATATGACGTGCCGTACACCTCGCAGAACGCCGCGCAACCGTCGCGAGCCCGCGCCTCGACGCCGTCCTCCCCTGGTGACGGCGCCAGGAAGCGCCGCCGCAGCCCGCTCTGGGCGCGGCTGCTGCTCGTCATGGGCGTGACGCTGATGGTGATCAGCGGGGTGGGCGTGGTGGGCGTCAAGGGGTTGGTCAGCGCGGCGACCAGCAACGTCACCCAGCAGAACCTGCTCGGGGCGGCCAACACGGAGCGCAAGCACGTGAGCGTCACCGGGGCGAAGAACATCCTGCTGGTCGGCCTGGACCGCCAGGGTGACCAGATGCGGTCCGACTCGATCATCCTGCTGCACATCCCGGCCGCGCACGACCGCGCGTACCTGATCTCCCTGCCGCGCGACACCCTCGTGCACATCCCCGCGTACGACAACGGGAAGGTGCCCTACCGCGGTGGCGACAACAAGATCAACGCTGCGTTCGCGTACGGCAGCCGGGGTCTGACCGACCACGAGGCCCTCTCGCACGGTTTCGAGCTGCTCAGCCTGACGATCAAGGAGGTGACCGGGATCACCCCGGACGCTGGCGCGATCATCGACTTCCAGGGCTTCAAGCAGGTCGTGCAGGTGTTGGGCAAGGTCTGCATGTACGTGGACGAGGACACCACCTCCATTCACATCGGCCACACGGCGGACGGCAAGAAGGCCGCCCCGTACGAGATCAACACGGATGGGACGGTGCGTCGCAAAGTTCCCGGGGTGACCGCGAACTTCTACCCCAAGGGCAACCACTGTTTCACCCCGTCCGAGGCGCTGGACTTCGTCCGCCAGCGGGACCTGCTGGCGAACAAGGACTTCGACTACGGCCGCCAGCGCCACCAGCAGCAGTTCATCAAGGCGGTGGTCAAGCAGGTGATGGACCAGGGCCTCAGCTCGCCGACCAAGTTGCCCGGGCTGATGGCCGCGGTCGGCAAGACGATGACCGTCGACGGCGGTGGCATCTCGCTGGAGGACTGGGCCTTCGCGATGCGGGGCATCAACCCGGACGACATGGTCACGATCAAGACCAACAACGGCAAGTTCAACAGCAGGTCGGTGCCGGGCGTGGGCAGCGCCGAGATCCTCAGCGACACCAGCATTCAACTGCTGGAGGACGTCAAGAACGACACCGTGGACAACTTCGTCATGGCCCACCCCGACTGGGTCGCCGCGAGCTGACACCAACCACAGCCGCCCGAAACGAGGACCGCGGCAGCCAACGGGGCAGGTGTGGCCCGATCGGGACGTATCAGCCAGAGGCCGGGCCGATCACGCGCCGGTCGCAAGGAACACGACGCTGATGGCGGCGATGGCGGCGGTGAGACCCCAACCGACCCCGGCGAGCCAGCCGGGGATCCGGTGCGCACCCATCACCCTCGGGTCGCGGGCGAGCTTGATCAGAAAGGCCAGCGAGATCGGGGTGCCGATTCCGCCCGCGAGGCTGGCCAGAAACAGCAGCCGGATCGGGTCGAGCCCGGACAGCACGGCGGCGACGCTGAGCGCAAGGGTGAGCGCGAGCACCAGATAGAAGCGGGGTGCGTGGCGGGCGGGCTGGGACAGGCCGCGGCGCCAGCCGAACTCGGCGCCGACGATGTAACCGGTGGAGGCGGCCAGGATGGGCAGCGCCAGCAGGGTCGACGCGAGCATGCCGATGGCGAACAGGTACGCGGCCCCGGGCCCCGCGACGGGTTCGAGGGCACGGGCGGCCTGTTCCGAGGTCTCGACCTTGGTGCCCTCGCGACCGAGCGTGGCGGCGGTGGCGACCTGGATGAACCAGAAGATCGCCACGGCCACGACGACGGCCGCGGCCGACTGGATGGCTTGGAAACGCAGCCGGGAGACGGGCGGGCGTTCCTCCGCGTGGGAGATCGACTGCCAGACGTAGACATAGCTGGTCAGGGTGGTGCCCAACAGGGCGAGCGCGGAGGTGATGTGGAGCTTGTCGAGCGGCAGCGCGGGGACGAACGTGCCGCGGGCGACGGCGTGCCAGTCGGGACGGGCGAGCACGGCGGCGACACCGAAGGCGATCAACACGAGCATGACGTACTGCAGGAGCCGCTGCACCTTGTGAAAGGCCCCGGCGAGCAGCAGAACGAGCACCGCGGCGGCCAACGGCAGGGTCCAGATCCGCCAGCCGACGCCGGTGAGCAGTTCCAGCGCCGCACCCCCGGCGGCGACGTCGGCAGCCAGGGTGAACAGGTTCACCGCGACGATCGACACGAGCAGCAGCAGCCGCGCGGGGCGGCCGTACCGCAGGACGACCAGGCCCTGCAGGTCGTGGCCCGTGACGACGCTGATCCGCGAGGCGATCGTCAGCACGCCCGCCACCAGGGGAATCAGCAGGACGGTCAACCACGCCAGCGAGTAGCCGGTGGTGGAGCCGATCACGGACATGGTGCCCACGGTGGTGGGGTCGACGTCGGAGACGGCGGCCACCAGCCCGTTGCCCAACCCCGCGGTCAGCACCAGCAGCCGCCCCCGCCCACCACCGTGCTGCGGGGAACTGGGCGGGGCGGTCATGCCGCTCGTTTCCCCGCCGCCTGATGGACAAACATGCCCGCCTGGGCGACCTGTCGGGGTCCGTCCACCACCGCATCACCTGCGCGGCCGGCTGTCGGGGGTCCGACTCGTCGGGCCGCGCCCGGCGCTCCGGGGGCTACCGTCATCGCCGTGCCGCCGGATCTGAGACCGCCCGCGGCCGGGGGCGCCGTGCAGGTGCGGCTGCTCGGTCCGGTGGACATCACGGTGGCGGGCACGCCGCGGCCGGTGCCCGGGCTACGGCGGAAGGCCGTGCTCGCCGCCCTGGCCCTCCAGCCGGGGCAGCCGGTCAGCGTCGTCCGCATCATCCAGGTCACCTGGGACGGCAGGGCGCCGGCGACCGCGGTCAACACCCTTCAGAGCCACGTCTCCTACCTGCGCCGGGCGATCGGCCTGGGTACCGCCATCGCGGCCCGGCCGCCCGGCTACCTGCTGGACGTCGGAGCCGACGGCACCGACTTGCAGGTCGCCACCGGGTTGATCAGGCAGGCCCGGCGCTCGGCCGACCCCGCGGCGGCCGCCTCCCGGCTACGGGAGGCGCTCGCGCTGTGGCGCGGACGGCCACTGGCCGACCTCGCCGGCCTGACCTGGCTCGACGAGCAGGCGCAGTGGTTGGCGACGCTCCGGCTGGACGCCGTGCACGCGCTCGTCGAGGCGCGCCTCGCCCTGGGCGAACACGCGCAGCTCGTACCCGAACTGGAGCGGCTGACCGGGCAACATCCCTACCACGAGGACCTCCAGGGCCACCTGATGCTCGCGCTGTACCGCGCCGGTCGACCCGCCGACGCGCTCGCCGCGTACCGGCGGTTCCGGCGGGTCCTCGGCGACGAACTGGGCACCGATCCGGGCCCCGCGCTGCGCCGGCTCGAAGCCGCGATCCTGCGGCAGGACGCCGGCCTCGACCCGCCACCGCTCCCGGCCCAGGCCACCGGCGCGGGCGGTGGGTCCGCCGCGTCGGCGGGGGCGGTACCCGCGCAGCTGCCCCTGGCCCTACCCACCTTCAGTGGCCGAGTCGGCGAGCTCGCCCTCCTGGACACCGTTCTCGCCGGGGCCGCCGCGAGGTCGCCGACGGTGATGATCACCGTGGTGTCGGGGACCGCGGGGGTCGGCAAGACGGCCCTCGCCGTGCAGTGGGCGCACCGGGTGGCGGGCCGGTTCCCCGACGGGCAGCTGTACGTGAACCTACGCGGCTTCGACCCCGCCGGGTCGGCGGTGCAGCCGGCGGCGGCGCTCCGTTCGTTCCTCGGCGCGCTCGGCGTCCCGGCCGACCGGATCCCGGACGGTCTGGCCGATCAGGCCGCGCTCTACCGCTCCGCGCTGGCCGGCCGGCGGATGCTGGTCCTCCTGGACAACGCCCGCGACGTCGAACAGGTCCGGCCACTGCTGCCCGGCGCACCGGGATGTCTGGTGGTGGTGACCAGCCGCAGCGAGCTGACCCCGCTGGTGGTGGTCGAGGGTGCCCACCCGGTGCCCCTGGACCTGCTCTCCGCGCCGCAGTCCCGGGACTTGCTGGTCCGCCGGCTCGGGGCCGATCGGATCGCGGCCGAGCCGCGGGCGGTGGCGGACATCATCGCCCGCTGCGCGCGACTGCCCCTCGCGCTGGCCGTCGCCGCCGCCCGGGCCGCCACCCGCCCACACCTCTCGCTCGGGGCGCTGGCCGCCGAGCTGCGCGCCGCCACCCCGGTACTGGACGTCCTGACCGGCGGGGACGCGTCCACCGATGTCCGGGTTGTCCTGTCCTGGTCGTACCAGGCGTTGAGCGAGGACGCCGCGCGGCTGTTCCGGCTGCTCGGCCTGCACGCCGGCCCGGACCTCGCGCCACCGGCCGCGGCCAGCCTGGCCGGCATCCCGCTGCGCCGGGCGTACGCCCTGCTGGCCGAGCTGACCGGCATGCACCTGCTCGCCGAGACCACCCCCGGCCGGTACGCGTTCCACGACCTGCTCCGGACGTACGCCCTGGAACGGGCGCACGCCGCGGACGACGGGCACGACCGGGCGGCGGCGACCGGCCGGCTCCTCGACCACTACCTGCACACCGCGCACGCCGCCGCCCGGTTCCTGGACGTCATCCGACCCCCGATCCCGCTGGACGCGGTGCCGGCCGGTGTCACGGTCGGGAGCATCCCCGACCCGGAAGCCGCGCTGGGCTGGTTCTCGGCCGAGTACGGGATGCTTCTCGACGCCGCGCGGCAGGCCGCCCGGGCCGGGCACGACACGCACACCTGGAAGCTGGCCTGGACCCTGAGCACGTACCTCGTGCGGCAGGGACACTGGCACGAGCAGATCGACGTGCACCACGACGCGCTGGCCGCCGCCCGTCGCCTGGCCGACCCGCTCGGTCAGGCCAACGCCCGACACGGCCTCGGCCTCGGCCACACCCGGTCCGGCAGGTTCGACGAGGCCCACCCGCACCTGCTCGCCGCCCTGGAGCTGTTCGGCAGCGCCGGTGATCGGATCAGCCAGGCGCTCGTGCTCGACAGCCTGACCTGGCTGGCCGAACGGCAGGGCCGGCCGGCCGACGCGCTCACGCACGCGGAACACGCCTATCGGCTCGCCCAGGACACCGGCGACGCCGCCACGCAGGCGCGGCACCTCAACGCCATCGGCTGGTGCCACGGCCTGCTGGGTGACCACCGGCAGGCGGTCGCGTACTGCACGTCGGCCCTCAACCTGTTCCGCGGGCTCGACGACCGGAGCGGCCAGGCGGCGACCTGGGACAGCCTCGGCTACGCGTACCGCCATCTCGGCGTCCCGAAACGGGCCGTCGACTGCTACCACCGGGCGATCGACCTGTATCGCCAGCTCGCCGACCCGTACAACGTGGCACTCAGCCTCGCCGACCTCGGCGAGATCCACGACGACGTCGGCGACCGGCGGACCGCCCGGCGGGTCTGGCAGGAGGCGCTGTCCATTCTCGACGGGCTCGCCCATCCGGACGCCGAGGGGATCCGGGCGAGGTTGGCCGCCGGGGCCACCCTCTCGGGTGCCGGATCGGCGGGTGGGCCATCGGGCCGCTCGGCTCCGCCCGGGTCCGCCGACGCCTGACGGCCGACCCGGTGGCTCCGCACCGGATCGGCCGTCGGCGGCCCGTCGTCAGCCGGGCCTCACCACCGGATGGTGATCGTGCACCACGGCGGGAACAACTTGCACTTGAAGGTGATGCTGAACTTCGGCCTCTTGCGGCTGGTGAACTCCACCGTGGGCGCCTCGGTGCCGGCCTTGTCGGCGAGCTCGGCGATGGACGTCTTCTCGGTCAACTCCCGGGTGGTGTAGAGCTCCTTCCCGTCCTCGGTACGCACCACGGCCTGGTCCGGCTCGTACGGGTCGGGCGCGCCGACCGCGTCGAGGATGTACTTGACCTCGCCGGCCCGGATGTCCCCCGCACGTCCGTCGATCACCGCCTCGTCGACCCTGACACCGCCACGGCCGTCCACCGTGATCACGTCGGCGGTCGCCGTCATCGGCGAGTCGAAGGGGTACCACCCGAAGTGCCAGTCCCCACCCTGGCAGTGGAACAGCCCGTAGGTGGTGCCCTCGGGCACGTAGACGATGGTGACGTTGCCCTTGTCGTCGACGTTCTCGACCGGGCAGTCGGTGGCCTTCGGCGAACCCGGTTTGTCGTCCTGGGCGTTGGCCGTGCCCGGCGCCGACAACACCACGGCGGCGAGTACGGCGAGCGCGATCCATCGCGCGCCCGTCCTGCGAATCATGTGCCCTCCAGTTTGTACGTGACCGGGTGACCCGGTCGCCACCAACCACCGTGGCTGCACGGGCTGGAACGGCGCTGATGCGGCGCTGAAACCCACGCGACGCGGGCGGCGATCGCAGCGCTGCGACGCGACGGCGACCGCCGGATCCACCGCGTCACGCGACTCAAGTAATGCTCAAATCCGGCTCGGTCGATCAATGGTCACCAAAGGACACCCCTACGCTCCCCTCAGTTCCAGCCGGTCCCATCGCTGTTGGCCACCACATCAACCACGACGCCACAAGCAGAAGGAGGGAAGAATGCGACGCACACAACAACTGCGCATCGCGCTTCTCGCGCTACCCGCCCTGGTGGGGAGCGTCCTCATGGCAACCACGCCCGCGGGCGCGGATCCCGCGGAGTCGACAACCAAGGCGGGCTCGGAGCGATCCCACCTCGAGGATCAGGAGCCGGTACGCCTCGCGCGTATCCAGCTCACCGGTGCCGACATGCTGGACAAGGTCGTCGCCGCCGGCTTCGACCTCGAGCACGGCCTCCGGCGGGTGCCGACCGGTATCGAAGGCGAAGCGGTGGTGACCGCCGAGCAGGTCGCCGAGCTCAAGACGATGGGCGTCGAGATCCTCGGCGACGACGAGAGCTTCGCGTGGAGCGACGAGGCCGACGGCGGGCTCCAGGCCTCCCGCGCCCAGGCCGTGCAGCCGCTCAGCCACGAGCAGACGGTACGGGTCGTCCGCGCCGACTGGTTCACCACGAAGGGCCAGGGTTTCCTCTACGTCGAGGCGCGGACCACCGACGGGCAGCAGACGAACCCGATCGTCGGGATGCAGCTCGAGAACGACTCGGGCCCGAGCACGTCGTTCGGCTTCGCCCGGACGATGAGCCGGTTCGTCGACTCCGGTCAGTACATGTTCCACCGGAACCTGTTCAAGCTCGACGCGCGCCCGAGCCAGATCCGGGTCACGAGTTCGACCGGCGGCGTCGCCACCGGATTCGTCTCCAACTGGCTCGAGGACGGCACGCCGCCGCTGACGGCGACGCCGGGCTACCGGTCGGACTTCGTCGACGGTTACCGGACTCCGCAGCAGCTCTACAGCCGCGCCGAGGAGATCGCCCGCCAGTACCCGAAGATCGCCGAGATCATCTACCTGCCGAACCAGACGAACGGCTACCAGCGCAAGGCGCAGGCCACGATCGGCGGCACCGGGCAGGCGGCGGTGGTCGCCAGCTCGGCGGCGTGGGGCCACGAGGGCGGCAACGACATCACCGTCGACTTCGTGAACCGGTCGGGGGCGAACCTTCCGCTCTCGGTCGAGGTCAACGGCAAGGCGGTCCGCGTGCTGCTCGCGAAGGACGCCTCCGGGGCGCTCGCGAGCACCGCCGCGCAGGTGGCGAACGCACTGAAGTCGCAGTCGGGCGGCCTGATCGACCGGGCGCACCCGTACCGGACCAACGCGGGCACCGGCATCGTCCAGGCGACGCCGGTCCCGGTGGCCCTGACCGACTTCCTCGACGAGAAGCGCGCCGGCGCGCCGGCGGGCGACGTGCCGCGTGGCCCGGCCACGATCCCGGTCCTGCGGATCGGCAAGCACCGTGACGGCAAGAAGCCCGGTGTCCTGATCCAGGCCCAGGACCACGCCCGCGAGTGGGTGCCGGCGACGACGTCGCTGGAGGCTGCCGAGCGCCTGGTGCACAACTACGGTTCCGACAAGGAAACGAAGAACATCGTCGACAACACCGACGTCTTCCTCATCCTGTCCAACAATCCCGACGGGGCGAACTACAGCTTCTACAACTTCGCCTCGCAGCGCCGGAACATGACGAACCACTGCCCGGACACCGACGCCGATCCGGCCCGGCGCAACTCCTGGGGCGTCGACCTGAACCGGAACTACCGGGTCGGGTCGGGTCACGACGGCTACTCGGGCGCGTCGACCAGCTGCGTCAGCGACACCTACCAGGGGCCGGAGAAGCTCTCCGAGCCCGAGTCGAAGAACATCATCTGGCTGGTCGAGAAGTACCGGAACATCAAGTTCATGATGTCGGTGCACTCCAACGGCGGCCAGCTGTTCTGGCAGCCCGGCGCCTACATCGCGGACGGGCGGATCACCACGCCGCGCCCGCCGCTGGGTGACGAGGCGTTCTACTGGCAGTCGGCCGGCCGGATCCTCTCGCAGGTCAAGGCGCACCGGGAGACCGTCGTCACGCCGGAGAACGTCGGGGGCTCGTCGGACGTCCTCTACTCCTCGGCCGGCAACGTACGCGAGGACCTCTACTTCAACTACGGGATCTACGCGTTCGGCTGGGAGGTCGGCGGCTCGGTCTACAACCCGGCCACCGGCAACTGGCAGGGCGGCTCGTTCCAGCCGGCGTGGGCGGGAGACCCGAACCTCGTCAGCGGGCACGCCGAGACGATGGAGTACGCCAACGGGATCGTGGAGATGTTCCGGATCGCGGCGGAGTGGGGCAAGGACAACAAGAAGCCGACCTCATCTCTGGTGCCCGGAGCGGGGAAGTACGTCGGGTCCGTCGACGTACGCTTCGAGACCAGTGAGCCGGCCACCGTCTACTACACGACGGACGGCAGCCGCCCCACCCTCGAGTCGCCGCGCTACCAGGCGACCGAGTTCCGTGAGCCGGGGCAGGTGTTCCACGTGACCGAGACGACCACGTTCCGCTGGTTCTCCGTCGACGTCGCCGGCAACATCGAGCAGAACTACGACCCGACCAAGAACGACACACGCAACAACTACCGCGAGGCGACGATCACCGTCGTCGAGCAGTAGTCCCGCCCGTTGACCATTGCCTCGTCGGTGGGGTTCCGCCCACCGACGAGGCGATGTCGGCGCGGGGTGGCCCGGTCGTCAGCGGTCAGCAACCAGCTTGCCGAACGCCCCGGTCAGCCGGCAGCACGGTTCAGGGCTCGGCTCCGGTCAGCGCCCAGACGTTGACCAGTAGCGCCGCGCCCGCGGCGGCAGCCAGCGGCACGGCGACGCCGCCGGCGAACAGGATGCCCCAGAGCCCGCCGAGTGCCGCACCGATCAGGGCGAAGATCACCGCGCGCCCCCACCACCGCCGGTTCCCGGGCAGCGACGCCCCGGCCGGGAGGATGACGAGATCGTGCAGGTTGCCGTCCACATCGAAGCGTTCCTCCAGCACCACCCGCTTCGGTGGCTGGTGCCGCAGCCGGCCGATGGGAACCAGCCGGACCTGGCCGGGCAGCTCGACGACCACCCGGCGCTTCGAGGAGACGTCACCGTGGACCGTGACGGGGACGGCACCGCTCACCGAGTCGACCACCGGGTGCCACATGACCCGCTGCCAACGGTCCGGGTCGTGGCGTCGGTCTTCCGCCAGGGCGATCCAGGTGCTGTTGCCGACCGAGATCGGCTGGCCGTCCGGTCGCTCGCCCGACAGCACCGACGCCGTCATGAGGCGACGGGACCGCCCCGCGGCGCGTCGGAACAGCAGTCCCCGCAGCATCCAGCCGAGAACCACGAGTACGGTCACGAAGCCCGCGATCACGATCGGTGCCACGAGGTCGTCCGCCTCGCTGGTCTCGTCCGGGTCGGCCGGGAAGCCGCGGGGGGCGAGCTCGGCCGGATCGTAGGCGACCGGGAAGGTCTGCCCCTTCGGGTACCGGTCCGTGCCGTAGATGCCGAACCGCTGCACGTGCTCGCGCCCGGTGTTGTCCACCCACCGGACCCGGATGTCTCCGGCGTCTCCGATGCCGTCCTCGACGACGGTGCCCTCGGCGACCGTGGTGGCTCGTTCCTCTGCGCTGACGTACCGTTGCGCCTGCCAGCCGAGTACGGCCGCGATGACGACGAATCCGAGCAGCGCGGCGGCGAGCGCGAGCAGCGCGACCCGAAGAACCGGCCGTCGGGGACTCATCGCACCGCCCGCTCGTCGAAGGTCGGGAGCAGTTCCCGTATCCCGGCCGGGTTGGCGCTGTCGACGGCGTGCCGCACCAGCGCTTCGACGTCGAGCGGCGCGCCGGCAGGGCCGAGCAGCACGCGCGCCGTCCACCGGCTGGCCCGCGACCAGCCGGCATCCAGGAGCGCCCCGGCGACCACGCGGCCGAGACAGTCGACCAGAACGTCGCGTCCGGCGACGGCCCGCATCGGTCGCGGCACCTTTCCGATCTCCGGGTCGATCGCCCGGGCCAGCCTCACCCAGCTGCCGTCCGCCACCGCGTCGGCCGCGACGGCCACCGCCCCGCGTACGGAGTCCTGTCCGGTCACCTCGACGAGATGCGCCGCTGCCTCCCGCAGGCCCACCTCGAAACGTTCCGGTTCGAGGTCGAGGAGCCGGACCGGTCGCAGCCCGTCCGGGCCGTCCTCGGAGCTGACCAACTCCCGCACGCACCACCGCCGCAGCCCGTCCGCGTCCCGCAACGGGACCGGCGCGCCAGCGTCCCAGCCCAGGCCGGGATGCTCGGGCAGCGCGGCGAGGCGGACGGCCAGCGGGGGCGCGAGCGCGATGGCCATCGGCAGGTCATCGTCGGCGGCCGCTGCCGCCAGGCGCGGCGCGACGTACGGGTCGGCGAGCAGGGCGTCGAGTGCCTCGTACAGATCCTCCGGGTAGGCGCCGTCCTCGTCGAGCACCTCCGCCGACGTTTCGCCGAGCAGGTCGAAGGCCTCGGAGACGGTGCCGAGCCGGGTGAGGGCGTCGCGCACCGCCGAGGTCCCCGCGACAGCGGCGGCGTCCGCGTCCGCAGCCAGGGCCAGCGGCCAGGTGCGGGCCTGGCTCGCGCGCAGCAACCGCTCGACCACGGCGGCCGGAGCCCGGAACCGGCCCTCGATGCTTTCCAGCAGCGAGTCCCGCGCCCCGAGCAGCAGCCTGGTGCGCCGGTCACCCGCGTGCTGCTGGTACGCGAACTCGCGGGCCAGGACGGCGGCGAGTTCGGCACCGGTGAGCCGGCGCGCCAACGGCAGGCCGAGGAACACGGTGAAGGTGCGGAACCCCGCAGACTTCGTACGCAGCACGCCGACGTCCGGCTCGGCCACGATCCGGACGAGCAACGGGAAGCGGAAGCCGATCCGCTCGGCGACCTGCCGCACCAGGGTGGCCAGCTCGGGTTCCGCGGCCGGACGCACGGCGTGGCCACGGAGTCGTGGCCGCCGCGTCACCGTGCCGATCACCGCGAACCCGATCACGGGCAGCGCGATCCACACCAACGGCACCCAGTCGCGGAAGATCACCAGGGCGGCGAGCACCGCCAGGCCGATCAGAACAGGGGTCAGATTTGCCGCGACGGTCATCGCTGCGACGAGCGCCCAGTCGCGTACCGGCGACCGGCGGGCGGTGGGAGGGTCTGCGGCGTTTCCCATGTCTCCCTCTGCGGCCAGGGACATCGAGGATATGTCCCCGCCGCCGTCGCCGGAAGGCGCCACGTTGACCAGACCGATCAGGAATCAAGAACCCGGGTCATGGGCCGCAGATAGCGTTACCGCCATGGACATCACCATTCACGCGGCCTTCCTCCCGCAGAACGACCCGGATGCCGCCCTGGCCTTCTATCGCGACGCCCTCGGCTTCGAGGTCCGCAACGACGTCGGGTACAGCGGCATGCGCTGGATCACGGTCGGCCCGCCCAACCAGCCCGGCACGTCGATCGTCCTGCACCCGCCGGCCGCCGATCCGAGCATCACCGACGACGAGCGTCGCGCCATCGCCGAGATGATGGCCAAGGGGACCTACGGCATCATCACCCTGGCCACCACCGATCTCGACGGCACCTTCGATCGGCTGCGGGCCAGCAACGCCGAGGTCGTCCAGGAGCCGACCGAGCAGCCGTACGGGATCCGCGACTGTGCCTTCCGCGATCCGGCCGGCAACCTGGTCCGCATCAACCAGCTGCGCTGAGCCGTCCGCTGATCGCCGATCCGGCCCGCACCCGGCCGGGCCTCGGGCACGATGCCTGCGTCGCCGAGCGCCCGGCAGCCAAGGTTCTCTCGCTCCCTTTGGACCTGATGTCGTGAACGAATCACGCACTCGGCCGGGTCCCGCCTGATTCGGCTGTGCGATCAGGTCCAAAGGACCCGACCACGCGAGCGCCCTAGCGGGGCGGGGCGGGCTCCCGGCTCCTGATCGGTCGCATGACCTGCTTGGCCAGGCAGCCGGGAATGCCCGCGCCGTCCTCGGCGGCCAGCCGGCGATAGGTGCTCGGCGGCATGCCGACCAGCTCGGAGAAGCGCGTGCTGAAGGTGCCCAGCGACGAACAACCGACCGCGAAGCAGACCTCGGTGACCGACAGGTCACCGCGTCGCAGCAGGGTCATGGCCCGCTCGATGCGCCGGGTCATGAGGTAGCTGTAGGGCGACTCGCCGTAGACGGCACGGAACGCCCGGCTCAGGTGCCCGGCCGAGAGGTGTACGCCGCGCGCCAGCGCCGCCACGTCCAGCGGCTGCGCGTAGTCCCGGTCGATCCGGTCGCGGACGCGGCGGAGCAGGGCGAGTTCACGCAGGCGCGGGTCGGGTGTGGCGGTCACAGCTGACAGCCTGCCTGGTGGGCCGCCGCACTGCCCACTTGATCTTCAAATCGGGCGAGTTCGCGCACCGAACGCGGCATTGCCGGTGTGGGGCGGCTCACTCCAGGCGACCGGCAGCGAACCGGCGCACGGCTCAACCCGTACCCCATGGGATGCGGGCCTCTCCGTAGGGTGGACCGCGTGGCAGACCCTGTCCTCTCCGCGGGCGGCTCCGCGACCCGGAACCCGCTCACCCTGCTCACGCTCGACGAACTGCGGCAGCGCACCAGCGTGAAGTGGCGGATGCATCCGCCCGACGTGCTGCCGCTGTGGGTCGCGGAGCAGGACGTGCCCCTCGCTCCCCCGGTGGCCGACGCGCTCCGCCGCGCGGTCGACCTCGGCGACACCGGCTACCCGTACGGGACGGCGTACGCCGAGGCGCTCGGTGACTTCGCCGCCGGGCGCTGGGGCTGGCACACCTTCCGGGTCGACCACACGACCGTCGTACCCGACGTGATGATGGGGATCGTCGAGGTCCTCCGGCTGGTGACCGACCCGGGCGACGCGGTCGTGGTCTGCCCTCCCGTGTACCCGCCCTTCTACGCCTTCGTCAGCCACGCCGAACGGCAGGTGATCGAGGCCCCGCTCGGACCCGACCTGCGGATGGATCCCGCGGCTATCGACGAGGCCTTCCGCCGGGCCCGGGCCCTCGGCCGCCGTCCGGCGTTCCTGCTGTGCAACCCGCACAACCCGACCGGCGTCGTCCACCGCCGCGACGAACTCGAGGCCGTCGCCGAGCTGGCCGACCGGCACGGCGTGCGGGTGCTCTCCGACGAGATCCACGCCCCGCTGGTGCTGTCCGGCGCGCGCTTCACCCCGTACCTCACGGTGGCCGGGGCCGAGAACGCGTTCGCCCTGATCTCCGCCTCGAAGGCGTGGAACCTCGCCGGCCTCAAGGCGGCGGTCGCGGTCGCCGGGCCGCGGGCCGCCGCCGACCTCGCCCGGATGCCCGAGGAGGTCAGCCACGGGCCCAGTCACCTGGGCGTCATCGCGCACACCGCCGCGTTCCACGCCGGCGGGGAGTGGCTCGATCTCCTCCTCGACGGCCTCGACGCCAATCGCACGCTGCTGGCGGCGCTGCTGGCCGAGCACCTCCCGTCCGTCACCTACCACCGACCGGAGGGCACCTACCTCGCCTGGCTGGACTGTACTGCGCTGGGAATCGACACGGAGCAGCCGGACGGCGGACCCGGGGTGGCCAGCGACCTCGCCGGGCCCGCGAGGATGTTCCTCGACCGCGCCCGGGTCGCCCTCAGCTCCGGGCATGTCTTCGGCACCGGCGGGACCGGCTTCGTACGCCTCAACCTCGCCACCTCACCGGCGATCCTCACCGAGGCCGTCACCCGCATGGGCCGGGCGGTCGACGGGCACCAGGCGGCGGAGGATTGAGCCCTCGGGTGCCCGGCTACCGTGCTCCGGCACCGGCCCGACCAGCCGACGGACCGCCTCACCCGCGGGCTGGACCGCGCCGGGAGCCGGTCCCGCCGCCGCCGGGTTCGTGATTGCCCGCAGGCCCAGGCGCAGCGTGCCGAGCAACAGCAGCAGGGCGACCTCGCCCAGCGCGACGGCCCGTTCGATCAGCCCGAGGTACGGCCGCAGCGGTGAACTCGCCAGGTAGGCGGAGACGAACGGAACGAGGGTGACCAGGCAGACCGTGGCGGTCACCGCCACCACCCGGGCCCCCGGTCCGCACCGCCGCCGGGCCGTCAGCAGCGCGCCGAGCGGCAGGCCGAGCAGGGCGATCACGGAAGCCCACTTGTGGATCTCGCCGGTCATGGTGTTCGGCGCCCCGACCGGGTCGCGCGGAAAGACCGTCAGGATCACCAGACCGAGGCACCAGGCGGCGTAGCAGGCGGTGGCCGGGAGCACGGCTGCCTGTCGCCGCCACAGCAGCGGGCCGAGCAGGCACACCGAGCCGGCGGCCAGCACCAGAACCGCCGTGTCGAAGATCCAGCCGTCGGGGGCGAGCGCGTAGTCGCTGATCGTGTCCGCGACCGGGCTGAGCCGGTTCACCAGCACGTGCAGCAGGGCGAAAAGCAGCAGCGCCAGCGCGGTGGTGGCCAGGCCGAGGATGCGCAGACCTGCCGGCGCCGCCACCACCCGAGACGATGACAAGGGCACTCCCCTATCCCGACGGCGATGACAAGGGCCTCTGCCGGCGACTGCCGGCGACAGAGGCGCAGGCGCATACCCGCTGTCCGGCGAAGTACGCCACCCGCTCGACGGGATTCGGGGCCGCGCGCCGGCCTCCGCCCGCCCGGGTCGTGCGCGATCACCGCGCCCGGGGGCGTCCCAGTGGTTAGAACTCCTATTTTGCTGGTAGGAATTATGGGTTAGCCTCGAAGGCATGATCAGCCAGCAGCCCCCGCTCGACGGCACCGCGATCGCGGTGTCGCGGGGTTGTTGCCGTGGCTGGACCGGCGCGCGCGGCTGCTGCCGCTGAGCGCGCATCACTGACTTCTCCCCAACCGCCGCGCCGCCGGCTCGACGACGACCGGCAGCGTTTCCGCGACCCCGATCAACGGCCGCCTGGTGCCGCGCACCCATCTGCGGGGATGGCGCGTACCCATCGCTCCCGATCAGGAGGAAGGTCATGTCCGTCATCGCCCAATCCACAGCTCCGGTCGACCCCGACGCGTTCCGTGCCCTGCTGCGCCGGCAGGCCGCGTCGGTCGCGGTGGTCACCGCCGCGGGTGACCCGCCGGTGGGATTCACCGCCACCTCGTTCACGTCCGTGTCGCTGCGCCCACCGCTGGTGTCGTTCTGCCTGGCGCGCTCGTCGTCGAGTTGGCCGACCGTCGCCGGCGCGCGGCACGTCGCGGTGCACCTGCTCGGCGAGGGCCAGCGCGAGGTGGCGCGGACCTTCGCCACCAGCGGTATCGACCGCTTCGCCGCGCACTCCGGCTGGCGGCGCGGCCCGTACGGGGTGCCGCTGCTGGACGAACCGGTCGCCTGGCTGCTGTGCCGGGTGACCCAGCGGGTGCCCGCCGGCGACCACGCCATCGTGCTGGCCGAGCCGCTGAGCGGCCACCACGGCGACGGGGCACCACTCCTCTACCACATGGGGCGGTACGCCGCCCTGCAAGCAGCCACGAAGGAGCCGTAAGTGAAGCCGCCATCCATCCTGGACCGCCGGACGTTCCTCTCCGCCACCCTCGGCGTGGTCGCGCTCGGCGTGACCGCGTGCGCCGGCGACGAGACCCCGGCCGCGACGCTGGCCGCCGGCGCACCGTTGCCGGAGTCCGTACCCGAGGGCACCAAGCTCGTCATCGGTGACAAGGAACACCAGAAGGCGATCGAGTTCTCCGGCGAGGCGGAGAAGTTCACGTTCGAGGTGGAGTGGGCCAACATCAGCGGTGGCCCGCAGACCCTGGAGGCGTTCCGCGCCGACGCCCTCGACGTCGGGTCGGTCGCGGACATCCCGCCGATCCACTCCCACTGGACGGGCATCCCCACCAAGATCGTCGCGTCGAAGTTCCGCCAGGACCCGCTGAACCACGCCATCTACCGGCTCGGCATCGCACCCGGCGTCACCGTCGCCGCCCTCGCCGACCTGCGCGGCAAGAAGATCGCGTACAGCCCGGGGCAGGCGCAGGGCGCGCTGGTGCTGCGGGCGTTGCACAAGGCCGGGCTGACCAAGGACGACGTCAAGCTGGTGGAGCTGCCGAGCACCGGCGACGTCTACGTGACCGCGCTCGCCAGCCACCAGGTCGAGGTCGCCCCGATCGGGGGCGTGCAGATCAGGCGCTACGAGACCAAGTACGGCAGAAACGGCGCCACCACGATCGCGCACGGTCTCCGGGACGACCCCGGTCACCTGTACGTGCCGGTCACCGTGCTGGCCGATCCGGCGAAGGCGGCCGCGATCCGCGAGTACGTACAGGCGTGGGCGCGCGCCTGGCGGTGGCGCGAGGCCCACCCCGACGAGTGGATCGAGCGGTACTACGTCAAGGACCAGGGCCTCACCACCGACGACGGCAGGTGGCTGGTCGAGAACGCCGGCGTGGCCGACATCCCGGCGAGCTGGACTGAGGCCATCGCCCGCCACCAGGAGACCATCGACCTGCTGGCCAAGGAGACCGGCAACAAACCGTTCCGGGCCGAGGACCTGTACGACCGGCGGTACGAATCGGTCGCCGCGGACGCGCTCGCCGCGGGAGTGGCCCGGTGACCGCCTCGGTGCTCACCCGGCCCCGGCCGGCGGAGGTCACGCCCGCCCGCCGGCCGCGGCGCCGGCTCAAGCCGGGCCGCCCGGTCCGGTTCGGGGCGGCGATCGGCCCGCTCCTGCTCCTGGCGCTGTGGGCGCTCGGCTCGGCGGCCGGCTGGCTCGACTCTCGTACCCTGTCGGCGCCCTGGACCGTGGTGACGACGGCGGGTGACCTCATCGCGGATGGCCGCCTGCCGGAGCACCTGGCCGTATCGGCCCAGCGGGCCGGTCTCGGGCTCGTCATCGGGACCGGCATCGGTACGGTGCTGGCGCTCGTCGCGGGGCTGAGCCGGTGGGGCGAGGCGATCCTCGACGGACCGATCCAGATCAAGCGGGCCGTGCCGGCGCTCGCGCTGGTGCCGCTGCTCATCCTCTGGCTCGGCATCGGCGAGCAGATGAAGGTCACCACGATCACGCTGGGTGTCTTCGTGCCCGTCTACATACACACCCACAACGGGTTACGGACCATCGACAGCCGCTACGTCGAGTTGGGCGAGTCGCTGCGGCTGCGGCGTGGCGTCTTCGTCCGCCGGATCGTGCTGCCCGGCGCGCTGCCCGGGTTCCTGCTCGGCATGCGGTTCGCGGTCGTGGCCGCGTGGCTGTCCCTCGTGGTAGTCGAGCAGATCAACTCGACCAGCGGGATCGGCTACATGATGGATCTGGCCCGCCAGTACGGCCAGACCGACATCATCATCGTCGGGCTCGTGCTGTACGGGCTGCTCGGGCTGCTGTCCGACGGTGCCGTCCGGCTCGTGCAGAGAAGGGCGCTGTCGTGGCGACGCACGCTGGCGGGCTGACCGCGACCCGCACCGTACGCGTCCAGGGGCTGGTCCGTGGCTTCGGTGACCGTACCGTCCTGGACGGGCTCGACCTGGAGATCGGCGCGGGTGACTTCGTAGCCCTGCTGGGTCGCAGCGGCTCGGGCAAGAGCACCCTGCTGCGTGCGCTCGCCGGCCTGGACGGCGACGCGACGGGCGGCGGCCTGGTCGACGTACCGGGGCACTCCTCGGTCGTCTTCCAGGACGCCCGGCTGCTGCCCTGGCAGCGCGTCCTGGACAACGTCGTCCTCGGCCTGCGCGGGCCGGACGCACGCCAGCGGGGCCGCGCGGCGCTCGCCGAGGTGGGCCTGGCCGGGCGCGAACGGGCCTGGCCCACCGAGCTGTCCGGGGGTGAGCAGCAGCGGGTGGCGCTGGCCCGGGCGCTGGTGTCCGAGCCCGAGCTGCTGCTGGCCGACGAGCCCTTCGGGGCGCTGGACGCGCTGACCCGGCTGCGCATGCACGACCTGCTGCGCGAGTTGTGCGCCCGGCACCGGCCCACGGTGCTGCTCGTCACCCACGATGTCGACGAGGCCGTCACGCTGGCCGACCGGGTGCTGCTGCTCGACACCGGCCGGATCGCGGTCGACCTCCCCATCGACCTGCCGGCGCCCCGGTCGCACCGGCAACCGCAGTTCCTCGCCTACCGGGACTCCCTGCTTGGGGCGCTCGGCGTCGAACAAACGGAAGGATGATCATGCTGCACCTCAACGCGTTCCTGATGGGCGTCGGTCACCACGAGGCGGCCTGGCGGCTGCCGGAGAGCGACCCGTACGCGCAGACCGACGTCGAGCACTTCACGCGCCTGGCCCGCATCGCCGAGCGCGGCAAGCTCGACTCGCTGTTCCTCGCCGACAGCCCGGCGCTATGGAACAGCATCGGCCGGCGGCCGAGCGGCACCCTCGAACCGACCGTGCTGCTGACCGCCCTGGCCGGCGCGACCCGCCACATCGGTCTGATCGCCACCGCCTCGACGACGTACAACGAGCCGTTCAACCTGGCCCGCCGGTTCGCGTCGCTGGACCACATCAGCGGCGGCCGGGCCGGCTGGAACATCGTCACCACCGCCGGCGTGCAGGCGGCCCGCAACTTCAACCTGGAGGAGCTGCCCGCCCACCGGGACCGGTACGAGCGGGCCGCCGAGTTCATCGAGGTGTCGCGGAAACTCTGGGACAGCTGGGACGACGCCGCGCCGCTCGGTGACAAGGACGCCGGCCGGTGGGGCGACGACGACCTGCTCTACCCGCCCGAGCACACCGGGCGTTACTTCCGGGTGGCCGGCCCGCTCAACGTGCCCCGCTCGCCGCAGGGCTACCCGCTGCTGGTGCAGGCCGGTTCGTCCGAGGACGGCAAGGAACTGGCCGCCAACTACGCCGAGGCGGTCTTCACCGCCCAGCAGACGCTCGCCGAGGCGCAGGCGTTCTACCGCGACCTCAAGGGGCGTACCGTGCAGGCCGGCCGCGACCCGGACAGCATCAAGATCCTGCCGGGCATCGTGCCGGCGATCGGCGCCACCGAGTCGGAGGCCCGCGCGCTGGAGGACGAGCTGGACCGGTTGATCAAGCCGGAGTACGCCCGGCAGCAGCTCGCCACCACCCTGCGGGTCGATCCCGAGGACCTGGACCTGGACCAGGAACTCCCCGCCGACCTGCCCAGCGAGGACGAGGTCGAGGGTGCCAAGAGCCGGTACACGCTGATCGTCACGCTGGCCCGGCGGGAACGGCTGACCGTACGCCAGCTCATCGGCCGGCTCGGCGGCGGGCGCGGGCACCGCACCTTCGCCGGCACGCCGGAGCAGGTCGCCGACGCCATCGAGGAGTGGTACGGCAGCGGCGCGGCCGACGGCTTCAACATCATGCCGCCGGTGCTGCCGTCCGGGCTGGAGGCGTTCGTCGACCACGTCGTGCCGATCCTGCAGCGCCGGGGGCTGTTCCGCACCGAATACACCGGGAGCACCCTGCGCGACCACTACGGGCTGCCCCGCCCGGCCAACCAGTTCGCCCGGCAGCCCGCCACCGCGTCCCGCTGATCCCGAAAGAAAGGAAGAGAACATGGTCGAGCACCGGCCGTTCGGTCGCACCGGCGTACAGATCAGCTCGCTGACGCTGGGGGCGATGAACTTCGGACAACGCGGCAACCCGGACCACGACGACAGCATCCGGATCATCCACCGGGCCCTCGACGAGGGCATCACCGCCATCGACACCGCCGACGTCTACTCCCAGGGCGAGTCGGAGGAGATCGTGGGCAAGGCCCTCGCCGGTGGACGGCGGGACGAGGTCTTCCTCGCCACCAAGTTCCACGGCCAGGTCGGCGACAACCCGCACCACCGGGGCAACTCCCGTCGCTGGATCATCCGGGCGGTGGAGAACAGCCTGCGCCGGCTGCGTACCGGCTGGATCGACCTCTACCAGGCGCACCGCCCGGAGCCGGACACCGACTTCGACGAGACCCTCGGCGCGCTCACCGACCTGGTACGCCAGGGGAAGATCCGCTACCTCGGCACCTCCACGTTCGAGCCCTCGGCCATCGTGGAGGGCCAGTGGATCGCGCGGCGGCGCGGGCGGGAACGGGTGGTCAGCGAGCAGCCGCCGTACTCGATCCTGGCCCGCGGTGTCGAGCGGGAGGTGCTGCCCGTGGCCCAGCGGTACGGGCTGGCGGTGATCCCGTGGAGCCCGCTGGCCGGCGGCTGGCTCTCCGGTCGATACCACGCCGGGCTGGAAGCCCCGATCTCCCGTCGGGCCGACCGGTTCCCGGCCCGGTTCGACCCGAGGTTGCCGGCCAACACCGCCAAGCTCACCGCCGTCGACCAACTCGCCGCCCTCGCCGACGAGGCCGGGCTGTCGCTGATCCACCTGGCGATCGCGTTCGTCCTGGAACACCCGGCCGTCACGTCGGCGATCATCGGACCGCGCACCCTGGCACACCTGGAGTCGCAGCTCGGCGCCGCCAAGGTGACACTCCCCCGCGACGTGCTGGACCGCATCGACGCCATCGTCCCGCCCGGCACCACCCTCAACCCCGCCGACACCGGCTACCAGCCACCGGCACTCGACCCGGCCCAACGCCGTCGCGGCGGGTCGCCGGCACAGCCGACGGGGGTGGCCTGGTGAGCGGCGGACCGTCGACCCCGGAAGTCGTCGTGCTGGTCGGTAACCCACGCGCCGGATCGCGGACCCGAGGCGTCGCCGAAGCCGTGACCAGGGCACTACTGGACCGGCTGGGCTGGTCGCCGGACGCTGTCCAGGTACTGGAGCTCGCCGAGATCGTCGGGGTGTCCTTCGGACCGGAGCCGGCGTACGGGGCGAAGGCCGGACCGGACCCGTTCGCGGCGGTGCGCTCCGCGCGGCTGCTGGTCGTCGCGACACCGGCGTACAAGGGCAGTTTCACCGGGCTGTTGAAGGTCTTCCTGGACCAGTTCGGGCACCGGCAGCTGGCCGGCGTCACCGCCGTGCCGCTGGCGGTGGCCGCCTCGCCCGCACACGCCGAGGCGGCGGCGTCGGCCCTGCGCGACGTCCTGGTCGAACTGGGTGCGAAGGCGTCGACGCCGCTGGCCGTACCGGAGTCCCAGCTGGCGGACGCGCCCGAGATCGCCGCCGAGTGGGCCGACCAGCACACCGACCCGATCACCTCCGTCTCCTCCCCCGCCTGAGGGCGGCACTACCCCCGGAGATCTCCGATGACGTTCCCGACCATCCGCGGCTGGCGCCGGAGCCTCGCCGCGATCGCCGCCGCCGCGCTGCTGGCCGGCCTGCCGGTCGCCGCGCCGGCAGCCGCCGCCCCGATCGACACCGCCCTGCAGTGGTACGACACCACCGCGGCCACCATCGCGACCAGCACCCGGCCGCAGGTCACCAACAGCCGCGCGTGGGCGATCAGCTGGCTCGCGGCCGCCCGCGCGGTACGCACCACGCCGGCCGGACCCGCGCGCCACTACCAGGACGCCGCGCTCGCGTCCGCCGTCCACACCGCGCTGAGCACCCTGATCCCCGAGGGCACGCCGGCCCTCGACGCGGCCCTGCGGACCACGTTGGACCGCATCCCCGACGGGCCGGCCAAGAACCGTGGCGTGGCCGCCGGGCAGGCCGAGGCGCGGTCGCTGCTCGCCCAGCGGGCCGGCGACGGGCTCGACCCGGCCTCCGTCAACCCGGCGTATCCCGCGCCTGACCCGGGGCCGGGCGTCTGGCAGCCCACCCCACCGAGCTTCACCGCAGCCCAGCAGGCCGGAACCCGGTTCGCCACGCCGTTCCTGCTCGACCGCGCGGACCGGTACCGGCCCGGGCCGCCGCCCGCGCTGGGCTCGGCGCGCTACCGTGCCGACCTGGCCGAGGTCCGCGCGTACGGCGCCGCCGACAGCACCGTACGCACCGCGCGGCAGACCGACACGGCGACGTTCTGGCTCGGCTCCTCGCTGACCCTCTACACCGGGATCCTGCGCGCCGCGCTCGCCCAGTCCACCGGGCCGGTCGCGTGGCGGGCGAGCCTGGTGGCCGTCTTCCACGTCGCGCTCGTCGACACCCAGATCGCCACCTCCGACGCCAAATACGCCTACCTGCGCTGGCGGCCGGTCACCGCCATCCGGACCGCCGACGGGGACGGCCAATGGACGCCGCTGCACGAGACACCCGCGCACCCGGACTACCCCAGCGGGCACAACACCTACGCCGGTGCCGCCGAGCAGGTGCTCACCGCCCTGTTCGGGGCACGGGCCCGGCAGCCGTACACGATCACCAGCCCCAGCCAGCCCGGCGCCACCCGCACCTACGTCGACTGGCGACGGCCCACGGAGGAGAACACCGACGCCCGGGTGTGGTCGGGCATCCACACCCGGGCAGCCGACGAGGCCGGCGTCCGGCTCGGCCGGGACGTCGCCGCGAACGCCGTCCGCAACGCGCCACGGCTGTTCGGCTGACCACTCCCCCGTTACCCAGAGCAGGAAGATCACGATGACATTCCTCTGGTACATCCCGAACCAGGTCCAGCCCGGCCATCGCGGCGACGATGCCGTCGAGCACCACAACAGCCTGGAGACCCTGACCAGCCACGCCGAGGCCCTCGAGGAACACGGGTGGGCCGGCGCGCTCATCGGGACCGGCTGGGGCCGGCCCGACACCTTCACCGTCGCCGCCGCACTGGCCGCCCGGACGGCGACCTTCCAGCCGCTGATCGCGATCCGGCCCGGCTACTGGCGGCCGGCGAACTTCGCCTCGGCCGCCGCGACGCTGGATCATCTCACCGGCGGCCGGGTGCTGGTCAACATCGTCTCCGGCAAGGACAACCTGCCGGCGTACGGCGACAGCGAGGGCGAGCAGGCCCACCGCTACGCCCGCACCAAGGAGTTCCTGCAGGTCGTGCGCCGGCTGTGGACCGAGGAGAACGTCACCTATCAGGGCGAGCACTTCCAGGTCACCGACTCCACCGTGGCGCTCCGGCCGATCGTCGACGGCACGCGTAGACATCCCCGCCTCTACTTCGGCGGCGCCTCGCCGGCCGCCGAAGAGGTGGCCGCCACCGAGGCCGACGTCCAGCTCTTCTGGGGCGAGCCGCTCGACGGCGTGGCCGAGCGGATCGAGCGCCTCGAGCTGCTCAGCGAGAAGCTGGGCCGCGAGCACGCCCCGCTGGAGTTCGGCCTGCGGGTCACCACGCTGGTGCGGGACACCACCGAACAGGCGTGGGCCGACGCCGAGGCCAAGGTCGCGAAGATGGCACAGGGCGCGGACGGCGGCACGCGCCACCCGAACTGGCAGGCCGCCGTCGGCCAGCGGCGGCTGCTCGACCTCGCCCAACGCGGTGAGGTGCTCGACGACAACCTCTACACCACCCCGGGCCGGTTCGGCGGCGGCGGAGCGGGCACCACCTGGCTGGTCGGCACCGCCGAGGAGGTCGCCCGGTCGCTGCGCAGGTACCAGGCCCTCGGCATCACCCACTTCGTGCTCTCCGACACGCCCTACCTGCCGGAGATCAAACGCCAGGGCGACCAACTGCTGCCGCTGTTGCGCGACTGAGCGCCACCGGGCGGCGGTGCCCGGACCGGACGGCACGGCCGGCCCCGGTCCGGGCGGCCGTCCCGGGCCGGGGCGGCGTCAACGTCGGCTCGGCGTCGGCGTCGGCGTCGGCGGGGAGACGAACGCGCAGCCCGTCCTTCCCTGGCGCCCGGTCGGCGCGGCGACAAGGGTGCAGGGTGGGCACGCCCGCTCGGCCGTGCCGTCCAGCCACCACCCGTCCGGCGTGCCGGGCGCGGAGCGTGTGGAGGTGAGCACGGCCATGTCCGCGGAGATCCTGTTGGGTGACGGTCAGTGGCGGTTGTGGTCCCAGTTCGCGCTGCGGGGACCAGGCTTCCCGGTCGCCGGCGTCCTGCGCCTCGCGCCGCTCGGCCTGGCGGATGCCGCCGACCGGTTCACCCCCGGGCGGAACCTGTCCGGACCCGACTGGGACGGGTTCCTGACCGACTTCGCCGACGCGGCGGTCCGTACCGCGCGGGAACTGCAGGACGTCGCCGGGTCGGAGCGGTTCCAGGCCGCCCTCGCGTGGCAGAACCCGGCGTTGCTGCGTACCGGGATCAAGCCGTTCCTGGACTGGTCACCGACGGCGGCGGGGCGGACCAGCATGCCCCGGCAGCGCGAGGAACTCGTCGCGCACTACTGGCAGCGGTTCTGCGTCAAGAACGACACCATCGGCTTCTTCGGCCCGGTCGGCTGGGGCACGCTGGACCCCGGCGTACGCGGCCTCACCGTGACCACCGGCACCGGGCTGATCGCCGATTCCAACGTCTACTTCTCCAGCTGGGCCGTCGACACGTTGGCCAAGGCCATCTCGGAGGAGGCCGCCCTGGGCGAGTGGATCCCGCCCCGACGCCAGCCGTTCGTCCGCGCCACCGAGGACTCGATCCTGGTGCCGGGCCGGCCCGCACAGCCGGTCGAGCCGCTGCACCGGGCGGTCTTCGTCCGCTGCGACGGGATACGGCAGGTCGCCGAACTCGCCGCCGAGGTCTCCGCCGGGCTCGGCCGGACGGTCGCCGTGGCCGAGGTCGTCGAGGCGCTGGAGCACCTCGCCGCGAAGCGCTGGATCGCGTGGCGGCTGGAGGTCCCGGCCGACGCGTATCCCGAGCGGCACCTGCGCGCCGCCCTCGACCGGATCGGCGATCCGGGACTCCGTGGGCGTGCGCTGGCCAAGCTCGACGCGCTGGAACACGCCCGCGACCGGGTACGCGCGGCGGGCCAGGACGGCGCCCGGCTCAGAGCCGCGGTCACCGCGCTGGAGGAGGACTTCGCCGAGCTGACCCGATCGCCGGCGCAACGGCAGAAGGGCACCCGTACGGCGTCCTGCCGGGCGTTGGTCTACCTGGACTGCCGGCGTTCCGCCACGGCGGTCGTCGGCGCCCCGGTCCTCGACGAACTGGGCCCGCTCGGGCTGTGCCTGACCGCCGCGCGCTGGGTGACCGGCCGGTTCGCCGAGTTCATCGGCGCCCGCCTGCGGAGGGTCCACGACGACCTGCTGGCCCGGACCGGCCGGGTCGACCTCAACACGCTCTGGCTGGCGTGTCTGCCCATCCCGCACCCGGAGGCGGCCGAGGGCATCGCGGAAATCCAGGCCGAGCTGCGCGAGCGGTGGGCGAAGATCGTCGGCGCTCCCCCCGGCGTACGCCGGGTCCAGCTCGCCTGGTCCGACCTCGCCCCCGAGGTGGAGGCGGCGTTCGGGGACGCCGGCCCCGGCTGGGAACTCGCCCGCTACGTCAGCCCGGACGTCATCATCTCCGCGCCCAGCGCCGAAGCGGTGAGCCGGGGAGACTTCGAGTTGGTGCTCGGCGAGCTGCACCTGGCCCTGAACACCGTCGGCGCCTCGCTGTTCGTGCGGCAGCACCCGGACCCGGCCACGCTGCTGGCGGAGACCAGCCGGGACTTCCCCGACCCCCGGATCCTGCCGATGCTGCCGAAGGAGCAGCTGCCCAGATGGTCCGCGCGCAGCCAACCCACCCTGGTCCGCCCCGAGGACTACTACCTCGGGCTGGTGGACTGGACCGCCGACCCGCACCGTCCGCGTACCGTGATGAGCGCCGACGTCCCGGTGCTCGACCGGGACGGCCGGTTGGTGGTCGTGCTGCCCGACGGCGCGGAGTTCGACCTGCTCGAGGTGTTCGGCTTCGCGATGACCAACCGGGTGCTGGACCGTTTCAACCTGCGGCCGGACGCGGACCACTCCCCGCGGGTGACCATCGACCGGATGGTGGTGACCCGGGAGGCGTGGCGGTTCGGGGCGGGCACGCTGGAGTTCGCAGACGAACGCGACGAGGCCCGGCGGTTCGTCCGGGCCCGGTGGTGGCAGGCCGAGCACGGCCTGCCGCGCTTCGTCTTCGTGGTCCTGCCCGGCGAGCCGAGGCCGTTCTTCGTGGACTTCGACGCCCCGGTGTACGTGAACATCCTGGCCAAGGCGGTGCGCCGGCTGGCCCGCAAGGACCCGGGGGCGCGGCTGAACGTGACGGAGATGCTGCCCACGCCGGCGCAGACCTGGCTCACCGACGACCGGGGCGACCGGTACACCTCCGAGCTGCGGCTGGTGGCGGTACACCAGCATCGGTAGACGAGTAGTTCCGAATCGGGTCGGTGGTCGGAGGCGATCAGTGACCGAGACGATCATCGCCTGACCCAGGTGTCCGAAGCAGCGGATCAGGGTCATGCGTGGCGCGCCGGCGACCCCCTGGTTCCATCGACGCCGCGAGGATTGCCCGAGTGGCCGATTCGCCTTCGCACCGATCCGCAGGAGGGTGATCCATGGCCATCATCGATTGAACGACGGTGACGAAGGAGCCCCGGATGGACTCGTTGAGGAGGACCGCGCTGGTCGCGGGCGGGTTCTACGTGCTCACCTTTGCCTCGATTCCGACCCTCGCCCTGTACGGTTCGGTGCACGACGCGGACTACATCGTCGGCAGCACGTCGGAAACCCCAGACGTCATCGGTGGCGTCCTTGAGGTGATCGTTGCCCTCGCCTGCATCGGCACCGCCGTCGTTCTGTACCCGGTGGTCAAGCGGCAGGGCGAAGCCCGAGCGCTGGGCTTCGTCAGCGCCCGGATTCTCGAAGCCGCCAGCATCTTCGTCGGCGTCGCGAGCCTCCTGACGGTCGTGGCCCTGCGGCAGGCCGGAGCCGGAACAGATGCGTTGGTCACCGGCCAGGCGCTGGTCGCCTTCTATGACTCGATCTTCCTTCTCAGCCAAGGCCTCATTCCGGCCGTGAACGCCCTGTTGCTGGGGTCCCTGCTGTACCAGTCACGCCTCGTGCCACGGGTTCTTCCTGTGCTCGGACTCGTCGGGGCGCCCCTGCTCGTCGTTTCCGACGCCGGCATACTGTTCGGCCTCTGGGACCGACTGTCGCCGGTGACGGCGATCGCGACCATCCCCATCGCGGTGTGGGAGTTCTCGCTGGGCGTCTACCTGATCGTCAAAGGCTTCAGGCCTTCCCCGGTCACCGCAGGAATGGTCGCCGCCAGCACCCGGCCCGTACAGGACGCGGCCGTCTAACCGTTGCGGGCTGGGAGGTCGTTCCCGGCCCGCTCCGCCCGTACGGCTGGCCGGCCGCTCGCGCCCGGCGGGCGGGCGCGGCGGCGGCCGGGAGATCAGGACGAGAAGCGGTCGAACACGCCGGGCCGATCGGTCGCGGCGAACCGGCTGCGGACCTGGGGCCGGCTGGCCAGGAAGAGGAGCGCGACCGCCACCAGCGCCTTGGCGACGTTGATCGCCCACATCCACCAGGGGAACGGCTGGAGCAGGGTCAGGCCGGAGCTGAGCAGCACGATTACCGAGATGAAGACCACCTGACGGTACGCCTTTCGCTGGCCCCGCTGCAGCCCGCGGATCACCCACAGGTAGGCGAGCGCGACCAGCGCCACGGGTAGCACGCGGGACCACGCCGAGGAGCGCAGCGCCTCTCGGGCGGCGGCCAGGTCGGTGCCGGCGGGCAGGTCAAGGTGGGCGAGCTGGTAGTCCAGCAACTGCTCCCGGAAGACCAGCATCAGGACAGCAAGCAGGGCGCTCAGGGCCAGGTTGGCGATCATGAGCACGATCATGCGGCGCACCTGCGGCGGCGTGGCCGTGGCGGCGTCGGGATCGGTAACGGGGGTGTCGGGGGTCGTCATCGGCAGGTATGAGATCACACGGCGCCTTCCCGCGCTGCCCCGGTATCCCGCCCGTCCGCTCAACCGGTGAATTCCCAGGCGACCGTGCGCAGCGCCCTTGGCAGCTCCGCCGCCAACGCCGCGGTCCGGTCGACGAGCAACTGGGCCGCAATACTGCCGAGCAGGGTCTGGTGGGCGGTCCGGTGACCCCGGACGGCCGACCGCCGCCGCTGCCTACCCGACCTCGCCGTTGATCCAGGGTGACCCATGATCGTCCGTTCGATGTGGTCGCCAGGCTAGATCGATCTTGCGGCGCTCGTGGCGCCCCGGGCCGGGTGAGTATCGTGTTGGCGCATGGTCGATCCCCAGGTGCTCCAGGATGACCCGCATCGCCACGTTGTACGCATCGGCGATACCGTGCGCCGTCCGATGCACCCGTGGTCGCCGACCATCCATGAGTTGCTGCGGCACCTGGAATCGGTCGGTTTCCCCTACGCGCCTCGGCTGCTCGGTGTCGACACGGACGGCCGAGAGGTTCTCACCTACCTCGACGGCGAGTCGGGTGGCGCCGCGTGGTCCAAGGTCGTCGAGGATGCCGGGCTGATCGCGATGGCCCGCCTCCTGCGGGATTACCACGACGCGGTACACGGCTTCCGCCCGAACGCCAAGTCGGGGTGGGCGGCCAGTGCTGGCAGGTTCGACGCCGACGACCTGGTCTGCCATGGTGACTTCGGGCCCTGGAACCTGGTGTGGCGGGGCATCGCGCAACGCGAGATCCGCAGTCACGAACGGCAGGCCCAAGGCCCGCATCGGGGCTTCCACGGCCGTCAGGTCGAATTTTGTGGGTGGCTGGTGCTCCGGGGTATCGGGGTGCGCGGTGACCAAGCGGCAGAAACCCTCGACCCACCACGTCCGCACCTCCGCCCCGACGAACGACTCGAACCGGCGCAACACAAAGCCGCCGGCGAAGTCGTCACCGCGCAACTGCCGAAACCGGCTGGCCACCCGCCATGCCGCGTCGTGATCGGTCACGTCCGGAATGAACGACGCCTGATGCCAGTAGTGCTTCATCGACTTGGTGTAGTCACGCAGCACCGCCGGGCCGGTGCCGAGGGCCGCGCACGCTTGGAGGAAGTTGCCGCGATCGTCGCCGGAAGTCCAGACCGACTGCGGAGTGTGGCCTTCGATCGCGGAGTACCACCCGGGAAGCTCATGCGCCCGCCGGTAGTGCTCGGGGCTGGTCCGCACGGTCACGCCGCGACCCGCGAGGGCTCGCACCAGTGCCGCGTGCTGTTCACTTCGCAGCATCCACCCCCGGTAGACCGCGTCCGCACTCTGGGGAACCCTGTCGACGGCGGCCCCGTCCGTCTGTCCGCGAACGACAGCGTCGTGGTCGATCACAGCGACATCGATTCCGGCCTGGCGGGCCGCTTCGGCCTCGTCGGCGAAGTGCTCGTCTGGCCGGCGGGGGCGCAACACATCGGCGGGCACCAGCAACATCATCCAACAACGATCAGCTAAACAGCCGACGAACGCATCCGATAATCCACCCGGACCGCGCAGCCGATGCCACCCGGCGAGACTGGCGGCGCCGCAGGGAAGCGGTCGAGGCCGGACGCAGTCGCGAACGAGTGGTCCGCGATGCGGTTCGGCTGAAGCAGCGTCACCGGGCGTTCGAGGGGCGCGACACGACGACGTCAAGGTGGAGAGCCGGAGCCGTCACTCATATCCCATGGCCGGGATGACCTTGCCGAATGCTGCTTCGATGAACTCGCGGGTTTCGTTGTCGAATTGGTTGTTGCGGCTCGTCAGCTTGTGCGACTGAAACGTTGAAGAGGTGACGAAGTCGTCGACATCGAGCCGCTCGAACAGGGCGCGGCGCTGCCCGGGCCAGTCGGCTGCGAGATCTTCTGCTTTCACCTCGATGTATCGCCTGCCCGTCAGGTCGACCGTGTTCTTCCAGGTGAGCCATCGGTGGTAGACCGGCATGAGGTAGGCGAGCGCGCCGTCGACGGTGGGCGGTGCCCATGGCTGGGCCAGGTGGGATGCGAGCACTGAGACCGGGTGACGCTTGATGTGCACGATGGTCGCCTCGGGGACCAGTTCCCAGAGGAACTCCATGCACAGCAGGTTGAACGGTGTCTTCTCGCACCAGGTCGGCTTGCCCGCGTCGGTGGCTGCTCCGCCGAACATGGTGTCGATCAGGCCCCGCAAGATTCCGAGCAGCTCGCTCCGGTCGCTGAAATACCTGGGAAGTATCCGCCGGCGGCTCAGCGGTTCGAACGGCCCGGCAGGCCGGTCAGCATTCCCGAAGCCTTCCGCGGGCGCCGGTTCGTCATATGTGCACGCGATCAACTTCGGCCAGAGCTGTTGCACCGCGTCCCGGTAGCGCCGCTCGCCGACCAGCTCGGGAACGGTCTTGCCGCGATCGTCGCGCCGGCCGGGCACTCGTACGGTGAGGAAGTCGCTCAGCCGATGCAGGGCGTCCTCACCAACGGTGGGGTCGTACCGATCGGTGAGCGCGTCGGCCAGGTCCCGCAGGCCG
Organism: Micromonospora sp. NPDC093277; assembly: GCF_044765245.1. Lineage (NCBI taxonomy): Bacteria > Bacillati > Actinomycetota > Actinomycetes > Micromonosporales > Micromonosporaceae > Micromonospora > Micromonospora sp. NPDC093277. The sequence continues at coordinate 478,285 of NZ_JBIWJO010000006.1, forward strand.
CCCGGGTCGACGAGAAACCGGGTCTCCATGGGAATCCGATGGATCAGCGGATGTTCGCCGATGATGTCGGCGATCCGTGACGTTCCCGAACGACCCGTACCCGCGACGAAGATCGGTGAGGGGAAAGTCATGGCGAGCAGTCAAACTCTCAGCCCGGCGCCCGTGCAAGCCATTTACCTCCTTCAGCCGCTGCTACGGGCCGGACCAGCACCCGCCGGACGGTCACCCGGTCAAGCGCCCCGTCAGGTGAGCGTGTGGCGGGCTCGTCGCGGGCAGCCCCCCGTGCAGGGTCTCGAGCTGGCGCCCTCCCCTGCTTGGCCCGCAGGGGTTTGCGTCGATGTAGTTCAAAACAGCGGACAACTTCCGCTCGTCGGCACGATCGGATGAAGGGCCTCCACGAAGGGGTCTGCCGCGGTGGGTAAGCACTCGGTCGGCGGCAGAAGCGTGCACCTGGCCTTGTTCGCGGATCATGGGAGGATGAGTGCTCACCTGTCCTGGACCGGGTAGGAGCTCGCCGTGGGTGTCGAAGTGGAACCGGGTCTTGCCGGTCTTCTCCTCGGGGGCCATACAGGAAGAAGCAGACCCTCTTTCCCGAAGTGCATAGGGCGACCTTGGCGAACCAAGAGCCAATGCCATTAAGTTAAGGCGTCTGGGCAGGCCAGCTTGGGTATGGCGGGTCGGTTGTGGCGGGTGATCTTGTCGGTGGGTCGTTTGACGCGGTAGGAGTTGTGGCGGGCGCGTTTGATGACGCGGGGGCA